>CATMLK010000011.1:0-84506 GCA_950070535.1 uncultured Bacteriovoracaceae bacterium | reverse complement strand
TTATCGTTTGAGATTGCTCTATGCCAGTCGTTAAAGGGTTGAGTGCGGTGCAGTCCACCACGAAGTGTAAAGAATCCTAGATATATCGGTTTAATGATAAATTTGGTTGCGGGAGCAGGATTCGAACCTACGACCTTCGGGTTATGAGCCCGACGAGCTACCAGACTGCTCCATCCCGCGCTAATTCTTAAAACGTTTAAGGTTATAAGCTATTATAATTTCTTTGTCTAGCTTTAATTATTTGCTCTAAACAAAAAAAAAGTTAATCGCTCAATCATAAATGCCTAAATTTACGAAGCCTTTGTTCGATAAGACTCTTAGAACATGAATTGTGAAAGTTTGGAGCACGCAATGAAAAGTAAAAAAACAACTCAACCTCTTAATATTACAGTAGATGCAACGGAGCTGAGCGCACCTCAACAACGTGTACTCAAAACTGTCACCAACCTTATGGCACATGTCATGACAACTGATGAAGAGTCAGAATACTTCGATTCCAGCTCTGAACTTATGAAGTTAGTTGCGGGAGCAATTAAGCAGGCCAATTTCACATCAATATGGAGAGAGAATGAGGAAATTCCCTACTCCACTCAGGCCTTAGAATTTTGTTTAGATAACTTAAGCGATGAAATTCAAACACAAGATATTGTCCGTTACGATAACTAATTAGACTTACAGACTTCACAAATAAAAAAGCTCGCCTAAGCGAGCTTTTTCTTTTTATTTCTGTGTTTTTTTCTGAGCACTTATAGCTTTTGTCTTTTTTATATTATCCAAAGTTTCAAAGTAAATTTCTTTTCTAAACTTGGTAAAGTCCTTCGAGTCGGCGATAGTCGCGTTTTTTTGCTTTTTAGAACTTTTCTTAACATCAACAGATCGCTTTTGAGAGACATAAACCTCGGCGTTGGCACGCTTACTTCCATCTTTGTTGATTCCGATTTTTTTAAGAAGCTCTGCTTTAGTGATGTATTCCCATCTTCCAGGCTGCAGGCCATCGATCGATAGGTTTCCAATCGCCACTCTTCTTAGCTTATCGATTGTCACACCAGCGGCCTCACAAATCCTTCTAATTTCTCGATTTTTACCTTCATTTAGTCTGAACTCCAGCCATGTTTTTTGAGGAAGTTGCTCCAAAACACGGACTGATTTTGGCTTTAGAATCCCATCGTGGGAGACAATCCCCGCCTTCAGTTTATTGAGAAGCATTTCATTTACTCTGCCAAATACCTTAACTTCATAAACCTTTGTTACTTCAAACTTTGGGTGCATAATCATGTTGGCCATGTCCCCATCATTAGTCATCAGAAGGAGTCCTTCAGACAGATAATCCAATCTTCCCACAGGAAAGACTCTCTGCTTAATTGGAATAAGATCCATCACAGTTTTTCTTCCTTCTGGATCTGATAGAGTTGTCATGTAACTTCTAGGTTTATTAAGAGCGATATAAATATGGTCAACACTTAGAAGGTCGATCATCTCTCCATCAACCATCACAACATCGCCTTCCAGCGAAACTTTGGTGCCTAGTTCTTTTACGACCTTGTCGTTAACTTTAACTCGCCCCTGTACAATTAAATCTTCGGCTTTTCTTCTAGAGGTTACACCGCAGTCTGCAATGTATTTTTGCAATCGAATAGATTGTGATTTCATGGCTTCATCCTTTATCTGCCTCACGGCTGTTAGTATTATAGGAAGTGTTTATGCTACACACTGCTATTGAAGTCAACAGTGTTTGAATTTAATGCCTGCCGAAGCAGGCCTAAGTTATTCTTTTTCTGTTAGGAAATCGATATCTAAGTCTAAATCTTCAGGATTAATGCCTGATAGATCTATTTTTTCCACAGAATCTTCTTCGGCTTCGGCCTCAACATCAGCTTCTTCAGAAGACCCCATTAGGTCATCAAATGCCGCATCAAGTGCATCAGATAGCTCTTGTGCTTCAAAGTTAAGCTCTTGACCACCTTCAGGTTCGTCAAACGAGATTGGAGAATTAAGCTCAACCACTTCTTCCGAGTAATCCTCGTCAATAGTCGACAGCTCACTCATGGCCTCTTCTGCCTGAAGATTGGTTTCTTCAAGGCTAGTCTCTAGATCAACAATATCTGAGTCATCAAAGTCCTCTTCCAACACCAACTCAGATTTAGGCAACTCACTAAAGTCAAACTCCTCATCGTCCAGTTTAGGTACATTGAAAAGCTCATCAGAAGTGGTTGGGTTAACTGTTTTTGGCTCAATGATATTGGTGATTAGTTCAGAGACAATTGATGCTTTATTTTGCTCAACCACCTGTGCTTTGCTCACATATTCTTCAAGAAGATCAAAGGCCGATTTTTTCTCAACCCCTTCTTCTGTAGATCTTTTCTTGTCCATATCAACAAGTGACTTAGTGAAAATAGTATCTGAAGCGATTTCTTTAATAGAGTTGCTAAGCTCATCCAACTCTTCAAGCTCATCAAAGTCAAACTTAGCCTTTTCTCCAGTTTGAACAATGCTCTTAATCTCATTAATTGATGCAACATCAGAGGCCGATGCAAGTTCGTTTAACTCAGACTCACTTGGAAGTTCTGTGATCTCATTAAGATTAAAAACTTCCAGAAATTCATTTGAAGTGCCATATAATGATGGCCTTCCCATTTCTTCAGAGCGTCCAGTAATTCTAACGAGCCTTTTATCCATAAGCTGTCGAACAATGTGGGAGCTATCTACACCTCTGATGGATTCAATTGCTGTTTTAGAGATTGGTTGCTTGTAAGCGATGATTGCTAAAACTTCCAAAGCAGTTGGACTCAACTGCATTGAAGAAACTTTAAACATGTTCTTAACGATATTAGAATAGGTTGCTTTAGTTCTAAATTGGTACCCTTGTGCAACCTCCATAAGACGAATCCCATGATGTTTGGACTCGTATTCTTCTTGAAGTCTTGCAATTGATTCGTGAACGACTCTTAGAGGCAAATCTGTATCAATTTGAGTTTTTATCTTTTGAAGCGTAACCGGCTTATCACTCATAAAAATGATCGTTTCAATTGCTCCACACAAAGTCTCATGATTAAGACCTGTTCTAGCTTGCCACAACTTGTCCTCTTGCTCCTTCTCATTAAAGAAGTCCAAATCGAGGCTAAATTCCTCTTTAGTAAAGTCCCAAGAATAATCAATTACGTTCATACCAATCCCACCTACTGAGGCGCCGTCTCAGGCGCGCTTCCAACAATATCTTCGTCTGTTATTTCTTCTTTCTCATCCTCTGGGTCAAACCCATCGGCTGTTTCTACATCGAATGAGTCAAGGCTATTTATAACCTCAACATAAATGTCCCCGTAATGCTCATTTTGAAAAACATCAAGCTTGTTAAGTCTTGCAAGCTCCAACAAGGATATAAAAGTGATGACGATCTCATCACGGTTTTCCTGAGTATTTAATAGTTGGGTCAAAGTGGTTTTGGCCCCAACTTCCAATCTATTTTTAAGCTCGGTAAGTTTTTCTTTAATAGAGAGCCTATCCCTTTTTACAACCGTATATTTTCTCTTCTCTCTTCTGAGAAAATCCACCATAACTTCCGTTAAGGAATCCAGTGACATCGGAGTAAGAATGGAATTTTGGATCGCTTTTCTATCAATTTTAGGCTTTACGAATATGTCTTCATCTCTTCTAGGAAGAGTCCAAAGCTTCTCACCAAGCTTTTGAAACTTCTGAAGTTCTTCAAGTTTTTCAATGAGCTGCGCTTTGGTGGTGATTTCTAAATCACCTTCTTCGATTTTGATCTTTTGGTCTTCTTCTTGAGTGACAGTCTGAGACTTAATAAAAAGAAGAGAGGCCGCCATGTAGAGATACTCTCCGGCGACATCAAAGTTCACGTCTTGAAGCTTTTTCAGATAGTCTAAGTATTGCTGAGTTATTTGATTGATATCCAAGTCTTTGATGTCGACTTCTTCTCTTTGAATCAAGTGCAATAGTAGACCCAGCGGTCCATCAAATTTGTCCAATTTGACTTGGATGTTGTTCTCAATCATGTCGTGTGTGTCTCTCTCTAATATTTAATTAGCTAAAAAGCTGCAAAAAATAATAAGTTATGCTTTGTCCTATTTGAGTCAAAGGTCCCAACACTCTTCCTAAGGTTGAAACGCCCATCATACTAAGCCCTATGATCACTAAAAATATCATTGGTGTATATCTGGCCAACTCTTCATACTTTCTAAGAGCACTTCCCTTCAAAAAAGAGGCTACCATCTTCGAGCCATCCAATGGAGGCAATGGAATCAGGTTAAAAAACGCTAATAAGAAATTAATGAATATGGAGTAGCTAAGCATTTGCAAAATTACAGCGTAGTACGAAAAGCCTTGAGAAACTTGAGTCGCCACAAAAGCATAAATAAATGCTGAAAGAGTTCCCAAGATCAAGTTTGCGCCAGGTCCAGCAAAACTAACCCAGAACATCGCCTTGCGATGGTCCTTAAAGTTTCTGCTATCCACAGGAACAGGCCTGGCCCAACCAATAACGGCCCATCCAAGAACAACTCCAATTAAAGGAAAAACAATTGTTCCCATTGGATCCACATGAGCGGCGGGGTTAAAAGTAAGCCTCCCCTCTCTTTCCGCTGTGGTGTCACCAAATCTTTTGGCCATATAACCATGTGCCCATTCGTGAAACACTATGGCCAATAAAAAGCCAGGTGCGGATTGAGCGATTGTAAAAAGGATTCTTTGTACGTCCATAAGCAGATTTAATATCAAATTGCGCACTATGACGCAATCATTGGCCGAGTTTTTCTCTTTTCATGCTCTAGCCGATATCCCATAATAAAAACAGTATGATAAAGAAAAAGATTCAAACGATTTTATTTTTTCGCAACGCAAATAAACAAAAGACATTTTTGCTCTTGCGTACGAACCAGCGCAGAAAAAACTTCTGGCAAAACATAACAGGCTCCCTAGATGAAGGGGAATCCTTTGAATCTGCTGCCATACGAGAGGCCCAAGAAGAAACTGGTTTAATAAAATCAAACATCCAAAATACTTCGGACCTTGATTTAAGTTTTGAATTCTTCGATCAATGGAAAGAAGACGTTCTTGAGAAATGTTTTGCAATCGAAGTAAAAGATCAATTTCCGATACAAATAGATACATCGGAGCATGACCAATTTAAATGGGTTCATGAAGATGAAATAAATAGAGACATCGTTAAATTTGAATCCAACTGGAAGGCCCTGGAAAAGGCGAAGACCAATTTATGAAGCTGCTCCTTGCAATACTAATGATTCACACATGCTCTTATGCTCAAGACTTTGAGAACGTGGCCATTGATGAACTCGTTGATAGAGAAAAGAAAATTATAGATTCAATAGTTGAAAACGAACTAAAAGACAGAAAGAACCTTCCAAAAGAAGTTGTGATTGTTCAGCTTTCAGATATTTTAAAGTCCCCCACCCAAACCGTTCACATATCAAAAGGGGCAAAGCTCATTAACCTTCTCACAGGAGATCAAGAGCTGCTCACGAGAGACATCTATGCCATTGCATACACTAGGCCAGACTCATCAGGATACTTTTACTTAAAAAACAACACCGGAGCTCCCAAATATAAGACCCTTCTAAAAAACCTAACCGATATCTCTCAAGTCACTCAAATGTATGAGCCACCTGTCTATTACAGGCCAATCTCAGAGACAGACAGGCCAAAAGAAATGAATGACACTGAGCTCAACTTTACCACAGAGTTTAACCTTCACCTTGGGGCAACAAACCCTGGCTTTACCAAAGACCTTGTTAATGATTCACATATTGGTCGCCTACTAGGCTATGAGGCCCAAATTTATGACAACTTCAGCCTGCCATTCTCTATTGGAGCCACACTTCTTTATGAAACCATATCGGCCAATATTGGAGAAGGTAGCGAGAACTATAACTCTAATGCCTTGTCACTTGGAGCTCTTGTTAAATTTTCTCCAATTGATTTTTTTGGCCTTGCTTTTATAACAAGTTTGGGAGCAAGAACGTCGGCATTTTCAAAAATAAATGAACAAAGAAGCGAGGAGACTCTAAGTTACAACCTCTCTAAAAATGAAATTTTTGGAGCATTACAACACGTCATTACAATAAACGACATTAATGCCACACTAGGTATCAGCTTTAAAAGACAGTGGATAAAGGCAAGCTCAAACGAATTTAGAACAGACCTTTCTAATGATAATTCATTTGATGACAGTATTTCGGTGACTATTGGTCACCTGGCGAGGTGGCCATGATTATTTTGGCAGTTTTACTTATTTCCGCTTCCTCCTATGGGGCTAAGTTTCATAAACATCATGACGGCCTACAACTAAGAGAGAATAAAGGACAAGTTACAGTCCTAGAGGCCCCACTCTTTTCAGAGCCTAATGTAGAGAGCTTCATAGTCGAGCACATTAGAAAAGGAAGAGAGCTCTACATTCACCCAGCAGAATTCCAGGTGGATCGCTATAGAGAAGTGGTTAATGTAACCAATGATGAAATCTCTAAAAACAGAAACTTGCTCGACAAAAAACACCATGACCCACTGTTTAAAAATGAAGAAGATACCTACATCCCTTCCCCTGATTCAAAGTTCTACAAAACCCTAGCTACTAATGGACAGGATGCCTGGATTCTAAAGGATCATGTTTTTTTACTTTACCAAGATATTAGAGAGCTTGATCAAGAAGTTGTACGACACGACCCCACCGATTATAGAATCGAAGAGCCCTTGCCTGAAGGATTTCCTCTCAAGGGTCCAAAGATATATAGAAGCTACTTTGGATTGGCCCTTGGCATCCCAAACTACCCCTCTTACCAATACCCATCAAGTATTGATGATACTGGATATGGATTCTTAAAAGAATTCTCATTCGCATGGTTTTCAAGTGTTGAGTTTGACCCGGAGAAAAGACTCTTTTTTGGAGGTCTGATTAACATCACTCAAGGACAGATTGATTACCAACTGGATGGAAGAAAAGCTGAAGAATTAACGTTTAAAATTTCTGCCGGCCCCATGATTGGCTATGACCTTTGGAGAAATGATAACCTAAGAATAAATGCCAATACATCCCTTCAGTTTGCATTTGTGGACTTTCTTGAAATCAAGCAGTTTTCAGCTGACGAATCTGACACGAGAACTTTTCAAAGCTACCAGTTTGCCCCACGAGCAGGTCTTAATGTTCAAAAACCAAAGTTTTTCTACTCAATGGACCTAGTTGTTGGTTTCAACTTGAACTGGGATCTTCCTCGAACCTTTAGCGCCTCCTCCAAAAAAGATAGACCAGAATGGTGGGACGGTGACAGTTTTACCAGAGACTCAAGTTTCCAAACTACGTATTTCCTAGGTTTACAGGGGGATTACTAGCCTTCAGGCAATATTTTCCCTAATCGTGCCAATTTATTTTTTTTCTCAAGGGCCTTTGATTGCTCCCGATAAGTCTTGTGAACGGACACGATGTCCACACTCAAAGAAAGATATCCAGGAGGAACTCATGAACACGCCACAAAATCAAATCACTAAAGAAGTACTTTTCCAAAAACTAGGTAAAACTTGGTACATATTCACTGAAGTAAACGAGAAAGTAATCTACAGCGCTATGCCTGAGGGAATGGATCCAAGAAGCACAAAACTGGAATTGTATGATGTTATAGAAGACCACTTGAAAAAAGTTGCTGAACAACCTCGTTTCAAGGCAGAAAGAAGCGCTTAATAATGGGTGCGGCTAAAAAATTTAAAGACCACTACCCTAAAGAATCCAAGGATGCACAGAATCAACGGGACAAGGCCGAGATTCAAGCATATAAGGAAAAAATAGAGGATCTTCTTTGCAAAGATCCAAAGCTTCAGAAAAAAGCGGCAGATATTATATCCACGCTCATAAATTCAAAAAAATAACCATAAATGGCCTCTTTTTCACAGAGGCCTTTTTTTTACCCACATCTAGCCCAACCGCTTTGCAAATGTTAAGGTTTGTTAAACTTAACTGGAGGAATTTTATGGCCGTAGGCTTTTACAACTTCAATGAACTTCACAACGAACAACTTCAAAAAGAAGTTATGGAGCGTTTTGAAGAAATAGTAAAAAACAATGCCTTTGTTGAAGGCAAATACAATACATCTTTTGAAAAAGATTTTGCGAAGATGATTGGAGCAAAGAGATGTTTGTTAACTGCAAACGGTACAGACGCTCTTGAAATTGGACTTCAAGCTTATGATGTTGGACCAGGAGACAAGGTTGCGATTGCAGCGATTAGCTTCTTTGCAACAGCAGAGTGTGTTGTTAACAGAGGTGCAACTCCTGTCTTTGTTGATGTCGACGAAAAAACGGGTTTAATGGATCCTGAATCTTTAAAAAGAGTAATCAGCACTCATAAAGTAAAAGCTGTTATACCTGTTCATATTTATGGATTGCCGGCACCGATTGAGGAAATTGAAAAGATCTGCCAATCACGCGGAATTGGCATCGTTGAAGACGGTGCTCAATCTCATGGCGGAAAGTACGCCAATGGAAATCCAATCGGCTCATCCAACAACTTGGTCACTTATTCCTTCTACCCAACTAAAAACTTGGGTGCTTTTGGAGATGCTGGAGCAATAACTGCTCCGAATCAAGAGATGTCAGATAAAATTCAATCCATAAGAAATCACGGAAGAAGTCCTGAAGGCCATAAGCTTTATGGAAGAAACTCTCGTTGCGATCATATGCAAGCTGCTGTTTTGGATCTTAAGCTTCAAAGCTTTCCAGCACAAAATGAAAATAGAAAAGTAGTTGCAAAGAAATACTTCGAGGCTTTGAAAGACACTCCTCTAGAACTAGTTCCTGAAAAGTACTTGGACCTATCTTCTTGGCACCTATTCCCTGTAAGACTAAAGAACAAAGAAGAAAAGTATGCTCTAAAAGAACATTTAGATAAAAACAAAATTGGTAGTGCTTTGTTTTATGAAAAGGCAATGCCGGAAGAGAAGCCTTGTCAAAACCTTGAAGGCGAAAAAGAAAAGGCAATCACGTTTGCCGCTCAAACTCTATGCCTTCCAATGAATCCATTTGTAAGCGATGAAGAAATTGCTGAAGTGGTTAAGGCCATAAAATCATTTTTTTCTTAGATAGATAAGGAAAGGCCGGAGATTCTCCGGCCTTTTTTTTTACTCGCAAACTGACGCTTGAAAAGTTCCAATTAGGTAATTCGTTTCATCGTACTTCGCTCTCAAAGCTCCATAAACCTGGCCATCGGCCACTCTAGAAATTTTAAGAACACCGTTTTTTACTTTTTTAGTGCTAGGAATCTCACCTTCAAAAGATGTAAGCATAACCGAAGACTCTTCTCCTAACTCAATTCGACCTGGAGCAAGCTCGATTTTAGCAACTACAGTTCTCATGCCAATTTCAGCAGGCTCACATGGATTTTCAATATTTGCATCCCATAGAGTTAGATAGCTTTTACCTTCTTCGTCAGCAGTGCTAACTCTCCCAGAGATGAACGTCCAAGCTTGTCCGTCAATTTCTCCAGCAAGGTTCTGTCTTTCGAAGGCTTCAGTAGCCTCAGATGCTGTGTCTTTTTTAGTCGTCTTGTTAGGAGATGAATCATTGTCATCCGAGCTTCCATTACAAGCCACCAATCCCAAAAGTAAAAGTCCAACAATCAAATTTAATTTCATTCTCTACCCCTTTTATAATAGATAAAACCGTGGCGTTTTTATCTAATGCTCGAGCGAAATGTTCAACAAATCACACCTAGAATTTGCTTGGGCGCCTTCACATAGAGGCCATGTCAAATAGGTCAAACCCGACCAATAAAATCAAGTACATGAGTTATCTAACTAGAATTATGGCAGGAGGAAAAGTTTTCCCTTTTTTTCATAAAAAATACTCAACGAGTCTACTTTTATGCCGACAAAGAATACAAGCACTTTCACTGGGATTTGAAAGTGAAAATTAAATTATTAACTGTGAGCAAGGTAGCTCGCCGCTTCTGGGATTTAGCGGATTATAAGGAGGTTTTTTATGTATGTAGGAGATTAGGATGGGACTTAGAATTGGAACAAATGTAGCTTCTTTAAACGCGCAAAAAGCTTTAACTAAAGTAACTAAAACTGAAGCGGATACTTCCGCAAAATTGGCAAGTGGTGAGAGAATCACAAAGTCTTCAGACGATGCCGCAGGTTTGGCAATTAGTGAAAAGCTAAAGGCAAATATTAGATCGAGCCAGCAGGCCAACCGAAACGCAAACGATGGTATCAGTATGATCCAAGTTGCCGAAGGTGGATTGAACGAGCAAGGCAACATGCTTACTCGTATGAGAGAGCTTGCAATTCAGGCCGCTTCTGATACAGTCGGCGATACTGAAAGAGCTTACACGGACATGGAATATCAACAGTTAAAAAACGAGGTTGAGAGAATCTCGCAGACCACAAAGTTTAATGACGTTTCATTGCTTAACGGTCAAGGGGAAGCTCTAGAGTTTCAAATTGGCTCTGGAAACGATGAATTTCAAGATCGAATCGCATATGATGCTGGAAAGATAAGTTCAGGATTAGATGCTCTTGGAATCGCAGAAGAAAGTGTTGCATCTAAAGAAGGCGCACAGGCCTCTTTGGAGAAAATTGACGCTGCAATCAACAACGTTTCTGGACAAAGATCTGAGCTTGGTTCATTGCAAAATAGACTGCAAGCAACAAGCGCAAACTTGGATACCTCAGTTGAGAACATGTCAGCAGCTAACAGTCGAATTAGAGACGTTGACTATGCGGCAGCAACTGCTCAAAACGCACAGAACAACATCTTGAAGCAGGCCAGTACTTCTGTCTTGTCTCAAGCAAACTCTTCTCCGCAACAAGCGTTGAGACTGATTGGCTAAGAAATTTAAAGACCAAAAAAGATGGCCGCTCATTATAGAGCGGCCTTTTTTATTTGATTAAACTTTTACCACTTAACAAAACACCATCGGCCAGATTTATTCTGAATGCTTCCACCTCTTTTATATTCAAGGCCTCCATATAGGATTTCACTAGAATAAGGTTTGATACATCAGTTGAAGCGTAATCACCTCCAATATCAGCATCATGTTTTGCAAGTTTTGAAGAGATCGTGCTCTCTAGTGTTGAGTGGTCATATTTACTCTCTACTTTGGTTTGTCCCCTAACAGAGTAGTAATGAACTCCACCAATACCCAAAACCTGAGCACCCGATTGAATTTTCTCTTTTATTGTTTTTGGAACAGTGCTTTGAGCATAAGCTTTCGCGGCATTTTTGGATGTTTGATAGTCTAACTTTGAAATTGGGTTTGGAGTCTTTACCTCTTTTGGGTCGTGTTTTTGAACATTCTTAATAATGAGCTTTTTAAAACTCGCCGATGCAATTTTGCCTTCATAAATATCAAATTTTCCAAGCTTATTGTAAGAGGTCATCTGCATCGATCCTCCTCCAATATCCCAGACTAGAACTTGGCTAACTTCTTTATTGCTTTTTGAAACAGCAGCAGCAAAGCCAAGAAGTGCTTCTTCTTTTTGAGAGATTACATCAATATCGATGCCGCTATCAATGGCCAATTTTTTGGCGACGACCTCACCATTGTCGGCAGTTCTGAAAGCACTAGTGGCCACTGCCTGATATGATACAGGAGAATAGGCCTGTGCCATTTTTTTTAATTTTAAGAGGGCATTGAGTCCATCTTGCTGAATATCTTCTCCTAAAAGATTCTTTGGATGATTTTGAAGTTTTTCTTTATAGGCCACAGGCTCATTGGCCTCTAATAGGATTTTTTCTATCTTTTGAAGACAAGTGTTTACGCGCCCAACTTTCATCTTGGTTGTGCCTGAGCCAATATCGAATGCGGCCTTAACCTTTATGCAATCATCACCATAAGCAAACGTTGCAAACACTAAAACAAACAAATACTTCATAATACCCCTAATTCAATTCCCACTTACTCGATTTCACTTAGTGACAGTCCCCACCCACATACAATATTAATCATTACACCAAGAAACTTTTAATAGGTCTCATATTTAAAGTATGATTTGGCGTCGTGGTGTCATAACAACCAGAATTAATGCTTTGAAATTCAACTATCTCTCCATTAATCCTTTCTACCCATATAAGGCAATTTTCATACCAATACAGACTTGAAACTTGCGAACAGAAACCAAGTAAATTCAAAAACTTACTTTAGATTATTTTTCTGTTTTGTCCCGTACCCACACACCACCCTGACATTTGTCTAATAGTTAGACATTTCAAGACTAGCTATCTTATTTAAGAACTCACTTAAATGCGGCTCAATGAATGGTGAATTGGGCTGAATGATGTAGAAGCTTTCTTCTTTGAATTCATCTAGCTGTTGGATGCTAATGCCTTTGACTCCTCCTACCAACCAGTTTGAAACAATCGCAACCCCTAGGCCCTGCTTAACAAATTCGATTTGTGCCAATGGTGAATCGACATATGTTATCTGACTAGAGCGCCCTAGCCTCTTTTTGTAGGCGTAATTAACAAGATAATCCTTTTGCTCTACCAAGATCCAGTTCAGTTTTCCTAAGTCCTTAATATTAACTTTCTTTTTACTGATTAAGACTGGTTTTTCTGAAAGCCACTTTCTCGAAGTTAGAAGATCTGTTTGCACATTTTTATTACAAAGACCTATATCAATCTGCCCAGCTTCCAACATCTGTAATATCTTTGAGGGGGCACCTGTTACAATATTAAACGAAACTTCACCAACTCCCCTATAATGATCTGAAATAAACTTTGCAAGCACACCATTTAAAATAGGTGTGATACACCCAATCCTTATCTCACTTTGTCCAGCCTTCCCCAGAAGTGCATTAGATTGGGATTTAAATTGCTTGGATAAATTGAATAATTCCTGCCCGACTTTGGTCATTATAACTTTTTGAGGGGACCTAATAAAAAGTTGTTTTCCAACACTTTCTTCCAACAACCTGATTTGGCGACTTAAGGCCGCAGGTGTCACATTTAATTCCTTCGCAGCAGCTGTAAAGTTTAGAGTTTTTCCAGCTAAAATAAATGCTTCTAGATATCTATAGTCCATGAATTCATATTTAAATATTTTAAACATGAAATCAAGTATATTTAGTTTTTTACACAGTGATTTTATATGTAAAACCCTCCCTACAGAAACTTAAAAATCAAAGGGGAAACTATGAAAAGCTTAATGACATTAATTTTATTGATAGGATCAGCGGCCACAAGTGCGAAAATCATCACAGTGGAACAAGTTGTGGATTTTTCGATGCTTTATAAGAAATTCACTCCTGTAGACTATAGAGATTATAACCTGCCAGAGGAGCTCGCACAGGAATTTACAATAAGAACAACCTATTCTATCCCAGATAATATGGTGAGCTCTATCAAAAAAGAAAACTACCCTGCTGGCAAAATATGTGAAGGTGACTGGGGCTGGTTTTCTTGCCAAGACTATTCAGCTGGTCAAGAAAATATAGTGGAATTTAGACAAAAGGACTTCTTCATTAAATGGGAAATAATCAATGTACAAACGGGTCAATTAGTTCAGCAAAAGAGAGGCAAACTAAGACTAAGCTTTAGAAGTGGTGTGCCAGCACATCGTGCTCTTCCAAGAAGTGGTAGTGCAAACATCATCCATATCGAGATACCAAAGACAGAAAGCACAATAAATAATGAGTTCGACTTAGGAAACAATATCTCTTACCTTCAAAATCGTAAGTCCGCTCATGTCATGTTGGAGGACATAAGTTTCAACATAAGCTACGACTACTTAAATAATTATGCCAGATTAGAATTTAATTTTGATAACCTGGATCTAACTAGAAAGCATTACTCAAGTTCCGGCCTTCTAGATATCGACAGGGAAAGATATGGGTTTTACCACAAGGTAGGATCAAGAGAGACTGGTAATGACATAGGAGTGCTTAGAATAGCTACCCCATAATACAGGTGAACTTTGTGTCGGTGGCGAGCTAAAAAACGTGAGTACAGTTATGGAAAAGACAAAAGAATCTTCTTAATTAATAGGTCTTCGCGCCCTGTCTACTCGGCCTGGCGCGAACTTTCCCATCTTTCCTCAAGCTCATTCCAATTACTCTCAAAAGATGATTGAACTTCTTTCCAGTTCTCTTGGGTGGCACTTCTCATTTTATTGTAAACTTCGGCCAGTTTTGCTCTTTTATCCCTTAGGATTTCAGCACTCTCTTTCCAAAGCTCTCTTGTATTCATTTCTATATTTTCGGCCTTTGAATTGATTTTTGCCTCAAGATCATCAATCTTTGCATCTAATCTATCCAGAGAATCCCTATACTCTTCCAACGCCTCTTTTTTCTCAGTGAATGTATAAGACTTCAACTTTTCCCACTCTGTGCTTATTTTGGATTCAGACTCGTTCAT
Organism: uncultured Bacteriovoracaceae bacterium; assembly: GCA_950070535.1. Lineage (GTDB taxonomy): Bacteria > Bdellovibrionota > Bacteriovoracia > Bacteriovoracales > Bacteriovoracaceae > UBA845. The sequence continues at coordinate 70,139 of CATMLK010000011.1, read as the reverse complement.
GGGTATGTAGGTATTTGCCTTGTTTACCCGAGCTTGCTCAGATCTTTCGTTGTCACAGGAATAGGCCAATATTAGTGTTAAACTTAAAGCTGCCGCAAATCTCAAACAAATCATTTTATTTACTCCCCCAATAGAATGTGTTGAAATTTGTTTACCACCCCCGATCATTCAATAATTCAAGCCGATACAAATAAAGAGTAAATATTTTTTTACAATTTCAATCCTGCCATGCGCATGCCGCTTGTCGGGGGGGCTCTTTTTCTGTATAAACTCGCCCATGAGTGAAGATAAAGAAGAAAAAAAACCAACCAATGAGAAAGATTACGCTTTCAAAGATGACTTTACCTACAAGCATGACAATCCTTATCATGACAAACTTGGGCTTTTTGACGAAATTGTCTTAAGAGACGACGAGGGAGAGGGGCACAGGGGCAATTGGTCAAAAGACGTATTTGATAATGACCATGAGCTTCATGTAGAAATTGGAACAGGCTATGGCCATTTCATGATCGACTACACCCAACAAAATCCAGGAATCAACTTTGTTGGAATGGATCACCGCTTTAAAAGAAGCTATAACTTGGCAAGAAAGCTTGAAAAACTTGAATTTAAGAATTTCCGCTACCTTAGAGCTAGAGGTGAAAGACTAGGTCATCTATTTGGAGAAGGTGAAATTTCAAAGCTATTCTACTTCTTTCCAGATCCATGGCCTAAGAAGAGACATAATAAGAAGAGACTTTTCCAAAAGACATTTTTAGACATTGCTCACAAAGCGATTAAGGATGGCGGGGAACTTCTAGTTAAAACCGATCATGATGGCTATTTTGAGTGGATGTTGGAAGAGCTTGAAACAGAGACTCGCTTTAAAAAACAGATGGTTACCTTTGACCTTAAGAAAGAGCATCCTGAGCACTTTCTGGCGAGCTTTGAGACAAAATTTGAAAAGATTTTTCTAGAAAAAGGGATTAAAATAAAGGCCATGGTCTTAACCAACCAAAAGGGATAAAAGTCTGCATGGCCTCTATTGACGAAACTATTGAGATAATCAGGGAAACTCCAATTTCCTCTATTGTTTCATTTTATCATTCCATTAGAAAGAAAGGTGCAAACTTTGAGGGGCTTTGCCCTTTCCACGGGGATACCAAGCCCTCCCTCGTAGTAAGTGATCAAAAAAGAATCTATAAGTGCTTTGCTTGTGGAGCAGGTGGAGATGCCATCAAGTTTGTCATGGAGCACAATGGGCTCCAGTTTATTGACGCCGTTAAAGAGATTGCTGACAAGATTGGCATTCAAGTCGAGGAAACTAAAAAGAAGGCCTCTGATCCAAAGTTTGACATGGCCATAAGAGTTTTAAAGGCCGCAAACAAACTCTACAGAAAAGTTGCCAGTGAAAGAAATCCTGAACTCTACCAGGAGTTTCTTAAAAACCGTAAGCTCAATGAGGACTCAGTCAACGACTTCGAAATAGGTTATGCCACTAAAAACAACATGTTAGTGAGCTATTTAAACTCTATTCCTAAAAAAGAAGACAGGGAATTTGCCTTAAAAGTGGCAGTAGACATTGGAATCATTAGGCCTAGCAAGCACGGCGGTGGTTATTATGACTTCTACCGAGACAGAGTTATGTTTCCTATCGCAGACCAACAGGGCAATGTCAGAGGATTCTCGAGCAGGGCAGTACTTCCAGACCAAAAACCCAAATACCTCAATTCGGGTGAGTCCTATATATTTGACAAGGCCAACACTCTCTATGGTTTCCACCTTGCAAAGTCCCATATCAGAAAACAAGAGATGGTACTCATTGCTGAGGGAAATATGGATGTGGTCGCATTGCACCAATACGGTTTTAACTACTCTGTCGGCACTATGGGTACTGCCTTGAGCGAGAACATGGCAAAAATGCTAACCAATATGACTAAGAGCATATATTTGGGGATGGACTCTGATCCGGCAGGAATCAGTGCCATGACTAGGATTAATGAAATGTTTATGGGAATGGGTGTGCTGCCTAAGTTTATCGATTACTCGCCTGCCAAAGACCCAGATGACTTTCTAAAAGAGTTTGGCCGCATAGAGCTATTGAATCGGATGGAGAGCTCTGCACCATTTTTGGACTATATTATAGAAAAGGCCATTCCTGTGCCAATTCCAGAGACTGTGGATAGAAAACTAGAAATTCTAAATGAAATTTTTGAATTCATTGCTCCATTGAAAGATGGCCTTATGGCAAAGGAGAAGGCAGTTGAGGCCAGTAAGGCTTTAGGGCTTAAATCATCAAATGAGGATATAATAGAGGCCTACAAGGAGTTCCTTGAAGGTAAAAAGCAGAAGTTTAGCAACAAGAAGTTCGACAAAAGAGCAAAACCTGTACCTGAACAACAATTTAGTCGCCAGTTACCTGAAGAAAAAGTATTCTCAGAACCGGTGCCTCCAAGTGACGCACCACAAGAACTAACTAAGGCAGAAAAGGTCTTTTTAGAAAGGATACTCACTCATCCAGAGTGTGTTCAAAATGAACAAATCCTTGAAATACTTGATTTAATAGACCATTTTGAGGTAAAAGGGTTAATTCAGTGGTTGAAAAAAATTTATTTAGAAATAGATGAAAACGACTACGAGATTTTATTACAAAAAAAGTTGGAAGAGAATTTTTCAAGGCCAGTTAGCGATGTTATCGCCTCGGCAATTTTCAACCACAATAAACTGAAGCTTGAGACCAAAATAGTCGAAAAGCTTCTTAAAGATTTCAAAACTAGAGCGCAAGTTGAAAAGCTTCGAAAGAAAAAGCGCGAGCTTACCAATTTGCAAAGACAGTGCTCTACAGAAGAAGAAAGTTTTGAATTGCTAAATAAAATTCTAGAAGTTGAAAAACAACTTAGAGATATAAAGTATAAAAGCTAACAACCCTAAAGGAAAAAGCTAATGTCAGTAGTATCCGCTTTTTTAAATTCAAAAGACTTCTCCAAACTTCTTCTAAAAGGAAAAGATCAGGGCTTTCTAACACCAGAGGAAATCAACGACGCGATTTCAGCAAGCATTGTAGACTACGCCGAACTAGATCTTATTTTAGAAAAATTGGAAGAGATGAACGTCACTATCAACAAAGTTGATCTTGACGAAGAAGAATCGGAAATGACCGAAATCGAGCTAATCGACGAGGCACTTTCCGCACAGGAAGAAAAAGAGCTTAAGTCCTCTTCTTCCGACCCAGTAAAACTTTACCTGAAAAAAATGGGCTCTGTCGCACTCCTTACAAGAGAAGGCGAAGTAAAAATCGCAAAAGAAATTGAGGAAGGTGAAAAAGAGATCGTTTTATCATGTCTTCACTCCAAGCACGCCTTGGAAGAAATTGCAAAACTGAAAGACAGAGTCAATGCAGCAGATGACGAGAATGAATTTGTTAAAGACCTTGTACGTGGACTTGATGATGAAAGTACAGAGAAAGACATTCTAGATTTCAAACAGAGAATCCACAGTGTTTGCGAGCACGTAGAAGAGCTTCTTGCTGAAATTGTTAACGAAGATGGAACTCTTAGAAAGCTTACAAGAGAAGAGTCTAAGACGATGTCTTTAGTAGAGGACGAGCTCGTTGACCTTACTTTCAACAGAAAGGTTATCAACTCATTCACTGATCCGGTAAAGACATACTTCTTACAGTTCAGAGAACTTTATGAGCAACAGGAAAGAATCTACAAGTTTTTGGAAGTAGAGAACGATCAACAGTACAGAGACCTTTACGACAAGGTAATGGAAGATGACTCCTACAAAAGAAAACTTGCCCGCCACTTATACACAAGTGATGGAAAAATAGAGCAGATGATCAGAAACCAAGAAGATATCCTTAGAAAGCTTAGAAGACTTTCAATGGATGCCGGCATGGCGTACGAGGATATTGAGAAGGTTTACAACATTATTCTTAAAGGTGAAGAAAAGGCCGACGACGCAAAAGCACAGTTGGTTGAAGCAAACCTAAGACTTGTTGTTTCCATCTCAAAGAAATACACAAACAGAGGTCTTCAATTCTTGGATTTAATTCAAGAAGGTAACATTGGCCTTATGAAGGCCGTGGACAAATTTGAGTACCGTAGAGGCTATAAATTCTCCACATACGCGACTTGGTGGATTAGACAAGCAATCACAAGAGCCATTGCTGATCAAGGCCGTACAATCCGTATTCCTGTTCACATGATCGAAACGATTAACAAGCTTGCTAGAACTTCTAGACAACTTGTACAAGAGCTTGGACGTGAGCCAACTCCAGAAGAAATCGCAGAAAGAATGGAAATGAGTGTTGATAAGGTTAAGAAAGTATTTAAAATTTCAAAAGAACCTATTTCCCTTGAAACCCCAATCGGTGAAGAGGAAGACTCTTCTCTGGGTGATTTTATTGAAGACAAGAAAATCATCTCACCAGCTGACGCTGTGATGAGTGTTACTCTTTCTGAACAAACAAGATCGGTTCTTTCCACTTTGACTCCAAGAGAGGAAAAAGTTTTAAGAATGCGTTTTGGTATTGGTGAGAAATCAGATCACACTCTTGAGGAAGTTGGACAAGACTTCTTCGTAACAAGAGAGCGTATTCGTCAGATTGAGGCCAAGGCCCTAAGAAAGCTTCGCCACCCATCAAGGGCCAAGCTTCTTAAGTCGTACATCGACAACTAATTCTACTAAAAATAAAGCCTCCAATCGGAGGCTTTAGACTATGGAAGAATTACTTCAATTGCTTCGTCATTCTCACAAGCAACCGCAGCTTTCTTGACTCCACCACCCTCTTCGATAATTGCCATGTCACTGATTGTACAGCCGTTAGTCAGAGAGTAGCTAGAAAGATCAATCTCACTCCAATTCGCTCCAGCATCTGAAGTATAGGCAATGGTTGTTCCATTGTAACAAGCCGTCGCAAGAGTGTTTCCCGCATCACTTAGTAGAGTTTTAAGAATCCTTTGGTTACATGAAGCAAGTCCTGGATTTGTTGCATAAGCTCCAAAGCTTGCACCATCATCAAGAGATTCATCAAGCTGGCCTGTTGAAGAGATTGCAAGCACTGAACCTGTTCCTAAATCCTCAATGCCTGCAGCGCTAGCAAAGCCTAAAGCAGAAGTAATATCTGTTTTAGTTCCGCCAGTAAGATCAATTTCAATTAAGTTTCCGCCTGCAACATTGTAAATATAGTTAGGGTCGGCCGCACTGAACATTGCATCGTAACTATGTCCAGAGTTCGACATGTTGGTAACGGAAGTATTGCCATTGCTTGCCATAAAGTCTGATGAAGTCTTCACTGTTCCATTAGCAACGAAGGCCACATTATTAGGGTCTGATGAATCAAAGGCAATTGAAAGTGGACTTGTAGTCCATAAAACATTTGATGTTAGATTATTTGTAGTCATCCCATCAGTTGATGTCATTATCGCCCCACACGTGGTTGAATCCCTATCAGCATAACCAATTACATAGTTGCTATTACTCTTAGGAGTCCTTACTCTAACTTTAGCGTCACAACCTGAGCTGTGTACAAATCTCCAGTCCCAATTAAGGGCCGAATCAGTTGACCTAAAGAAATTCCAATCTCTATCGGCGGCGTACACAGTGCTGTTGTCCTCACTAGTAATTGAAGTAAGTTTTGCATAAGGCATTGGAGTAAACACTTCATTAAATGCCCCACCATCTAGCGAGATGAACATTTGGTTATTTAATGTAACCGCAATTGTATTCCCATCTCCTGAGATCGACACACTTCTATCAGTTACACCTGCTGTGATTCCGCTGATAGTATACGTAGGAGTAAATCCAGCAGGCATCAATGTTGAACTTAATTCCACATCAATGTCGGCCCCATCTTGAACAAGGCGAATACCTTGGCCGGTGTTGTCGATGTCCCATCTTCCAAAATCTGAAGGGAAACTGCCGGTCATATCGTCGAAGTTATAAAGATTGTTAGTAGATATAAAACCATTATTAGCATACAAACGGCCTTTAATAACAGGATCAAACTTAAAGTCAATTTGAGGATCCTGAATTTCTACAACCCCCGGACCTCGAGATGTGCCATCCCAAGTCTCTCCACCGTTTCTACTATAGATCCACTCATTTACAAAAGGAGCTAGGGCCGTCCCCTCGTACACCACAAATAGGTTCTCATCATCGAATGGATCCACGTTGATCGTAAGATTTGTTCCCACATCAGTGAATGTGTGAACCGTTGACCAAGACTTTCCAAAATCCATAGATTTTTTAAGTTCAGTTACAGTGGCACTAATTTCATCCATCATATAAATGCCACCGTCTTGAGTGAACGCAACTGGAGCCCTCTGGAATGTAGATACCACACTGGTAAACCCACTAGAGATCAGATTACAATCCTCACCATCAAGATCTGTCACTCTGTAAGCATTGCCGTTTGCCGCAACTATTGCTCCAACTTCTTTTACTGGAGATATTAGCATTCTAGAATTAGCATCATGACCAATTTTACATTGAAGATCAAAACTAGCTCCTCTATCAGTGCTTAGGTAGATTCTACCAGCAAGATCTCTTGCATAGATGTGTGGCTCAGAAGCCCACTTCGCAACTTCTACATCAAACCAGTTTTGAGCGTAAGTGTTTTCACCAAAGCTCATGTGCCCAAAGTCAAAGCTGTCTTTTTGCCAAGTGTAAGATGTGGCCCTTGTTAAAAGCTGATCTTCAAAGTTAGAATTATCAACACCTCTTACACAGACCTTCACATTGCCGTTTGGAATTGCAGAGATGTCATCTGTAATAGGAGTTGCAATTGAAGTTTCCGCTGAATATCCAGTCGAAATTGAACAATCAAGTGGAGCCGCTCCTATTTTATAAGTGTAGGCGTCAACATTTGTTCCACCAACAGTAATATTTAAAACAGTTTGAGAAGATACTTTCTTAGGAGTATCTGAAAGTTTTGCAATCACTTGTCCCTTAGAGAAAGTGAACGTTGAACTTGATCCATAAGCTGGCGTGTTTACCCCATCTGAAAGAGCAACACACACTTTGTATGAACCAGCGTCTCCAAAGAACTCAGAGTTTGTAGTCGGAACTGTTGGTTGATAAGTAATATTGTTTCCACAAATTGTGGCGGATTCAACTAGAGCATAAGAAACTCTATCGTAATTGGAGCCAACAAGATTTCCAACAATCGTGCTCGAAGCTTCTTTATAATCAATGAGCTGCACACCGTCCACAGAGTCAGCAACAAGATCAATGCTTGTAAAGCTTGGTGCATTGCCTTTAAAAGTAAAGTCGGTAGTCTCTTCGTATGTTGTTCCACTTGCATCAGTAAGTTTCACACAAACTTTGTAGTCTCCATCAGAAACAAGGTCTGTGTCCCTAGGCACAGTGGTAGAAAATCCAGGAGTAGTTGCATTACAAACTGCTCCTGCGTTAACCAAGCTGTACTCTATACCAGAGTAGTAGCTTGGATAGTCTACTTTAACCAAAGGATCTCCAGTCTGCTCTGAACCTGGAATGATATTGTCTGCCGCAGCGTTAATTAGAACCGCAGGAGTGTAGTAGAAGCTCATACCTCTTTCGCCATTACATGCAAAGAAGATTTGAGAAGCATTCATTGTAACACCCGTAAGACCACAACTCATACCAAAGCTGGCGTCGAGGTCAATCTCAGTCCAAGAATTTGCCCCATCAGTGGTCCAAGAGAGTTTTTGTTCACCATAACAAGCGGCAACCATTAAGTTATTATTATTCGGATAACTGTATAAGATCCTGTTGTTGCAAGAGGAAATTCCACTAGTGCTAGAAGGACCTACCAAAGAGAACGTTTTACCATCATCCTTGGTCTCATTAATTAGCCCTCCATAGGAAATGAAAATGTGTGATAGACTGATTCTATCTTTGTCGGTCTTTATCGCCATACCACTAACGTTGTCGCTAAAGGTGAGTCTGTTTAAAATTTGAGCATCTTCCGCTTTGTTATCATCAATCCTGGCCACGTGAAGATCCCCCTCACCATCGCGGAAAAAATATCTGTCCGGATTGGAAATATGAGAAAAACCCATAAATCCATGAGTCGCATCAAAGTTTGGAAGCGGGTACCCCTGAGTGGTAGAAGAAAATCCATCTGAAGTTCTATAGAACTTGCGAACACCGTCGTGCTTATACCATGTGTAACTGTTTAAAAAATTCGCGCTAGCAACATGCAATCCATTACTGAATCTGTAGGTCTCATTAGTGCTAAAGGAGTTAACGGTATTAAATCCATCAAGCGTAGTTACGGCCTTAACTTCGCAATGCTTAGAAAACACCCAAGCTGCGTCAGGATCTAAGTGGTGTGCATATACTCGCGCATCTTTATCGCATCTTTCACTAAATTGGCTGTGCTTAAAATCCCAAGTATTGCCACTATCATTTGAGCCAACAATCACCCAAGACCTAGCGGCTCCATATAGCTTTTGACCATCGGAGGAACTCAAGCCAGTAAGATGCAAATGTTTGCCTGGCCACACAATTTCATTGAACGATACACCAGAGTCTGTAGAGATATGAAGTCTGTCGCCTACCACCACAGCGATAGTATCGCCTGTTCCAGAGACATCCCATCTTTGGCTATCGCTTTGCAGGCCAGAAAAGGTGTATAACGTTGAGAAAGTAATTGGATCACTCATCCCATTCGCTCTTAAAAGAACTGTATCTGATCCACTCTCACTTAGACGGTAGCCTTTACCAGAAGAATCCAACCACCAACGATTAGCATCGTTAAGGCCAGCATCAACACTCCAAGACGAACCATTGTCTGTTGAAAGGTATTGATTATTTGCATAAACTCGTCCGGATATTACGGGATCAAAAAATATCTGCTGTGGATTAAAGAATGCACTAAGAGAGCTCATTAATGTCCATGTCTTACCGCCATCAAGAGATCTGAATAAACCTCTACCACCAGCTCCACCCGTTCCAGCGTTAACCGTTCTTGAATTTAAAAGCACCATGTTAGGATCATGAGGGTTGAAGTACAATTGCCCGCTTCGACCTGAGTTCTGCATCTGGGAGACGAACAACCATGTTCTACCATAGTCACTAGACTTTCTGATGACCATTGAGTTGTACTGATCTTCCACCATCCAGAGGTCTCCATTAGGAGCAACCGTAATACCAGAGTGAAGAAAAGTGGATCCCGTTTCTCCCCTAAACCCGGCAAGAAGATCGGTACAACCAAGCCCACCCTTGGAGTCAACTCGATATAGGTTTTGGACTCTTCCAAAACCAGCACCATTATTATAAGTAATATAGGCAGTTCCATCGTCAGCGGGAGATACCTTCATGTGCAATTCCCAACGATGCTCTCTGATCATACATTGCAGCTTCCAAGTAGCCCCTTGGTTTTCAGATTTATAAACCTCACCCATTGTATTAAATGCGTAAACAAGGTTCTCGTTGTTTGGATGCACCTTGACCTGTCTCCATTTAGGTATATTTGCAATGGAACTAAAATCAATGGGGTCAATTCTATAATTGGTTGAATATACCCATTTATGAAATGTTGCTCTATTTGGAGCTTGGAAGTAACCAGAGCTATCGCCACCAAGTACACACAAGTACAAGTTATCGCCGTTTGAAAAGCCGGAAAGACTATCGGTGATATTGGTTCCAACAGGTATCGCGGCACTATACCCACTTTCGCTCTCACAGCTATTAGTGTTATCTACCTTATACTTATATTGTGTAACACCTGTTCCATTTACAGTTACATTCAGGCTGGTGTCTGTGGAAACGTACGCTTCTGGCAAACCACTTAGATTTGCAAAAACCTGGGTCGGAACATAGGAGATATTGGAACTGGACCCGTAAGCTGTTAATCCACCTCTAGTTCTGAGTTCCACACACACTTTATAGTTTGTGGCACTTTTAAACATCGGATTGTTTGATCTCGGTATTTCGTATTTATAATCTTGGGACACATCACATGTTTCAGTGCTTTCAACCACCGCGTACATCACATAGTCGTGGTTTGAAGAGTTCAAATTTCCGACTAGATAGTTGTTGTAGAAAAGCTCAGTATAAGTTAGTTCTCCATCCGCGACATCATTGACAAGGTCAATACTGGCAAAAGTCGGAGTTGTGGCGTCATAAAAGATAGTAGATGACACACTATAAGTTGTGCCAGCGGCATCAGTCTGCTGCACACATACCTTGTACTCGCCTCTGGAGACAAACGCAGGATCATTAGACTTAGGAACTGTTATAGAAAAGCCTGTTACAGTGCCATCACAAGTATCCCCAGCAGGTATTACTTTGTATTCAATTGTAGAATATTGGCCTGGGAAAAAGTGCTCTACCAAATCATTTGCATTACCTGCTTCAGCAACTGTTAGTATTGAGTCTGCAATATCGTTCTTTAGGCCTACAAATGAGTAGTTCAGTGCCATGGTCTGTCCAGCGGAACAGCCTAGGAAGACTTTAGATGAACTAATAGCCAGACCGGTAATATTACAATTTAGGCTGTAGTCAGAAACTAAGTCCGTCTCATCCCAAGTATTGCCTTTGTCCTTGGAAAGGGCAAAAGTGTTCTCTTTCAGACACGCCGTAACAACTAGGTTTCGGTCATTAGGGTGATGATAAAGAAATCTCTTATTACAAGATGTAAGAGGTGCCGTAGTTGTCCCTTCGGTAACAAACGTGGCTCCATTATCTGCAGAAACTTTCATTAATCCAGTTCTGTCCATCACTCTTAAGTAGTATTGCCCCTTATCCCCGGTGTAAACATCAATGGCAGCGATGGAACTTAGCCCTGTTCTAGATGTTATATCTATACGCTCGGAGTTTCCAAATTCATATAATGCTCCGGATAAAGTATTATCTGCAATCCAAATAATTTCATCATTGTGTGGGTGTATATAACTGTCCGGCATTGGGTCGTTAAAATTGCTAAAAACATAGGAAACTGTAGACTCAAAAGCTGAATTATCAGTTTTGTGAATTTTAAATGTGGCATTTTCAGGCTGCCCTGACAGATAGTACTGCTTAGGGTTGTGAACAGACATTGAAACTGCAAGCTTAGGAGCGACCATTGAGAAGTCATTTCTTTCGACATAGGAATCAAATCCATCTATTGAGTAATTAAAATTATCACAATCAATGTCGCCGTAGTTTTCAGTCCACATCAAGATGTTATCAGTATCAAGTTGATTGACCGCCAGACGTGGAGGTTTCCCAAGGCAATGGTTGTAATCGTACGCCTGGTAGGTCCAGGTTTCCCCGTTATCGACAGTTTTCACAACCGCCCAGTCTAAAGTGGCGCCAAAGATTGCATGATCACCAGCACCTGCGATTGTTGTTAGTTCTAGCTCTTCTATCGCGTATTTTTGAGTAAATGTTGTGCCCCCATCAGTTGAAATCCAAAATCTGTTTTCGATATTTACAGCAATGGTAGGCTGGCTTGGAGTTGTGCTGTTACCAGAAACTGAAACACTTCTTCCGTTATCCACAGACCCAGTCAAACCTGTAAATGTTTTAATAGTACTCCATGTTACTGTTCCGGCCGAAGTTATGTCGGTGGCCTTCTGAAGAAGAGTGTCTGATCCAGACTCCCAAATTCTGTAAGCATGGCCTGTAACTTTGTCTATATCCCAACGAACAAGCCTATTTTCATCCTCAAGGTCAGGAGTGTCGTCTTCCCCACCATTTTCCCAAGTCGCTCCGCTGTCACTAGACTTTTGGGAGATTGGCAATTGAGTTAAATAGACCATTCCAGGAATAGTTGGGTGCCAATCAAAACGTTGAAACACTAGATTGTGGAAAGGGGCCCTGTTAGCGTAGGTGGCTCCTCCATCGGTAGTGATATAAATCCTGTTATAATTTAGAGCAGTGTCCCGATACGAGCCTATAAAGAACTCATTCACATTATATGGGTTCAAAGAGAATGATAAGAAATCATTTTGGTGAACATTTGGAGTCACAGTAGTGTAAAGACTCCAGTTTGCACCTTGGTCGAAACTTCTGTGAATTTCCATATTGCCAGACGAGTTTCTATTAAGAAGATACATGTCACCATTTATGGCAAATCTAACGTTCTTATATTTATACCTAGTGTAAACTTCTAGTCCTGTGCCATTTAGCAAGTCTTCACAAGGACCACCATCATTATCTACAATCTTATAAATTGTATTTTCTTGAAAGATATACGGTGTCCTGTCCGGGCCTGGAGAAACTTCCATGGAAGTTGCATAAATCTGAGGTGCCTTACATTGCTTGTCCCATGTAGCTCCATAGTCTTCAGATTTAAAGATCACACCAACAAGGTTTCTTGCATAAATGATGTTCGGGTTGTCAGGATCCACTTCCGAATCTTGCCAGTTAGGTAGTCCGGCAACATTAGAAAAATCCATTTTTTGAACAGACTTAGCGTCTTTTACCCAAACGTATTCAAATGCGTCTTCGTATGGAGCCACTACGCCTGAAGAGGTGACACCAACAACACAAAGTCTAATCTGGGAACCAAGTGGGTATGAGACAATTGAATCTGTAATATTCGTTGCAGCGTTTACGTTTGCTGAGTACCCAGTGCCATCCGAGCAAACTGTGCCAGTTTGAGCGTCAACTACCTTATACTGGTATTCAGTTACTCCACTACCACCAACGGTAATATCCAATTCAACAAGTGGGGAAACAAGGTCTGGAAGTCCAGTTGGCTCGGCCTCTGCTATAGAGCCATCAATATTTAAGGCCTTTCTTTCTTGAAGAGAGTTACCTGTTGCATCTGCTGGCTTTGGAACAGCATAATTTACAGTAGAGTTTCCATAATTATCTTCAACAATAGCACCTGCCAAATCCAAATAACTTACCGTTGAGTGAATAGACAAATCAGGAGTCATATCGTCTTTTTGAACCGTGTATTGGAAGTACAATTCATCTTCTAAACCACCAGTTCCCTGACCAGTGAAGTTCACTTGTCTATCAATTGCACCTGTCTCCAGGAAGAGCCTTGGAGTTCCACCAGTGGTATTAAGAGTTAGGGCCTCATCAAATTTAACGGTGATATCCACAGTCTGGCCTAAGTAATAGGTTCCATCCGCAGTCGGTGAGTCAATATATGAAACTACAGGTGGAACTTCGTCCACAACATCCACAGTAAATTCAAAAGTTGCTGCAGTATTATTAACTGTGTTTTGGTCATCAAAATCTACTGCAATAGTACAAGACCCAACATACTTATCGTTTGGAAGAAAGGTTACAACACCTGTATTAACATCCACAGAATAAGTATCAGCGACTGTTGAACAGGCCGTTCCGGAAGATGGTGTTGCTGATGCATACAAACCATGGGTTTCATCAGTGCTTCCGAGGTCAAATGTGCTTGCTGTATTTTGAACCACACTTGCATAAGCGGGTGCAGCAGTAGAATGGTGCATGTAAATTTGCTCAGTCGCGTTACCGCTAATTACAGGCTGAACGTTATTAATATTAAATGTTGCAGTCAAAGTGGATGTCACTAAACCATCTTGATCACCAGTGGCCTTAATTGTAAAAGAGCACGATCCAACTTGGTCGTCATGAGGCGTTCCCGTCATGACTCCGGTAGAAGCTGCGACTGAAGGAATAAATGCGCATGTGTTGGCGTCAATTGACCATGTATGAGTATCTCCAGTGTCAGGATCATTTAAGGTTGGTGTGCAGGTATAAGTTACATCTTCGTTGATATCACTGTCACATCCAGCAGGTAGACTAACTGTTGCATTGTCAGGGCTCGGGTTCATAGTAACAGTAAACTGATCAGTACCTAAGTTGTCTGAGGCCTGACCATCGTCAAATTGAACATTGATATTACAATTCTGATCGTAATTCGTATCTGGAGCAAATGTTACTTCTCCAGTAGTCGCATTTATAGAGACTGTGCCGTGGTCTTGGCAGTCAGTGCCTGTGGCAGAAATTATTGAATAGGTTCCAAAACCTTCATCTTGAGATTCAACAGCAGCATCATTTGCAACTACAGTTGCTCCCACATCCTCATTCAAGGTCGTGTTGGAGATAGTGAAGGCCGGTTGAACATTATTAACGGTGATACTGAAACTTTCCTCGTTAAAATCCATCGAGTCATCCGCTCTAACTACTAGAGTACAAGTTCCGACATCTGATCTTGCTGGGGTGCCGGTGACATTCCCAGTGGAAGAGTTGATAGACATCCACGTACAGTCATGGCCTGTTCCAAATGACCAAGTGAAAGTATCACCCTCAGGATCTGTAGCTCCACCTGTACACGAATATGCTGCAAGCTCATTAATTGAAGTTGAACATGATGTTGAAATGTTTGGAGCGTCGTTTACTCCTGTAACAGAAATAGTTGCTTCTTCAAACTCAGTGTTTCCAGATGGGTTTTGATCGTCAAACACCACTCTTACATTACAGGTAGCATCAAAATCAGCTGCTGGCGTATATGTTACAGCACCAGTGCTTGAGTCAATAGAAACAGTTCCATTATCACTACATTTAGTTCCAGTAACATTTGTATTATCTAGAGAGTAAACACCATAACCTTCTTCATCTGAGATTACATCTCCACCAAGAATAACAACTGTTGCGGGGTCATCCTCTGTAATAGACTGGATAGTTGTTATCGGGCTGATGATCGGTGTAACATTTGTTATCGTAATTGCCTTTGTATAGTCGCCAGAATCAACTTGGCCGTCGTTTACTTTAATTCCCAATGTGCACGTTCCAACTTGATCGTCATTGGGTGTTCCAGAAACGACTCCAGTAGAAGAGTTCACAACGGCCCATGCACAATCATTTGAAGAAGCAAGAGACCATGTATGGGTGTCCTCACCATCGGAGTCACTTATTCCCAAATCAGAGCAAGCGTATGCTGAATTTTGTGCGACTGTTGCACTGGAGCAATCTCCCGTTATAGATGGCGTATCGTTTGTTGAAACGACAGTCACTGCGACTTCGTCATAAACAGTATTATTCTCATCGTTTTCGTCATCGAAAACAATTCTTACATTACAGACACCACTGTAGTTTACTGTAGGCTGATAACTAACAGCTCCGGTTGTGGAATCAATAGAAAGAGTGCCATTGTCTGAACACTTTGTTCCAGTGGTTGAAGCATTATCTAAGGAGTAAACTCCAAAAGCTTCTTCATTGGATTGTACTTGAGCATCGTTTATGATCACGGCCATTGGATCATCTTCAGTTATGGATACATCACTTACAGATAAAGTTGGAGTTACGTTTATAATAGTTATTTCAGCTGAAACTTGTTCAGTGCCAGGAGTTTTATCAAATACCATTTCACAAGTACCAACCTGATCATCATTGGGACTTCCTGAGACTACCTTGCTTCCATCAATAGATATAAATGCACAATTATTGTCAGAAGACAGAGACCAAGTTTTTCCATCAGCACGGGCCGCCACACCAAAGAAGTTTACACACTCGCTTGTTAAGACCGAGTTAATATCAGTTGAACCCTGATTAATTTCCACATAACAGCCAAGGCTGTCTCTATACTCTTGCGTCTCGACGCCAAGACCAGTAGCTCCATCCCCTGCGCCACCGCCTCCTCCGCATGCCGCAAAGAAAAGCATTAGAAAGTAAATGTGAATAATTTTAATCATGTAGCTTCCCTAATAATTAAATCCTCAACTTAATTATCGGATGCAAAATGCTTTAATATATGGACTTTATAAGGAATCTTTTAACACTTATTAAAAAACTATTTAAATTCAAACACTTAGATCTTAATAAATTAAGACCTCTTCACTGGCGGAAAATTATTCCTACTCACTTAACATTTGATAAGTGACAATTAATTTTGCCAGTCTTTAAAGATTCTTTAATAAAGCCGCCTAGAGGGCCCATTTGGGCATAGAGTGGCAATCATTGATTAAGATTTCCTTACAAGACTAATGATATCAAACACTTGAGTAATTAACACTGTACTAGATTAGAATTCAGGGTAAAATATAATGACAAATGTAATGAGCAATTTGAGTCAAGGATAGACGATACATTGTTAAGGATAGCAAGATTATTAACTTTTCTTTTTTCTTTTTCGGCGATCGCGCAAACCAATGAAAAAGAATTCTACCTTTTAAAAGAGCGAAGAAACTCTTTAAGCTCACAGGTATATTCAATCTACTTGGCACCAATATGGGGACAGGATGGACTTTTAAACAGAATTGCAAAGCTAAACAACACCTCTATCAAAGGTCTTGATCAGTACACCCCAGGCGAAAAGATTTGGATACCTTCCCCACACACTTCCAGCAAGTTTTGCAACTTTCTTGTTACAAAGGACAAACTTGTCACTTACAAGTACTTCATTAAAAGTGGGGACGAAAAATTAAAAACCCTCCAAAACAAAGGCAACCTTAACTGCCAGTCAGAACAAAAAGATCCATACGAAAACTTCATTTTTTTAGAGGAAGATCAGCTATTAAGCTCAATGATCTACTCTATTTATTTAACTCCTCTCTGGGAGCCTGATGGAATTATGCAAGAGGTTTATGACATCAACCATATGGAAGATGAAGTGGAGAAAGACAACAGCATTAAAAGTATCTATATGATTCCAGAGCTCAAAAGAGCACAAGGGTTCAATTATGCTAAAGAGTTAAATGGACGGGTTAAACCGAAAGTTTATATAAACTCGACACCACAAAGACTTGCTCTTTTAAAGCTGGCCGGTGGAGAAAAGAGAGAGAAACCAAAAAAGAAAGAAAGCAAAATAGTAGAAACTAAAGTCAGTGTCCTGGGTGCTCAAAGTGTGAGGTACTCAGAAAGTGATGTTTCAAATGTAACTGTGGATATCTTAAGTACTTATGGAGGAGCACTTGATCTAGAAATGCGACTGAGCAATAACGCATACATTAACTTCTATGCCCAGCTTGAGTACTTCCCTGAAGTTAAAAACAGAGATGTGGACAATAACTATCTTTTTGAAAAAAACCTCAGCTATGAAGATAAATGGCTTGAGGGCCTAAACTACACGGCAGGTTTTTCAGAGCCTTGGTACATTCAAAATATCGAAAAAGATGTATTCAAATTTGTGAGCTCAATCGTTCCCTACGCAGGATTGGCCAAAAGAGTCGAATTTGAATCTTTCACCTCAAGAAGTGAGGTTGGTCTTTTGCCACCACTTGACTTAATTAATCAAGATCTAATCGAATACGGTGTATTTTTAAAGCAGCATTTTAGATTTAAAATTTTTGGTCAAGATGTACTCACAGGAGCAGACATGAAATACATTCAATTCAAAAACCATGCTGATCGATACATCACCCTTTTTGGTGGGTTAAGCTTTTAAAGGCGGGCCTTCCAATCAGACAAAATATTAACCCAATCTGTGGTGGAAGCGGCCAAGCTTTTAATGTATAATGCCCCTTTGAACAATAATAAAGGTTTACTCAGAAAATGAATTACAATCAGTTAATTCCACAAAATATCATAGAGGCCGGCGGTCCATTTTTTTCAGCTCAAACAGTTATGCAGGCAAAGAGAGTCCTTGAAACGGCCCGTATAAACATTTCATTTCAAAAGGGTAATATTGATCGCTACTTTATTATTAGCGGCATCGTTAATGACGGTGAACAAAGACGAAGTAAAGTAAGCTATAAAAAAGAAGCAGGTTCGGTCTCATCAACCTGTGATTGTGCACAGTGGAGTGAAGAAGGACATTGCTCACACACGGCCGCACTCTTTTATAAGTTTCACTTAAATGAGGCACTAAAAAAAGAGCTTGGTGAGTCCGACAGCGGACCTCTTAGGCCGGAACTCTCAGCATCCGGTCAAGGCGTTCATGCCCCACACTATGGAAGGATCATACCAAATGCAAATAAGTTGGAAGGTGCAAGACCCAATTCAACTTACTCCTCTCTTCAATATTTATTAACCAATAGAAAAGTTGTTCACTTCCCACTGGCAAAGACTCTCAAAGGCAAGCTTAGGCTAGATCTAGTTCCAGCTGGCGGACTTGATGAATACGCAAATTTCCCTAATATTGAAGGAAAATTCTGTCCAGTTTTCTCAATCGAGGATTCAGAAGGCAACGTAAAAAAGAAGATAAGCGTTTTTGAATCCTTGTATCTCTTTGACTGGGAATCAGGGGAAGCCTTTAACACTTGGCCTAACGCAAAAGATTTAATTAAGAACATCCAACGTGAAGGACTCCTAAGACCCTTAAATGACTATCTAAAGATTCTAAGTCCATTCTTGGAGGATGAAGCTCTACAAATTTTAATAAGGAATCGTCCATGGAATGAAATTGAGTTCCAAGATATCAATTTTAGATGTTTAATTCATAAGTCTCAAAGAAGGTCCTTTCTAGACTTTGAGATTGAGTTCTTTGATAAAAAAGACAGACTTGTCACACCTCCACCAATATTTAAACTCATGACAAGTGAGAATGGTCACTTAGACGGCTTCAGATCAAAAAACGACACCTATGAGTTTATTGACGAGTTAATGCTCTCTATTAAGTTTGAGAATCAAAACTATAAGAAGTCCCTTTACTCATGCTCTAAGAGACAGAAAGTTCTCGATGACATGGAGTTTGCAAGTTCTGAGGGAGATATTCTTTTTGCAAATGATTCTGCAGATAGTCTCTATAGACTTAGCACAAAGAAGTTTATGGCCATATTTACAAGCTTCTTTGAATCCTTTAGCTCAAACTCTGTTAGATTTTCAAGCTTCCTAGGCGAAGCAAAAAAAGTTCAGTTTCAAATGCCTAAGAATCAACTCTTAGGGGGAATATCAAAGTTTCATAAAGACCTAAGTCCCTACGGAGTTTCAATTTTCTATAATCAAAATGAAATAAAGACTTGGACCTCCAATATTAAGTTTGAAAGGAAACAATCAAACTTGGATTGGTTTGAAGTAAACCTGGTTTTAAATAATCAAGATCTAGAGGTCATAAAAAACGCGCAGTTCAATGACGACTTCTTGGTAACCGAACAAGGACTTGTTCTCTTAGACAAAAAAGAGAAAGAACTTTTAAAGTTCATGAAAAAATACACCAAGCATGAGGCCGCAGGCGATCAAGCGAGTAGCGATCAGGGGATGAATAAATTCTCCCTTACTTTAAATAGATCTAGAATATTCGAGCTTTTTGAGCTTAAAAAACACGGAATAGAAGGAGCACTGACTCAGGAAGAAGAACAAATTTGCGAGCGTCTTTTAAATATGGACGAGATGCCTGATTATCCCCTTCCTGAGAACCTGAAAGACATAGCACGACCTTACCAGGCCACAGGCTACAATTGGATGCGCTTTCTTTATGAAAACAAATTTGGGGCCTGCCTTGCCGATGACATGGGCCTAGGTAAGACTCTTCAAACAATCATGTTTCTTCAAAGCATAGTCGATCAAGTTGATAAAATTCTTGTAGTTTGCCCCGTTTCAATCTTAATCAACTGGCAAAATGAAATTGCGAAGTTCTCCAATATGGATGTTCATTGTTACTATGGGACAGACAGGGAAAAACCAAAAGAAGATACTAAAATAATACTTACAAGTTATGGCGTCATGAAAAAAGAGGCCTACTCTACTTTTGCAGATATGAAGTTTGATGTCCTTATTATGGACGAAGTACAGCACTTGAAAAACATTCGCTCTCAGGGAGCGACTGCCGCCAGAACCCTAAAGGCAAACTTCAGAATTTGTCTTACAGGTACGCCTGTTGAAAATGATCTTTCAGAGTTTTACAACATAATGGACTTGAGTATCCCTGGTATATGGGGAGAGATGAGCTTTTTTAGATCAAGTTCTAATAAGAAAAGCCGTCTTCTCGCCAGGCAAACTGTAAGGCCTTTTATTCTTAGAAGAACCAAAGAACAGGTCTTAACAGAGTTGCCGGAAAAAGAAGAAAATCATGTATACCTAAACTTCACAGACGAAGAGAGAGAGCACTATCTCTCCACTTTGGTTAATATCAAAAAGAGAATGGAAGTCGCTCAAAAAGGCAGAAAATATAGTGAGATTCTAAAAAGCCTTCTACAGCTTAGGCAACTATGTTTGTGGCAAAAAACACAGGCCCTTCGAAGTTCAAAAGTAGACTTTTTAATGGAAAACCTAGAGGTTCTTCTAGAAGAAGGGCACAAAGTTTTAGTGTTTAGCCAGTTCACAACTTACTTGGACATTATTCAAAATAAGGTCAGAGAAAGAAGCTACATACATGCTAGAATCGATGGCTCTCAAACTCTAAAAAAGAGACAGGCCGAAGTTGAAAGGTTTCAAGATGGTGATGCCCAGGTATTTCTGATATCCCTTAAGGCCGGTGGTGTGGGGCTTAACCTAACTGCCGCCAGCTACATTTTCTTAATGGATCCTTGGTGGAATCCGGCCGTTGAAAACCAAGCAATTGACAGGGCCTATCGTATTGGACAAGAAAATAAACTTACTGTTTATAGGCCAATTATAAAAGACTCTGTGGAAGAAAAAGTACTTGTCCTACAAAACAGCAAAAAGGAGCTCTTTAAAGATCTCATGGCATCAGATGAAGAGTCCTTTTTCAATGGCAAGCTAAGCATGGAAGACTTTCAAGCGCTCTTAGAATAGATTTTATCTAATGTAGAGAGCGCCCTCTTCAACTCTGTCAGAGGAGGGATCATAGTTGTCACATGTTTTGACAATCTCTCTCTTAACCGCAAAGCCAACATTTTGATTATTGAGTTCAAATGGATATGGGTATTCTTTAAATCTATCCATTCCGCCAGGTTTTGTTACATAGCCAAACTGGTTCTCATCTTCTGTATACACCTGAATATAAGTAATCCCCACATAACGATCAGATAGCTTGTATGGAAAATGTTTAGCGTGAAGCCCCAATGTTGCTTGCACTCTTCTAGATGTTGAAAAAGTTACCCCGGCCTCGATACTCATAGCAAGACTTCCGCCAATACCTAAGGCCTCAGCAGACACAGTAGAGGTAAGAGATACCTTCATGCTTCTGCTCTCACCCCATTGGGCCATAAAAAATGAGGAGTCATGGCAAGATTCTTCAAAGTAAGGAAGGTAAGCAACCTGTTCCTCCTCACTTATTACATTGTAAACAGTGACGTATCTGTAATAGTCATAGTCTTGTAGAAAGCTTGCTTTATTGGCCTTCCCAACAATAACTTTATCGTAGTATCTTTTATTAATCGGGTCATAAGCACTTGGTGTAACACTTGGAAAGCTTTTAGTCCTGCCTTCTTCAAAAAGAAGGTATTTCGGAATCTGCACAATTTCAGCGTCCTCGACATCAAAATCCATGGAATAGGAATAATTAATCAATGCGAAAAATAATATTATAAGTTTCATGACTCCCCTTTTCTTGAGCAAACGCTATCTAGTGCGAGGAGGAAATGAAAGGGTGAGGCCTAGAACCATGTAAGAATTACAGACTAAACAGAGAAAACGCTTAAAGTTTTGGTTACAAACCAAACGACCAAGGTGATTTTGGTGCTGAAGTATAAAAGTGAGAGTATAGACATTGCAATCTTTTCCATCAGAAAAAGTATAGCAAGCTCTATCACTCACATGGAGATAACAAGGAGTTTTTGTAAAAATTACTGGTTAATTGCTTCTCTTCTCATTCCATAAGTCCAGTCTCCCGTGACTACCCAGTCTCCGACAAGCAGTCCAAGGACAAGTCCCCAAGAGCCAACTTTTCCAAGTGGCTCACGACACATGATTTCAAACATTGCAATATTCAAGGCCATGGCCTTGATGTCGAAAAGAACATTTCTAGCACGGTAAAATGCCCAGCGATCTGCACCCTTGTTTCCAGTTTGCAATAAAGGCAACTCGCCCATATTTGCCAGATACATTCTTTCGGCCAGAAGCTCAAGCATAACCTCTCTTCCCTCTTCAGTTTCAAGATCTTCCTGAGTTATCTTGAACTCATCATCCAAACTGGAGTAAGTAGAAAGGTTAAAATATCTATCTAGAAGATTTTTAGTGTTTGCAAGCTTACTCTTCTCATCTAGAAATCCCAAAAGTTCCTTAACATCCTGATCAAAGGTTGGGCTTTTCTTAAGCTGCTCAAGCTCCTCCTCAATCACACTAGGTCTCAATGGGCCATCTTGATAGATTTGTTGGAAATATCTCCCATAGCCTTTTGTGCCAAAAAGCATGTCATAAGAGCCGGCACTAACAACATCAATTGCTCCAAACTTGATATAACCATCAAGATATTTGGCCCAAAATCCTTTGTCGGTATTCGTTACGATTAAATTGGAAGCATAAGTGAATAAGAATCCCATTGCCATTTCTTGACCAAGTTTTTCCCAGAAATACTGATCCTCGTCTTTTTTGTCCCAGTTCTTGGTTAAATAGAAGAATGGAGTTCCTGTAAAACTTAAGGCCCACTTAAATCGCTTAAACTTCTTTTTGGCAGACTCTAGCTGAGCACTTCCGCCACCATTACAGCCATTTAGAAGTTTTCTGAATATGCTGGCCTCTGCAAGTGCTTGTGTCCTGGCCCTCTCTACAAGAGCAGGTGATAGCTTTGTTCGTTCCACTTCCATCTTTATACGAGTTATTTTATCTTGATCGTATGGAAGACCTCTTCTTTGAAGGTCAATGATTTCATCAAACTCCTTCATGAGTCTCTCTTTTTCCTGCATTTGAAAGTCTCGGGTGATCGCCGAATAGCGTCGCTCTTCCATGTCCTTAACTTTTCTTCTTTGAACAATGAATTGTTTATGTGGAGGCAATGCCTCATTAGGTACAAAGAATCTTTTATTGGAAGGATACTTATAGATCTGTTCTATATTCTTAAGAGCATCGGCAACTTTGTAATTTGGCAAATAATCAAGATAAACTAAAAACTCGGTAAAACGCTCAAATGACTCTTGATCCCTTTTTAGTTTCATTCCATGTTTAAGAGCAATCTCAAGTTGCTCATGAGTTAATCTCGATTTAGTTAGTACTCTTTTGTATTCAGCTTTCAAAAAGCTTGGAATTTCAGAATTTGCCAGGATGTTTCTAATACTTTCTTCTCGGCTTAAATTTGCTGGTGTACTCTTTAGAAATGCCTTATGAGGCTTGAACCACGACTCTACATTATACCACTTTGGACTATACTTTGCGTAAATTCCATTGATGTTCTTCATTGCAGATTTCATTTTTAAAGTATGTGATTTCTTTCCAGCATACTTTTCAAGGTATTCTACATATAGCCTAAAGGTATCAAATGCCTTTTTATTATTTCTAAGGTAAAGACCGCTATCAATAGCAAGCTGTAGATCATCAGCACTTAGACCTGAAATTCTCAGAACTTGCTCATAATCTTTTGCCAATCTTGGGCCTAGCTCACTTTCTTTAATCAGCTTCTCTATTAGTTTAGCCTTTTTAGGGTCAATGTTTACGCTGCCTACCAACATCTTTCTAACAGTTGAATATGTGAACCTTGCGTTTTCAAACTCTTTTTGAACAAAGATTCTTCTTAGATCTCTGGCTGAGACAAGTTCGGAGTCTTTCATTAAATTTGCAAGCTTAGAGAGATTATTTACATAAACAGGATCTCTGGAGACAAAGTTAGATAGTGTTTCTAAAAATTTAACTCTGGCCTCGGGAGTTCCAAACTCTCCAGATTCCTCCAGAGCATCAAGGTAGTTTTTCTCTAAAAACTCTTCATCCCACAGACTTGTTTTTTCATAGCCCATAGTTTCTGCAGGAATGCGGCCATTTAACAATTTCACGAAATTTATTTCGCACGGAGACAACTTACCTTTAGATTCAAGGTAACTCTTAGGATTAGTAACACCCTTCTTCACGGCCTGCGGGGTCATCGCCCACGACATATTGTTTGCGAACAGTGCGATCAGCAACGTAAAATTTAAGAACTTGGTCATTTAGTATCCTTGTTTGCAGTTTCTTATCGACAAGGATGAGAGTTAAATTGAGCGAAAAGTTAAGTAAATTGAAGCATTATCAATTGGATAAACGATATTTGTTTTTATATGAGAACTGAATATCCGAATTTTGGTCTAAGAAATCCTGAATTCCTTCATTTCTAAGTTCACATGCAGGGCACTCACCGCAACCATAGCCTTTTTGTCCTTCATAACAGCTGATTGTATTTTCAAGTAAGTACTCGAGTTTTCCCATCTGATAAGCGGCATCCAAAGTTTGCTTTTTAGACATAAAAACAAGCGGAGTCTTTATCTCAAACCCGGGGTTTGCGAAGTCCAATCTTAATGCGGCCTGAACAATATCCATATATTTGCGTGAACAATCTCTGTATCCAGAGTTTGCCTCCTCAAGCTCAATCACACCCATGTAGATAGAGTTTGCTCCTAGGAAGTCGGCGTGGATACTTGCAACTCTGGCCATAAGACCATTCCTTCCAACGACCATTGTGTTGGGAACCTCTCCCTCTTTGTGTTGAATTTCTAGAGAATGGCCGATCAAGGAAGATTCTGTAATTTGTTGAAGACAATCAAGATTTACAATAATTTGATCCACACCCCAATCACTGCAGATTTTCTGTGCCTGCTTTATTTCCTCTGTGTGTCTTTGCCCATAAGTGAAAGTCATGCTCAAGACATTCTCGGCACCATGCTTTTCAACGGCCAGTGCCAAGCAAATGCTTGAATCCATACCACCAGAGTGAACTACTACTGCTTGCTTTTGAATCTTTTTATCAGTCATGCAATCTACTTACTTCTTTTTAATCCAACTGGAAAGGGTTTCTCCCTTTTCCCACTCATAAGCTGTTTTAATTATGAATGCCAAATCGTCATACTTTGGCCTCCAGCCAATAGTTTCTTTAATTTTGTCAGCAATACTTACCAGCTCTGCAGGGTCACCAGCTCTTCTTGGGGCCTCTTCCACTGCATAATTAACACCAGTAACTTCTTTTACAGCATTTACCACTTCTCTTACAGAAAAGCCGTGTCCGTAGCCGCAATTAAACACTTCACTTTTTTTGTTTTTAAATAAGAAGTCCAAAGCGTCCAAGTGAGCTTGAGCTAGGTCCATTACGTGAATGTAGTCCCTGACACCTGTGCCATCTGGTGTATTAAAGTCGGTGCCAAATATATACGTTTTTTCTCTTTTTCCTGCAGCGGCCTCACAGTTCACTTTTATAAGGTGGGTAGCACCAGGAAAGGCCTGTCCAATTTTGCCTTCGGGATCAGCACCTGAGACATTAAAGTATCTAAGTGCCACATAATTAAAGCCCTCATGAGCTGTAGAAGTATCTTTTAGCATAAGCTCCGTCATGAGTTTTGACTGTCCGTATGGGTTAATTGGCTCTTTATTGGTTTCTTCGGTCGCCCTTCCGGTTTCAAGCATTCCATAGACTGCGGCAGTGGAAGAAAAAATAAAGTTTTCCACATTATATTTCACACACATTTTCACAAGGTTTAAGGAGTTCAGCGTGTTGTTTGTGTAGTATTTAAGGGGATTTTCAACACTTTCAGGAACAACAATGGAACCCGCAAAGTGCATTACGCCGTCAATTTTGTTGTTTGAAAAGACATTTTCAAGGGCCTTCAAATCTTCTAAGTCCCCTACTACAAGCTCGCCAAACGTCACTGCATTTCTGAAACCAGTGGATAAATTGTCGTATACAATGACATTATGCCCTGCTTCTCCAAGAAGTTTAACCACATGGGATCCGATGTATCCCGCTCCCCCTGTCACCAAAATTGTCTTATTGCTCATTGTTTCCTCTTATTGGCAAATTCATTAAAAATCAGGTTTAATCACACTATTATGAATAAGCTTATTTTTCTATCCCTTTTGGTGTTTTTAACCTTTGCGCACGCTCAGATCGACACAATGCAAGACAGACCAGATCTAAAGTGGCAAAAGATTGAAGACAAAAATTTCCAAGTCATTTTTCCAAGCACTAGCGAGAGTGAGGCAAACTACATCTTAAACCTCCTCAATTATTATCGGGATCCGGTAAATGGAAGCTATGACGCCAATCTTAGAAATTGGCCATTGGTTCTTAGAACCGAAAGAGCAAAGCCCAATGGTTTTGTAGCACTGATGCCAAGAAGAAGTGAATGGTTCTCTCATGCTGCAATCACTCCTATTATTTCTTCACTAGAGTGGAACCAAAGTTTGGCGATTCATGAGTACCGCCACATGGTGCAATATGATTTTTTAAAAAGGGACAACCTTCAATACGGATACTATCTTTTTGGAGAATTTGGGCAGGCTGCATTAATGGCACTCACGGCACCCCAGTGGTATTTTGAAGGCGATGCGGTATGGGCGGAGACAGTTCTGTCAGATGCTGGCAGAGGCAGAAACCCAAGATTTAGCACCCGTCTAAAGGCCATGGTCTTAAATAACAACATCCCAAGTTACGATGAGTTCCTGGGCGGCGTTTACACTACAAAGATTCCAAATCATTATGTTTTCGGGTATTACTTAATAACAAGGGCCTATAACATTTATGGAGAAGGTGTTTGGAGAGAAGTTATATCCAATGCCGCAAAGTCTCCAGTTAATCCATTCACATTCTATAATGCTTTTGAGCACGTAACAGGAAAATCTTTTAAAGATTTTTTCAATGAGACAGCGAGTGAATTAAAAAATGAATGGAAAGGCCAAGTTTCAAACACCAACACCATTTATACCGAGTACGATCAACCTATAAATAGTTCAGAAGGTCTCTATTACCTAAAAAAGGATCTCGACAGCTTTTGGACACTTTATAAAGATGACAAAGAAATCACGGCACTAGATGTTGAGCCAAGGTTTTCCAAAATAGACATCAAAAGAAAAAAACTGGTGTACACACAATTTCTTCCCCACTTTAGATATGGGTACAAGGATTATGCTGATTTATTTTTGTTAGATTTAAAATCAAAATCTACAAAACAAATTACAAAAGGTAGAAGGCTTTTTCACCCTTCTGTTCATCCGACCAAAGACCAAATCCTAGCAGTAGAATTTGAACAGGATTTTAAGGTCAGTCTCTTTGACTTTGATGGAAAGAGGCTCCAAGAGATAAAACCTTTCAACTATACGGTGGCAGAGGCCGTTTGGCACAATGATCATGCAGTTGGAATTGCCTTTGATAAAGAGGGGATGAAATACATTGGAAAGCTAGATTTGATCACATACAAGTTTACGCCAATGCAAAAGGCCCTTAGAAACAATGTCTACAATCTAAGAGTTGCGGATGACAAAGTTTATTTCGAAGCTGATGATGATGGTATTATTAATGTATTTTCGATGAACCTAAGCGATGGAAAGCTTTCGAGATGCACCAATGAGACTATCGCCGCATTTGCGCCATTCGTTCAGGATACATCACTTAGCTATGTTGAAGAAATTGGAAATGGGCAGAGTATCAAAAGTGTTAAGCTTGATTGCTCTGAAGTGGAAGACCTACATTCAAACTATTTAGGAAATTCCCCCAGCACGGATTATCACAATACTGAGAAAGTTGCTGTAGATGACTTTTATAAATTGCATACAAAGAAGCATGTAACAAAAGAATACAACGAACTTCACGGAGCTTTTAAACCTCACTCATGGAATTTTTTCGGTGGTCGTGGCCTTCAACTTGGAGTGAGTGCTCAAAATTATTTAAACACACTTTCTTCAAATGCAGCTATTGGGGAGGGAGTAAATGAAAATGGGCTTTTTGCAAATTTATCCTTAAATTACAAAAAGTTTTACCCAATAGTTTCTTTCAATCTAGACTATCAGGAAAGAGCGAATGATGTGGACCAATGGAGTGAATCATTCATTGGAGCAGGCATAACACTTCCCTACCAGCATAGACACGGACTATTTAATTCCCTTAGCTCACTAACTGTAAATGGAGGAAAGCTAGAGGTATCAGAAAGAAAGACAGCAAGGTCTTACGAGCTCGATGATGAGGGTCTTCTACTTTCAAGTGTGATTTTTCAGACAAGTTTTTTAAAAGATAGAAGATTCAGAGAACTTATTCCAAGCTTTGGAGCAAACCTTCAGGCACAGTATATTGATGCGAGTGCAGAACAAACAGATACGTTTTCAAGTTATCTTGGTTACGCAAAGTTGGATATCTTCACTCCAGGAGTGTTAGCAAATCATGGAATGAAGCTTAGTTTGAGTTCAGAATACAGAACGGCCGACCCATTTTCTTACAGAATAACCTCGCCGGCAGAGAGTATAAATAACTATGCCTTCTCCAGAGGTTATGAGTTTGAATACGTATCTGACTGGCAAAAGGCATCATTGAATTACATGACACCAATTTCTTATCCAAATCATGCATTTGGTAAATGGCTATATATCAACAGGGTTTACACAAACCTTTACTATGACCACACAAAGACAAGTATCCCTCAAAGTCTAAATTCTTTTGGAGCTGAGATGTTCTTTGAAACACTCACCATTAGATTGATACCTTTGACTTATGGACTAAGATACATAAATACCCTGGAGAAAAATGAGAATCTCTTTGAGTTCTTTTTTAACCTAGATTTGGTGTATTAGTGGAAGATATTCTTTTAGCTTTTAGCTTAGGGCTCTCCGGAGGAATCTCTCCGGGGCCTATGCTGGTGCTTGTTTTAAGTCAAACGATTCAATATGGGCTTAAAGAGGGGCTTAAGGTTACACTTGGACCACTCATATCCGATGCTCCAATAATTATTGCTGCATACTTTTTTACCAATCAGATCCCTGTGAGTTTCCTATATTGGCTCTACTTGCCTGGGGGCATGTACCTAATTTATATGGCAAAGCATTCATGGCAAATTAATTTCGACTCAATGGATGTAACAAAACCTGTGGCAAACTCCATTAAAAAAGGAGTGATAACAAACATCCTAAACCCGGCCCCATATCTATTTTGGCTTACAATAGGAGCACCAATAATCATAAGACAAAGTGCTTCAAAGATGTCCGTATTCTTTCTTGCTTTCTACAGCACTCTACTAGGAACAAAGGTAATAATTGCATACCTAATTTCCATAGGTAGAAACAACCAAAAGGCCTTGAACTATATTTCAAAGTCTTTGGCACTTATCATATTTATTTATGGGGTTTATTTTATGTTTTTGTGGGGGAAGGTGATTTGGGAAGGCAAAGGCCTTCCCGTATGATTATTGTACACTCTTAAAAGCGTTTACTCTTCCATGTCCCAGCATGCCTCTATATTTTTCATTCTTTTCTTCGATATCATCTGCACCCATGTAAAGTCGCTCTTTTACTTCATTAGCACTTAAATTAGGATGAGCGGACCAGATAAGAGCGGCAACAGCGGCTGCAACAGGAGAGGCCATAGATGTGCCATACAGAGAGCCATATGTATTAAACTTTCTATTAACGGTTGAAAGCACTGGATCTCCAGGAGCGCAAATATCGATACCTTCCCCATAGTTTGAAAAAGAGCTCTTCTTATCTTCCTGCCAGCTGGATGATTTAACAGAGCAAACTAAGATTATGTCTTCCAACTTTACTCTAGCAGGATCTTTTTTACGATTGTTGCCTGCAGAGTTAAAAATTAAAACATCATTTGATACTGCATATTGAATGGCATCTAGATAAACTTTGTCATTTACAAGAATATCAATGTTGTAGCTTGTATTGATAATCTTGGCCCCATGATCCACAGCATAGTGATATGTTTCAGCAACAATAGCACTTGTCCAACGTCCTTGTTCACCGTACCAACGAAGAGGCATGACTTTGACATTTGGAGCAATCCCAACGCCCCCTAAATTATTTCCGGCCTTAGCAGCAATGATTCCAGAAATATGGGTGCCGTGAGTGGTAGTATCCTCGCTAACATCATTGTCATTTGCGATAAAGTCCCAGCCATATACATCATCTACATAGCCGTTATTGTCGTCATCGATATTATTTCCAGGGATTTCTTCTTGGTTAGTCCACCATTGTCCCTGCATATCTTCATGATCAATTCTGAATTCATTGTCAGTTACGGCCACAATAACTTCAGAGTCACCTTTTGTGACATTCCATGCATTGATAGTCTGAATCATCCCATGGTGATATTGATCTCCAAATCTTTCATCATTTGGAGTGCTTTCCATGTAGTTTCCATAGTAGGCATAATTTGGCCACCCCTCGATTTCCGCACTTTCAGGAGCGTTTATAAGATAGAGATTTTTCCCAAGCCTTTTCTTAATGTTTAAAATTGATTTTTGATCAATATTCTTAACGATGTACTCGCCCGGAATTTGAACTCTAAAGTGTTCTCCATGTTTTACAGGAAGTGCCCATGACAACATAGGAACGATTGCAATTGCTGAAATCCATTTCATTTTTTCTCCTAATCTACTTGAAATTTTTTCTCGTCTATAACTTTTTGTTTTCTAATTTCTTTGGTTTTAAACTCTACCTGAGCAAGGTACTTTCCTTTCACAAGCGTAACTTCTCTTTTTCCTCTAAGTTCAGTTAATTCTTCTTCATTTCCCCAGAACCCTCTTTTGAACCACCGAATCTCAAGACCTGGAAGGTCTACAGTCTCAATCCGTACTTTTTCAGCGACTTTTACATTATCAATTAGATTTACCACTTTGAAAAACCTAAGCCATATGTTTTCTTGGTCAACTGGACAAAATACTTTTGAGCGCATATTTCTCATCAAGCACTGGTTATGAGTTGGCCTAAAGCCTCTTTCTTCCGAATAAGCATCAAACACATTAAATGCTCCAACAACATTAGGTTTGAAGTTGTAATTTTTAGGGAAAGCATAGGCGTTGGCATAGGCCAATACATTGTCCCCATCTTGGGAGTGATCATGAACTCTAATCTCATGCTGGCCAGAACCCAGCTCTGTTCTAACGGTATTAAAGAAACTTCTGTCTTTAGTGAAAACCCCATCAAGCTCAAGCTCCTTGCCATCAAGCAAAACCTTAACTTCTTCACTATTTGTCCAACCAACCGAGCTCAACTTCATAGAAAAAGTGTGGCCTGGAGCATTTGGAAAGGAAAAGGAGTCTACAAAATCGGAGTTCGTTAGATCTTTCCAGACGTATGCTCCAGTTAAGAATTTGGCCCTGTGAACTTCGACTTCCCCCTCGATCCAGTGCTTCCATGGCACATTTGAGCTTCTTGAAAAATTTGCGCCGCTATAGACTTGTCCGCCATCATATTCCTCGCCCACGTTTGAAAAGTTGTGTCCGAGCTCATGTCTTAAAACCATAGAGCCAGAATTTAAAGACCTTGTGGTGATTGCATATCTTCCACCAAGTCCACCATAGTAATCATCATTGGCAATAACAATGGGGTAATCAACTTTACTTGAGGCCAGATTTAGGGCCCTTTCCATAGCAAGTCGATCACCTGGCATAATACCTCTTTTAGAGCCCTTTGGTGCCCTATAAAGACCAAATGCAGTGTCTTTTTCAATTAAGTCTGTGATTCCGGAGTCATTACTGGGTGTATATACAGCGTAGATATTAAAAAGAGGCAAATAAGACTTGAATGTAACCTCTCTAAAGAGGTCATCAACCATTCTATTTACATCGTTATAATACTTTTCTTTTTCCTCTAAGGTGTAGCCATCGCCAATAATAACTAGAACGATTCGATTTTCATCACTACCAGTTTTTACTAGCTCTCTTACCTCGCTATTGGGAAGAACAACTTTAGACTTTTTACTAAACAATACTTTTTTCTGTTCAGAGGTGATTTCATCTTCGGGTATAAGCCACTCTTGATATTGAACGTTTTCTGTAGCAACTTTTTCGGCAATAGATTCGCGGATGTCTTTTAATAGAACTTTTTCTTCCACTAGCTTATTAATTTTTTGAACTGATTCAACTTTAACTTTTCCAGATCTCACAGTTTGCTTTACCAAGTACGAAGCAAACAATTGACTGGAAACGATTAGACCAATTGCGACAACTCTAAACATGAAACTCTCCTTGAAGGAAGTATTCTTCCAAGACCCCGATAGTCCGTCAAAGGCAATGCACAATATATAAGTATGTTCTGCATATCTTTTGCAGCGCTTCCCAATTTACTAGGTTCTCCTACTATTTTTCCTAGGTAGAGCTGGTAAATTTGAAGGATCTCCTTAAACCATTGAGTTAATAGGTTTTATTTTGATTCTCATGAGTCTAATATGAGGTCTATGAGCAAAGTATTGATAAGCCAAAAAGACCTTCACGCCACCAAAAGTGGTGTCCCTAGAATCGTTCACCAACAACTTCGTTTTTTTTCGAGTCAAGGACATGAGGCATACGCTATAGCTGAAAGAATTGATAAACAAGCTGTGCATGCATCCGGGGGAATGCCCTATAAGACATTTAGATGGCCTATCAGCGGATATTATCGCCGAATCAATTACCAAAAGAGAGTTGCCAAAGCGGTAAAGAAACTAAAACCAGAGCTTGTTATCGGGCATGGTGATATTGTAGAGCAAGATATTTGTTATATTCACAACTGTGTTCACTTGGCCTACAGGCTCATTAATGGAAAAGATATTCCAGATGATCACGAAGTTGGAAGAATTCATGCAGAGATTCTCACAAAGCAAAAGTTCAAGGTATTGGTTTGCAACTCTCAAATGATGAAAAACGATCTAATGGATAGGTTTGGCGTTCCCGAGGCAATGATAGAAGTTCTTTACCCAATGTATTCCTCAGAAAAGTTCAATCCTGAAAGTGGGAACAGAGAAGGTAAGAGAGCTGAGCTTGGATTAAAAAATGAAGAAGTTGTCATTGGTTTTATTACTTCAGGTAACTTCAAAAAAAGAAACCTCTCTCTTGTTATCGAGGCAGTTTCAAAACTTAAAAAGATTTCAAGTGTGCCAATTAAAGTGCTTGTGGCCGGAAAAGATAAAACAGAAAAGTATCAAGAAAGAATAGACGCTTTAGAGATGGCACAAGATTTCATATTTCTTCCATCAATTGATCGAGTTGAAGACTACTACGCTGCTAGCGATATTTTTGTACTACCCGCCCACATAGAAGAATTTGGCCTAAGTATTATGGAGGCCATGGGTTGTGGAAAAGCTGTCATAACAACAAATATGACTGGGGCCAGCGAATTAATTGAGGGTGAGTCTAGAAACTTCATCCTCAAAGAAAGTTCAGTTGATGAATTATCCACAAAGCTTCAGCAGCTTGTCGAATCTCCTG
The DNA here is from genome assembly GCA_950070535.1 of uncultured Bacteriovoracaceae bacterium. GTDB lineage: Bacteria > Bdellovibrionota > Bacteriovoracia > Bacteriovoracales > Bacteriovoracaceae > UBA845. The sequence continues at coordinate 37,125 of CATMLK010000011.1, read as the reverse complement.
AGCTTGTATCATCATTAGGAATATTTAATTCAAAGGTTGCGATCAAACATAGCAGGATTTCAAAAGAACGAGATTTCGGTCACTTATTAACTAAGAGAGGTTTTAGATTTTAGTTCAAATGAAGCTCAAAACCCCCTAAAACCAATATTATTGATATCTTTTATCATTTAAGCGCGCTATACTGTTCCGACTTTTGGAGTTTATTTTCGGCCATTTGATTAACGTTGATGATCTTCGGCGCCGAAATGCCATTATATAAATTATAACAATATGAATAGAAACGACTCTGGATACCAGGGTTGAATTTAAAAAGGACATGTATTTTGGAAAAACTAGGTGCAGTATCAGTAAAGGTCACAGAATCCGACAACGTAAATTGGGCTCTTAAAAAATTTAAGAGACTTTGCGACAAAAGAGGAATCACTAAAGAGTACCGTGCTAGAAAAGAGTACAAAAAGCCATCTGTAGAAATGAAAGAAAAACAAGAAGCTGCAGAGAAAAGAAGGCTTAAAGAGCTTAGAAAGAAAAGAGGAAGACGTAGTCGTAAGATATAGTCTTACCCTCTTCGTCGCTTACAAGGAGAATTAAATGAGCGCAAAAATTTATGTAGGAAACCTTTCTTGGAACACTGAAAATGAAGGGTTAGAGAGCCTTTTCTCTCAGTACGGAAGTGTTGTTTCAGCTAAGGTTATCACTGATCGTGAAACTGGCAGAAGCAGAGGTTTCGGATTCATTGAAATGTCTAACAGCGACGAAGCAGCTGCTGCAATCGAAGCTCTTAACAACTATGAGCACGACGGAAGAAATCTTCGTGTAAACGAAGCTGAAGACAAGCCGAGAAAAAGCTTCGGTGGTGGAAACGGCGGCGGAAGAAGATTCTAATTTGCCAACACCTTTATTGAGAAGGGACTATGAAGAGCTTGCAAAGCATCGTCCCTCTCAAAACCAAATAATAAAGCTCCTCAAACAACCTGAATTTTTTAGATTGCCAAGAGGAGCCACTTCAAGAAATCAATCCAAACGACTCGATAAAATCTTAGGTTTTAAAATTTCAAAAGTTGAACAAAAGCTTTTAAAAAAGTACAAGGCCTACTACAGTCTTGATCAGTCAGGAAGAAAGCAGAAGTACCAAGGTTGTGAAACCTGGATAGGACTACATCCGCAGGTTCTTCAAACTCCTTATAATGAAATTTTCGACTTCTTCGAAGTTCTTAAAGTGCACAATCCAAAATCAATTGTCGATATCGGAGCAGGCTATGGAAGAGTTGGCCTTGTTATGGCGAGCATGTTTCCAGAAGCAACTTTCTCTGGATATGAAATAGTTGAAAAACGTCTTGAGGAAGGCAACCGAATCTTTGAAAGATTGGAGCTCGATCAATGTCAGATGTATTACGCTGACCTATCCAAAGAGAGCTTCACCCCTCCTATTGCCGATATTTACTTTATTTATGATTTTAGTGATCCATTAGATATTAGAAAGATTTTAGGGCAACTTCGAGCGGTTAATGAAAATAGAAAAGCTTTTGTTATAGCCAAAGGTGAATTCATTCAACCCATTCTAACAAAGTATCCTGAGTTTAAATCAATTGTGCCTTTGGCCAAAGGTAAGAGCTGGGATATCCTCCAGCTCAATTAATTAAATTCTTTTACCTACAGCGTAGTAATCAAAGCCTTCTTCTTTAACTTGTGAAGTCTTATATAGATTTCTACCATCAAAGATAACAGGTGTTTTAAGAGCTGCTTTTAATTCACTAAAGTCTGGAATTCTGAATTCTTTCCACTCAGTAAGTACCACAAGACCATCAGCTCCTTTACAAGCATCGTACTTGTATTCAACTTTCTCAGCGTCCAGTTTGTGCTCGTTTGCATATTTTTCAAAATTATCATCAGCAACAGGATCAAAAAACTTAACCTTTGCACCAGCTTCAGTAAGAGCTTTGGCCATGTAGATCGCGGGCGTCTCTCTGATGTCATCAGTATTTGCTTTAAATGCAACTCCCCAAAAAGCAAAAGTCTTGCCTTTAACGTCACCTTTAAAGTGCTTTTTAATCTTTTGGAACATGTATGTTTTTTGCTCGTCATTCACCTCTTCAGTGGCGTTGATGACTTTTAAATCAAGATCATGTTTTTTGGCAGTATGAATTAATGCCTTAACATCCTTAGGAAAACAAGATCCACCATAGCCAGGGCCTGGATATAAAAACTTTGTTCCAATTCTTGAATCCATAGAGATTCCGTGACGAACTTCTTCAACATCTGCTCCAGTTAGGTCACATAGCCTTGCCATCTCATTCATAAAAGAGATCTTCATGGCAAGAAAGCAGTTTGCTGAATACTTAGTCATTTCAGCTGAAAGGTTGCTCATCTGAATTGTTCTAGAGATTTGTCTATTGAATGGCTCGTATAGCTCTTCCATAACTTTGAAAGCTTCGTCATTGTCAGTACCAATGATTACTCTTTCAGGCTTCATAAAGTCATTTACAGCAGAGCCTTCTTTTAAAAACTCAGGGTTATTAACAACTATAAATTTCTTATCCGTTTTTTCAGAAAGATATTTTTTAACGTTTTCCCCAGTCCCTACTGGAACCGTTGATTTTAAAACTACAATCAGTCCATCTCTCATATAAGGAATTAGTGAATCAAGAGCTGCGTAAACATACTTAAGATCAGCTGAACCATCATCGCCACTTGGAGTTCCAACGGCCATAAATACAGCTTTTGCCTCTTTTACCGATTCATAATCAGTTGAGAAGAAGATTCTCTTATCATCGATGTTTCTTTGCATCATTGGCTCAAGGCCAGGCTCATATATCGGAGACTTTCCATCTCTCATCATTTTGACTTTATTTTCATCTATATCGATACAAGTTACCTTGTTGCCCATTTCTGCAAAACAAGTACCCGTTACAAGACCTACATAACCAGTTCCGACGACTGAAATCTTCATATAAAACTCCTTAAAGAAGTCTTTAATATACTAGATTATAGTGAATTTTCCATGAGTTTTTGGCATGAGGGCCACACCAAACCTGAGCTTTTAGCTGTACTTTAGATCTATCAAGCTGACATGCGAAAACAATACTTTAGGTCGTTGAATTTGAATTAATAAAACGCCCAACTTCCACCAAGATTCACCCGAGCTCCAGCTTGTTCATCCTCGGTGTAGCCAAAAGTGATTGTTGGCCCAGTTTTGTCTTTTTTAAGCCAACTTTTTGAACCCACAACCTCTGTCACTGAATATGAGCCAGGTGCAAATGTTGGCATATCTTTAGTTAATGGTGCTTGGTGCCTAGCTTCAATACTATAGTTTCTTTTAGTGTCTTCAAGAGCAGCTCGAACTGCATAGTAGTCTCCAATATTTCTTGTGTAGACTGCAGCATCTAAAGCAGCGTTTAAGTTCTCAGTGGCCTGATATGAAATTCCGGACTTGTAGTTAATACCGCTTAAAATAATGCCCTTTCCTGAGAGGGTGTTCTCAGCTTGCGCCTGTGCATCTTTATTCGAAATAAATGTATCAGCTTCAACTCTGACATAAGCTCCCACTTCATCGCCCCTATACCTGGCCTCAGCTCCTGGGGTTAAGGTAGCCGACGCTTCAGGCATTATACCTGTTTCAACTTTTTCTCCAGTGGTTTTATCCACAACAACACTTTTTGATATTTGAACTTCACCCCTCAGGTCAAAATTGGCCGCCACTGAAAACTTGTCAGTCGCCTTATAAGTAAAAGTTGGGTTATGCCTCAAATGGCCATAAAAGCCCTGAGTGCTAACTGTTTTAAACGCTGTTTCACCATCTGTTTTATAAAGGGAACCTCCATACTCGATGCCATTTACATCAGAGTTGAAAGTGACCGCTGAAACCTTTGTGCCATCAGAGAGTTCACCGGTTACAATCGCACCTTCGCCAAAATCTGTATTGGCGTAAACTTTGTTGATGTTGTAGTTCTTTGAGATATCATTATCAGTCTTAAAGCCTGATGCTTCTCTTAGCATCTTGCCAAGCTCAGTAGGCATTTGAAGTACAGCTTTCCCCTTGGCGTCGTACACTCTATAAGCAATACCGGCCACAGGCATTCTCCCGCCTTGCTTAAGCTGTGCAACACCTTTGTTGGAGTCATCAACCTGAGTTTCATTATAGTTAATTTTATATAATTTCGATGGGTCATTGGGATCAACAATCGCAAACGTTTGGTGAGATCCTTGAGCGGCTTGATATCCAACTCTATAAATATGTTTTGGATCGATTCCAAGCTCTATAGCAATTTCAGACTGTGCAGCAACAATATCTCTACATGTTCCCCCCTCTTCTCCACTACCTAGAGCTGAAAATAATTGCTCTATGCCTACGACACTTTTATCACCGGAGTTGGCCCTCTCTTCTGAGAAATTGGTCAGAAATTTTCCCCCTACTTGTGAGATCAATTCAAGTTTTTCCCCATAAGTGAGTTTATCTTTTAAAGATCTAAAGTTCTCTCTCCACTCCAATGGGCTTTGAATTGAATCAGAAAAGGCCTGCTCCACGCCTAGAATCGACTCAGGGATATCCAGATCAAACTTAACCTTTATGTATTTTTTCATGTGACTTACTTTCTCTTCCTTTGAAAGTGTGCTCCATTTAGCCTTAATGTCTTCACGGTACTTAAGATAATGACGTACTAGCACATTATAGTCATCCACCCATGCTTGATCGTTATCCCTCATAAATTGAGTATACTTGCTATAGCTAAAGTCTGAGAGCTCTCTTTGCAACTGGTCACCAGTGTTATAGCTTGCGTACGCTCCAACAACCCACTTTCTTTTGGATGCAAGCTCTTTAATTTCTTCTCTATCTTTTAGAGCATCTGAATATTGGCCGTTAACACAATTTACATCAACATCTACTGTGGCAGCGTTTTTATCCATTGATACATTCTTGTCAGCGTTAACGATTTGTCTGATCTCATCTTGGTAGTGGGTATAGGCCACAAGCCTTTCAGTACCTTCGGTGTCTTGCTTAAAATCATCATTTACTGGAGCAAGCTTTTGCACAATTTGATGAGACTCTTCGGCCAAAACCGCGATCCGTCCCAAGTCGGTTGTTGCCGCAAATGTTGAGGTGGAAAGAAATAAAAATATTGAGGCCGATGTTTTAAACATATAATCACCTTAAATAGTCTTATCTTTCTTTTCGGCTTAAATATCTAAATTTATTAATAACTTTACAAAAAATCTGAACAATAAGGTTTCAATATAGAAAGCTTTAAAGCAAGGTTAACACTTTGATTGGTATTGCTAAGTTTCCTTAATAAAAAGGCCTTACTATCCCAAAGTATTTAATGATTCTTTATATGAAATCTGAGCTATAGCACTTCGTTGAAAATTTTGACTTCCAGAGCAAAACTGTAGGGATTTATCTTCCAGACACAGGATTTTATAAAATCATTCAGGCCTATAAGAGAGACGAGATTTACGAAGAAGCCCCCCAAAGCTTCGCTCTAAGATTCGATGTATTTATTCGGTAAACAAACTTTTTTGAAGTTACGGCCTCCTCTACAGAGGCATTCGATATAAATTCGTTTTTAAACACACTTTGGGTGCTAATTGTTTCAAATAAATTAACTCCAGCTGTTTCTATGTACTGAATTTTTTCAAAATAGAATCAGAAGGGTAAAACCAAAACTTTTTATCTATGGATTTGAAAAAGAACGGAATCGATCCCATTTTTCGGTAGGTTTGAATTTTTTCCTTGAGTTGTGGCCAATCTTTTTTTGATTCACCAAGTTTGTCCAAACGACACTTGATATCCTCTAAAGGTACATACCGTTCCTGAGTGTACTTCAACCATAACTCAGTATTTAAAAACTCAAACTCAAACATACTGCTTCCTACAAAAACATCAACGCTTTCTTGTAGTTAGCTACAAAAAAAAGTTAAATAAATAGTCATGTCAGTAGGCTACAACACAGTCTTTTCTACAAATTTTTCCCCTAAAGTTTGTAGAAAAATGAAGTCATGACAATTTCTCAGTTAAAATCAACTACTTACAACTACAACATTTTATGCAAATTTAAGCTCTTGTAAGTTCACATTCCTACGAGGTATTCAAAGTCTTCATAAGATAGTCCAGTTTTGGCGAATGCCGCTTTTTTGAAATAATTTAGAGCCAGTTAGTTTTTACTGCAACTAGAAAGAGCGGGCCAGTCTCCTAGCCCTCAGTGCCAGTGCTTTTGAAAACCTCTTGTTCAAGTTTTTTAAGTCTACTTTCAAAGGAGTTATCAATAAGAACTGATCTTAATATATCATCCAAAACAATATTGTATGGCCTTCCTTCAGATTTAGCTTTTGCCTTTAGGGCCCTCACCACGTCAACACTTAAAAAGGACTGATTCTGCCCTTAGCCGAATTAGGATTATCAGGTGCCTCGTTAATTTCATTATCATTTTCCATAATTATTCTCTAAAACTCCCAGCCCCAACAGTTTTATATATATCTTTGGGTGGTGACAGTGGAGTCAGAAGTTTCCGTACCAGACCATTTATCTATTATCATATCTTAATAACTCGGCTAAAAGAACTTTCCAAGCCTCTTCAAATTTAATATCAGTATTCAACTGAACTTTTTTCCAGACATTCTCAAGGATAGTCGTATCGTAGCTTGAAACTTCATCGTGTAGCGAAGTAGGTATTTCTGATTTTAAAAGACCAAAAATAAACACAATGGCATCTCTTAAACCATCAAGATCAGTCACCCTGGGCATTAAAATTGATAGGTCATAAATATCTTTTGCCCTAGTACTATCCCCCTGACGAGAAATTAATGCATGAAGTTTATCAGCAATGATATATTCATGAGGATAAACACTCCAAGAGATCGGTTCATATAAATCCACTTCAGAGTTTAATTTTAATTGTGCAGGAGGAGTTCCTATTGAGAAATCAACAGAGATATCTAGATGAATACGTGGGTATCGATCTGACTTAGTTAAATCTCTTAGCCTCTCACCTGTTTTGTAATGAAAAGAGTACCTAACACCATTGTAACCACTATTCATATCCATGATTTCTTTTTCAAGACCCCAAAAATAAAAACCGTCACCAAGGTCGATCTTCAATGCCGAACTTACCTCCCTATCAATTTTTTCACTGGAGGTTTTTTTAATAATTGCATCCAAGTCTTTAGTGAACCTTTCAGAATCTGTTGTTTTAAGCATTACAAAGCCACCGTTAAATACAATATTCTCTCTCAAGTAAGATTGAGTCATTAAACGAGCAATCAACCTCTCAAGAGCAACAATAATCCTTACTCTATTAACGTCTCCAACACCAAGCTTCTTTGCAGCATTGCTAACTTTTGCATTAATTGACCTTTCGTTAATTTTTTTCATGATGCAATCTCTAAAAATGGCAAAATTTTATCTTTAGAATTTAAACTATTAGCAATGGATAAAATCTTGCTCACTGAAGTTTTTTTTGTAGTGATCGCTTTTTTGAGTGCATTAAAAGACTCTGACACTGGAACATACTTAGAGCTTAAAAAGCAATCAACAATAGTTCTTTCAATACTCGTAATTTCAAAACCATCATGTTTATCAATTCCGATGTCCCATTTAGGATCTTTTAATCTAATGCACTTTACGGAACTAACACCATATGGATATGGCAAAATACACCAAACTTTACTTGGAACCTCATCTGTTAATCCATAAAAAGATAAGGCCGACCACAGACAAATCGCCGAGCGCTCTTTTAGTTTAACCGTAGCGGCTTTAAATGAAATAAGGTGGCCATTCTCGAAATTCCCTTCTTTCTGAAAGACACCTTTTTCAACCTCCAATAAAATGCCCTCTTCAACCATTTTCTTAATATAATAGCGAGTTAAACCATAAGTATTGGCTTCGGCCAAAGTAAATATATTATTTGGTATCTGCTCAAGTATAGCTTTAATCAATTTCATCTTTACACTTTAACACAAATTAAAAGTATTTGCATGATTTTCAAAAAAGCTCAAAACTACTAACCTTGCATAATTCTTAAAACAAAAAGCCCTAAGACCTTGAATATACTAAAAACTTATTGAATAGAGCTCGACTAATTTCGAAATGCTAAATGTAAATATCCTATTTTAACTCTGCAGAATGACCTACACTTAGTACACTCAAGGAGTGTGACATTAACCACCTACAAGATACTCAAAGTCCTCATAGGATAGTCCTGTTTTAGCGAACGCGGCTTTTTTGATATTGAAGGCCTCTTCACTAAAAAGACCTTCTATTGCCAGAGTTTTACGCTGTTTTAAGGTTTCAATCTTCTCTTCTATGCTTTCTCGCATAATGTACCGATACACCTGAACTTTATTCTTTTGGCCCATCCTGTGAGCTCTGTCCGTTGCTTGGGATTCAGCTGCCGGATTCCACCAAGGCTCAACATGAAAAACATAATTTGCACATGTTAGATTGAGTCCCACCCCACCAGTTTTAAGAGTCATTCCTAGTACTGCAGCGCCTTCGTATTCTTCATACTCTTTAAGGATCTTCTCTCTTTTCTTTTTAGGAGTCGCACCAGTGATTATAAAGACCTTCTGTCCTTGCTCCTCTAAACCTTGTTCTATGGCAAGAAGAGTAGTTTTAAAATTTGTGAACACCAGTGACTTGTGCCCCTCTTCAGATATTTGAGAGAGCTGTCCAAAAAGGGCCTTTAACTTTGGTGGTTCTTTGTCATATTTAACTTCAGGCAGAGCTTGCGGATAGGAACAAGCTTGTCTGAGTCTCAAGATTGCACTTAAGATCTCTAGTTGGGACTTATTATCGCCTTTAAGGTAAACCACTTCTTTGATTTTTTCATTGTACGCAATGGCGATATCTCTATAGATCTTTTCTTGTTTTGCTTCAAAATCAAGCTTAATTGATGTTTCAGTCTTGTCTGGAAGCTCTTTTAAAATCTTTTCTTTAGTTCTTCTCATGACAAGCGGAGCTGTTTTGAGCTTTAAGTATTCTAGATCTTGCTCCATATTTTTAAAATTCACACCTTTACTGGCCTTAAAGTTGAAGGCCTTCATGAATTCTGAATAGCTTCCAAGTGCTCCAGGTACGGCAATATCCACGAGTGAATAGAACTCACCGTAATGATTCTCCATTGGAGTTCCTGTCAGGCAGAATTTAACATTGCATGGAAACTTACGAGCGTATCCAGTACGAGTGGCGGTAATATTTTTTAGATTCTGAGCTTCATCAAATAGAGTGATGTTCCAAGTGGCATCGTTTTCAAGATTTTTGCAGTTTCTATTAAATAGCCCGTAAGTAATAACAGTCAGAGAATTTTTGTTCTTTGCCAGAAACTTTTCATGCTTATCTCTAGTCTGACTTGAATAATTAAATACTACTATATTTGGAGCAAACTTTTCAACTTCACTCACCCAGTTATATGTAAGAGATGTTGGAACCACCACAAGACAGTGTCCCATCTCATTATTAACTCTAAGCCACTCCAATGCTCCAATTGATTGGATCGTTTTACCAAGCCCCATGTCATCAGCAAGAATGCCACCAAGGCCTAGTCTATAAAGATCAATCATCCACTGAGTTCCAGATTTTTGAAACTCTTTTAGAGGAACTGAATAGTCATCTCTATCAAACTCAAAGCTTACCTTGTCTCTATTTTTAAGCTTTTGATATTCAAAAAGTATCTTCTCCCAGCGCTCTCCACCTTGCACAGGTATTCCCGCCTCGTGCATTGCAAGAAGCTCTAAGGTCTGACTCTTAGGGATTTGCTCGATTTTTGCATCCCAGGAATTACTCTTCTTTGCTCCGGCACTTGTGAGTTTTTTCCAAAAGTAATCAAGCCATTTAACCTTTGGAAGAGTAGTTTGAGGAATTAAATAATACTGTCCCTTGTGCTCAATACAGCCTTTTCCATGAAAAACGATATCTTCACTTTTATTTACTCTTTTGCCTTTTAAAAATACTTCAGGGTGAAGTTCAAACCAGTCAATCGCCTCACCCGTTTCATTAATTTTAAAGATACTTTCAATATCTTCCGCGTTTAAAGAATCCAAGGCCTTACCATTAAGATACACCTTGGCCCCAGCTGGCACAGTGGTTAAAAGAATCCCCTCAAGAGCGTTTTCCATATAGAAGCCCGTTTTCTCTCTAGAGCTTTTAAATTCCTTAAATCTTTGCTTGGTGAGAACCCTCTCATCTAATCCATTTTTAAAAAAATCAGATAAATAACTAAAAATTCGACTAAGGACTGGAGTGATATTTGTGTCATACAAGTGTCCTCCAACCTGAAAGGTGTAAAAGCTTTCCTTTTCATTATTAAAAGAAGACAGGAATTCATTGATAATTTTTGTGGCCTTCGGCCCAAACTCGTCCTTCCAAACGAGATCTGCGTCTTTTGTGGTCTTTAAAATTGCAGCTGCGGCCAGCTCTCGAATACTTCTTTTTAGCTTTGTGTCAGCAAGCCCCTCGCGCTTTGCCCTTACGGCCTCATGAAATAGAAGGTGAAAAAATCCCGCATGCCGCAAAAGTTTTAATACATTTTGTCTTTTTCTACCTTTAGATCTTGGTGCTAGATCTCCATTTGCCTCGTAGAAATAATCTCCTAATCCACTTTCCAAAGCAAAAAACAAAAAACGAAGCTCATTAAGATGAAGTGGCAACCTTTGGTCTTCATAGCTTAGGCTAAACTCAACAACATTCTCATTTTTATCGGCAAGCTCAATATTAAGAGTCAAATCCTCTGTATGTACCCATTGAGTATTGATTTCTAAATTATGTCCGTATTTAGTATTAAATAGATCAAACCAGTAATGTGCAAATCCCCAATCATAGTTTTCAGGAAACTTTAATCTCAGATCCCCCCTAAGACCCTTCGTTCGCCAAAAATTGAGTTCATCTTTATGAGTGCTTCGAAACAAAGTTTTACTAGGCATATGGTAATAAGATGAGTTCCCAATAAATACACAGTCGTTAAAATCATCAAATGGAGAAACTTCTAAATAAAGCTCTCGATCACCTTGCACAAGCTTCCAAGCTGATTTACCTAAATTCTCAAAGCTTTTAATTTCAAGCCAATAGCTTACCTTATCAAATAAAAGTCCCTGAACAAAGTAAACCTTCACCCCAGTGTCCAGTGATCTTTGAAGAATGTTCTTTAAAAACATATTTTCGTATCGATCCCCATACACACCAGTAAATTCATAGGGCGAAAGTTCAATTAAATCATTATCAAAATCAAGCAATTCAAAGAATTTATCCCCCACCAAAGTGGCATATGGATGAAAAAATATGTCATTAAGAGAAATTATGGTGTCATCACTGAACCTGAAAAAACAATTTCCTAGTTGGGTTTGATTCCAGTGTGCCCTGGCCCCCATTTTGTTTTCAAAAAAGTCATAGTAAAGCCCATATGTTTCTTCGCTAAGAATCAAAGCTGGGTAAGGACTTGTATTCGTTGAAATGAATCTCTCATAGAGGTACTCATCAATTACTTCAAAGTCGGTTTCTACTCTTTCGGCCTCAATGTGGAATAGTCGATTAAGTCCTTTTGAGTCATCTGCATCAACATCAAGAATAACGCCGGTGAATTTAATAACACTCTTTCCTAGAAAGGAGCTAACAACCTTTTGAACGGCATCCACATCAACCTTAATCTCCCAGGGGTGTGGAAGTTCGTCGTTTAGCAACAAGTGGAAGAAGGCCATGGACCTATCAACTAATTGAGAATTCTCTCCAGCACAGCTAACTTCCCCTGATTTGGAAATTCTCACGGAAGCGACTTCACCATGAAAATTTTGAAATACTCCAAAGATTGAGTCTTCCCGGGCATGAAAGAACCAATTAAACTCATAATGATTCGCTGCCAACCATTGCCTAAAGTTAGCTTTATTAAATGAATAATTAAACTCACTTAAAAATGCATTATAGTTTAAAGTCTTCATTTGCTTTTATCCTAAGTGCCTGAGAAAGAGAGTATATAAAGAACATGATGTGAGAGTTGGTGTTATCAAATAAAAGCTCAACTTGCCCAGCAGCGGTGAAGGCCATTATGTAAGATGCAATGGCCCAACCAAATGCACTCTTCATTGAGACCATCTCTATAAACCACACAAGTAAGAAACCAAAAAGAAGTATTATTCCCAATACTCCGTAGTTTGCTCCATGTTCCAGGAAGATATTATGAGCATGGCCAGAATAGTCTTTTGCCCAAATGTCGTATTCTTTTTTGATTCGTGGAACATTGTAACTAAACTGGTCAGGACCTAAGCCCAATACAGGATTATCCTTAATCGCCATAGCCGCACTATAAAACTGACTCATTCTAACAGTATTGGACCCATCTTTGATGTTGATAAATCTATTTTTTATAACCCCTGTAAAACTTGCAGCCACAACGGTGATACCAAATAAAAATCCAAGCCCAACCAGTCCCTTGGCAATTCTTGGTCTGTAGCGATAAAGAAGAAATGGCAACGCTACCAATAGCCCTAGAACAGCTCCTCTAGTCTGTGCTGTTCCAATTGCAAGAAAGCAGAAGATCACTGCGGCCCAAATGAGTTTGGAACCAGAGACAATGTTTTTAATCTTTTCTCGATTAAAATACATAGAAAGTCCCAGAAGAAACAAAAACGATGAGGCATATCCATATCTCATATAATTAGTGAAGCCGCCTGAACGTATATGGTAGTCTCCAAACCTCCACTTCACCGGGTCAAATCCAAACCAGGCCTTTGAGATTCCAACAAAAAAGCCCACAATTATTACAAAAGACAAGATTTGAAGCAACCTTCTCCATCTCCAAGCACTTGTGTTCTTCGCAAAATAAATGAGTGGATAAATAAAAAGCCAGCCAAACAGATAGAACTTAAGCTCTTGAAAGGCCTTGCCAGGCTTCACAAGTGTATCAAGATTAACAAACGCACTAATCAGTCCCCACCCGAACAAAGCGATTAAAAACCATGAACTTTTTGGGATCTTAACCTCTTTATAAGAGTCTTTAAAAACAAGTATTGCGGGGATAGCAATTAGAATATGAAATAGAGATACAACGGTTGGACTTGAAATAACTCCCAAGGCCAAAAAGACCATTGACCAGTAAATCCATTTAAATTTTTTATCAGTTGTTTCAGTAAGCATTTTTATTAATAAAACCTTTCCAGAAAGTCATAAAGAGGATTGAGATATCAAGCCACAATGACCAGTTTCTAATATAGTAGAGATCGCATTCAATTCTCTTAGCAATACTTGTGTCCCCTCTCCAGCCATTGACTTGTGCCCAGCCAGTGATTCCGGCCTTCATTTTATGACGCAACATATATGCAGGAATCTCATGCCTAAACTTATTAACAAAGATGGGACGCTCAGGTCTTGGCCCTACTAGGCTCATATCCCCTACAAAAACATTCCATAACTGAGGGAGCTCATCTAGAGAGGTTTTCCTAAGAAAGCTTCCAATTCTAGTGACCCTTGGATCATTTTTTACAGTCCAACCTTCTTTGTTTGCACTTCCAGTCACCATTGATCTAAATTTCCACATCTTAAACTCTTTGCCATCAACTCCCATTCTTACCTGTCCGTAAAAGATTGGACCTTTGGAAGTAAGCTTTACCAGTGCTGCAATGGTTAATAGAAGTGGTGAAATCACAATCATTCCAATACCAGTTGCCAAAACGTCCATCAGCCTTTTTAAAAATAGGCTAAAGGATTTAAAGTTTGGCTCGTTATAAACCATCATAGGCTGGCCTAGAAAGTCTTGAACCTCATAGCCAAGAAGAGAATGCTGAGTGTCAGGTAAAACCACAACCGGAACTAGTTCTTCTGAAAATCTTTTAAGGACTGTTTCCACTTTTTCATAGTCTTTATTGTCATATCCTAAAACAATCAAGTCTGGTCTTTTATTTTCAACCAGCTCAACAGTTAGATTATCTAGGTCACTTGCATCCTTGTCATACCAATGAAGTAGTTCGATATTTTTAAGTTTATCTACTTTTTCAAGATATTCATGTGCGGCCTTGCCTGTTCCGGCCATAATGAGTTTCATTGTTCTCTTGCTAAATAGCTTTCTAAACACAACCTTGCTAAAAACCAGAAGAGTTGTAGATGCTACAAAGTAAAATAACACCACAGTTCTAGACATTTTGTATGTAGATAGAAAGTAGGTCAGAACTACAAAGACCATGACACTTACAAAGTTGGCCTTTATCTGCGCCAAAATCTCTTTGGGAAGTGTCTCCAGTTGCTTGGACTTATAAATCTTTTCGTTTTTAAAGAAATAGACGCTAAGCACCACAAGTAGGAACCCATAGCTTACATACCAAGAAAGAAGTCCTTGTTGAGTGCCGGGAATATCAGTTTCAAATCTTAAGAAATAAGAAAGTAGCCAAGTTCCATAAACTATTAATTGGTCCACCACCTTCTGAGTGAAGAATAGTCCGCTATTTTTTTGCCTAATCACCTGAAAAGTCCTTTAAATTGTTCACCATAATATAATAAGATAGCCCCAATTATGAAAGTAGTATTATTACATGACTGGCTCACGGGTTTTCGTGGTGGAGAGAGAGTATTGGAGGCATTTTGCGAGATGTTCCCTGATGCTCCAATTTACACCCTAATCCACAAAAAGGGATCAACTTCCCCTACTATTGAATCGAGAGAGATCGTCACCTCTTTTTTAGATAAAATCCCTGGCATTCATGAGAACTACAGAAAGTTTTTGCCACTCATGCCCCTTGCTGCACAGACATTAAAGATCAAACATGATGCAGACCTTGTGCTATCAAGCTCTCACTGTGTCATTAAAGGTGTAATAAAGCCCAAAGGCTCAAGGCATGTTTGTTATATTCATAGCCCTATGCGCTATATATACGATCAATTCGATAATTATTTTGGCAATGCTTCACCTCACATAAAGCTTGCGGCCCACATGTGTAGGCCCTACCTTCAATGGTGGGACAAAAGAAGCAATAAAAACGTGGACTTATTTCTTCCAAACTCAAATTTTGTAAAGCAAAGAATAGAGAAATACTACGGAACAGACACTCCTTGCCAGGTTGTTCATCCATTTGTTGATCTTGACGACTTTAAAGAGGTTCAGGCAAATCCGCCCAAAAAAGAAGACTTCTACCTCATGGTTACGGCATTTGCTCCAAACAAGCGAGTAGACCTTGCAATAGACGCCTTCAACGAATTAGGCCTCCCACTAAAGATCATAGGTGGTGGAAGCGATGAAGAGATAAGCTCTCTTAAATCCAGAGCAAATGACAACATAGAATTTCTTGGAAGAGTTTCCAGAGAAGAGGTCATACAACACTACGCAAAAGCAAAAGCATTCATATTCCCAGGAGTGGAAGACTTTGGAATCACTCCTCTAGAAGCAATGGCCGCAGGAACACCCGTAGTTGCCTACAAAGCAGGAGGTGTTCTAGAAACATTGACAGATGCCACATCCATCTTCTTTTCATCTCCGAACACGAAATCATTAATTGATGCTGTATCAAAGCTTAAAGCTCACTCCCAAGAATCTCTTAAAAGCAGGGCTGATGAGTTTAAAAAAGAGAGATTTACTGACCAAGTAAGTGAGGTCATTAAATGAAAAAACTATTATTTTGCTTTGGAACTAGGCCTGAGGCCATAAAGATGGCACCAGTGATTTTAGAAGCCAAGTCTCAAGGCTTTGATGTAGATGTTTGCCTTACAGGACAGCATAGAGAAATGATCGCTCCTTTTCTGAAGTTTTTTCAGATAAGCGAGAATTACACATTAAATGTAATGAGAGAGAATCAGAGTCTTAACACTCTTACTTCTGCTATTCTCAGCGAAATGGACAAAGTGTTAGCGGACTCAAACCCTGACATTGTTTTTGTTCAAGGGGATACAACTTCAACTTTTGCCTGCTCCCTTGCTGCATTTCATAATCGAATACCAGTAGCACATATTGAAGCAGGTCTTAGAACTTGGAATGTTAATTCGCCATTCCCCGAAGAGGCCAACAGACAAATGACCAGTGCATACTCTACCTATAACTTCGCTCCAACTGAAGAAACAAAAGAAAATCTTCTAAAAGAAGGAAGAAAAAACATCCATGTAACTGGAAATACAAGCATCGACGCATTAAAAATCACTCTAGAAAAGCTCAACACAAGCTCCATCAAAGAGGAATTAAATCAGAAATATAATTTCTTAAATAACGATAGAGCTTTAATCCTAATCACTAGCCATAGAAGAGAAAACCATGGTGAGCCTCTAGTCCAGATATGCGACGCTTTGCAGACAATTGCAGAGCAAGAAGACTGTGAAATTGTCTATCCAGTTCACCTCAACCCGAATGTAAAAAACATAGTGGAAGGTAAGCTAAAGGGTATAAAAAATATCCATCTTCTACCTCCACTTGAGTACAAAGAATTCATCTGGTTTATGGAAAGAGCGCATATAATTCTTACTGATTCTGGCGGGGTACAAGAAGAAGGGCCACACTTTAAAAAACCAATACTTGTGCTTAGAGAAAACACAGAAAGACCTGAGGCCGTTGTCAGTGGGGCCACTAAACTCGTGGGAACCAACACTAAAAATATTATAAAATATGTAAAAAGCTGCCTTGCAAACAAAGATTTTTACGAATCTTTTTCTAAAAATGGGAATCCATACGGTGATGGTACAGCCTCCAAGAAGATCTTAAAGGTGATCAAGGAAAATGAATAAGATGGAAGACCAAAGAAACTTCTTTATTTTCTCTACGGCCGACTGGGATAATCCATTCTGGACCAATAAACAACATACTGCCAGCAGACTGGCAAAGCGCGGACACAAAGTATTTTATATCGAATCACTTGGACTGAGACAGCCAACTCTAAAAGCGCAAGACCTTTCTAGAATTTTACGTAGGCTTAAGTCATTTTTCAAAGGGGCCAGACAGGTTCAAGAGAACGTATGGGTTTACTCTCCAATAGTAATCCCCTTGCACAGGTATAAGTTTGTTCGAATTTTGAACAAAGTGCTCCTTAAAGGCATTCTTCTATTTTACAAGAGAAAGTTTAAGCTCAATGACCCAATTGCTTGGACATATAATCCTATGGTGCTGGAGCTTATGGAGTCACTAAGTCCCTCGAAGAAAGTTTACCATTCAGTTGATGATCTTTCAGCATCTCCAGGAATAGACTCACAGGCCTTAAAGGAAGAGGAGGCCAGATTACTGAAAAAAATGGATGTGGTTTTTTGCACAAGCAAAAACTTATACAATCACTGCTCGAAAATTGCAGGAAAAGAGAAAACCCATTACTTTTCAAATGTAGTGGATTACGAACACTTCTCCAAAGCTAAAACAGATCTTGCACAACCAAAAGAATTAAAAAATATACCTCACCCAAGACTTGGATTTGTGGGTGCACTAAGCTCTTATAAAGTCGACTTCGACCTCATAAAGCAGGTGGCAGATGAAAGACCTGACTGGCACTGGATTCTAATTGGAAAGGTTGGAGAAGGGCAGCCAGAAACAACTATAGAAGACCTTCAGCATAGGCCTAACATCCACCTTCTTGGTCCAAAGGATTATAAGGATTTACCCCAATACATAAAATATTTTGATGTTTGCACGATTCCTTGCCCGAAAAATGATTATACAGACTCCATGTTTCCAATGAAGTTCTACGAGTTTATGGCAACTGAGAAGCCTATTATAGCTAAAAACATTGACTCCCTTAGTGATGTGACCCATGCACACTTCTCCTACTCAAAAGACTCTGACTTTATTGAGGGTGTGGAAAGTATTCTAAGTAAAAAGTCTCATGACATCATAGTCTGGCAAGAACTGGTTAAAGAGAATACGTGGGAAACTCGTTTGAATAAAATGTTTAAAGTTTTGCAAAGTTAAGAGGCTAAATAATGTATCAACAGATAAAAAGACTTGCGAGAAAGAATCCATCTATCAAGAATTTGTACAGAAAACTCGTTCGAGCAGATATAACAGAGCGAAAGTTCATGGAGCTTGAGGAGAAAGTAATATACAAATACATTTATGATTTAGAGCAAAGGGTTGCCGCACTTGAAGAAAAATCAGGAGTGGAATCCACAACTCCAAAATTATTAGAGTCAACCGATGACCCTCTTCCAACTTTAGAAAACCCTGTATCTCAGGTGGCTACCGCAGGCCAGCTTCAAAGCCCCATTTTTAAAGACTGGTGCCAAAGACTAGGACTACCTAACTACCCTAACCGAAAGACTTGGGAGTTTGTATACATCTGTCGGGTATTAGAGCTTAATGGAATGATAAAACCAGGTAAAAAAGGTGTGGGATTTGGCGTTGGCAAAGACCCGATGGTTGCTTACTTTGCTAAGAATGGTGTAGATGTTCTGGCCACAGACCTTGATATCAATATCGCCAAACAAAAGGGCTGGGTGCATACTAATCAGTTTTCCAAATCACTGGATGATTTAAATGAGAATGGAATTACCTCGGACAAGAATTTAAGAAATCATGTAAAACTCAGATCAGTTGATATGAACTCTATTCCAGATGACATAGAGGGTTACGACTTCACATGGTCCGCTTGTGCATTTGAGCACCTTGGCTCGATTGATAAAGGACTCGAGTTCGTAAAGAACTCACTGAAATGCTTAAAACCCGGTGGAATTGCAGTGCACACGACTGAGTTCAATGCCTCATCCGACCAAAATACACTCACCTCAGGACCCACCGTTCTTTTTAGAAAAAAAGATCTAGAGTTACTTGGGGAGGAATTAAGAAATATAGGCTTAAGTATCGAGACAACTTTTAATCTGGGCGACCAAAATTTTGATCAGTTTCATGACATTTCCCCTTACAGTGACTATAGTCATTTAAAGCTAAAACTGAATGAATTTATAACAACCTCAATTGGTCTTACAGTTCGGAAAATTCAATAGTTCTTACTTCATAGAAACCTTTAAGATAGTTGGTAATATAGATATTTTAAGGTAATTTATTTGGAATAAAATGTTATCGTAAAATGGAACCAAGCTTTATGGAAAATATTCAAGACTTTATCAATGTAGACAACCTACTTAAATCCTTTCGAACCTTTCATGATGAAAAGCCTTTTCCCCATGCTGTCATTGATAATTTTTTTAATAAAAATGTGGCTCAACAATTAGAAAACGAAGTTCCTGACTTCAACGGCAACGCCTGGCACAAATACAATAATGCGATTGAAGTTAAGAAGGTCTGTAACGACTGGAATCTATTTCCACCACTTACCTATCGAGCTTTTTCAATTTTAAACTCCCAGGAAATGCTAGAAATCCTGGCGAACAAGGCAAAAGTCAAACCTCTATTTAGTGATGAAGGCTTAAATGGTGGAGGTTGGCATATCCATGGTAAGGGAGGCAAACTAAACACTCATTTAGATTATTCAATTCACCCCAAACTAGGACTTCAGAGAAAACTTAATATCATTATATATCTGAATCAGAATTGGCAGGAGGAGTGGGGTGGAAGTCTAGGTCTTTGGGACCACGACTCCCTAACAAGGGGACCCGGCGAGTTAAAAAAGAAGATTACTCCAAAATTTAATCGTGCTGTTATTTTCGACACAACTTGTAATAGTTGGCATGGCCTTCCAGACCCTTTAACTTGTCCAGAAGGAGAATACCGAAAGAGCCTTGCAACTTATTATTTAACAACCCCGCATGAAAATGCTTCAAAGCGAGGTAAAGCCCTATTTGCTCCCACCCCTGAGCAGGCTAATGATGAGGAAATACTAGAGCTTATTAAGAAACGGGCCAGTATAAGTGAAGCTTCTAAGGTTTATAAAAAATAGGATAAATTTTGCTTAATTATATTAATGCTTACCTACTATTCCCACTTTTGGAAAAAGTAAATAAAAGAGAAATTCATAGTAAACTAAGAGAGCTGAAAGAATTTGAAAAGCTATCTAGGGTTGAACAAAAAAAGATTCAAAAAAATAAGCTTTTTGAAATGCTAGTTTACTGCAAGGCTGAAATTCCTTTTTACAACAATCTTTTTAAAAAGCATTCCTTTGACCCAGACAAAGTTCTTAAAGATACTAAATACCTTTTAGACCTTCCAATCCTCACTAAGGATATAGTTCGAGAGAATTCTACGCAATTGAGGCTCCCCAGCGCAGTGCACGAACGAAAAACGGGTGGTTCTACCGGGCAATCTGTATTCTTCTACTATGATAGCTATGGCCTTGACTGGACATCTGCCATCAACCTTCAAGCCTATGATATGGCATACAATTTCAAGCATAAAAAAGACTGTCATATTTCTTCAGAACTCGGAATTGTACCTCCAAGCTTTAAAGCTAAATTCTTAGACTGGCTAAAACTTTTTTCACAAAACCGCAGCCGGCTAATGATAAACTCTTTCTCTGAGAAGGACCTCGAGAAAACTCTTAAACAGTTAAAAAGGATAAGACCCTATCTTCTCCAAGGGCACCCCTCATCCGCCTATGCTATAGCTGAATTTATCAAGTCTAATAATGGATCTCCTTCCAAATATTGCGCAGTATTTGAACCAAGTGGGGAAATGCTCACCCCCAAGATTATAAAGTCTTTGGAGGAAAACCTAGGGTGTAAGGTCGTCAATAGATATGGGAATGCCGAATTCGGGGTTATTGCTCACTCTCTTTTCAACGACCCGCCGGAAAGGTTAAAAATTTTTGAGAGGGCTTTTTTCGTAGAGGAAACGAATGGCAGCGAAATGATCATCACAAACTTTACTAATAAAGGCATGCCTCTAATTAGATATAACACGGGAGACATCGCAACTGTTAAAGAGGAAAGCAATGGTAGGTTCATATACTCAATTCAAGGCAGAATACATGACATTGTAAATATTAACGGGGAAGAGTATGCCACACATTATATTATGGATTATTTAGATCATAAAATAAGAGGCGTGAGAGAGTTTCAAATCATTATATTAAATGAAGAACTTCCAATACTAAACATTGTCCCAGAAAACTTAAATGATGTATTAAGAATTGAGAGTGAGGTGAAGGCAAGATGGCCAAAAGGCTTATCTGTAAAATTTATTAACTTCAGTGATTTGGAAAAAGTTGGCTGGAGGGAGAAATTTAGGCACGTGATAGACAGGAGATCTAGGTGAAAAAGCTGATTTTTAACACATGGTCAGGTGCATATTTTAAGCCAGGGGGTGGCGAAGTACAACTTGAGAGTTCTAAAAAGCACTTGGAAATGATTGGATATTCTATTGAAAGATTTAATCAGTGGTGTCCTCAATATGACTTCGATATTTTCCATCAGTTTTCGGTAGCGAATGGTGTTGAACACAGCCTTTTGTCGTATAAGGAAGCTGGTAAAAAAATTGTTCTATCGACGATTCTTTGGGATGATTTCCCTAAGGACAGTTGGGACTACCAAAGAATAAAACTCCTATTTGATAACAGCGACCTATTATTTACAAACTCCGACCTTGAATCAAAAAGACTATCCAGAGCCTTTGAGACTCCAATTAAAAAATTTCACAAAACAAGAAACAGCATTGCAGCTACCTACCAGACCAAAGGAGACCCTACTCTTTTCAGGAAAAAGTTTTCAATTGATGGTGATTTTGTTCTCTCGGTTGCGAACATTGACAAAAGAAAAAATACAAAATCTTTAGTAGAAGCATGTGATTACTTAGGTAAAAAGTTAGTCCTAATTGGTCATATAAGGGATATAGAATATTACAACTCCTTTAGGGATAAATACTCCAACTTTATTTATCTAGGGTCGATCACAAATCAAAACCTGTTGAAGTCTGCTTATAAAGCTTGTAGAGTTTTCGCTCTGCCTAGTTTTTGTGAAACACCTGGTCTAGCAGCTCTTGAGGCCGCTTCACAAGGAGCAAGCATAGTTATTACCCAAGAGGGCGCTGCACCAGAATACCTTCCCGATGCTATATTCACCAACCCTTACGATAATGAGGACTTAATAGAAGCCATCACAAAAGGTTGGGAGCGAGAGCCAAACTTAAAAGAGTGTAATGAACTTGTTTCAAATTTTTCTTGGGAAAACACTGCAAAAGATATAGCTTTAGGTTATGAAAAATTATTTTTGTGATATGGAGAACAGACTTCACCCATTATTGACGCACGCCCCACCGTATTATAGTTTTATATTTTATCCTAAAATTAGATAAAGGAAATATTCAATGCGCTTTTTCCAACCCTCAATTGAAGGACTTTTAGTTATAGAACCTGAAATATTCCAAGATGAAAGAGGGTATTTTTGTGAGACTTATAATAAACAAAAGCTTTCTGATAGAATCCCCACGACTGAGTTCGTACAGGACAATCAGTCTCTTTCTAAGTATGGAACAATTCGAGGACTTCACCTCCAAAGGGGAGCATCAGCTCAAGCCAAACTTGTGAGAGTTATATCTGGAGAAATCCTAGATGTCGCAGTAGATGTCAGGCCTAATTCTAAAACTTTTGGCCAACATTACTCTGTCATACTTTCAGGGGAAAATAAGAAGCAACTTTTCATCCCACGAGGGTTTGCACACGGTTTTTCAGTTTTATCTCGAGAAGCTTTATTCCAGTACAAGTGTGATAATTTCTACCACAAGGAATCGGAGGACGGAATAGTTTACAATGACTCAGACCTCAGGATCGACTGGAAAGTCCCCCGAGAACATATGCTTTTATCAGAAAAAGATAAGGAACTTAAACTCTTTAAAGAGTTTAAAAAAGAGATTTTATAATTATGATTCTAGTAACAGGATGCTCGGGACAACTTGGAAGATCTATAGCCAAAGTCCTCCCAACAAAGGGGACTTATTTTTTAAATAGACACCAATTAGATATAACTTCTGAAATACAGGTGAAACAGACAATTGAAAGGTTTAAACCTGAAAAGATTATTAACTGTGCCGCCTATACAAAAGTCGATTTAGCAGAAAACAATTACGATGAAGCCTACGCAATTAACACAAAGGGAGCCCGAAATCTTGCAATTGCTTCTGACAGATCAAATTGTGAACTTATTCACGTTTCCACTGACTATGTTTACGATGGGCAACAAAACAGACCCTATACAGAGGATTGCCACATCACACCGTATAATGTTTACGGAAAGACAAAATTTCTTGGTGAAGAAGAGATCAGAGGGAACTGCGAGTCTCATCTAATAATAAGAACATCCTGGCTATTCTCTGAATTTCAAAACAATTTTGTTACCACGATACTTTCTTTACTAACTCAAAAAGAAGAAATTAGTGTGGTTTATGACCAAGTGGGTTCTCCCACCTACGCCCTTGATCTTGCAAAATTAATAGCTAAAGTTGTAAATTTTGAAGACTTGAGCAAACTTTACGGCACATATAACTTCGCAAACCAGGGAGTTGCGAGTTGGTTTGATATTGCAAAGCACTTAAAAGCTATTTCTGGATCAAACTGTTCCGTTAACCCAATAGAAAGTAAAGAATACCCAACAATTGCAAAGAGACCCCCCTTTTCAGTCTTAAACACGAAAAAGATTCAAGACACCTTCAAAGTGAAACCAAACTATTGGATAGACAGTTTAGATAATTGTTACTTAAACTTAAAAAACAACTAAACTATTTATAAAGTTTTTTCTTTTCCAAAGCAGCGATAATAGCTCCCAAAATTGAAAGAA
Source organism: uncultured Bacteriovoracaceae bacterium (assembly GCA_950070535.1). Taxonomy (GTDB): domain Bacteria; phylum Bdellovibrionota; class Bacteriovoracia; order Bacteriovoracales; family Bacteriovoracaceae; genus UBA845. The sequence goes on along the minus strand of CATMLK010000011.1, from coordinate 13,535 downwards.
ATATCATCCATACATTGTATCGGAAGTCCGAAGCAGGAGCAAAGAAGTAAAGTGGCAAGACGTATAACGCCCCACTCAAACCAAAGATGCCTGCTATAAAATATGACTCAGAGAAAGATTTCCTTGCGAGGTATTTGTACAAAAACCAACTAATTAAACCAATAGATAAAATCAAGTAAAGAAATGCTTTATAAATAAATGTGCCACTTAACCAACGAGCAAGGTTAATAATTTCATAATATACGGTGGGCATCACACGACTTCTAAAATTCCTTTTTTTAAAAGGGTCCTCATCTATACCAGGATGAAATGGGTAATATGCCATTTCTCTGTCAATAGTAATAAGTTCTGCAAACACCTTATTTCTATGAGCAAAATAACTACTTGGGTACCGACCTATCAGTTCCAACCAGTAAGGAATATAATTTTTTTGAGGGTAAAAGCTAACGACACTAGAGATAGTATTATTGACGTTGTTTCTAAAAACTTTTTCTAATTTATTAAGAGTGTCAACCTTTTCAAGGATAATCTCATCAGGTAAAAGGACTTGTTTTTCCTTTAAAGAAATTGCCGCCATATCCCATACATAAATCATGGGAAACAACTTTCCTTTTCGTACTTTATACGAATTAACCAGTTTAGTTGCTGTTAGAGAGGAAACAAATAAAATAACCGACAATGCAGTCGCTTTCATGACTCCATTAAGATCTTTTTCCAAGCCATTTGCTTTTAAAAGTTCACGACCAATCAGATAAAATAAAGGAATAGTCGCAAGGACACTGTTATGTCTCACACCCAAAGCATACGTTAATGACACCAGCATTACGGCTAAGACCCCCCTACTTTGCGAACTCAAAGGGCCTTTACTTTTCATATGAAGATATAGGCCAGTAAAAAGCGACAAACCGGCCAACATCGCTGCATCTTTCCATATGTGCAAGCTGATCAGATAGTAAGGTGGAAAAAAACCTAGTGCTAACCCTGCCAATGTGGAATAAAAAGAATTGAAGCGAAAGGACCTTATAATAAAGGAGATGCCCAACCAATACATAAATTGATGCAATAAAAAGATTCCACCAGGTCCCTTGATTAATTTGTCCGCTATAGCCCACACCCTAGTCATCATTGCAGGGTGGGCATTAGAGTAAGCTCCAGACGAAAGTTGTTCATATTGAGAGAAAGAATCAAAGGATATAAACCCGGGGTAAAATATGTAAGTAGAAAACACAAGCCCAAATGAACATATAAGTATCGAATAAAATAATTGCTTGTTAAACTTCATTTGTTAATATTATCCTAGTTTAAATAATTAATTGGCAGAAATTCTAATGAAAAATCAATTAACAATTGTAGTCCCAGCATACAATGAAGCTGAAACCCTCTCTACTTATGTCTATGAGTTAGACTCCTTTTGTGTAGAGAATAAAATTGAGTTAATCATAGTTAACGATGGTTCAAGTGACAATACAAAAGACATTCTTGAAAAAGCATCCTCTGACTTAAGGTCCACTTTCAAACTTATCAATCACAAAATAAATAAAGGCTATGGTGCAGCATTAAAAACAGGTCTTTCCAATGTGAACACTCAATTTGCAGTGACGATGGACTCAGATGGACAACACCGATTTGAAGATGTTTTAAAATTAAAAGAGCAACAGAATCTAACTGATAGTGACATGGTAATTGGTTCTCGAGAGATAAATAGTTCAGGGCTGTATCGAGCTATCGGAAAAAAAATTATAAAGAAGTTTGTAAAAATGGTAGCCCGAGCCGACCTTAAAGACCTTAACTCTGGTCTTAAATATTATAAAACTGACTTAGTCAAAAGATATCTCAAGCTTTGCCCAGACTCAATGGCTTTTAGCGAGATAATTACACTAACCTTCTTAACCCAAAAACACTTAGTAACTGAAATTGACATTCAAGTTAATGATAGAGTAAATGGGGTGAGCACAATTAACACAAAGACTGCATTTGAGGCAATTCTAGAGGTTATAAACCTCGTAATGCTATTCGAACCTGCCCGAATTTTCTTCCCTGTTAGTTTTTTCTTCTTTCTAATGGGTATGGCCTGGGGGTTACCAATAATAATTTCAGGACAAGGCGTAAGCGTAGGCGCTTCACTACTTTTATTGTTTTCTGTGATGGTATTTTTAGTTGGCCTACTTGCCACTCAACTTTCCTACATCAGAAGAGATATCGCTCTAAACAATTAAACCTTAAAGGGCTAATATAACTTTTTCTAGAGTAAATTCTCCCTTATAAACTCTAAGCGAGTAGAGATTATTTTACTACAAGCCTCAATGCTAAAATTCTCTTTTATATTCTTGTACGCCAAGTTTACCATATTTTTAACGTCCGTCGAAACAACATATTTCATTTTTTCTTGAAGATCAGACTGGATTACATCCGCCCAAAATACTTCATTACATGAGTCATCAATTAATGGGTACTCACCAGGCTCAACTTTTTGAAGGTTGTACTCAAGTGGTATAAATGTTTCAGGTAAGCAAAACTCACAATTACCAGAATACGGTGTGGCTATGACCGGAACTTTAAGCAGCATTGACTCAGCAAGAGTCCTACCGAACCCCTCTGCTCGATGAGGAGAAACATAACAGTTAACACTTTTTATCAATTCAAACACTTCACTAGAAGAGAGAGTTTCATTTACACAGTATATATTGTTTGCAGAATCGATTAGATTTTTAACTTTTATAAAGTCAGGGTTGTCATTTGAGAAATTTAAAAACTTAAGGACTAATCCACAATTTAAATCGTCCTTAAATTCAGCTAAAAACGCTTTTATTAAAACCTCTGGATTCTTCCTTTTTAAAGATGAGTTAAAGTCAAACATGTAAAGGAATAAGAATGCCCCCCTAGGTAGTCCAAACCTCTTTCTGTCCCCTGTGCAGTCCTCATCTACAGTCACAGGCAATCTCATTTTTTGTACCTTATCTTTCGAAATAAAAGGCAAATAGGCTTCTGTCGTGTAGTCAGACGATGTCCAAATCTCATCAGCAGCATTAAAACAAAAAGACTTAGACTCTGGCCAACTGTTGAATTCCCATGGAGCAAATACAATATTATAACGTCCCTTTAGGAATGAACCACCATACACCAAGCTTTGTTGAACAAAGTCCACCATTGGCAATGTGAAAATGTTAATTCTACCTGGAAGAGATGGAGAGGATTTAAGATGATTGAAGTTCTGGGAAAACACAGGATTTCCTGGAAGCCTAAGTGGAAAAAGAAAACTCTCCTCATTAAGTGAGCAGGACGAAAAAACAGTTCTGGCATCTTCACCGATACCAAGTTCATTGTGAGAGTACCCTAGAACATTCACCCCCTTATCTATTTCAGGGAGTTCTGAAATTACGATATTCTGATATCCCTCTAATTTACTGGTATCAATGAAGTCGGACAAAACACCCAACCTTTCACCTGAATCAATTAATTTACGAAGCTCAACCTGGGACAGCAGATGACTATTAATATTATCTAAGAGCGACTCTTTTGAAAATTGGCCACTTCCTTGAGAAAAAATCCAGTCTAGATGAGAGTTATTTGACTTCCCTTCAGGACAAAATAATTCTAGATCTTGGGGCGTTAATAAAATTTCTTCCAGGTTAATAGTAGAAAGTCTCCACAACTTAAAGTCATAGACACTTGCAACATGATCCAAAGGAAAAGCATCCCTTAGGTCACCTCTAAGAATCCAAATACAAAGGTCCAATCCAGTTAAGATATTCTCGTCTAAGACAGGTATAAAGTTTGAAAGATTCCCCTCCTCGACTAATTCGACACCTACTTGGTCCATCATATTTGAATATTCATGACGCCCTTGAATTAGAAACCACGTCATAAAAAAATCATCTTGAGTCAAATTATATTTCTGAAGAAGTTCAGGGTCTCCAACAATATCCCCCCTAATGTCCTTCACCAGTTTTAGTATTGATTCTCCTTTCACAAGGTCTCCTTCATATATAATAGGAAGATCGTCACAATCTAAAAAGAATTAGAATATGAATAAAATCTTTCTTAAATGTCGATGCTTTCCCGTAAAAAATCCAAACCTAAACTCTATTAAAATAAGTTTCTTTTAAACCGCTTTCCACCTATCTAAATAAGCTCCTATAGCTTTTAGGTAACCTAATGCAAACGTCTCCATAGTTTGAGTAGGAATTCTCTCTTGTGCTTTAGACATACCATATAAGCAACTAGGGTCTTCAAGAATTTTTTGAATACTATTATCAAAAGCTTCAAGAGTTGGATCAACCAAAAATCCAATCTCAGGAATTACACGATTTTTGAAGCTTCCAATATTTGTAGCTATGAGGGGGATACAAAAGTTAATCATTTCCGACAAAGTATAAGAAAAGGTTTCTGGGACTTTGCAAGGAAGAATTGCTAGATGAGGAGATATCTCATTTAGGATCCCCTCCAACTCTGTCTCCTTAAAAGGACCAAAGTTTTTCGCGATTATACCCTGTGAGCAAAGGCTTTCAATCTTTTTTGAGTGAGTGCTATTGTAACCGTAACAATAAAAGGTAGCTTTTTGATGATATTTTTCAGCGAGTTTAACAAAGATATCTGCACCTTTATGATCTAAGGAACCAAACGGAAACAAGATTCTTAACTTCTCACCGGCTAGGACTTTTTCAAACTTATTATCTTTTTCCTGATGAATACCATGAGGTATACATTCAATATTAACCTCACTCAAAATGGGTTCTAAAACCCTAAGATTATTGGCTACAGATTTGTCGGGTGCAATTAGTAAAATTTCCTTATTAACTAATAGCTCAATAAATTCCCTACGGTACTCTAGCCAATGGCCAGGGTCTCGCCTAAAGATTCTTTCAAGACTATTATTTTTAAAACAATCCTTTAACCTACGACTATCGCATGAAGTACAGGTTTCTTTATAAGTAATATTTATATGTGGGCAGTACCCAAAATAGTCATGAAAAATGTAAGCTGTCGGAACCTCCAACTTTAGAGCGTCCAAGCTATGACCTATAAGACTAGAAACGATAACAATGGAAATTTCATTTTTTGTAATAGTTCTTTCAAGATGCCTTCTATATTCATCATGAGATAGTTCGCTCTCTTTAATAGCCCTTTCAAGCTCAAAAGCGAAAGAAGACCTTCCTGTTACAAGATCAAGTAAACTAAAACTCTTACCGTCAGGTTCAAAGGTTAAAAAAAGATTCTTTCCCCCGTGAATTTGAGGAAAGCTTTTAATCCACTTAGTCAACCCCCCACCCCAAGAATGGCCAATGTGTAGAATATTCAATCTAAGATCTCCTAAAGTAATCATTACTCCTTGAATATGGAGAATCCTCCCTCAATTTGGGGTCAAAATTACTCTCAAGATAATTCTTTCTACTATCTTCTGAAATTTTTTCCCCGCTATGGAAAAAGTTTAAGCTCCACTCGGGAAAACTTGCAGAGTGTTCTTTGAGTTTCTCACGATACCATTTTGGAAGCTCTAATAAAAAATCTCGCCCCTTTAGGTATTTTTTAAGCATGACCTCATGCATCCCACTATCGAATCCAGTAAAGTGAAAGAAAGCCAATGGTTCCCCCTCTACAGAGATCCCTTCGTCTAGCGTACCTTTAATTTCCCTTTGACCAACGTTCCAAGGTGCAAGGTTATATTTACCACTTTTTAAAATTTTAACTCGGTCAAAAAAAACAGGTGCAAAATTTATCCATTTTTGATCAGTCCAGACACCCTTTGATAGGTCTGCATGACAAAAAAACAACAATCTCTCAGCCCACCAGTTTACGAAGGCAGCCCCTTGATCATCATTTTTAATACCAAAAAAACCTAGGTTAAAAACACCATGTTTTAAACTGCACAATTCATTATCAAGAACAGCCTCTAGGTTCTCCTCAGGCTTGCACAAGTGAGGAGTCAAAAGAATCGACTCACTTTCAAAAAGTGACTCCAACTCGTCAACTGGTGAAAAAAGAACCATATCAGGATCAAAGAAAAGAACTTGGCTCAACTCTCCTGATTCAAACAGTTGCTTAACATACCAGGGTTTAGCAGCGGTACACATCTCCTCAATATTGTTTCCAAAAGCCCACTTTTCAGAAAAAATATTCAAATCATCTAAAAAAAACAACTTATCTATAAAAGGGCAAGCTTTGACTTGCGAGAGGTCAAACTTTTCTTTTTGCTCAACAACTAGCCAAGTTGTTTGCCACTCTGGATGAAATTTTTTAATGCTTTCAAATAGTGTTGCGACCTTAGGAAAATAGTTCGGTGCAGCAGACGTAAAAATGTTCATTGTACTCCCCTAGAATTATAATTTTAAAATTTATAACATAACTAAGTTTGAAAAGCATATGTTAATGCCTTGAGCAGTTTCAAAAAATTCCTGATTTATTCTGTATAAAAACCGACCTAAAGAAGCCAACCCGCGTTTTAAACCAAAAACAGATTTATTATGCTTAAAATTCTGTTATTATTCTTAATATAAAATAATTAATTTTTAGGATAATAATGCACACAACTGATTTACTAATGGCATTAACTCAAAAAGAGTTAAAAGTAAGATATAAGCACCATGCGTTTGGCTATTTATGGTCAATAGCAAACCCATTGGCTTACGCAACAATCTACTTTCTCGTTTTCAAACTAGTTATGAAAATAGATGTTGAAAATTTTCCTATTTTCCTAGTTAGCGGTCTATTTCCATGGCAGTGGATAGCAAATTCACTAGGCGTCGGCCCTATGACATTTATAGGAAACGCCCCCCTAATTAAGAAAATAAACTTCCCAAGAAACTTCTTATCACTGGTAGTTGTTATTCAGGATATGATACACTATCTTGCCTCTATTCCAATTATCATCATTTTAATGGCATTATTTAAAATTTATCCTAGCTGGACTTGGTTTATTGGCATTCCCACGCTTGCCATTATCCAGTTGATTCTTTCCTATTCCTTAAATCTCTTTACAGCTACTCTAAATCTCTTTTTTAGAGACACAGAGAAGTTAGTTCAGATGCTAATGACTTTTATGTTTTTCCTTACCCCAGTGGTGTACAAAGCAGAAATGGTGCCAAAAAAATTCGAGGCTTTACTTCTTCTTAATCCTTTTGCCTCGCTCATAATATCCTGGAGAGAGCTTTTCATTCGTTCGGAGCTTGCCCTCAACCATATTGGGATTGCACTGTGCTGGGCTATCGCCCTATTCATCATTACCCAAGTCACATATAAAAAGCTTTCATGGCGCTTTGCGGAGGTCTTGTAGTGCAACCTATTGTTGAATTTTCTAATGTTTCTAAACATTATCCACATTATCACCACATTACAGGAGGGTTGAAAAACTTAATTTTCAACTTGCCCAAAGCGATCAAGGAAATTAATGAGATGCGATTCCAAGCATTAAAGGATATTTCCTTTTCTATCAACAAAGGCGAATGCGTCGCCTTTATTGGTAGAAACGGAGCAGGGAAAAGCACAACACTAGGTCTTATCGCGGGAGTTTTAAAACAAAATGAAGGTAGAGTCGCTGTCAACGGTAGAGTTTCTCCACTTCTTGAATTAGGAGGAGGTTTTCACCCTGAGCTAACAGGTATTGAAAATATAAAGTTAAATGGAGTTCTCCTAGGTCTTTCAAGAAGTAAGGTTGATGACAAGCTAGAGGAGATTATCGATTTTTCTGAATTAGGTGAATTTATTCATCAACCAATAAGAACTTACTCCTCCGGGATGCTCGCCCGACTAGGTTTTTCAGTAATTGCATCTCTAGAGCCAGAAATCCTATTAATAGATGAAGTTTTAGCTGTGGGTGATGCAAGATTTCAGGAAAAGTGCCTAAAAAGAATGCAGGCCTTCAAAGAGGAGGGGGTTACCATTATCCTTGTAACCCATAGTATTTCGGACGTTGAAAAGCTTTGCGACAGAGCAATTTGGATAAATGATAATAAGATCAAAATGGACGAGTCTGCCCAAGAGGTTGTTAAAGAATATATTAAGTTCTTTGAAATTAGCCACACTCAGTCTTTGAAATAAATTATTATGAAACAAATAGTTTTTCAATCTAACTCAAAATCGAACCTTACACTCAAGCAGTTCTCAATAAACTACCCAGAGCATCCCCATCTCAATAGAATTAATGCGAGGTACGACTTTTCCGACGAATGGAACAACCTTGGGTATGGAGAAATAACATCAGATAATTCCAAGTGGGCAATTTCCCTCAGAGATACATCCAGTCTGAACTTCTCTAAGGTTGTAGCTGAAGCTCTGGACGAATTAGGATATAGCTTATGTGCTTATTGTGGAATTTTTGAAGCCAATTCAAAAGCAACACTATGGTTTAATCGAGAAGTAGGTCCAACTGATGGACTCGATTATTATGTGATAGAAGACTTTCTTACTAATTATAAAACAGAAAAATACGGCTCAGTACCTATTTTATCGGAAATTCCTTATGGTTTTAAGTCAGGTGTCACAATGCGTATCGATTGCGATGAGCATATCGCCTCAGGTCAGAGGTTAGCTGACCTGTACAAAGAAATGAATGTGCCTTTTTCGCTGGCGATAAAAACAAGCTTAGACTTTGACCAAGCGAATAAAAATACTATATTTAGCGTTTTGGATGCTGGGGGTTCTGTAGTGTCTCACTCCCACACTCATGCACCCAATTGGGGTGGCAGTAGGGAGCAAACAAAATGGGAGGCTGAAGTTGCTCGTGATAGACTTCAAACAATTCTGCCTAAAGATTACAATTATGACTACGTAGTCTCCCCCTTTCATCAAAACCCTCAATATGCTGTACAAGGACTAGTGGATGCTGGGATTAAAGGTTTTGTGGGTGGAATAATTAAAAACGACCCGGAATATCTCCAGGCCAGAGCTGGCTATGTTTCCACAGGTGAAGACATAATTACACACTCTCAGCAGTGCATGCTCCATGGCGACTGCTATCACAATGCCGGAAACAGTATTGAGGTGTATAAACAGTCTTTTGAAAACCACTATAATACCAATACCTTCTTTGGGTTTCTTGACCACCCATTTTCAAATTATAAGTATGGATGGAATGATGAAGAAGAAAGGATTAAAGTTCACAAAGAGTTTCTGGAGCATATCCAAACATTCAGTGGTATTTGGTTTGCCAACCTAATAGATGCCATGAACTTTCTGTTGGTTAAAAGCAATACAAAAGTTTGGCTGGAAGAGGACAGACTGTATGCAAAGGTAAGTCCGCATAGCCTCAAAGTGCCAGACCTAAAGGTCTTGTGGGCCAAAGGTGAATACAGGATAAAATCTAATGTTTTTTCACCCCAACTAATTTCTTAGGTCTGTCAGATTAAAGGGTCTAATTTTATATAGGACTAAAATATGGGGTTATATTTCTTAAAGGTTAAATAAAACCTCCTCCCACATTTCACTCTTAGAAGTAATGTTATGATTCTCAAACACATCATCATAGGCATTTTTCGCTATTTTCTCCCTCAATACCTGATCCCTGCTCAAGTTATCTAGAGCTTTACTCCAGTCATAGGTGCTATTATTAACCAATAGACCCGTCCTGCCATCTTCTACAACGTTTTCATAAATATAAGACCTTGAGTAAATTCCAGGAATAGACAATGCCCCGTACTCAAGATATTTAATCGGCGTCTTGCACTTAAAGAACAGATTTTCTGCTTCCTCCCTTCCGATAAGTGGAGTAATCGCAAATCGATAGGAACTCTCACCCAGCTCTCTTTTATGTTGCTCCCAGGGAACGGAACCTTTATCAACAAAAGAAGTAAATTTATTCAACTCTGGGTTGGGGTCAGAGTAAACCTCCAAGACTAGACCAGGACTCCTTTCAAAAAACGTATTTACGACTTCAAAAAAATCTTCTTTAAACTTCTTCAACTTTATGGAGTCGGCGTTAGTAAACAAAATCGAAGATGAATTTAAGTTATTAGAAAGTTTCCTTTTATGCTTTTCAAAGTTGAAGCCAGTCTCAACAACCACATACTTGCCAACTACGAATTTTTCACACAAACAATTTTTCAAAAAATCAGTTGAAAAAACAACCACATCAGTAAGATTAAACATTTTCTGCAGAATTGCTTTAATATTGTCTTTCTTTAAGAGTGCGAAGCTTTCATTTGAAAAGTTTGTGACATCATCGTCAACATCATAGACAACAAACTTATGATATTGTTTTGCTAACTCAGCAATCTCTACGGACTTTTGACTAACATTTTTACAAAAAATCACACCATCACAGGAGGCGACTTCTCTTGGGGAGATTGCATCTTCATCTAAAATTAAGAGATCAATCTTCCTATGGCGCTCCAAAGGTTCCAAGGGCTCTACAAGTCTATTAACGACAGACCTGGAAGGTATTGGTTTCTCCACAACTAAGGACTTGCGATTAACAATTATTATTTTTTTCACCAGTCTCCTCTCAAAAACTTAAGTCCCAACCGAAGCCTTCTCTGTAATTCAAAGTGATAACCTGGGTATTTACAGTTCTAATGGCAGGATACGCTCTATAATCAATTCCTAATAATATGTGTGCAAAGTGATTAAGCGTTCCCCCATGTCCAAAAACTAACAAATGTTTATTTGATTGAATAACCTTATCTTGAATAAACTCTTTCATTCTTTTATTCACATCTTCACATGACTCCCCTTCAGGGTATCGACATGTAAAGTGCTTTCCTTCTTGTCTGGTCCATGGGTGTTCTTTATGAACTTCACTTAAAGTTAGCTTTGATAGCTTCCCAGTATTTGTCTCCATTAAACGGGCATCTTTTTCAAACGGGATTTCTACACCAATTGACTGGTGCATACTATCAACAGCCCTTTTTAATGGTGAACAAAAAATAGTTCTTTCTGCAGGCTCGATGCCTTTTCTTTTTAAGGATAGCTTAATGTCTTTTGCAGTCTCAACCCCTCTTTTTGTCAGGCAACTGTCAAGTTGCCCACACAAAAGCCCTTCACTGTTTGCAATTGACTCAGCATGTCTCACAAGAGTAATACTCAACTTTGATGAAAAGGGTTTAATATCACTTAAAAAAATAGTTCCTTCCTTTGCTGGTATATAAAAAATCCAAAACTAAAGCTAAGATTTCAAATCTCTAGGTTTAATTTTTTATCACAACGTTTTTACAAAAGCCATGCACTAAACATCGCCCCATATTCTTCAACAAAACTAGTATTTAAGCCCTTTAGCGGAAAATAACGAGGACAAGGAGTTTCTATTCCAGATGACCGACACAACTAACAAGAGAAACCATAGGAACAAAGCCGCTGATAAATTTTCTTTCCCCAATAAACTTTGGCCAACAAGGAGGATTAAAACAAATCCGGTAAAAAGGTACATCCTCTTCCTTTTAAAAGATATCCATACAAAAACCGAGCTCTCAGTCCTTGCAATGAAAAAGACGTAAAAAGCTATTGCAGTGGAGATAGCAGCACCTCTGGCTCCCAATATAGGGACTAGCCACCAATTCAAAACCAGATTTACACAGAGAGCCAATATTGAAGCGCCCAGTGCAAAATGAGTTTTTTTTGTTATCCCAACGCCTATGACAGTAACTTCAGACAATGTGTAAAAAAGTGGAAAAGCCAAGCAGGGTACAAAAATAAACTGAACATCATAATACACTTTTGGTAAGATATAGCCTAAAACCCAAGATAGAAGGCCTCCCAAGCAAAACAACACAATTACTACGGCGAGAACCTTATCAACAATGTCATCAATTTTGTTAAGATTAGGTGAGTCCTCACTGGCCCACTTATAAATTGTGGGAGCCCATACTGTTGAAAAAACCTGTTGAAAAATTGCCGCACCTGCAGCAAATCGAGCTGCAACAGAGTAAATCCCCACCTCTTCCAGAGTGGAATAGGTGTTTAGAAACACCCTATCCATTGCGGTTAGTCCCCAATAAGCAAAGCTGCTAAGCATTAATGGAAAACCATAGGAAGTCATAGACTTAATGAGTTTTTTGTCTAGAGTACCTTTCCAATTGGTAAAAAGTTCAGATCTGAAAGTTGCAACCATCCAAATCAAAACCAATAGCAAGCTAATAACGTGAAGCCAAGAAAGGTCCTCAAACGACCAGCTCTTTTCTGAATAAAGGAAAATCAGAAGGCCTACTAATGTTAACAACCGAGGCAATGCCATACTTATCGAGTAAAGAAGTCCATTCTCACCCATTCTAAAAACCAATGATAAAAACCGAGAGAAAACTGAAACAAACACAGCAATTATAGTGATTGCGAATAAATTGGCATTACTGCTTTCGTAAAGGGCATAAATAAAAAAGTCCTTATACGCATAAAGAACACTGGCACAGGAAAGCATAATTAGAGTTGGAGGAAGCAGTGCAACTTTCAGTAGTTTTATTTTATCAGTTGATTCATGGTACTCACGAACGTAGGCCTGATCCAGACCAAAGGAAAAAACTAATACTGAGAAAGAACATACAAGTCTTAAAATTTCGAATTTTCCGATAACATCTGGGGAGAAAATCCAGGTAAGAATAGGCAAAGAGATAAAACTAAGCAGGGCTGCAGCTGCAGGACCGATAGAAAACAAGCCCACTTTTTTAAGGTTCATCTTTAAACTCATTCTTTGTGGTTTTAACAAGAAGTTTGGTTTTTTCATCAATGATGGATTTTGACCAATGCTTCTTTAGAATCTGCCTATTGGTCTCCACTTGGTCATCTCTAAGAGAAACATTGAAATTCTGTCTACCCGCTTCTAGTTCTTGAATCGAGAAGATGTGGGCACCTTGTGATATGAAAAACTTGTAAGTAGGACACTCCTCTCTTAGAAAAATTTTAGCACCCAAGTACATACTGACAATAATATTACCTAATGCTTGTTGTCTTACATGGTTCATTATCACCGTATCACAAGATTGAATGAGCTTTGTATAATCCTCAAGATCCATAAAGTCTTTCAAGGGAAAAAAGTTCTTACCAAGCCTCTCCCTTCCAACCTCTTCAACAAGTTCGCCATATTTAGAGTCCCCATAACTTAAAGGAACGACGATCTTTAAATCATCCTGAAAGTTTAAATTCGACAGGAAGTTAAATGCGTCCAAGTGATTATTCTCAATAGTTGCACTATTTCCTAAGAGGATGTTTTTCCCAGTGATTTTTTTACCGTCAACATGTTTTAAAAAATAGCCCTCTAAGGTGCCATAGTTCCAAGATGCAAACTTAGGTAACTTCAAGGAAAAGTTATTTTTCTTTAAAAGCTCATAATCTTCCTTTAAAACAGGAGAGAAAGAACTAAAGTATTTTAAAGACTCCTCTTTATTAAACCTAAAAAGGTTCTTTTTTAATAATTCTTTGAGAGCTACCTTCAACATTTTTGAGTTATAAAGCTTGGCAGCAATCAGTTGAGACTCAGGTAAAAGCATCTCTTGGGGGTCAGAATATATTAGGTCGTAGTAATCAAAACCCCACCCTAGCCATGATACGGGAGCTCGGAAATGCTTAGCGAGGCTTCCCCATTGAGGACAAAGAGAGTGAAGAATAATAAGGTCGTA
>CATMLK010000010.1:0-86263 GCA_950070535.1 uncultured Bacteriovoracaceae bacterium | reverse complement strand
ATGAACGTGGTTGGCGACCTGTTTGGCGACGGCAAGATGTTCCTGCCCCAGGTGGTCAAAAGCGCCCGCGTTATGAAGCAGGCGGTGGCCCATCTGATTCCCTATATCGAGGCCGAGAAATCCGGCAATCAGCAAGCCAAGGGCAAAATCCTGATGGCGACGGTCAAAGGGGACGTACACGATATCGGCAAGAACATCGTCGGCGTTGTGCTGGCGTGTAATGGCTATGAAATTCTTGACCTAGGCGTCATGGTGCCTGCTGAAACCATTCTGGATACGGCCATAAAGGAAAATGTTGATGTGATCGGCCTGTCTGGTCTCATCACGCCAAGCCTTGATGAAATGGTCAACGTGGCACAAGAGATGGAGCGTCTAAACTTTAGAGTTCCACTACTTATTGGAGGTGCCACCACATCAAGGGTTCATACTGCTGTAAAGATTGATCCCCACTATTCAGACACTGTCCTTCATGTCTCGGATGCATCAAAAAGCGTGCCTGTTGCCCAAATGGTTCTTTCAGATTCAAAGAAGCTGAAATCAGAAACAAAAGCACAATATGAAAAGATGCGTGAAGATCATAAAAATAAAAACCAACGGTATGAACTAACCACTCTTGAATCTGCACGAAAAAATAAAGAGATTATAAACTGGACAGGCCACAAATGCGCAAAACCAAGCTTTACTGGTGTACGGGAACTTGAAAACATTCCCCTTGAAACATTGAGAAAGTATATTGATTGGACACCATTTTTCAATACATGGAGACTCCGCGGTGCTTACCCGCAGATCTTAAAAGACGAAAAGTATGGAGAAGAGGCCATCAAGCTTTTTGACGATGCTCAAGGGTACTTGAATGAAATGATCAACTCAGGTGTAATTATAAATAAGGCCAAAATCGCTTTTTTCCCTGCAAATTCTATCGGTGATGACATAGAAGTATATAAAGATGAAACACGAAAGGAAGTGATCACCACGCTATGCATGTTGAGAAACCAACGCCTCATGGAAAAGAGCCCGAATCGATCACTTTCAGACTTTATCGCGCCTAAGGAGCATGACGTTGATTACATTGGTGCATTTATAGTCACTGCAGGGCATGGAGTAGATAAGCTTTGTGAAAAGTACAAAAAAGATAATGATGATTACGCAGTTATTATGATAAAAGCTCTTGCTGACAGGTTGGCTGAAGCATTTGCTGAATACGCTCATAAAATTACCAGAGAGGAGCTTTGGGGATATGCCAAAGGAGAAAACCTCAGCAACGAAGAACTAATTAAAGAGAAGTATCAAGGGATCAGGCCAGCACCTGGATATGCAGCATGCCCAGATCACACAGAAAAGATAAAACTTTTTGAATTGCTCAAGGCACATGAAATTGGTGTTGAGCTAACAGAATCATGTGCCATGAATCCGGCCGCAAGTGTCAGCGGTTGGTACATCTCACACCCAGATTCTCGCTATTTTAATGTGGGCTTTATTGGTCAAGACCAATTAGAAGACTATGCAAACAGAAAAGACTTGACGCTTGAACAGGCCAAGAAGTGGCTTTCACCATTGCTGGAAATGTAATACACAAGAAGGAATATAAGAAATGACTAAAGTGGTAGATCACCTAAAAAACTCGGATGAGACTCTTTTCTCATTTGAAATTCTCCCTCCCATTAAGGGACACGGTATAAAAAAACTTTTCTCCCAAGTTGAACCTCTAATGGAGTTTCAACCAAAATTCATTGACGTTACCTACCACAGAGAAGAGTACATCTATAAAAAAAGACAAAATGGTTTACTGGAAAAAGTGTCTCTAAGAAAGCGCCCAGGCACAGTGGGCATTTGTGCAGCTCTCATGAATAAATTTCAAGTAGATCCAGTGCCTCACCTAATTTGCGGTGGATTTACAAAAGAAGAAACAGAGTCGGCCTTAATGGATTGCCACTTTCTTGGAATTGACAATGTTTTGGCCTTAAGAGGAGATGCGATAAAATCCGAAAACCGTTTTGTGCCCACAGAGGGTGGAAACGCATACGCAAGCGAGCTTGTGAAACAAATTGCTGACATGAACAAGGGACAATACTTATATCAAGAAGATGCAGGTGCCGAAGCGACAAGTTTTTGCACAGGTGTGGCCGGGTACCCAGAAAAGCATTTTGAAGCTCCAAACTTTAATACTGATCTAAAGCACCTTAAAAGAAAAGTTGACCTTGGAGCAGAATACATCGTTACTCAAATGTTTTTTGATAACTCAAAGTTCTTTAAATTTGTTGATGAGTGTAGAGCTGCCGGTATCAATGTTCCAATAATTCCAGGATTAAAACCTCTGACAACAATGAGGCAATTGAGCATTTTACCAAGCATATTTTTTATCGATCTTCCTGATGATCTTGTGCATGCCGTTGAAAACTGTAAAACCAATGAAGACGTAAGAAAGGTTGGCATTGAGTGGTCCATAAATCAATGTAAAGAACTCAAGAAACATAATGTTCCTTGCTTGCATTTCTACTCTATGGGAAAATCTGACAACATAAAAACGATTGCTAGCGAGATTTTTTAAATGCTTCCATATTCAAAGTCACTTTTGATAATTCCTACATATAATGAAATCGACAATATAGAAAAGATGCTTAATGCCATCGATGAGCTATATCCAGAGCTTAATATATTAATTCTAGATGATGGCTCTCCTGATGGCACAGCTGAGGTTGTTAAGAAAAGACAACAGCAGAAAGAGAATCTTCATCTAATTCAGAGAAGCGGAAAACTTGGTCTGGGTACTGCCTACATAACCGGTTTCAAATATGCTCTGGAGCGAGACTTTCAATATGTATTTGAAATGGATTGTGATTTTAGCCATGATCCCAAAGATATCAAAAGACTTTTGGAAGCAGCTCAGACCAATGATTTAGTAATTGGTTCTCGCTATATTGATGGAATACGAATTATTAATTGGCCAATGAGAAGACTTCTACTGTCTTACTTTGCAGGGGTTTACACAAGGTGGATCACCGGCCTAAAAGTTTTAGATGCCACCGGCGGGTTTAAGTGCTTCACAAGAAAGGCCTTAGAGTCCCTTGATTTAGATAAGGTTCTAAGCAATGGTTACTCTTTTCAGATTGAGCTAAATTATAAAATCTGGTCTAAAGGCATGAAAGTTAAAGAAGTGCCAATCGTTTTCACAGAAAGACGTGATGGACAATCAAAGATGTCCGGCGGCATCATTTATGAAGCAGTATTTGCGGTAATTTTTCTAAGAATCAGAAAGATCTTTGGGGCCCTTAACTAGTTATGCTGGCAGATGTAATTCAATGGGATAAGAATTTATTTTTACAGCTAAATGGACTTCATGCTCCATGGCTTGATCCTATAATGGATTGGATCTCAAATAGCATGGTTCCCGCATTTATAATTCTTGCACTCACTCTTTTCTATGGGGTGAAATTCTTTAATAAGAAAAAAGGTTTTATATTAATTTTTTTCGCCCTTTTAAGTGTTGGGATCACCGATAGTGTCTCCAGCAGAATTTTAAAGCCTGGCTTTGAAAGACTAAGGCCCTGCCACAATCCAGAGTTCTTAGATAAGTTTCACACTGTAGGCAATTGTTGGGGAGGAAAATTTGGTTTTGTCTCCTCTCACGCTGCAAATACTTTTGGGATCGCATTCTTCCTATGGCTTGTATTTAGAAAGAAGAATAAGTACTTCTCCCTACTAATTCCCTATGCGGCCTTAGTTAGTTATACAAGGATATACCTAGCAAAGCACTACCCTCTGGACCTAGTTGGCGGTGCAGTTTTGGGAGCACTTAGTGCTTGGCTGTTATACTTTGCTTGGAGTTGTTGGATCCTAGGCGAGAAGTCTCTCCAAAATCCACAATAATTCTATTTCCTTCGACGCTTACAGACTCGAGGTTGAGATCCTTGATCATCCTCAAGGCCAATCCCCTCACTGAGAATATACCGATTTTGGCCTTATAGAGATCAATGTACAACTTCTTTGCTTCTTGGTCATTTTCAACCTTTCCGCCAAAGTAAAACCAAGTGTTGATCCAAGAATCCAAGAGAAGACTTCCAGAAAAAGATTCGTCTTTGCAAACAACTCTAAGGTTTCTGCCAGTCACTGGAATACTATTAAAAGATTCGTTTGCCGGAAACTTTTTCATGGCCTCTTTTGTGTGATTTGGATTCTCCTCCAGAATCAAGTTTCGGAACTTTGAACTATCGATTGGTCCAAAGCTGATCGTTTTGACCCCTAAATCTCCATTTGCAATTATTCCCTCAAGGATGGATACATCCTTTATGTCGCCACTTATGCCAGTGATATCACTAGAGAGTTCAACCTCTTCAAGAACATATTCAGTAGGTTCAATGTAGACTTTTAACTGGTTCATTCCGGATATGAATTCCTTGTCGGTTGAAGCAATATTAACGCCAGAGAAAGCGATCGTTCTAAAGACATTTAAGAAGCTAAAATCAAAATTTATTTCAACAGTTGTATTTGGATCATTTAATACAAGATTGCCTTCAAGATTGTTAAATTCGACTTCAATATTTTTATGGTCGATTTTTACAACATCCAAATCATAACTTGCGTGTTCAGCAAAGGCCTTGCCTTTTTTATCGCTATAGGTTCCTGAGATGTTGTCGACCTTAACGAGAGGGAAGCTCGCCCACGACAGATTTACTAAAAATAAGGTTCCAATTAGTAAGCACTTCACTGCTATCTCCTCTCTTTACTACAACCAGGACAGTCTTTCTTTACCTTTTCTCTGAGTTCGTTAACCTTGTCATAAAAAAAGTTTACTGCCTTTTTTCCACTCTCGCTCTCCACAAGCCAGGAGAACTTTCGAACTCCTGGAAATATAGATACGAGATACTCTATAACTTTTGGCCCACTTAAGACCTCGCCATCATCTTGAAGAAGATGGATTTCCTTTTCACATTCAGACTTACTCAATTGTGAATACTTTTCGAACAATTCATCACTTTGCAAAGAGACCATTTGAATCCGGCCATCTTTATCTAAGAATTCCAAGGCCTGTTTAAATCTTACACAGAGGGGACAATCGCCATCGTAAATCAATATTGGTTTCTCGGGCGTATTCACTATCCCTCCTAGTTCTTATGATTTAAATTCAGATAGACTAATTCACCTTTTATTTCCACAGTCCTGGTTGCAAGAACACTGTCATTTGAAATAAAGTCCAACTCATACTTTCCAGGATTCAAAACCAAGTGGTAAGCACCAGTCATGTGCCCTACGTAGTCTTGAAAAAGTTCTCTTGATTTACCTTTTACTTTATATGCTTTTATCTTGAATTCTTTAGTCTCATTATTTACTTGGAAAACTCCTCTAACCCCACTCCCTTGAACACGGTTTAACAAGTGTTGCCAGCCCTTTCTGTTTCGTTTCACAGTAGGGTCTCTTTTCTCAAAATCAGGGTGAAAACCATCTCTTGAGCTATTTACCTCTAATACGTATGGAATGACTTGATAGGCCTCATACATCCAATCAATATCACCCCCGTCTGCATTATAGAGAGTTTCCCATGCGGTACCAGGCGTGTAATCTAAGAGAGAGGCCAATTCTTTGCCTATCTTTTCAACAACTTCTTTAGTTTGAGTTTTTTGTCCTCTACAACCATAAGGATAAATAACTAGCTGGCTGTAAGCGTGGTAAGAAATATCAAAAACAGGACGGATATTCTTTATAAACTTCATCATTGCCTGTGTCTCTGGCTCACTTGCTGGCGATGGGCCGCGATAGGTTTGAGACCAACGCCAACCGCTGGATCCATTACATGCATCCCAGCCTGTGGGATAGTTTCTATTAAGATCGACTCCATAGCCTCCACGCACATTTTTTCTCCAATAAGAATCCTTTGTCCACATTTTCACGTTTCCATCCACATTGAACATTGGCATAACCCAGATTTCATTTAGATCAACCCAGCGCGCAACCTGTGCATCGCTGTGGTAGTTATCAAGAAGGTACTGAATTATATCCAGCCCAATCTCAGGTGTCATAATCTCTCTGGCGTGATGCATGGAATTAAACAACAACACTGGCTCTTCAAGCTCTTTCTTGTTTGCGTTGTCTGATATTTTCAATGCCCAGATGTCTCTTCCTTCGAGAGATTTTCCTATAGATACCAACTTTGTAAGATTAGGATATTTGGAATTGTATTGCTCAAGATAAGCTTTAACACTTTCAGGAGTTTGATACCTTTCATCAGGTGCCCTAGTTACTCCTGTAACTTCTTTAATTACCAAAGAGTAATTTTTGCTGCTAAGAAGCTCATAGTCTTCATCTGTGAGTAGAACATCCACTACGTTTCTCTTGATATCCACCCCAGCGATATCAATATCCAAATGAGTTAGCTCTTTCAGAGTCTGATGGAATGATTCAGATAGGACTGAAGCTGTCATCTTATGGGTGCTCTCGGACAGAGAGTGAGTGTGGCCAAAAAGTTGGCTACTTAAAACGATTGAGGCGACGGCGATAAACTTATTAAGTTTCATTATTTCCTTCCTTAGAAAATTTAAAAAATGGTTTCTAATAAGGAGATCAAAGTATGCACGTCAAGTAAATGTACAAATGGTAAGAATGAGGAAAAGTTAGAAGACTAAAACAGTAGGTTACTAGGCAACTTCAGTGAAGTCCTTGTTTTTGAATATATCTGGCCACTTATGCACCGCCTCCTCCAAGTACTGTTCGGCCTTATTTGAACCCGACCGGTATAAGGCCTTAATTGTTATTTCAGCGGCCAATGGATCGAGGTGTCCATTGTTAAATAATTCCAGGCCATAACTGACCAATTCATCGTTAGACATGTCCGAAGAATTTGCCAGGTATGAGGAAACCATATAGCCAGTTTGATCGCCAGTGTCGGTTGGGAATCGCTTTAAGACTTCTTGTGCTTCAGAGTACATTTTTTCTTCAACATATTTAACAATCATGGCCCTTAAGAATTTAATATTGCCCATGCAGGCTATGCTTATTTTTTCGAAAACTTCTTTAGCTTGGGTCTTTTTCCCATGAAAAAATCTAAAACGTCCCAACACATAAAGTCCAGAGCACATATAATTAACAACATCTTGTGGTCGCTCTTCCAATTCAGTAAAATTCACATAAAAAGTTTCAAGATCATCGTAATTCTCTGTCACCACCGCCAAACGAACAACCTCTTTTAATCGGTCAGGATTGGCCGGAAAGTACTTAGCAATATTTTTCACAACCTCGTAAGCTTCAAAGAACTTTTTCTCTTTCATAAAGAGCTCAAAAAGACCAACCTGGCACTTGAAATGTATTTTATTTACTTCCAGACCTTTTTCGTAATCGGCCTTAGCCTCGTCAACCTGGTCTAGGAAATATTTTGCCTGCCCATGGTAGAACAATGCCAGAGAAGGTTGTTCTGTGAGCTTCATTGCCTCATCAAATACATCCAGAGCCTGTTCATAACTTCCATCAAGCAGAAGTTTTTTTCCTTCATCAATCTTTTTCATGTACTTGCTTGGATAGAGCTTATTTATCACCGCTGTTACAAGACTTCTCTCTAAACTTTGCACAGTGTATGGCTTAATGATAAATGAATCGACATCTTCCTCGGCAGCTTTGGCAACCGCAGACTGGGAGATATTAGAGGTAATAAGAATAAGGGTCGTGTCATTCAACTCTTTTTCAATACTTCTGTATTCCTTAAAGAGGTCGAACCCCGACCCTCCTTGCACGCTAAAGTCAGAAAGTACTAATTTAGGTTTTTCAGACTTAACAATTTCCAAGGCCTCAGCGTAATGGGCCACTGAAAAGATTTGATTTCTTTTACATCCCATATCAATAAGAGTTTTTGCAAGTCTACGCCTAGACGCAGAGCTTTTATCAACAATCAAGACTTTGTTCTTCTCTAGAAATGCTTTAAAAAGTTCTTGTCTTTTTTGTGCCTTCATTGCCTTCTAATCTTGTCCTTTAGCCTGCTTCATAAACTGGTGTATATTTTCCTGTCTTTGTTGGTATAACCCCATAAACTGATTATATATGTTTTCATCAATTGCATCTATTGAGATTGCCGCACTCTCTAGTTCCTCACCCAATTCTTCAACATCAGAAACAACTCCTCTTGCCTCAATTACTAGTTTTTCACCAGAGTAAGTTAAACGAATCAAGGCTCGAACTTTTTGTGAAGTTTTAAATCTTCCCTGTGGTCCTGAAACAACCAATTCATCTGGAAAGAATTCTTCAAATTCACACAACTGATTAATGCTCTGTCCATCTATCTCGCAGCTAACAATTACCTTAACTTCCCCTGACTCCGTGCTTACATCCTGGCCAATAACTTTATCAAGATTAGGTGTTTCTAAATCAACACTAGGTTTTGCCTCAACCACCTTGCTCTTTAGCTTTTCAGCATCTAGCAATGTGCCGCCACCAAGGGCCTGCTCTATTTCTTCCTCTTTAAGATCCCTCTCGTCCCGCGGATTGCTTCGCTCACTAGTTCCAGTTGCCAGAGGAGCTTCTTCCTCTAGCTTTCTCCCGCTTGGAAGGAAATCTAAATTGGTATCTCTTTCAAGTTCTTCTATTTCGTCATTACTATCGGAATTTTTTGGATCTATATTAAGGCCTTCTTCCCTATTTTTATGATCTTCTCTTTTAGCACTCCCTGTGCTGTGATCAGCCTTTTTGCCCCTCTCATCTCGCTCGGCTACCAAACCTGGGTTAATTTTGTCTAATGATTCAATTGAGTTATTTGATTTTTCTTCAAATTCACTTTGTATTGGCTCTCTCTCCAACTCCTCTATGTCTTCAAACTCTTCCAGTTCTTGCTCTTTGGAGGATCCAATATTTGAAGATTTTTTATGCATAGTCTCGAACTCTTCGCCGGGAAAATGCCCACCATGGTGGTTCGATTTTTCATCGAGTAAAGCTTCGTGTCCTTCGCTTGACTCAGATTGACTTCTGCTTTGTTTCTTAGGGACACTTCCTAAGTCCATATTAGGGGCATCTCTATCCAGCTCATCCATGGATGATTTGCTATCTGGATTCTCATCGACAGAGCTTCCTTTTATATCTCCATGCTTTAGTGGGGTGGTCGATTCTTCGCTATATTCATCTTTTTGATCTAGGCTTTCCCCCGGATTGAGTTCTCCGCTTAAAGGCTCACGCTCAACTTCATCGACACTTCCTCTGCCATTATAGTGTTTTTCAATTTTTTCTTCATCAAAGTCACTATCACTATTTGTTTGCTTCTTCTTTCTACTCTTACCGAAGTAACCACTAAGAGGGCCACGCTCCACTTCTTCGAAAGAGTTATTGCCTTCGTAGTGAGTATCAATCGCTTCTTCTTCAAAATTGCTTTCTTTATCCTGCTGGGATTTTTTCTCTCCCCCAGAGATATCACCGCTTAGTGGGTCTTGCTGAATTTGATCGGTGGAGCTTTGTCCAGATAGTGTTCCATCAATTTGAGCTTCCTGGTATCCAGATTTTTTCTTTTCGCCATTCTCGATCATAGCTCCATGATTAATGTTCCCACTTAGAGGATCACCATTAATCTCATCAGTCTGATTTTTCCCTTCCAAGTTTCCACCAACATCTCCCTCTTGGTAGCCGTTCGATCCTTTCTGCCTGTCTCCTTCGAGCTGATCTGTAGAGCTCTTTCCCTCAAGCTTGTTGTCAAGATGGTCTGTTTTGGATTCACCTTCATAATGTCCACTCACAGCATCTGCAGAATCACCTTCGAGATTCTCACCTTGCTCGGCTTCTTCATTTTCATTATCAAAAGCAAATGTACTCTCACAAGTTTGCAATATATACTGTTCTTTAGTGAGAGCGTATGAAGAGTTTTCGGTGATCAGTACTTGTCCATTTTCATACTTTAATCTTGAATGAACATTTCCATCTTTTGTATAGAAGTAAAGGTGTGGCCTTTCAGATGAGAAGTTCCACCTATTAATCTTCCAATCAAACTCAGGCCTTGAACCCGAGAAGTACCAGGCCCCATCCTCCATGATCAACTGCCCCTCTGGGTCTTTAAGCACAAATTTCCATGTAGGCAACCGGTCACCAGGTTGCGGCTCCAACTCCATCCATTTTCCCATATGAGGAGAAGGACCCATTAACCTTGAAAGGTATCGCTTTAGTATTCTTTTATGATCTATTTTAAGCTTTGAAATCCAAATATCACTTGGCAGTGTTAGAGCTTCACAATGTTTAAAGTCCTCTTTCTTGCCGCCAGTAGTGCCTGTATCTTTTGCATTGGCGTTGTTTGATTTTTGCTGAAATGCCGCATCCTTCTCTTCACGAACAAGTTGTGCACGAATATTTTTTGACCAAAAATTAATTTTAAAACTAAAGGTTTTGGATGTTATATTTCGCGGATTTAAAACTTCCTGGCATCCGTATTTCGCCAAAATCTTCTCAACCTTTTTACTTTTAACAAATGAGAGGCATGCCGTTTTCACTAGGCCTTTTCTTAGAAGCTTCTTTTGTGACTTAAGCAAGGTAACAACGGCCTGGAGATCGGGCTTGTTCTCAACTTTAAAAATAATGACACCATTGCCACTCATTGAAAGCAGCTGGGAAACTTCAGATGGATTGCTTACGTCGGCAGTTTCAAAGTCATCTTGACCTTGATAATACCGCATGAGCTCACCGATCATTGGCAAGTTCTTAGGAACATTAAAAAATACGATATTTACTTTGCTCATAGTCCTTATATTTTAAAAGCTTATCTACTTTGCTGATCGGAATTTAAAAGCAGAACTATAAAGAATTTCTTTATAATATTAGCCTAATTTACTTAATTCTTTCTTAATAGGGACACTTCAGAAATTCCAACTGTTTGCCGATGAAAATCACAAGGAAAAGTTAAAAATGGAAAATGAAGAAACAGAAGACAAAATTGAGCTTCTGCAAGAAATAGTTGATCACAACGATAAAGAAAAGTTGGTAGAGGCCTTTGAGGACTTTCCAACTGCTGTTGTAGTTGAATTTCTTGAAGAGAAGAGTGAAACGGAAGTCATTAAGCTTCTAAACCTTCTCGAAGCTGAAGATTGCGGAAGAATTTTTTCCTATATGCCAGTTGATAAGCAGTATGAACTTTCTAAAATCCTGGATAAGAGAACATTTTCGGTTATTTTTACAAATATGTATTCTGACTCTAGGGCCGACCTGTTTCAAGAATTTACAAAGGAAGAACAGATCGCAATTCTTCCCTACCTCGATAAAAAAACCAGAGAAGATGTAATTGTACTTTCTGCATACCCACCAGAGACAGCTGGCGGGATCATGAACACCGACTTTGCAACAATAGTTATCACCATGACATGTCAACAAGCACTGGCAAAGATTAGACATGATGCACCTTCTGGTAAGATGATTTACTACATTTACGTTGTTAATGAAGACATGGAAATGCTTGGAATCGTCACAATCAAAGATTTAATTTTAGCGGATCCAAAAGAGATTGTGCGCGATTTGGTTAACGAAAATTATGTCCATGTAGATGTTAATGATGATAGAGAAAATGTTGCAATGATGATTGAAAAACACGATCTAGTTGCAATTCCAGTTCTCAATAGTCTTAAACAGCTAGTGGGAATTGTTAGTCACGAAGAAGCATTAGACGTCATTAGGGCCGAACATACGGAAGATATGGAAAAGTTCATGGGTATTGTCCCTTCCGAAGAGGAATTGACTTACCTGGATACTCCCTCCCTAGCACACTTTAAAAAAAGAGTTGTATGGCTTGTTTCCCTTGCGGCCATTGGTCTTATTTCGGGTGTTATCATTCACCATTATCAACTAGTACTGGAGCAGTTAATCATTTTAGCTCTTTATATGCCTATGATGACTGCAACAGGTGGCAATACAGGCTCTCAAGCTGCAACAGTTGTAATTAGAGCGATTGCGTTGAATCAAACTAACGAAGAAGACTGGGTTAAAATTCTCTTCAAAGAATTTAAGGTCTCTTTTATGCTCTCTCTTTGTGTGGGTGGACTTGTATACATTAAAATAGCCTTTTTAACATCTACTTCACTGCTGCCGGAAGGTCTGACCTTTGGCTTTGTAGCGATGATTATAGCCCTTGCCATTGGCATGCAAGTTATAACTTCGGCCATAGTCGGAGCAGGGCTCCCGCTTTTAGTGAGAAGACTTGGAGGAGATCCAGCAGTTGCGGCTAGCCCGGCCATTACAACAACCGTTGATATCACTGGTCTTCTAATTTACTTTACGATAGCATCTTACGCGTTGAATCTTTAATAAAGGAAAACGCGTGAAAACAGTTATACTTTGTGGTGGCTCAGGCACACGCCTTTGGCCAATAAGCAGAAAGAAAAGTCCCAAACAATTTGCCAAAATTTTCAGCGGTGCATCTCTCTTTGAGAAGACTGTTGAGAGAAACAAGGATTTGGCACAAGAATTTATAGTTGTAGTGAATCAGGCACAATTAGAGCTGTGTAAAACCCAAATCAACTCAAAGGCTACTTTTCTTGCTGAATCAATCGGTAGAAACACCGCACCGGCAATTGCCCTGGCGGCCCTTTTCAGCAATCCAGAGGATATTCTTCTAGTCCTTCCAAGCGACCATTTAATTAAAGACTTGGATATTTATAATAAATGTATCGAGCAGGCCCAAGCATTTGCAAGAGAAGACAACCTAGTTACCTTTGGAATAAAGGCCGCACATCCAGAAACAGGTTATGGCTACATTGAAGCTGATGGAAGTGATGTAGTAAGCTTTAAAGAGAAGCCAAATAAAGAACTAGCTCAGAAGTATGTTGAGAGTGGCAAGTATTATTGGAATTCAGGGATGTTCTGTTTTAAATCCAAAGTATTTCTTGAGGAACTTGAAAAACACGCTCCCAAGATGTATTCAGCATGCCTTGAAGCAAAGGCTCAGCTTGATCAAAGTGGCGAAGTAATATTAACACAAGAGATAATGTCAAAGATTCCAGCAGAGAGTATTGACTATGCAGTAATGGAGAAAAGCGACAAGGTAAAGGTTGTGCCATCACATTTCTACTGGAGCGATCTTGGATCCTTCGATTCGCTTTATGATGAATTTGACAAGGATGAAGCTGGAAATGCAAGTGATGCCAACTTGGTTCAAATTGAGTCTAAAAATAACTTAGTTCTTTCCAATAAAAAGGTAGTTGCTACTTATAATGTTGAGGATCTAATCATTATAGATACAGACGATGCTTTACTTATTGGCAAACGTGGACAGACTCAAAAGGTTAAGGATCTGATGACAAAGGTCATAACGGATCAACCTGAACTAGCTGATTAAAGAAGCACTATCTTTATCTAGTACCAATAGTGCATTTGAATGAGTTTTTAAAAAGCTGGCCGGAAGGTCAGCTCCTACGTTTGCATTCACTAAGTTCTTAATTATTTCAGCTTTCGTTTTTCCGGTTGCCAATAAAACAATTTCTTTCGCTTCCAAAATAGTGCCAACTCCCATGGTCATCGCCTTTTTAGGGATTTCAGCGTCTTTAAATAAAGGTCTATTTGAATCGAGAGTACTTTCAGATAAATCCACAACCCTAGTCCGAGAATCTACTTTCGAGCCTGGCTCGTTAAGCCCAATATGGCCATTCATTCCGATTCCAAGGATCTGAAGGTCAATGCCACCAGTTTTTATGATCAATTCTTCATACTCTAAAGCCGCCTGATTAAGATCGGCCATATGTACATCAGGAAGAAAAGTATTATTATTATCAAAGCCCAGTGATTGAAATATATGAAAATCTAAATAGTACCTGTAGCTGTTCTCATCTCTAGGTTCCAGGCCAACGTACTCATCAAGTGCAAATGCTCTAACTTTTGAACAATCGAAAGGGGCTATTTTATGCTGATTGGAAAGATGATTATAAACAGCGTCCATCGTTCGGCCTGTAGCAAGGCCCAGTCGCGATTCTGGAGAATTTTTAATTAAGTCGCTTATCTTTTTTGCTGTAAACTTACTGGCCTCGCTGGCCGAATCAAAAACTTTTATTTTCACGTAATTTCCCTCTAGGAGCTTGTCTCAGTGTAAAAAATTCTGATTCCGAATTTACTTTTTGAAACCGGAACGGCATGGAATTACTATACCAGCATGAAAGATAAAAGTTTACACATTTTGCTTGTAGAAGATGATAAATATTTTCGTTTAGGAATAAAAGATATTCTCCACAAATATGGAGTGATCCTTGAGGCCGACAACTTGGAGACAGCCAAGAAGCTGCTTTACAACCAAAAAATTGACTTAGCGTTAATAGACATTCATCTGGGCGATGAGCCGCTAGGACTTGATGTGCTAGGTCATGCTATTAAAAAAGGAATTCCATCCATAGTTCTAAGTTCTTGCGATGACGATACTATAACTGAACAGGCCTATGATGCAGGATGTGAACATTTTTTAATTAAAAGACACTTCAGGGAACACCTTGAAGGGTATATTTTAAACATCATTAAAAATATCCAAGGAAATTTACTTGAGGATTTTTTCCAAAACAAATTTATAACCCAAGACACCGATACAATAAAAAACATTCAAGACTTGTGCGAAATCAATTTGAAAGGAAAAACTATTTTTATTTCAGGAGAGACCGGTGTTGGTAAATCTTTAATTGGAAGACTACTCCACTCCCTGAACTTTAACGAGAAAGCTCCTTTTATACATATAAATTGCTCAGAAATACCAGAGGAGTTACTTGAGGCCGAACTCTTTGGTGCAAAGAAGGGATCTTTTACGGGCTGTGACAAAGATAGACTAGGCAGACTAAAGCAGGCCGATGGAGGGATCCTCTTCTTAGATGAAATTGCCACCATGTCTCAGAGTATGCAACAGAAGCTACTAAAGGCAATTGACGAAAAAACATTTTATCCAATTGGCAGTACGACTGTGGAAAGTTCGAATTTCACACTAATTAGTGCCACTTGTGAAGATTTATTTGAGAAGGTTTCAAATCAATCTTTCCGAAAAGATCTATTCTTTAGAATTAACGGAATAAACCTTGATATTAAACCCTTGCGAGAAAGAAAAGACGATATAAAAATTTTAGCAAAGCACTTTCTAAAGGAATCCCCCAGAAAAATAGTCATTAAACAGGATGCTTTAGAAGTTTTAGAAACCTATAAATGGCCGGGAAATATAAGAGAACTGCAAAAGGCGATAGAGGTACTTACCAGTACTTCAAAAGGAATCATAAGAAAACAAGATCTGCCACAGAGGATTCAAAATGTTCATCATTCGGAATTCAAATATTCGGATTCCGAAGAGAAGTCGCTTTTAACCAAAACTCAAATAGAATATATATCCAAAAATGGTTTAAAACTATATATGAAAGAGCTTGAAAAAATTGCAGTATCCAGCACTTTAAAGAAAAATAACGGAAAGATAGCTAAGAGTATCAAAGACTTAAAGATTTCCTCATCTGCTTTTTATAGAGTTATGGAGTCCCTAAGCTAAAGTGGCACAGGCCTTGCTATACCCCTTTGTACAAGTTAACAAACACGGGGGAAAGCATGAATTATCAAAATTCAATTATTAAAAATTACAGAAAAATATTTCCAAATAGGTCACTCAGAGTGAGTGCGGAAGAAATTGGAATAAATATGACTAGGCTCCATAGGATTTTCAACGGAGCAGAGATGAAACTCCATGAGTATGAGGCCTTTGAAAGGTGCCTTAGAAAGCACTCTTGCAAACCGTCTCAGCTAAACTTCATTGAAAGAATAATTGAAGGCCTAAGTGTTATGAGCGAGAGTGAGCTTGGCTTTTTTGAAGTTGAAATTAACCACATTTTGAAATTAAAACAATTTACTGGCGGACTTAGCACGATAGAACAAAGTGCTATCGCACAATAAGGAGAATTACGTGTACAACTTTACAATACTTGAAAGAATGATTCTAGAATCTATAAATAAAGGTGACAAAAGCCTTAACGAAATAAAACACGACAGTGGCATGGATCAGCAAATTTGTGAGAATGTTTTATATTCCCTTATGGCAAAAGGCCTTATAAAAATTGAAGGAACAAAATATAAGATGAATGCCGGTCTTTCTGAAGCAATTATCGCCGAATTAAAAGATCAGCTCAACATGACTGTTGAAATTGGTAGCTTGGTCAGAGAGTGTGTAAAGTCCTCAATTTTAAAGGGCAATGATTCATTTAAATTCAAAAAGGTTTACATGAGCGAGAGTGACAAAAAATTTCTTAAAGGAATGCTATATAATCTAGAGACCTTCCTAGACGGACTCAAGAGTAACAAGGGTCCAACAAAGGAAGAAACATTTATATTTTGGGGTGGAGAGAATTATGCAAAAGCTGTTAGCAACTATATTTCTTAGCCTATTTATCTCGTGTGGAGCAAAAAATAAATCAGGTCCTTCAGAGTTGCTCATAATAAATCATGAAAATACAGGGAGGTCCACAACCTCTCTGTTTATGCCTGAGTTAGAGATTGTTTATCTAAAAGATGTGGATCGATCAAACAATATTTTGAAGCTCGACTCCAAAACGTTTTTCAACAAACACTTTTATTCCCACTACAGCGAACAGATTCACGATGAGGCCATCAGAGTTCCAGAGTTCGATTCAAAAAACAGGATGTTTTTTAAAGCTCGATCTAACACAAACTACCTGGCCAAATTAAAGATTAGAAGTTTTAAAAGGCTCAAAACCCTGACTGTACAATTTTTCAACTTAGACTCTCCCGAAGAAAGGGTCATAATTCAATTAGGTAACAACGACTTAGAAAGGGAATTTGTTGATTTTAATTTCGACACAAGAGCTTTTTCCTCCCTAGACACGATGGTATTTAGCATCGTAGATTTTGACTACAAAGTATCCGGCGTTGCTCACAATCATCTGCATAACCTTAATAAATTTTATCGCCAACACTATCACCTAAAAATAGATGGCCCTACAAAGTTACAAGAATCCTATGTGTCGACCAAACTCTCAATTGCCAATGCCCTCAAAGACCTGAATATATCTCATCAAACAGATAGCTACGGAAAGCTAACTAAGATGCTTGGTATTTCCAACTCCTCCAAAAAATATAACTTTTACGACTATCCTGAAAATTTTGGTTTTTGGGAGCTTATCAATACACCATCCCAGTCACTAAACTACGTACCTCTTGGCGGAGAGAGTATCCTATTAAAGTGGGTTTCAATTAAAGATATTCTGAAAAATGTTTATCGAAGAGAGACTGAAGTAATAAAATTTAACTCCCATGCGATGAAGCTCGACTGGAAAGGTGCCGTAAGAATAGAGCTTGAGGATATTCGGATAAAGCGCGGAGTACCATATCAAAGCAGCGAAAACATTACGGCCACCCAGGTTTATTTTAAAACTATTTCAACAGGACATCGCGATAGAAAAGAAAAAAGAAAGGGGAAATGCTCAATAAAAAGACATTATCTTAAATGGAAGTTTATTGATGAAAACGAATTTGAGCTTACAAATGGTGAAACTTACAGGCCTGGAAATAAGATTGCTTTTAAAAATCCCAACAAAAAACAGGTAATATTTAAGCTACACGCCGAAAATACTCATCTCAGCCAGGGATACTCCAATATTTCTTGCAATAAGTATGCAAATGTTAGCTACAAAGGAAGTGTAAGGTTTGGAACTTCCAATACATCCATTACAGATAGATTTGACGGGCAGGCCAAGATCACAAGAGTCTATGCACACTAACTCTTTTGGCCGATTTCGTCACCCAGATGTATATAGGTCTCTCTACCTAACTTGGTATTCTCTAAAATATCTTTGGAAGGGCTCCACTTGCCCTTCTGACCCATTAAGATTACGGTCGAGCCACCAAATAAAAAGTACCCCTTCTCATCACCTCTTTTAAATGGCTTCTCCTCTGGGTGGGATTGTACAATTTTACCAACGCAAACCGCTCCAACTTCAACATAGGCAATTTTGCCAAAATTCTCTGTTTCAAGAATTGAGACTCTTCTCTCATTTGCCATAAATATGTCATTCTTGAATTTTAGAGCGAGTGGATTCACAGAGTGGTATTCACCTTTAATGTGATAGTTTGCCAAGGTTTTACCATCATCAATATAATGATACCTATGATAATCAACAGGACAAAGTCTTGCTATTAGCAGAGGACCGCCAGCAAAATCTTTTGCAAGTTCGGGGTTTCTAAGAATCTTTTCTTCATTAAGGTATTTCCCTTTTACAGGTACTACCGTCTCCTCACCTACCGATTCATATCCGTAGTACCGTGCTTCAGCACAGGCGGGTAAAATAGACTCTCCAGACTTAAAGGTTCGCTTGCCTTCTCTAAACTTTCTGATAAAGAATTCGTTAAAATTTTTATAAGATAAGCTCTGGTTGCTTACTTTTCTGCTACCTGGCTCATAATCCCCCAGGTCGATTGCGAAATTCTTGACAAATTTTGGCACCTTTAATTTAGACGTCATGCTGTTTTGCATAAGGCCATAGACTTGCGAAATATATCTGTTAGCAAAAAATGGAGTAAGGATTTTTCCTGGAGTGGAGTTATACAAAAGCTTGACCATAAAATCGCCGTAAACTTTTTCTGTCTCTAACTGTCCGGTATATCTATTATAGAATTCAATACTTTCTTGCTTACTCAATTGGTACCCTTTTGCACTTCTAGAAAATGCGTTACTTTTAATTTAAAATATTACCTCTAATCAAGACAATAGAAAAGGAAACCCTATGAGATTCTTAATTTATGTTTTGTGTATGGCCAATTTAAGTTCATGCTTTGCAAAAGACGAGGTTGAAAAACCTATTGTTCCTAAAACAGAAACCCCTCGGGAAGTTGTCAAGGAAATGAAGGAGCTTCTTGACGCAGAAAAACGTATAATAAATGTCTATCATTCTGTAGTCGGCTCAGTGGTCAACGTTTCGAATATCAGAGTGTCCGACAACTTCTTTTATGGAAAAGTTGAAGTGCCCCAAGGATCGGGATCAGGATTTATCTGGGACAGCCAGGGCCATATCGTTACGAACTTTCACGTTGTGCAAGGTGGAGACAATTTTGTTGTAACTTTTCATGACGACTCAAAACAATATAAGGCCGAGGTTGTAGGTGTTGCTCCTAAGAAGGACATTGCAGTTCTCAAACTTAAAGATATGCCTAAGAGCTTAAAGCCCGTTAGTGTGGGAACCTCCAAAGACCTTCTTGTAGGCCAATCAGCACTTGCCCTAGGGAACCCTTTTGGCCTTGACCACTCTATTTCAAAAGGTATTATCTCCGCACTTGGAAGGAAAATACAAGGTATTGGTGGGGTCAAAATACATGACATGATTCAAACGGATGCCGCCATTAATCAAGGAAATTCGGGAGGACCTTTACTAAACTCTATAGGGGAGGTTATCGGAATGAATACAATGATATTTTCTACATCAGGGTCAAGTGCAGGACTTGGATTTGCTGTTCCAGTCGATACTATTAAGCGATATGTGCCGCAACTTATAGAACATGGAAAAATTATTCGTCCAGGACTTGGCATTGGAATTCTTGAAGACTCAGTTGCTGAAAGATATATAGGGAAAAAGGGAGCTGCAATTTCTTTTGTAGATCCTGACGGAGCTGCTGCAAAAGCTGGGCTCAGGGGTATGATGAGAGATAGCTACGGTAGAATTTATATTGGCGATGTTATCACTAAGATTGCCGGCAACAAAGTCACAGGGCTTGATGATATCTACCACGCCTTGGACAATCACAAAATTGGTGATGAAGTTGAAGTAGAATTTATTAGAGAAGGAAAAAAGAAGACAACTGAAGTTAAACTACAGGCATTGTAAATTTTTTAATGCCTGCTTTAAAGTCGCATCCTCTTTAGCATAACAAATTCTAATATATTTCTTTCCTTCTTCGGAGTTTATATAAAACGCCGAAGGAGGAATAGTTGCAACTTTATTTTCCACAATTAACTTTTCACAAAATTCCACATCGTTTAGCTTAGTTATTCCCTCAATGGGAAGCATTATGAAATATGTCCCTTTTGGTGCGCTAAAATTAATACCCAAATCAGACAGCCCCCTCATGAAAAGATTCCGTTTATTCAGGTATGTAGACTTAAACAGCTGTAGATATTCTTTCGAGTCTCTAAGACCTTCTGCCACGGCAAGCTGCAACGGTGTAGCAATCGAGAAAGTGATATATTGGTGAAGTTTTCTTATTCGATCTATCACAGATGAACTTGAACAACACCAGCCAACTTTCCAACCAGTGAGGCCAAAAGTTTTTCCAGCACTAGAGATTGTTATTGTTCGATCTCTCATTCCATCCAAAGTAGCAAAAGGTATATGCTCTTTGCCGTCATACACAAGGTGCTCATAGACCTCATCACTTAGAACAAAACAATCGTATTTAGCAGCGAGAAGGGCAATAGGCCTCAACTCACTCTCTGTAAAAACTTTTCCTGTAGGATTGTGTGGACTATTGATTATTACCAATTTGGTCTGATGAGAGAATACCTTCTCCAGCTGACTTATATCGTATTCAAATGCTTCCCCTTCAAGGGTTACAGGAACAGGAATTCCACCGGCCAACTTTATGCTAGAAACATAAGAGTCATACACCGGTTCAAAAACAACGACTTCATCACCAGGATTCACAAGTGCTTGAATCGTTGCATAAATCCCTTCAGTTGCTCCATTAACCACAGTGACTTCACTATCTTTGTTATAATCAAGCCCGTACCAATTTGAATAAACATTAGATATCTCTGCCCTTAACTCCGGTACTCCGGCATAAGGAGCATACTGGTTTCTACCTCTATCAATAAAAAACTTCGCACTTTCTTTTATGAACTGTGGCCCGTCAAAATCAGGAAAGCCTTGCGATAGGTTAATCGCGTTATGCTCCGCAGCTTTCTGGCTCATTACCGCAAAAATGGAGTCACTAAAACCGTCTGTCCTATTGGCAAAAGAGCGCATTGCAACCTCGCGTCAAAACTGGAATAAAGAATATACAATCTACATCTGAAAAAATATAATGCCCTTTAAACTATGTAAAACAGAAGGTTTCATGGCCCTAATATCCGATCAGTTAAGAAGTCATATGCAATCCATGGTATCAGTGCCAATTGAAAATTGGCAAGGCCTGGAGGATATAACTAAAATAAAGACGCTACGCAAAGGCGAGCACTATTTTCAGCATTTCGACAATTGTGACGAAGTTGCAATCGTAAGCTCAGGCCTTTTTAGATTCTACCTTATTGACCAGGAGGGTGAGGAAAAAACATACTCATTCATCCAGGAGAAGGGCTTCATCGTAGACTTCTTTTTAACTTGGGAGAATGCTCCCTCAATGGTTTCTTGCCAAGCTATTGAAGACAGCACCGTCTACACAATCAAGTACAATGCATTGGTAGAATTAATGGAAAAAGACAGAGTATGGAGCGATATTTACCGCGAAATTCTTCGTCGAGCATATATGAGCAAGACTAAAAGAGAGATCGAGTTTGTTCTTCATAATGCAAAAGAAAGATTAAAGCGCTGTATGAGCTCAAAGCACTTGGATGTATCCAGAGTTCCAAAGACATACCTAGCAAGCTACCTTGGAATTGCTCCACCATCTCTGTCCCGACTACTTAGAGAAATTAAAGAGAATGGCTAGCCGCTATTCTCTTTGATGTGGGTCCATTGCATCTCTTATTCCCTCTCCTATCAGAGAAAAGAATGTTAGTGCGCAAAAGAGTGCAAGTGACGGGAACAAGGCCAACCACCAACCAATGGTAAAGTTATTTTGTGCCTGAGCAAGCAGTTCCCCCCAACTTGGAGTGGGTGGAGTTAAACCGAAACCAAGGTAGTCCAAGGCTGCCAAAGCACTTATATTTGCGACAATTGCGAAAGGTGAAAATGTGATAATTGGTGCAAGTGAGTTTGGTAAAATATGCTTGAAAAACACTCTACCATGCCCTGCACCCAAAGCTCGCGCCGCTTCAACATATTCTTTTTTTCTATTCTTTAAAAACTCGGCCCTCATATAATAACTAATTGGTATCCAACCAAACACAGAGTAGATAATTATGAGTAAAGCAAGACTCGGTTGAAATACAGCAATTAATATAATTAGCAAAAATAGCTGAGGCACTGTGGACAATACTTCCGTCACCCTCTGCATGTAAAGGTCCACCTTTCCACCCATATAACCTTGTAGGCTTCCAAGTAGGACCCCAACAATAAATGTTATAATCCACACAAAAATTGCAAAGGCAATACTGTACCTAAAGCCATACAGAAGCCTAGTAAATACATCTCTTCCCCTATCGTCGGTCCCCATCAAGTTTTCGCTACTTGGCGGAGAAGGGTATTCATCAACGTTTTTATTGGACTGATATGGATCCCACTTAACCAAAGGCCAGATGACCCAATCATCTTCTGAAAGTTCCAGCTCCTTATAATCCACAAAAAGGGAGTCATCTATTCCAAACTCTTTGGCAGTATACTCCTTTACCACAGGATAATATGTCTTGCCTTTAAAGCTCAAGACTATTGGTTTTGAATTGGCCCAAAATTCTGCAGTGAAACTGAAAAAGCAACTTGCCACAATAAGCCAAAGACTAAACCATGCGGCCTTCTTCCTTTTAAAGGTTCTCCATTTTTTCAGTGTCTGTTCATTTTTTATTCTATTCTCTATCATTGAAAGTCTATCCTTGGATCCACGAGTACGTAGGCAACATCACTTATAATATTTCCAATCAACATTAATAAGGCCTGAATAAACACTAGCCCCATAATAACATTGTAATCTCTTGAGAGAATTGAATTGAAACTTAAAAGTCCAATACCATCTAATTGAAAGATTTTTTCAAGAATTAGTGAGCCAGCAAAAAAGATTGAGAGAAATCCGCCAATCCCAGTTACAATAGGAATTAAAGCATTTCTTAAAGCATGTTTGAGATAAACCGTCTTTTCCCCAAGCCCTTTTGCCCTTGCAGTACGAATATAGTCTTTTTTAACTTCTTCCATTAAAGAGTTTTTCATAAGCAGTGTTAGTTGGGTGTAGGAGCCAATAGTGTAGCAAATCAAAGGCAAAACAAAGTGATAGATCCTGTCGAGCACTCTCTCCCCAGCTGTCATTTCATCATAAAAATCTGAATAGAGCCCGCCAATAGGAAAGATATCGAGAAAACTGCCTCCAGCAAAAAATACTATCAATACAATGGCCAACATAAAGCTTGGAATAGAATAGGCAATGAACAGAACAAAACTAGTTGCACCGTCCATTCTGGATCCATGCTTTACCGCCTTCCAGACTCCTAGAGGTATGGAGATTAAATAACTCAATAGGAGCGACATTACCCCGAACTGCAAAGAGACGGGAAACTTTGACATAATGACATCAATCACAGGCTCCTCATAGGTAAAGGAGTCCCCAAAGTCCAACCTTGCCAAGTTCTTTAGCCATATCCAATATCTAACGTGGACTGGTTTATCAAATCCATATTGCTTCTTTAGTGCGTCGAGCACTTCTTTAGAGACAGTGGCCGTGCCCTGTTGGGAACCGGAGGCCTCAGCGTCGGCCGATCCTGCAAATCTTAGTTGTTGAATTTTTTGCTCGATTGGTGAACCTGGGGCCAGGTTAACCACACCAAAAACAACGATGGTAATTCCCAACAGTGTGGGGATTAAAAGAACCAATCTTCTAAGAATATACTTCAACATATTTACCTACTCTTCAACTCTCTGCTTGGATTTGAAATCCCAAAATGATGTTCCGACACCATAATTATAAGTGTCCTTTTCTTTTTTAATTCGATTTGTAATTGCATACATGGTTGAATCTTTATATGTAAACCAAACATATGGCACATCTTCCGCAATTATCCTTTCAACCTTTCTCAGAACTTTAATCCTTTCTTCTCTATCATGAATCAATCTTGCTTTATCAGTAAGCTTATCCACTTCCGGATTTGAATAGCCTATAAAGTTTGAGCCACCGTTAATGGACTCTGAGTGCCAGATTTGTTTTGGATCCCAGTCAACGGTTGCTGACCATGCCATTCTGATTGCATCGAATTTTCTTTCATCAATAAGCTTAATAAACGAGTTCCACTCCATGAGCTTGATATTGATATCAACACCAGCCTTTTTTGCATCCTCTTTAAATACAGTGAGATATTTCATAAAACCTTCATAGGGCTCAAGTATTGTTATTGAAAGATCTCTCTTCCTTCCGTCTATGACTTTATCCAATACGTTGTCTCCGTCAGTGTCCTTCCACCCAGCTTCACGCAAAATGCTCAACGCTTTCTTAGGATCATACTCAACTGGAGCCAAAGCTTTATCATGATATGGACTGTCAGGGTAAATTGGTCCCGCCGCGGGAACTGAGTATCCATACTCAAACTTGTCTATCATAAGTTTTCTATTCACCAAGTGATAAAGGGCCTTGCGCACCTTTTTGTCTTTAAGAATGTCATGCTTTAGGTTCCAACCAATAAAGTTGTAACCTTTTGGGGTTTTGTTGAAAGTTCTAACTTTATGCACATCCTTCCCCCATTTGGGTCCTACAGCTTTCTTTACATAAGAGCCCGGTTGGAGACTAAGAAAGTCTAAACTTCCCTTTTTAAGCATCTCTAGGGCAACAGTTTGATCACCTACAAAACGTAGAACTATCTTTGGAAAGTTCCACTCTTTTTGATCTTCGAGAGTAAATCCCCACCAGTCTTCATTTCTTTTTAATACCACTCTGCTGCCACGTTTATAAAGTTCGAGCTTATATGGACCAGTTCCAATGAGATTTTTATTGAAGAAGGCCTTTCCTTTATCTTGTTCATAAAAATGCTTTGGCAAAATGGAAAGTCCAGCAGAGATATCAAAGTTCTTATAATAATTTGTTTTGGTGTAAAACTTGACTGTGTGAGAGTCTATAATTTCAACTTTCTCGATGCCCTCATAATAAGGCCTCATGGAGATGGCCTTATATTTATCGTCAAAGATTGCATCATAGGAAAACTTCACATCCTCGGCAGTAAATGGGCTGCCGTCATGCCACTTAACATCCTTTCTCAGCTTAAATGTAAAAACTTTTTTATCTTCACTTACACTCCAATCAGTTGCTAATGCAGGCTTCCACTCATAGGTATCAATATCTTTAGTTAAGAGAGTTTCAATCACATACCCTGCGACCCTGTTAGTGTAAGCATCACTTGATCCCTTTAAAGGATGCAGAGTCGTGGGTTCACCGGAAAGGTTAACGTAAAAAGCGATATTTCTTTTTGGTCTTGGCTGACAAGCAAAAACTAAAAGGCCAATTACGGCAATTAAAAAGATTCTCATATATTTTCCTACTTTTTAAAATACAGTTTAGGGTCCAAAGACCATCTATCTTCTTTGAGGTTCTCGTCCTCGATTCTATATTTTTGAAGCTTATGCTCCAACTCACTAAGCCGGGCCTGTGAGTGCTTATAACTCATGTAGACCTCGGTTTTATCTTCCTCAAGAAGGGACAGTTCCTTTTGCCACTCGATCTCAAGTTTTTGACGAAGAATTTCGTAACGTTTGTTAACGGCATCCATCTTTTCGACATGCTGATCGAGATCTCGTTGATGCCTTAGCATCTTTGCCTGGAGGGCTAGTCTTTTCTTTAAAAGAATTTCCACAAGCTCCTCCCCAACTAACAAGCTTTTTTCAAGGTCCGTAGAGTGAAGCATAAGTAAACTACCCACAGTCAGGTAAACGTTATTGACACAGCTTATATACTGGGGAACTTTGAGTAAAAGGTACTCGCTTGATCTTGCCTCAACATAGGCAAGACATCGTTTTTCAGGATAAGACTCATTCCAGAACTCCACCCTATCTTGCTTTTTAAGATACTTCGCATTAGTGAAATCAATTTTAAGACGGATTAACTTAGCTTTTGTATTTATCTTTGAAACTCTAGCTGAAAAGACCGCGGACTGGGCCGAAACCTTCAGAGAAAGAAACATTAATGCAAGGAATATCAGCATACATCTAAACATATAGAAATATTATGCCAATGTTTATAAAGCTTTCCAAATTTTTTGAAAGTGGAACTTAATTGTCGGTTGACTAATTTGGGATATACATGGCCGAGTTTTTCTCATTTTCACGAACTTCAACCTTGGTAACTCTCACTCTGCCATTGGTAATACTAGACACTATTTCTTGGACTTTATGATACACAAACTCTGCTGTGCCCTCCATGCCAGCATTAGGCAACACTCGCATTTGTATAACCCCTTCATAGTCTAGCTTCTTAAAAGACTCCATGTGAGGGTCATCTTGGGAGACCAAGAATGTATGATCAAAATAATCATCTAAAAAATCTTTAACTTCCTTAAGTCCACCGAAGTCCATTACCCACATTTCCTTAGTCAATTGGTCGCATTCAAACTCAAAGTAAAAGTCTCTGCTATAACCATGAACAAATCGGCAGTGTGATTCAGCCTTCCACTGCCTGTGGGTGCACGGAAAACCAATAAATTTTTTAGTGGAAATAAACTTGCTCACAATGAAGTTCCTTTAGGCTTTTTCAAGATAATACTGGCACGATAGTTTTTCTCGTGCAAAGGTTCTTCATACTTTAAAACATTTAAACCATCAAACATTGCAAGTAGTTCTTTAGGCTTTAGATACTGGTCATCGGAGTATTTAGGCGAATTTTTAATCGTCTTTTGTTTTTCTGTATACGCTTCATAGATAATAACTCCACCAGGCTTAAGCCATTTCTTCATTCGCTCGTGAAGTTTTTTATCGACATAATAAAAGCAAATGATTGCATCAAAAGAGCCTTCAGAGAATTTGTATTTTTCCAAGGAGGCGACTATTCCCTTGATCTTAACTCCAAACTCTTTGGCAAGCATTCGGGA
Organism: uncultured Bacteriovoracaceae bacterium; assembly: GCA_950070535.1. GTDB lineage: Bacteria > Bdellovibrionota > Bacteriovoracia > Bacteriovoracales > Bacteriovoracaceae > UBA845. Next base: position 59,451 of record CATMLK010000010.1, on the reverse strand, counting down.
CTTTTTCACAGCAACACTTGATATATCAATCCCGGTTACATTATGTCCTTTATCAGCAAGAAAAACGGCATTTCTTCCCTCACCCATACCAATATCTAAAACTTTTGAATTAGCGGGCAAATAGTCGAAGTTTTCTGCCAAAAATTTTGCCGGTGCTTTTCCAAAGATATAAGACGGACGAGAGTATGCGTTATCCCACGCCTTTTTGGTAGAGTAGCCCACAGAGTTCTTCTCACCTGAAAGTTGGCTCAGCCTTCTTGCCGTAAAATGGCTTTTTGAAAGAGCTGAAACTGATATGAATAAGATACATATTAACGCTATCTTCATGCCGACAGTTTTATCTTTGTTTATGTGATTGTTTAAGCAATAAGGAATGTAATGAAGATTTTACAGTGTTTATCTACTTGATATCAGGAGTTTCACCTTCATCTTCATCAGGATCGGGATAGGCTTCAGGCTGAAGGTATTCCTCCTGAGAGTGCTCGACATCCTTCTCCCCTTGTGTGGTGAAGAAGTCATAGTGCTGATCATCACTTGGTATGTCCTCATCAGAGATTTGCTCAAATCCCCCACCTCCAAGCTCAGCATCGATAAAGAGCGCCAGTTGATCGTATAACTTCCCAAGTCTTCCAACCCTCCTGGAGACTTCATCCTCGATTGTGTTTGGCATATCTTGGGTATGCTTTAGATACCAATAAAGCTCATCAACTCTAGTGTAAAATTGGTCCAAGGCCTCTAAAACCTCTGCAGGGCAATGAGAGAGATCAAACACACTCGCTTTGGAATACCTATTTTCAAAGATGTCCCTAAAAACAGACCTAGATCTTTTAAGTGAAAAGATCTCAATATACTCATGCTGTCTTGAACTTATTCTTTCAAACAAGTTCGTGGCATCCATCTTAAAAAGGAGCATATATCTTTGATCTTTTTCTTCGTGTTTGCTTTTCATTTAGTATCCGCCAATGGTCATTTTAGGCCTTCTACCACCTGGCCATTTACTACTTTCAACAGCTTGATCCAACACAGTTGTAATAACCTTGTCACAAAGGACAGAAGTTGGAATAGGTAGCTGGTGAAATTCATAATTGTCTCTAAACGTTAGCTTGGAACTTTCGTTAATAAAACCATAACTTGATGCCGTAAATAAGTTTATCTTCCTAAACCTTAAAAGATTTTTGATCGGCTTTGAAACATGTTTTACATAATAGTTTGCCTCTCTTTGGTTTGAGACAATCGTGATAACATGAAAAGTTTCTTTGGTTTGAATAAGACGCAAAAGGTTTGGAAAACTAACAGGTATTAGATTGTAGCCAAATTGCTTAAAATTTTTATCCAATTGCAGGAAGTTTTCAGACAATTCTGGTTGAAGCTTTAAATAAAAAATCCATTCATCCTTTAGCGCGTTCATGATGAACTTATCGGAGCATCCTTGCTCCAGCTGCAAGATCGAATGGATTTTTAAATTTTGTAGGAAATTATTTCCGCAAGGAAAATAGTGGTCCTTCCGTGGACCGAAGTGTCCTTCCCTTGGACGCCATTACTGTTTGCATAACCTGCGCCAAGTTTGATGGGTTTCAAAAGTATAACTTTTCCGCCACTTAGACAAGGCCTAAGATGACACCGATGCCAAAAAGGCTCGGTGCCCAATGACACCAAGCAAAACAGTCAAAAAAAAGGGGGACCAACTTGGTCCCCCACTATTAGAAAGTAATTTTATTTAAATTACATCATTCCTGGCATGCCACCCATGCCGCCCATGCCGCCCATTCCGCCGGCCGGCATTCCTGGCTCGTCCTTCTTAGGAAGATCAGCAACCATTGTTTCAGTTGTAAGCATTAGCCCTGAAACTGAAGCAGCATTCATAAGAGCACTTCTAGTTACCTTAGTCGGATCGATGATACCAACCTTGACAAGGTCTTCGAACTTGTCGTCACGTGCGTTGTAACCAAAAGTGAAATCTTTATGGGCTCTAACTTCGTTAACAACTACTGAAGCCTCTTTTCCACAGTTTGTAGAAATTTGTCTAAGTGGTTCTTCAATTGCTCTTTTAACGATTCTTACACCAAAGTCTTGCTCTTCGTTATTTGTCTTGAAGTCTTCCAAAGCTTTAGTTGCATGAGTAAGAGCAGCACCACCACCTACGATAACACCCTCTTCAACAGCTGCACGAGTCGCGTTTAGCGCATCTTCAACTCTGTCTTTTTTCTCTTTCATTTCAGCTTCTGTTGGAGCTCCAACGTAAAGAACTGCTACACCACCTGCAAGCTTAGCAAGTCTTTCCTGAAGCTTTTCTTTGTCATAGTCAGAAGAAGTTTCTTCAATTTGCGACTTAAGCGCTTTAACTCTATCATCAACGGCCTTTTGATCACCAGCACCGTCAACAATAGTTGTATTCTCTTTATCAATTGTAATCTTCTTAGCAGAACCAAGAACTGAAAGATCAGCAGTCTCTAAGCTCATTCCAAGCTCTTCAGAAATAACTTGTCCGCCAGTCAAACAAGCAATGTCTTTAAGCATTTCTTTTCTTCTATCACCAAAACCAGGAGCTTTAACAGCTGCAACATTCAATGTGCCTCTTAACTTGTTCACAACAAGAGTAGTTAAGGCCTCGCCTTCAATGTCTTCAGCAATGATTAAAAGTGGCTTGTTAGTTTGAACAGACTTCTCAAGAAGTGGAAGAAGCTCTTTCATTCCTGAAATTTTCTTGTCTGTAATCAAGATGTTAGGGCTGTCGAATTCAGTAAGCATCTTTTCTGTGTTAGTCACAAAGTATGGAGAAAGGTATCCTCTATCAAACTGCATACCTTCAACCACTTCACTGTAAGTGTCAGCTGTTTTTGACTCTTCAATTGTGATTACGCCTTCTTTACCAACTTTTTCCATAGCATCAGCGATCATTTTGCCAATTTCATTGTCATTGTTTGCTGAAATAGATCCTACCTGAGCGATTTCTTCGTTAGTTTTAATTTCTTTTGAGTTTTCTTTTAGGTAGCTGATTACTTTTTCAGTTGCTAGATCAATACCTCTTTTAAGATCCATTGGGTTGTGTCCAGCAGCAACAAGTTTAGCACCTTCTCTATAGATTGCTTGAGCAAGAACAGTGGCAGTTGTTGTACCGTCACCTGCGTCTTCATTTGTTTTCTGAGCAACTTCTTTAACAAGTTGAGCACCCATGTTTTCAAATGCATTCTCTAGTTCAATCTCTTTAGCAACAGAAACACCGTCTTTTGTAATTTGAGGTGCTCCAAATGACTTTTGGATTACAACATTTCTTCCCTTAGGTCCAAGTGTAACTTTCACCGCGTCTGCTAGAGAGTTAACCCCTGAAAGGATTAGGCCTCTGGCTTTTTCACTGTACTTTAATTCTTTAGCTGACATATTAATCTCCTTAAATATGGATTGTTTATTTTAATTATTGAAGGATTCCCAAGATTTCATCTTCTTTCATGATCAGATAGTCATTGCCTTCAACTTTTATCTCAGATCCTGAGTACTTGCCAAAAAGGATTCTATCACCCTCTTTCACTTCCAACGCTCTGCGACTACCATCTTGATTAACATAACCTGTTCCAACAGAAACAACCTCGCCTTGAGCAGGTTTTTCCTTAGAATTGTCAGGAATAATGATTCCACCAGCTGTTTTGTTCTCTTCTTCAACTCTTTTAACTAAAACTCTGTCATGCAATGGTTTAACAGTCATTTATGTCTCCTATTTTAATTGGCATTAATAATTGCCTAGTTAATTACTTCAATAAGCTCAAGCACAATGTAATATCGATCTCATGGGTGTCAAGGGCGTCACTGAGAAAAAAATTTACCCTCGTGTGAAAATTCTTGAAAAGACTTAATCTCTCACATAAGAGTGCAGAGAATACCCTATAATTAAAGACACTTGAATGAAACTCTCCAGCAAATGGCACATTGAGCTTTTAAGAAAACTTCATAAGGTCAACATTGACCCAGACACTCTTTTTTTCGCACTAACGCTCCTTGTCGGAGTTGGTTCCGCCGCGGTGGCAATATTTATATTCGAGGCAATTGAGCATTTGAGTGAACTCTTTAAAACCCACGAGCGTCCAACAACTCTATCTTTGGTATTTGGATCATTATTTATACTATGTTCAGGTTACATCACTACCAGACTCTCTCCAGATTCAGCAGGCTCCGGCATCCCTCAAACCAAGATCGCTCTAGTGGCCCACCACGGAACAATTAAATTTAGGGATTGGTTCCTAAAGCTGATTGCTTCAATACTTGCCCTCTCTTCGGGGGTGACATTAGGGCGCGAGGGTCCCACAGTTGCGGTAACATCTGGTTTGGGCTCAAGTATAGGACGCCTCTTCGGATTAAACAAAACTTCTGTCAAATCCCTGGTTGCCGTTGGAAGTGCTGGAGGAATTGCCGCAGCCTTTAACACTCCAATTGCAGCAGTGACTTTTACTCTTGAAGAGATCGTTGGGAATTTGAACGCCAAAGCACTTGGCCCGATTGTCATCTCATCCGTTGCGGCAGCTGTTACGGCAAAAGTATTCTATGGCGGAGAGACGATGTTCTCGGGAATTAAGTATATTTTTGAGGATCCTAGCGAGTTAATTTTTTATTTGGCACTCGGACTTCTAGCTGGTGGATTGGGTCCTGTATGGGTGAAAACAATCTTATTTCTAAGAGATCGCTCTATAAAGTTCTTTAAGGGGCATAAACTTTCAATAATCATGTGCACCTTCTTTTTGATTTATTTATCTGCCTACTTTTTTCCCCATACTTTGGGATCCGGCCACCATTTGATTCACGATGCATTGTTAAGCAAATTTCAGGATTGGGAGTTTATAGTTAAACTATTTTTGGTAAAATTTCTTTTCACCTCTTTATGTTATAGTGCAGGGATAAGCGGCGGCCTCTTTATGCCAACACTATTTCTCGGAGCTATGATAGGAACCCTTACAGGTCTGGCGGCTCAAGAAATTTATCCGCTGGCAAACCCTGCAGGTGCTTTTGCCCTCGTTGGCATGGGGGCGTTTTTCGCTGCAGTTATAAGAGCACCATTCACTTCCATTCTGATAATTTTTGAACTAACTCAGGACTATAAGATTATTCTCCCGCTAATGATCGCAAACATTACCGCATTCATGTTTAGCAAGAGACTCATGAGTGGTTCAGTATACGAACAAATATCGGAACAGGACGGCATCCACCTTCCCACAAAAGACGACTTTGATACCCTTGAAAAACTAACAGTGGAAGAAGCAATGGTAACGGATGTAAAAACTCTACACGCAAACCTCACAGTTAAAGAAGCAATGAATCTTGTAAATCACTCTGAAATTAGCGGATACCCAGTTTTGGGTGAAGGAAAATTAGTTGGTGTGATTTCCACTAACCAGATTGGAAAAGCATGTGCTGAATACAAAGGTCAGTGTTTAATATCCGACGTTTGTACTAAGAATCTTATTGTCATCTATCCAGACCAATCGCTAATGGTGGCTTTTCATTTATTAAATAGACACAAAATATCCAGACTAATGGTTACCTCTCGACTTAATGATCAGACCCTTCTGGGAATAATAACTGCCGAAGATATAGTAAATAGGTTTGGCTTTCACATTCAGGAGGAAAGTAAGGCCGATGTAATTGATCAACATTTAGAAAAAATGGAAAAGTCTGGTTAATTTGAACTCTCACCTCAAAATTTAAAACCTTCATCCGATAGGTCTTCTGAACAACACATGGAAGACTTATGAAGAATGGAATTAAAGCTTTAAATAAAAATCTCCCCCTGGCTCTTTTGTTGGCCAGTTTTGTAGCATGTGGTAAAAAGGTAAATGAGCAGGGAGACGAACAAACGAGAACTCCTGCGGCAACAGCAAATAAGATTGAACTATCAAACTTTCACTCCCACCCTTCAACCTATACATTTCCCGAATTGGCCGAGGTCTACATACCATCCCAGCTCAGCTTTGAAGGTGGCCATCAACAGTCCGAAACTAAGATATATTTCAGCAAAGGTGATGAAGCGGAAGAGTTTTACTGTGTTTACAGCTTTAACTCTGAGAATCTTTATGCCCTAGAAAACTGCTATTATAACGAGCTTCCTATGAACTACAGGGGTGGACATAAAGTCTACCAAGCACAAGGACATATTGTGGCCATTGAAATCTCACAGGCCAGGGCCAGTGTTGAGTTAGAAGTTGACTGGCATTAACAGGTAAGCGAAACCACTAACATTTTTCCCATTCCCGCCCAATTTGAAGCGTTGGCCATTTCCTCTTAGAATTAAATTGCTCTAATTTAATTTAAGGAAGAATTATGTCTATGAAATTTATGGCCTTTATGTGGACCGCTTTAATTTCCACACAGGTGTTTGCAATCAGCAAGACCATCCAAACAAGTTCATGCCAGTTACAAGACGATGAAGTCATTACAATAGGATGTACCTACCATTGCAGTCGTTGGGTTAGATGGGCCATATATAGAAGGGCCCGCCAAATGGGTTATAAAGTAAGAATTAAGAATATTTTTGCTAAGAACACATCGCCAGACATATCTAAACTGGACGGAATATTAATCCCTGGCGGAGCGGACATTAATCCAAAATACTACACACCCCACGTCGAGCCAGACCTTGCCCAGAAGATTGAGGACCTAGACTACTTGGTAAATTACGATTACGAAGGTCGTGAGCGAGATCCCTTCGAGTATGAACTACTACAGACTTACTTTGGATCGGAGAATTTTAGCACAACCCCCATTCTTGGAATCTGCAGAGGCATGCAAATGTTGGCAGTCTCCCAAAAGATCCCTCTTATTGTTGATATAAAAGAAGAGCTCGGTTTCAGGAATAGGTACTGGGCCATTGACCGCATACGTGCAATCAATCCAGAATCAGTGATTGAGGAACAAATTAGAACCAACTTTTGGGGTGTTCAATACCATCACCAGGCAATTAGATACGATTACTTCAACAAGAATAGGGGGCGGTGGCCACACCTAGAAATTACCGCACTTTCAAATGGGGACAAGATTCCTGAAGCTTTAGAGTTTTACGACAGGCCGGTTTTAGGAGTCCAATTTCATCCAGAATGGACATTCGGAAGTGTTCGCTACGGCACTTTTGGATGGTTGCTAAATAGAGCATGCAATAAAAAAAGAGTTGAACTAGATAAAGCAAGGATTTCAAAAAATGATTAAGACACTGACACTGATCGCATTTCTATGCACAAATGTTTATGCAGGGATTGAGCACGCCCCCTCTCCATTTAAAACAAGTTATGGCAGGGCCGTTTTTGTTGATTTTAAAAGTGCCACCTATAACCTTATTTTTGATCTTCGGGAAAAAGTCGCTTACGCCGACACAACAATAAATTTTGAGAGTCCAAGTGAAGGACTTCCAATATTTGACAACGTCTCTGCACCCCAGGCCATCTGGTTAAATGGTCAACAGGTTGAAAATGAAGAAATATACGTTCCGGGGGGTGTCAGCAAGATTAGAATAATTAAGAAGACAGTACCTGCTGGTCATCACACGATGAGAATTAGATCGAAAGTTGAAAAAGGCACAAGCTATGGCTTTAAAGGCGTTTCTGCAGGTTTTTTCATTAAAGATCTTAAGAATAGAATGTTTCTTGAAAGATATGTTCCTACCAATTATGAATACGATCAGTATCAAATGACTTTCAATGTTGAGGTCACCAACGCCAGCCATAGATGGCATGATATCTTTGCAAACGGAGAGGTCGAAAACTATTCTCAGAATAAGTTTACTGTTACCTACCCTGAATTCTACACTGCCTCCAGTGTGTTTTTCCACTTGGTTCCAAGAAGGAAATTCATTCGTTATTATCTAGAATATCCATCTATCAGTGGAAGAATGATTCCAGTGACTATTTATTCGCACTTCAGGTTTTTCAATGGCTATTTAAAACGCAAGGCCTGGAGGGTCTTGGCCGAGCTTGAACAAGACTATGGGCCATGGCCACATCCGAAATTAATAATTTATGGAACAGGACTTAAAGGAGGAATGGAGTATGTTGGTGCCACCGCAACCTCTTTGATTTCACTTGGCCATGAGTTGTTTCATAGCTATTTCGCCAAAGGCGTGATGCCTGCAGATGGCAACTCAGGTTGGATGGACGAGGGTCTGGCAAGTTGGAGAGACAAAGGTTACCAAACGCATGAAATGCCAAACTATTACAGCGTAAATTTGGCCAATCATAATTCTTACACAAGAAAAACGGACAAGCGCTCGTATGAGAGAGGCAGATCATTTTTTGCATATATTGATTATCAATTAAAAGCACAGGGACTTGCAGGCCTAAAAGATTTCTTGGCAATTCACTTTGTAAAAAGACGATTCACCACTATAACTACTCAAGACCTAATTTCTGACCTGGAAGACTACTCAGGACTGAGTTTTAAAGAAGACTTCAATCAATATATTTTTGGTGGTGGAGAAAAAGTGCAAAGATCTCCAGCAATTGAGTTTGAAAATCCTCACCATCCGGAATATACAGAAGAAGAGCTACAAAGCATTATATAAACACTCAGGCAGGGCGAATTTCGCCTCGCTTCTCTATAGAGGATCTATGACCTTAACTCAACTTGAATATGTTTTGGCGGTGAATGAACATAAGCACTTTGGAAGAGCTGCCAAAAGCTGCTTCGTAACTCAGCCTACATTAAGTATGCAACTGCAAAAGCTTGAAGAAGAGCTGCAGATAACGATATTCGACCGAGCAAAAAACCCAATTGAGGTGACTGCGGAAGGTGAAGTTGTAGTTGAGCAGGCCAAAAAAATAATCCTTGAACATAAAAAGCTCTACTCGATCGTCGAGGAAAGTAAGTCGGAAATTCAGGGCAGCTTCAGGCTTGCTGTGATACCAACCCTATCTCCATTCATTATTCCAATGTTTGCAAAAAGCTTTAACGAAAACTTTCCCAAAGTTAATTTGCACATAACCGAGAATAAGACTGAGGACATCATCAAAATGTTAAAAGATGATGAAATCGACGCTGGCCTGTTGGTTACTCCTCTACATGAGAAAAGTATTATTGAGAGAAAGTTATATTACGAACCGTTTTATCTGTTTGTTGCCGAGGATCATCCCCTTTCAAAAAAGAAATTGGTGAAAGAGGACGAACTAGATATTAATGAAATCTGGCTACTTAACAAAGGTAATTGCTTTAGGGATCAAGTTCTAAGAATTTGTGCAAAAACAAAAGACGCCAATCTAACAAACCCAATTGACTTTGAATCTGGAAACTTTGAAACCTTAAAGAACATGGTTCTTGCCGGCAGTGGCTATACAGTTTTGCCACACATGGCCATACAACAGCTCCCGGAAGGTCAAAAAAAACTGGTTAGACGCATGGCAGCTCCAGCTCCAATAAGAGAAGTCTCCTTGGTTCATAAAAAAGATTGTGTGAAACAAAAGATATTAGGAGTTCTGGAGGAAGAGATTTTGGCAAATGTTCCAGAAGATCTGAGACAAATAGACAAAGATGGCCAACAAATCATTGAAATCTTATAGAATTCAAGGTTAACTCAATACTTATACTAAATCCCAATGGTATTGGGTGATAGATACTATTTATTGCTTAAATAGAGAATATCAATTGTATTTGGAAAACAATTTAATCCATAATGAGTCAAACTCACCATATAAAGGAGAATATTTATGAGCACTTTAGTAACTAGACCAGCTCCGGACTTTAAAGCAACAGCTGTAATGGCAGACGGATCATTCAAAGAAGTATCTCTTTCCGACTACAAAGGAAAGTATGTAATGCTTTACTTCTACCCACTAGACTTTACTTTCGTATGTCCTTCAGAGATTCTTGCATTCAATAACAAGGTTTCTGAATTCAAAGATAGAGGTGTTGAGCTTCTAGGCGTATCAATCGACTCTCAGTTCACTCACCACGCATGGAGAAACACCCCGGTTGAAAAAGGCGGAATTGGCGAGATTGACTACCCTCTTATCGCGGACGTTTCTAAGCAAATTGCTAGAGACTACGGGATTCTTTTCAATGAAGAAGTTGCTCTTAGAGGAATGTTCCTAATTGATACAAAGGGAATCGTAAGACACGCTACAATTAACGATCTTCCACTAGGTAGAAATGTTGACGAAGCTCTTAGAGTTGTTGACGCACTTCAATACCATGAAGAGCATGGCGAAGTTTGTCCAGCAAACTGGAAAAAAGGTGACAAAGCAATGAAGCCGACAGCAGAGGGCGTTGCTGAGTACCTTTCTAGCACTCACGGAAAGTAATCAATCCCTCCCAGGATTTGAACATACTTTGGGGGAGCCTTGAGGCTCCCCCTTTTTTTTGCTAATGTTCCCCCAAAAAGGGGAAAATCTTGAATCTACTGCTAACTATCGCTATCGCCTTTATTGGCCTAATCTCTGAATCCGCTGCTCAAAAAAGAAAATTTTCCAGCACCAATGAACTGGCAATTGTCTCTACAGGTGGTAACTCCAGAATTGAAACTTACAACGCCAAAACAGATACCACATACAAAGTTGGTAAAAGGTCCTATGGAGTTGGCGGACATTACACATTAGGCCTGTCAGACCAAACCGAAGACAACTCGGAAGAGGAAGATCTTGTTGAGAGTGCGCGAAACTGGGATGCATCCCTAAATTATGAGCAAGAGTTGACCAGGAATATTAGTGCATACCTTGGTGTTCAGTATGAAGGTGATCGTTTCTCAGGCTACTCACAAAGAGAAAACTATGACGTTGGTGGAAAGTATATTTTCGTAGATACAGATAAAGAAACATTTTATCTTGAGGCCGGCTATAGGTACACCGAAGAAAGAAGAACTGAAGCAGATGAAGATGGAAATGAAATTTTCTACTTTAACAAATTGAACCTAACCAGTGAGTTTCTAAAAAAGAGAAAAAACTACAGTTACGGACTATGGCTACAATACCTTCCAAACTTCACAGACTCTGAAGACTATCAGATCAATATAGAGCCTAGTCTTACAGTAATTATAAACGACCTCTTCTCATTAAAGGTTTCTTATAAAGGAAACTACGACAACGAACCCAATGTGGAAGGAAATGAAAGGTTGGACTGGAAGTACACAACCGCTCTAGTAGCAAAGTTCTAGCAGAATTTAACTTTTTTGGAATCAGGTTTTTGCCAAATTTGGCGAAGCCTGTTTCCAGAAAAACAGGCCCCCCTCCCACTTCTTCTTTCATATTAGATATTTAGCCATTCCATATTCAAGTATTAATGTCTTGTAAAAACTTCACGTATCCTGTGATTCTTCGCTAACTAGATTTAAGTTAATTTACGTTTCTAAGAGGAATTTTATAAAGGTTATTTCATGAAAAAGCTCATTATTACTTTAACTCTCTCAATTTCCGGTTTTGCCCAAATACCGGCAGACACTCAATTTGGATGCCAATTATACACAGGGGAAAGCTCTGTTTTTGAGGACCTGACTAAGTTCAGTATAACCAAAGCAAACCAAAAGGGAGAGCGAAGGTTAGAAGCACATTCAGCTTCATGCACTGAAGTAGTAGACGGTGAATTAGAGTTTCCTTACGGTAATTGCCGAGATGAATTTAAAGGAATTAGCTGCACCTATATTAACTGCAGTGGAAAAGAGATCAGTGTTTTTCTTGACGACAGTACTGTTTGGAATAACGAGATTGAGGGTAAAGTAAGCTACAAAGGCTTCTGGAGAACCAAGAATCACAAGGTTTCCTGCAACCTTCTAACATTTTAAGATCTACTTTTTTTCAGACCACTTCTTAAAACGTTGTTCAGGGCCAAGGGGTGTATACATTTGTATAAAGTGTGCATCCTGTTGGCTTCTATTAACATATGAGTGCTTTGTGTTTTTTGGGATAAATACTGCATCACCATCTTTTAGGTAATATGTTTTATCGCCAACGGTTAACTCTCCTGCACCCTTTGTGAAAAACAAGTACTCGTCAGACTCTTCATGTAAATGTTGAGCAACAATACTTCCAGGTCTAAAAACTCCTCGGACCACAGAAGAGCTTGGTCTAGATTCGACGGTATTTTCAACCAATATTGTTGCTTCTAGTTTCTGATTTGGGGATATAAAGCCTTTTGATTCAGTAATGACTTGATGATGATTAACTCCCATCTCTCCGGTTGAGCATGAAAAAAAAGAAATTGTTAAAAGTAAAAATAGAATCGCTTTCATAATTGTTTCCAGCACTTAAGTATTTAATTGTAAGATCTCAAAAAAGTTTTTCAAGCTCAAATCTACATAGGAGTTAAGGCCACACTTTATGTCATAACATTTTAAAGGACACCTTTCATCAGAAGGTAAAGTTTTCCATCCCCTTTCCTAGTGTAACTTTCAGCATTTATAAACGACTATAAACCTATTTAAGGTCATACCAGTTATCGCCAACACCCATGTCAACTTTTAATGGAACCTTTAAGGAGCATGCCCCCTCCATCTCGTCTCTCACTAATTTCTTCATTAGATCAACTTCATCTGTTGGTACTTCAAAGATCAATTCGTCATGGACTTGAAGTAAAAGCTTGGATTTTACTTTCTCCTCCTTCATCCTTGAATATACTTTCAGCATTGCCATTTTAATTATGTCCGCTGCAGTACCTTGAATAGGACTATTAATCGCCATTCTTTCTGCAACTGACTTCATGGCCCTATTTGTGGAGTTTATGTCGGAGATAAACCGTTTTCTGCCATTTATGGTAATTGAATAGCCGGTCTTTTCACACTGCTCTTTAAGTTCGTCCAAAAAGCTTTTCACTTTGTGAAATTTTTTAAAATACTGAGTGATGTAATCCTTAGCTTCACCCCTTGAGATGCCCAACGTTTGAGAAAGACCAAAAGAAGATTGACCATACATTAGTCCAAAGTTAATGGCCTTAGCGTAAGATCTTTTTTCGCTAGAAACTTCATCCAGAGATAGGCCAAACACTTCTGCAGCTGTTTGAGCGTGGATGTCCTCATCATTCTCAAACGCCTTAACCATCACTTCATCCTCAGATAAGTGAGCTAATATTCGAAGCTCGACCTGAGAATAGTCTGCTCCCAAAAGAGTCATCCCCTCTGAGGCCACAAATCCTTTTCTAAGCCTTCTTCCATTCTCGGTTCTAATGGGGATATTTTGAAGGTTTGGATTTTCCGATGACAATCTGCCGGTAGAGGCTACATTCTGCATAAAGTGGGTGTGTAGTCTTCCATCTTCTTCCACAAGTTTGGGTAAAGTCTTAACATAAGTGCTCAGAAGTTTATCCACTTCACGATAACGCAGGATCATGCCTGGCACTTCTTCATGGCCCATCGAAACTAATTCCTCTAAAACTTGAGAGTTGGTGGAGGCACCAGTTTTTGTTTTCTTTATAATTGGCAACTCGAGAGTTTCAAACAAAAGTTTTGAAACTTGCTTTGGAGACTTAAGGTTTACATCCTCCCCACTTAGCTCAGCAATTTTTTTCTCAATTTCCTCTGTTTGTTTTGAAAACTCAACCTCCAACTCAGAATAATAACTTGAGTTAAGCTTTATCCCATTCATTTCCATTTCACTTAGAATTGGAATAAGTGGAGTATCTAATTGTTCGTAGATTTCAAAAAGACTCTGCTTTTTTAAGTTTCTAATAAGCCATGGGTAAACCCTTATACCGGCATAGGCCCTCTTCGCTAGCCCATACTCAAAGTTTCGCACACTGGCCTCTTGCTCTAGTGACTCTTTTCGCAACTCTTTAATTGAAAGAACGTTCTCGTCCAAGATTTCCTTAGAGATACTCTGCAAGTCATGCTTTTTATCTGGATCCATTACAAAGTGAGCTTGCTGGATATCAAAAGACTTGGTTAAGGATACTCCTTCCCTTACGGACACAGAGCTCAAGCTCTTTAAATTTGTCGAGACAAGCAGGACATCCCTTAACTCGAGAATTCTTTTTACGACTTGAGTGTAATTTGAAAACTTATCGATATGTACGATAAAGCTTTTTTCTCCAGTGGCTATGCAAAGAAAGCGAGCATCAACTTTGTGGTAATTGTCATGGTCAAAGAAAGGTTCCAAGAAGATCTGATCTTGCAGTTTTAATTCTTCAAGGAGCTTGTCAAAATCTTCTTCTTTTTTAATCGAGCTATAATCTACAAAGGATTGAGGCTTTGAAAAGTTGGTATCCACAACTCCATCAGAGAGCTTATTTTTAATTGATTTAAAATTTAGGGAATCCAAATATTCAAGGAGTTCTGGATTTCCCTTTAGCTCATACTTAAAGTCATCATGATGGAAGTCTAGGTTCAGGTCTGTGACAATTTTTACGAGCTCTTTTGAGATCAGTGCATCTGCCTCGTAATTTTGGAGAGCGGTTTGTGCTCTTTTAGGCTTAATGTCATTTTTGTTTTCAAGGATAGTTTCAAGATCGTTGTATTCCTCTAATAGCTTGGCCGCCCCTTTTGCTCCAATGCCTTTTACGCCTGGGATATTGTCAGAAGTATCACCAACCAATGACAGATAGTCCATAATCTGATTTGGATGAACACCCATTTTTTCGAAAACTTCTTTTGCTCCATATAGCTTGTTTTTCATAGTATCAAGCATCTTAACCTTGCCATTTACAAACTGCATGAGGTCTTTATCACCTGATGCGATGTAAACTTCATCAAAGTCATCCTGATGTTGAACAACCAAAGAGCCAATAACATCGTCGGCCTCGTACTTTTGAATTCCTTTTTGAGGTATTTTAAGCTTGTCTATAAGTTCGGCTATCATTGCAAATTGGGGAACCAAGTCCTCTGGTGCCTCACCTCTATTTGCCTTATATGCCTCGTATTTATCATTGCGAAACGACTTTCCTTTACAGTCCAAGGCCAGAACAATATGGCTGGGTTTATGAGTTTGAATCAACTTGATAAGCATAGTTAGAACACCATAGACTGCGTTGGTTGGACGTCCATCAGGTGCATGCATAGGCCTAATTGCAAAAAATGCTCTAAATATAAAACTGCTAATATCGACAACGATTAGTCTTCGCTTCATTGAGATCCCTTTAAATAAATGTGTTTGGTTATTTTTAGCGCGGAAAGACTACATTGTGCAACGATTGCATGGGGACATATTCTTTTCTTCGAACCATCCCTTTTGGGCCTTCCTTAGGTCTACTCTGTTTGGGTCGTTTGCTATGACACTTGTGTCGGCCATTACATCACCCAAGCGATGTCCAGAGTCGAGTTTAAATAATAAATAAACCTCAAGCAAGATTAGTGGAACAGCTAATATACTGCAAAATATCCAGCCCCATAGAGGAATAATTGCAAAAGCCATGGGTACTATTATTGGCAGGTTTCTTATAAGTGATTGTTTTAGCGAACAGGGAGTTCCATCTTCCAAAGAAATAACTGCAAAACCCATCAGCCTCTTGCCAACAGACTGTCCATCATACAAAGAGTCTGATATTCCCATATAGATTAAGGCAAGAATTAGGCCAAATGGGTAAAAAAGAGTCGATAAAATCAAAACAATAAACAGATCGACCATTTTTGCCAATAATCTGGATACCTTTGATGTATTTATTCCTGTTTTTAACAGGTATTTTCTCTTCATAACCCTATAATACTAGAAGGCAGCATTATATAAAAGCAGCAAATTCAACCTAGCCCTACGCAAAGCACAAAGGATCAGTCATAATTGGTTCTAAGAACTAGTTATTTGGCATCAGCTATGTTAATTTTAAGCCTTAAGAGATATTTAGGAGTTTTTTATGGCAAGTCTTGAAAGCGTAAACAATGACAATTTTGAAGAAAGTGTATTGAAGTCTGATAAACCAGTAGTTGTAGACTTCTGGGCCGAATGGTGTGGTCCATGTAAAGCATTGACACCAATTTTAGATGAAGTTGCGAATGAACTTGGCGAGAATGCCAAAGTTGTAAAAGTAAATGTTGATGAGGCTGGAGAGCTAGCTCAGCAATACGGAATTCGTGGGATTCCTACTCTTATCTTTTTCAAGGGTGGAGAGGTTAAGAGCACTTTGGTTGGAAACCAACCTAAATCTGAAATCCTTAAAAACATTAACGATCTAGTCTAAACCTACAGGCCGAAGCAATTCGGCCATTTTTTTATTATGAATAAAAACTACATCAAAAACTCTCTCGTTGAAGCACAAAATGTATTAAATAAATTTGTCGCTGATGACCACAACATTACATTAATCGAAAAAGCGGTTACCACTATGGTCGCCTCCATCCAGAGCGAAGGAAAAATTTTAGCTTGTGGCAATGGTGGATCAATGTGCGACTCAATGCACTTTGTGGAAGAGCTCACTGGACGTTACAGAAAAGATAGAGCTCCTATTGCAGCAATGGGCATGGGTGACCCAAGCCACATCACTTGCGTAGCAAATGACTATGGGTATGAGTACATTTTCTCCCGCCACGTACAAGCTTGGGGTAAAAAGGGTGACACTCTTTTAGCAATCTCCACATCAGGCAATTCACAAAACGTGATTTTGGCCGTTGAAGAAGCTAAGAAAAAAGATATGAAAGTGATTGGCCTTCTTGGTAAAACAGGTGGAAAGCTCAAAGATATGGTTGATGTACCACTTATTGTTGATTGCCAGGTTACTGATAGAATCCAGGAAATCCACATAAAACTAATTCACATCTTCATTGAAGGGATCGAAAGACACATCGTTCCTGAACACTATACAGAAGAGCAGGCCTAAAAAGCGCCTGCTTAATTTCTCCAACAAATTCAATCAACAACTGCTCTAAATAGGCAATTTTTATCTGTTTTAAGGCAGAGCTTTTCTAGCCTACAATGTAATTATAACAATTTAGTTCTAATTGAGGAGAAAGCATGGAAGGCATGACAGAGACCATAAATCAGTTGGCTTCATTTATTCAAAGTGGCGGCGTATTTATGTTTATCATTTTAGGTGTTTGGGGATTTGGAATTGCAATAGCAATTGAGAGATTCAAAAAACTTTCCAAAACATATGATGTGGATGGACCATCCTTCATGAACGAAATACAAAGATATGTATTATCCAATGATATTCAAGGTGCAATTAGAGTTTGCTCAGGATCAGTCGCGGCCTTGCCTAAGGTTCTTAAAAGTGGGCTCAAAAGAGCAAATCAAGGTACAGAACAAATTCAGAATGCTTTGGACGCAACAGCTTTGGAAGTTGTTCCTAAAGTTGAACTAAGACTAGGTTACCTTCAACTAGTTGCCAATGTTTCAACTCTTTTTGGTCTACTGGGAACAATTCAGGGTCTTATTGCTTCATTCTCCGCAGTGGCGGCGGCTGACCCAGCTCAAAAAGCTGAACTATTGGCCAAAGGTATTGCAACAGCGATGAACACAACTGCGATGGGTCTTTTTGCGGCAATTACAGTCATGATTCTACATGCCTGGTTAAATGCAAAATCAGAAAAGATTATCAATGAAGTTGATGAGTATAGCGTTAAGCTTTTGGACCTATTAGGAACCAAAGAACAAGTTCAGGAATAATTGAATGAGTTATAAATTACCAACACGGCGACATTCCAAGAAAGAGTCTCAAAGGTTGAATTTAATCCCCATTCTTGATGCGGTATTCATCTTTATATTCTTTCTTTTGATGTCTGCCCAGTTTGTAAAAATCTTTGAAATCAATAGTGACGTTCCTATAGTTTCAGATGCTCCACCACCGAAGAATCAAAAGAAGCCTTTTGCTTTAACCCTATCGATAACTAACTCAGGGTTTACACTGGCCAAAGGCCTGCCTTCTAAAACAATAAAAAGAATTCCAAAGAATAAAGATGGAATCTACGACACCATTGCTTTGCATAACTACCTTGTGCAGTTAAAAAAGCAGCATGCTAAAGAGAAAACAATCGTTTTAGAGCCAAAGGTGGATCTGGACTATGAAATGATAGTCAAGATTATGGATGCAATTAGAATGCTGGATAAAACTGACGAGGAAATCTACATCAAAGACAAGGACGGAATCGACCTAAGAGTAAAAGAGCTCTTTAACAAGATCGTCTTTGGCAACTTAATGAGTTAAGAGGAACCATGGCAAGAACAAGATCAATCACAAATAAAAGAAAGAAGGCCAAGAAAGGTCCTTTAGATGTGGACATTACCTCCCTATTGGACATTTTGGTTATTCTTTTAGTCTTTCTTTTAAAAAGTTATAACTCTTCTGGAGTTGTAATGACTGTTCCACAAGGGATTGAGCTTCCAAAGTCTCAATCTAGCTCAATTAATTCTGCAGGGGTTCAGATTCAAGTTTCAAAAGATAAAATATGGGTCGATAATCAAACGATTCTTGAAACTGAGAATCTTCCGAAAGTCGTATATGACAGAGGAGGTAGAAGAATTGTTCCCCTATTCAATGAACTCGTGAAAAAGAAGGAAGAGATTAAAAAGATAGCTCTTCAGACTCCTCAGGCCAAAGACTTTAGCGGTGTTGCCAACCTAATAATTGATAAAACGATTAAGTACTCCTACTTAAAGAAAGTTATGTACACCAGTGCGGAAGCAGGCTTTAAGGAGTTCAAATTTGTGGTTATGGGAGAGGAATAGTTAGAACCAGCTAAACCAGAGTAAACCCACTTTGGCGGTAATTGCCGCCAAAATCATACAAGAGTAAAATATTATAAGTTTTTGCATACAAAAATTATTCCCAATCCCCATAAAAATCCTAGCACCTCTTATTTTTAAGAACAAGACGACAAGTTGGCACCAACAGCGATGCAAAAGGTAAGAAGTGATGAAATTTCAACTCCTTGAGGGCCTACTTTCTTACTTTGAAATTTAAGTCGAATTTAACTCTAGTTGCATTCAAGAGCTGAAGTTTAGAATAGTCCATTTTCCACAGCTCTTGAGTTAGACACCATTTGAGATCATTGGAAAGCTTGTCCCCTGAGATAGAGACATTGGAAACTGTCCCGGTCGAATCAAGCCGCATATCGACACACGTATTGAGGTTTAAATAATCTAACTTATGAAGTTTAAGGTAGTTCACAAAGCAACCATTAAATTTATGGGACTTGGCCTGTGTTGAAAGTCTTATATGTCTAGAATCTAGGCCTGGAGAAGTGCAGCTTACTGAAGATTTTTGATTTTGCACCAGTTTTTTTTTCTCAGATGCGCAACTGAAAAGTAATCCAGCTGCGCAAATCCAGACAAGAGGCCTATACATCTACAACCTCTTAGGATAAAAGTTGAACGGCTGCTTAACCTCAACAGTTCCGCCGCCTAGTGGCGAAGGGAATTGAATTCCTCTTAGAACTCTCACAACACAGCCTTTAACACCTGCAGGAAGGTTTGTTCTATTACTCACACCGGCGCGACTAACGTGCCCAGAGGCTCCAATTGTAAACTGTAGCCCAATGGTTCCAGATAAGGCATTTTGCCCTCCACGATCCAATTCCTTTTGGTAGCAGTATCTAAATTGTGGAATATGCTCTCTTAAGATTCTACGAATTACATCTGGATCCATAGATCCCAAAACAACAGTCTCTGACGGTATGCCAGCAGTGTAAATCCCTTTTTTAGCAGAAAGTCCTTCAGCACCCTTGGATTGTGCAAGCTTGCCCGCCGCAGCGCCAGTGAGACTTCCAATCTCTGTGCCAACATCTGCTTTTTTGAGATTTGTCTCAACACCGCCACCAACAGTTGCCCCACCTATACTTGATGAGCTTTTGGAAGCAGCGACCTTTGCCCCTTTTAATGAGCCGCCTTTGGCCATTAGACTTGAAATCGAACTTTTAAAGTCGGCCGACTTATAAACGTCAACAGTACCAACAGTTTTGCGTTTCACAACGCTTTTGGAGACTGACACTGTTTTTTGTCTCGACGCCGATGCTGCACTTTTTGCAACTGTCGCACTCTTTTTAGGCTTGGGTCTTTTTACTTTTTTAACAACTTGCTTTTTCGGAGCTTCTTTACTGCCAGGATCTTTATTGGCGACTTTCTTTGCCTCTGTTTTTTGTTGAGGCTTGGAAGTCTTCTTAGGCTTATCTTTTTTTACAACTGTTTTTTTCTTCGTTGTTTGTTTTTTAGGTGGAGCTTTTTTGGTTTTCTCCACAGTCTTATTTTTAGTGATTATCAATGGCTGCTTGTAAAGAATTGTCGCAATCCTTTCTGGATCTTTTTCTTTTTTCATTTCTTCATCAACTTCGTAGAAAAATGTAAGACCCATCAATGGAAGTACTATGAGTAGTAAAGTTAAAGCAAAATACTTTTTAAGTGTATTGTCTCTTCCAAACATTGGAGCTGGTTTTACTTTTGGAGGAGAAGATACCTTTCTTGCATAAATCTCTAAATCTCCATTTACCAAACGTACAATTTCTTCATCATCAATTATGATTCTTTCTTTTGACTGCTCCATTCCCTTGTCTGTTAGATGAAATGCTTCGTATCCAGGGAGATTATTAACAACGCAGTTTTTATTAGAAATTTCTACAAAAGGAACCTTTTCATTTTTGCCTAAATAGGCAAACTCAATTTCTTCATTCTTAGGATTAGATCCTACAATGCTATAAACTCCATCCTTTTCAGGCAAATAATCAACGGAGTATACTTTGTCTTTAAATAGAATGATGACTTCTACAGCTTGTTTACCATGATCATATTTAAAGATAGGATATAAATCCGCCGCGTCCTCAAAAATATATTCACTTGAATCTGCTTTTGGGTCGGCTGAAAGAGGATAGACAATATATGGCCCATCTTCTTTGCCCTCCTCTACAGTGGGAGCTGTTGGAAGTTGAGCTTCGCTAGGCTCCACATCAGCTTTTATAATACTCGCTTGCCCTTTCTCAGGCTCTAGAGTGTCCAAGATCGGTGGAAGTTCGCTTGCACTTACATATTGTTTGAATTTAAAAGTAATATTTCCAAAAGAGACTTCATCACCGACATCAATTTGTTTTGCTACAACCTTCTCACCATTTACATAGACTCCATTTTTAGAGTTCATATCATAAATTTTGCAGCCTTTATTTGTCACTTCAATCACGGCATGAACTGCGGAAATAACACCAGAAGGAATAATGAAATCACAGCTCTCAGTCCTTCCAACTAAGACTCTTCCTTTTGAGAAAACGTTGCCTTTTATTTTTTGCACGTTCCCAACAGGAAGCATTTGAAAAAGTTTTTCAGCGCTTGTTCTAGATGTTTCCAACATTATTCCTTTGTTATCTTACAGAGTCCAAAGCTCTTTTCATTTCTTTATTAAAATTCTTTCTTTCAGGTATTTTATTTCTAAATTTCTTTCGAAATCTGGGTGATATGGAAAGATCGCCAGGAGATGATGCGTCCCCCGCCACATCTAAAGCATCAAAATCAAAAACTTCATGTTTTTTATATTGATAATTGACCTTCCCCTTTCTCGAGTAAGCATTAAAAGATAGCATCAGTGCACAAACAATTAGGAATTTCATAGTCCCACCTTCTTTTTACTTTCTTCGTAGTACCCTTTGTAAGGCCCCAGTTTATCTTCATCGATGTCGTCTAGGATATCCCTTGCCTCATCTTTGTCCCCTGCCTTGTAAAAGGCTAGTGCAGCGTTAATGCCTATATATGGCCATTCATAAAAATCTTCATCGATCATCTTGAAGTATCTAATGGAGTTTTCATAATCACCGGCCATCAAATAAGCACTACCCAGGCCAGCGAAGACATCAACGTCTTTACTGTCCTCCAGAACTTTAAATTCTTTAATTGCATCATTGAAAAGGCCATAGTCTAGATATAATTGTGCAAGATTAAATCTTGGCGTCTTCGAAAAATTTGAGTTTTTTACTGCTTTTGAGAATGCGACCTCGGCCTTCTGGTCGTTGCCTTCTTTTCTATACATTAATCCAATATTATTCAATGCAGGCGCGAAGTTTGGTTGAAACTCCAATGCCTTATTGTAAAACATCAAGGCCTTTCTTCTTTCCCCTTTCAACAAGAAACATGTCCCCACCTGATTCCAAAAAGAAGGATTCTCGCGATACCTCTCGTTTTGAACTTCAATTATACCAAACGCTTTGTCGTAGTTGCCTTTGTGACAATTAAAAACTATTGAAGTTAGGACATCTTCCCCCTTTACTTCTGAGTCAAAAGAATTAATTCTGTAGAGGCTTTCATCCTGCAATGCCTGAGCATTTTCACTGCTTACGCCAGTAAAAAAATCTCTTCTATAGTCGAATTTTTGTGCCTTTTCTTTATCAAAATCTTTATTCGAGATGTTATCAAGGTCCACCTCCTTCTTCTGATTCATTGCACAACCAGTAACAACTATGAGTAAAAGGAACTTAATCATTGTTTTCCACTCCTATCCATGCTCACACCTTTTGTAGGATACGCATATCTAACCGTCATTCCGTCAAGAGGGGCAGGGGTCAAAAGATAGTTAAAATCACTTAGAATTTTGTTTTCTTCTATAGTTTTCCATCCCTCACTTCTATAACTAGCAGCACTTTGTTTCAGTGGTACTGCAACTTGCAGCATCGATTTTCTAAAACTCGCGATATACTCTTTAGACTTTCCGACAGGTATAAAGTTTTCAATTTCTTCAGCTGCATGCCCATACCCCTCCACTAGGAGCTTATAGGCACCAATGATTCCTCGTCCAGATCCAACCTTCTGAATTTCAGTAGCTTGTTTGGTCATCTCATCCAAGTAACCAAGTTTCTTTTTTAGAATGGTGTTGAAGGCACTCTCGGGGAACCTCAGCTCCATTTTTTTCATTGTATTTAACGTGCCAATGAGTTCTTGTAGC
The DNA here is from genome assembly GCA_950070535.1 of uncultured Bacteriovoracaceae bacterium. Classification (GTDB taxonomy): domain Bacteria; phylum Bdellovibrionota; class Bacteriovoracia; order Bacteriovoracales; family Bacteriovoracaceae; genus UBA845. Next base: position 36,729 of record CATMLK010000010.1, on the reverse strand, counting down.
ATTTCGTCTGCTATAACATCCAAAGCTTCTAAAGGTATGTCTTGGTTCTTATTCTTTGCATTGCGGTAGGCCTGCCTTTTCAACTTACCGTAAAGGGTAACTTTTGAACTGTTGTTGTAGCGTTTGTGAATACCTTCCAATGTAAAAAAGTGGTGGATTAACTTTGAGTGAATACTCGAGTTTTTGTAAAGTCTATTTGCCAAAGTTTCATAGTCATTATACATCTTACGATCTTTGAATTCGGAAAGCAGTTCTAGTTCAGCATCCATAATATGAACTGAAGGTACTTGGCACTTTCGCCCCAAATTAATTAGTTCCTGTGTTTTTACAAGGTCACCTTCAGACAAATGTAAGTAGATAGCATTTTTAAATGCCGTTGATTTTTTTCTACTTTTTACAGAACAGAGTTTTGCTACAACTCTAGTCGATAGATCCGCACTTGCCTCAAATTGTAACTTTGTGAACAAGAAGCTTGAAATAGTTAAAAATGAATCTACAAAAGAACTCGCATCCTTTGCAGGCATCTCCCTAAGAGCTTCCACGGCCCATTTGTACGAGTTCTTTGTTGAGCCAAGTTCGTAATAGAGTGCTGCGAGGTTATACTTCGCATTAATCTTAGACCTTTTCGTGCTATGAGGATCATTTAATATTTTATGATACCCCTTTAATGCCACCGATTTATCACCTTTATTTAGAGAATTCTGAACCCCTTCTATTTGAATAGTAGTTAAAAGCTCCTGTAGTTTCTTTTTGTACTTTGCACTTACAAGATATTTTTTTGCATTGATATCATCAATCCATATTCCGATAGTTTTATAGTCCTTAGCTTTTCTTGAAGCTTCCATCATATTCGCGATCATGACTTCTTGGTTTCTCCAGTCTCTTGGGTAAACTTTCACAAACCTGTCCAGAACATTCTTAGCCTTTGTATAGTCTCTCTTGTCCAAATAAACCTTGAATAATTTCTTATAAACTTCCTTAGAGTTTTTTCCTTTAGGCCAATGCTTTATATAGTCTTCATATACAGGCTCGTAGAATTGTTCTTTTACAGCATTTGGAAGCCCTCTCTGACCAAGTGTTGCAAGCATTCCTTCCATAGATTTTTCTAAAAGTTTTGAATTCTTCTTAGCTTCAGCACTATCAAATGCTTTTTTATAGAAAGCGATGGCTTTTGCCCAATCATAATTGGCATAAGCTGTCTCCGCTTTGTGAAAAAGGTGTTCGTCTGTTTTTTCTTTATCAACTTCAGAAAGCATCTCAAAATATTGAATAGCCCTAGAAGCTTTTCTACTTCTAACTTTTTTTAAGCGTTTATAAGTTTTTGATACAACTTGTTTTTGGAGCTTAGCCGCCTGTTTTTGCATTTGGAAATTAAATGTTTTAACCTCGTTGTCAGAAACCATTCCTTTTTTGAATAAGGAGAAAAGGGACTTGGATGCTTTAAAGTGTGACCCTTCTTTTCCAAACTTTTCATAAAGAACCAGCTTCTCAAGGTAGATTTCGGCTAAACGTTTTTCTTCCTTTTCATACTGAAGTGCGTAATTAAGAGTTTTTTCGGATTCAGTATACTTTCCTTGATCCCTAAGTGAGACGGCAATTCTTAGGAGTTGCCTTGTAAAGTTAACACCAATTTTTTTGTAAAACTCTATTCCTTCTTCTATTTTTCCTGAGGTCGCATAGAATTGGCCTATATCTCTTTCAACTTGAGATCTCATATCAATGAACTTTTGGTTGGAACTTCGCTCAAACACCTCTTTCATCTTTGAGATTGCCTTGCCAGGCTTCCCATCTCGGTAGTAACACCATGCTAAATTGAAGGAGTCCTTAGTCCACCATTTATCTTGGTGACGTGAAAGAGCATTCTCGTAGAGTGGAATCGCTTTTGAATAACTTTTTTTATTATAATAAATCTCTGCAAGGGATATTTGAGACTTAATTTTGGTTATGGAGTTTGAGCTAGATTTCTTATTCGCGCTAGCGAAGTATTTTGCAGCAGTCTTATCTCTTCCAGCCTCTTTTGCATTGAAACCCAATATATAGTAAACATCAGAGATACTTGAATACCTTGGAAATTTCTTTGTGATTTGTATTGCCAACTTATTAGCTTTAGCAAAATAAGAAGCTGACTTTGAGAAGTGTTGACTTTTATTAAGAGAACGTCTTTTTTCGTCACTATAACTCATAAAGTCTTGGTTTTCTTTTTCTCTCCACAACCTAGCTTTTTCCAAATTTAGCTCGGCCATTCTGAGAAGATAGTCAGGGTTCGCACCTCTTACCTGGGATGATAATCTATTTATTTCGGAAAGTTCTTCGTCGATAATAGATATAATTTGTTCTCTACGCTCATCTAAACTTAAAGCGAAAGATGTTTGAATACCCAAGTTGAGAATAAAAATCAAAGACAGCAGTTGTTTCATAAAATTAACACTCCGATCCAAGGGCAAAGACATAATCCCCTAATTCATCGGCCCAAAATTCACCGTTAAAGTTCCAAAAGTATTGTTTCTCATTTCTATCTATATATTTAATATCTCCACGTTTTCCTTTGTCAGCGTCGAATCTATAAAGCCTTGCTTTTCTTTGTTCTAAAACTTCCAGTTTTATATAGCTCATTCCTTCAAAGGCCCTGTAAAGGTCTGCATACTTTCCAACTAGGCGACTTCTTACATAGGCTCCCATCAACTTCTTTTGAGATTGAACAACTTCATTCAAGTTATTACTTAAAGCTCGTTTAAACGAAGATCGATTTAGACTTCTAACTTTGTCTAGCTCCTTTGCTGCCATAATTAGAGATTCTCTTATCTCTTTATAAGCTCCTTCTCTTTCCACACTTTTTAGAAGGGTTCCCAGAAGCTTGGTGTCAGCTTTATTCATCTTTTCGAAGTCTGCCATCATTCTGTAATAGCGATTATAGTTTGTTTTGTTTCTTTTTAGATAAAGCCTCAATTTTCTGGCAGGTTGAAGATATTCTCTATAAAAGTTATCGCTAATTTGTTTTGCATCGTTATAGAGACACATTTTCAGGTAAGAGAGGGCCCTGAGGGTGTCAATTTCCGGATTAAAAACGTAATCAAAGATTGGTGCATTGTACGTAACGAGCTTACCAAGCGTTCTGTTATAATTTTCTAAATAATAACTAGTCCATGCTTCTTCAAACAAAACTTCAGGCCAAATAGGCGAACTTTTAGGAATGTCCAAATACTTTAATTCGGCCTGCTTAAAGTTTTTCATTGCAAAAAGTGTTCTTGCCTCGCCAAGTAAACAGTAGTCACGATTTACTTCAAGTTGATTTTTTACCAGTTCGCTAACAGGTCTGCTCATCATCGATTCACTTAGCCTCTGACACTCTTTAAAGCTTGAGAGTGCGGATGAATATCTACCAAGATTTGAATTGGCTGCAGCTAGTAAGTTTGATGCAAATGGACGGATTGGATGGTTTGAATTAACACGCTCGGCATAACTTATAGCATCGCTATACTTGCCAGAGCGCATTCTCTTCTTGGCAATTACATAATATAGAGAATTTGACTTCTTCCCACGAAGAGAGCGCAGTGGCAGGGTTTCAAATTGACGAGGGCCAACCACGGCCACCATTTCCTCGAAAGCTTTTTCAAGCTTTGAATCAAACGAGGATCTGCTCCTCGTTAAATATTCTTTCATCCACGGAACTGCTGAGTAGTGAAAGCCAGCATCGACCAACTCAATGACCATGGTGCGGTACTTTTTTGTCAATGAAGACCTTGAATCATAGGCCCTTTTGGCCTGGTTAACAGCTGCAATTGAGTTGAGGCCAAAAAGACCTGCTAGCATGATAATTTTGTAGAACATCCTGTTCCTCTTTAATTAAAATGTATAATTTAAACCTAATTTAAAATCGTAATAGTGTGTCCAAGACTTTTCAGTTCTCTCATCTTTTGAGGAGTCTTGCCTGGCTACGTCTGCATTTATGTGTAGGCCTTCAAATCTCATTTCCGCACTCCAATTTTGAGTGATGTAGAAACGAAAATTAGTCATCCATGTTGGCGACAGCACCGTCTCAGATGTCAAGTCCGATGAGCTGGCAGTTCCAAACTCTTGCCTATTGTCTAGTGTCGAGACATTTGCAGCGCCAGCTCCAAACATCCAGTCATAATAAAAGATCTTATTAAAGGTATTGATTTTTGCATAGAATGGAGCCCAAAGCAGCATTGCTCCCATTGAAGTATCCACCTTTCTGTAAAAAGCCTGAGTACCCTGTTCATTAACACCATCATGGGTATTATTTGTAGAGCCTGAAGCACTCGTATAGAAAAGCTCAACACCCCACTCCTCTTTAAAGAAGAATCCTCCATGCGCACTGAACTCGTTACTGTCAATAAATGCACCGTTAATCTGAGATCCAGCGAGAAGCCCTAAGTACACCTTTTTGTTTTTCCTAAACTTTCTGTTTTGGAGAACATAGACTTCCTTGTCTTGGTCTAGCCAAGAAAAATCATAGACATTATTTTCACTGGCGATTAACTGAATTGAACCCAACAAACAAACTAAAGAAATAATAAATTTCATAACCTTCCTTGGCCTAATAAATTTACTTACTTAGATTATTTTAGCAGGAAAAGGATGGTGTGCAAGATGATAGGTCTTTCTTATTGCAGATTTTATTGAAGTCACAGTGCTCACAATAATCCGTATTAACCTGGTCGGGATCATTAACCTTTGTAATGTAGCTCCAGAGATAGTTTTCAACATCATCCCTCGAAACGATTTGGTCAACTAATCGCTCTTCGTCCACATAGCAAAGGACTAATTTGATCTGTTTAACTTCGGAAAATTTATGATTGCTAAAAAGTGCGTAGGCATAAGCCTTTAGCTGAAACCAGTATGACTCAGGGACATCGCTTCTTATTCTCCCCGTTTTAAAGTCCCAAATTTCTACAACATTTTCAGACAAGTTTTGAACAATAAGGTCAGGTATACCAGAGATCATGTAGTGAAAAAGTTCAAACTTAATAGGTTTCTCACTTATGAGCTCAGCGTTTTCCCCATATTTTTTCAAGTTTTCCACAACCCAGTCGACCTGCTTTTTGAAGGTCAATCCCTCAATTTGAAATCCTGACAAGATTGATTTCGATATTTCATCATGGACTTTAATTCCTCTCTCCGAACTGGAAAAACTCTTAGAGTTCAAGGATTCAATATCCAAGTTTTGATCTTCCTTAAAAGATGCATCACTTTCCAACTTTAGAATATTTTGAAGGTAAAACTTCCTAGGACACTGAGTGACCAAAGCAAGTCTCGTAACGGATAACTCTGGCATCAACATTACTTTTGTAGAGTTGGAGGAGCTTTCGAGTCCAAGATTATCAAAATGAAACATTGGAGGTTGATTTGACATTCTTTGAAGGAATCCAAAATCAAAGGCGGCCTTAAGGTTATAGCTCTTTGAATTTTTTGTTACTTCTTGAGCAAAATCCATCCCCTCTTCATCTTCAGAAAAGAATTTTTGCAATCCTGAAATCCAACTACCTTTTGCAATGGTGGCCTTTAGCTTTCCAAGCTCCAATCTCACCCAAGCAAGTTCATTTTCCGCCCTAGTACATGCCACATAAAAAAGTCTTTTAGATTCGCTAAATTCTTTCCTTTTTGCTACCGCTTGTTCGAGCATATAGTGTGGTGATTTAAACTTTTTCTTTCCTGTTAGCTCTTCTGCCCATTTAAAGCTGTATGGTGTTTTACCAAACATTTCTTTCATTCCCAAAGAATTGTCGTTTGTATAAATTCCGCCAAGTAAGATTCGATTAAACTCTAGTCCTTTCGATGCGTGAGCAGACATAAGGACAACTCTTTTAGGGTTTTTCCCATATTGAAAATCTAATGAATAACTTAGTTCGCGCCAATCATCCATTTTTTCAGCGATTTTCCCAAGGTCTCCCCCACACATATCTATAAGAAGCTTTATATTTTCTAGGTTATTTTTATAGTTTGAATTAACTAGTCCAGCTGATGACAAGAACAGCAAGAATGATTGATATAGGCCATAGTAGATTATATTGCTTTCGAACTGTTTAGCCTCTCTAATAGCATCAGTTGCATGAATACCTAATAAACAAAAATAGCTATTAAGAGAGTGTTCTAAGAATTGATCTTTTAATTTGCCATTATTAAAGGTGTGTTTAATTAAGTTATCAAAAATCCCCAGGATAGGATCTTCCAGCATTGGAATTTTAACTTGAGAAGTAAAGCCAATATCCATCGACAAAAGAATTTGCATTAAAACTTTACTCGGTTTTAATTTGCGGTAAAGAACAGCAGTTGTTTCATCAGTTTCATCCAGATTATTTTTTATTTCGCATGCCAATGCGAGAGCTTCCAGGTACTCAACATCGCTGGAACTTAGTTTTTCTAGGTCCTCCTCAAGAAATTCCAAGTTTGCATGGATTTCATATATTTTTCCATTGGCCCTCTCAGCAATCGGTGCATTTTGTCGCTCAACTTCAACTGCATAATGATCGCTCCCTTCAAATCCAAGCCCAAGTCTAAATAAGTAATCAAAAAGAGAATTGTTAAACTTTATAATGTCCTTGTCAGAACGATAGTTGTTAAGCAAAGACAACCTAAGAGGCGTCTTCTTTTCCATCTCAAAAAACACACCGAGTTCCCCACCCCGAAAACCATAAATGGCCTGTTTCACATCTCCAACACAAAACACCCTCGAATAATCATTGTCTATAATCTTTGAAAGTATGTTGAACTGGATAAATGAAGTGTCTTGGAACTCGTCTACAATCAAATATTCATATTCATTTTTAACCATCTCCCTTACAGAAGAAACATTAAGGCTCTCATTTACAATGAACTCCAAGTCCCCGAAGGTAAAGCCGGGCATTTCTTCATAAGCAGATTCAACATGCAGAAATAAATCTTGAAACTGAGCGTACCAGCCCCTTACCTGTTCAACACCATTTTGCTCAAATTGTATAAAGTCATTCTCATTTTTTTTAAGAAAGTCTTTAAACTCTTTTACAAGTTTATAAAAGTCTTTGGCATCCTGGGGAATACTCTTCGCACCCGGAGCCCTTGGAATTTTCCAATCTTCAGACGAGAGTTCCAAAATCCATTCGTTCAATGCCTGCAAAGAAAAATCATAGGTAGAGCGAAATTGTTCAAACCTCTCAAGGAACTTGAACCAGTCCTTATCTTTAAATTGTGCCCACAGGCCAAGAGGTACGGACGACTCAAATATTAAACTAAAGTTTTGATGCAGCAACAGCTGTTCAATTGTTTTATTTAAGTCAATTAGACTAAAGTTAATGGGATCAACATTTTTCCACATCATCCTCAATGTTGGATCGGAAACAATCACTTTCAAAGAGGACAGAACGTTATATTTCTCTTTTAGAATTGTTTTATAAAATGGATCTTCTCTTCCAACTGCACTTTCAAGCCAACTGGAAAAGATCTCTTCTATTTGTTTTGAAAACTCCGCTTCACCTATAATGTCATCATTAGGATTCACGTGAGGAAAAAAACCTTGCTTAATGAGCTTATAGCAGTAGCCATGAATGGTTGAAACAGTTAGGGAGTCTAGCTTTTCAAATGTCTTTAACCAATAAGGATGGCTGGCATCAGCATTTTTTTTAGCCTCTTCCAACTCTCTTTCAAACTTTTGAGTGATTCGTATACCGATTTCACCAGCAGCTTTCTTTGTGAAAGTCATGAGCACGACTTTTGAAAACTTTGATTTTATATACTGCTCAAATGATCCGTGTTTCGATTCACTGAACTCAGCAATCCATTCTTTGGCAAGAAATACCAAGTGTTCAGTTAGAACGAAGGTTTTACCAGATCCTGCACCGGCACTCAGCAGTGCACCAGAGGTGTTTTGAATAGCCTTTAATTGTTCTGAGTTTGCTCCGGCCATGATTAAAGGCCCCCTGCACGCGAACAGGTTTTATTAAAGTCACAATAATCACAAATTTTTGCTGACTGCGGTTTCGGTTTAAAACTTGTGTCTGCCTCTAGGATAGCAATAGTGCTTTGCTCAAATTGCATATATTTGTCAAACAACTCATCAAAATCCTTCTCAATGGAAATAGCTTTCGCTCCGAAAATTCCTTTAAATTTATCTTTGGACTCTCCTGAGCTAAAATATAGAGTAGATTCCTCGATTTCACTAAGGCATATGTAGCCAAGACACAAGTTTTTGGACGAAAGCTTCCAGTGATTTGAATAAAACCAGAGTTGTATTTTCTCAAAGGCCTTAAAGCCTTTTTGAGACGGTATTGATCCCTTACCTCTTTTGAAATCTAATAAGAAAATATCACCATCGGTTTCAATCACACAGTCAATACTTCCTCGAAAATTGTGATCAAGGATTTCCTGCTCAAATTTGACCGTAAACTCGCTATTTGACTTAATTCTAATAAGTTGCTCGATTGCAACCTGCGTAAGATTAAAGATTTCATGTTTATAATCTGCAACAGAGGCCTTAGTGACACTTTTATCTATAAGTGCTTTTTGGAGTAAGGTTTCAATGAGAGCTTTATGATCAACTTCACTATAATGAGAATAGTTATTCACATAATCCTCTATAGTCTTATGCTGCACCCTTCCCAACTCTAAATTCTGCATTCTGTCCTGGTAGGTATAATCAGGGCTAAACTTTAAACCATACTTGTAGAAAAACTTTTGAGGACAATCAATATATGTTTGAACCTTGGTGGAACTAAAGGGTGCAAAAGAATTTATAGTCTGAGCTTTAGGAACCGGAAAGTAGTTCGTATTTTTTTCAAAGCTCATTTGAAAGTTCATCTTTTCAACTTCAAGGTTCTCAAATAAGTCTTTCCAGTTTTGATCTCGATCCAAGACACCATCTTCCACGAGTGCGACAGAGTCATCGTCAAGAACATCTAGAATTTTTTCACGTAGAGCGACGTACTCCAGCTCAGCTCTTCTCAATGGACCAATAGAACTTAAATACTTTTCAACCCCCTCAGTATAAGTTGTTAGGGAGCCCTTTGGAGACGTAAATTCCGAAGTCACACAAAATACCTTAAAACTTTCTCTGGCAATATCTTCCAGTTCTTTAAGACTTTTGATTTCAACGTCAAAACCATTTTTGCTTAAGGTAGTTTTAGATACCCTTGGAGCATCAAGAGAGAGGGTTTCCTTAAAAATTTTAAGATCAAAGGATGACACCACTTCATTATCATCACTTAGCTCTCTCCACTCTTTCACCACGCCTTGCAGTAGTTGAATTGCCTTAATTCCTCTAAAGTCTTGTGTTTCGACACACTTCCAAGTTAGCTCGTCCAAACTTGCCAATAAATCCTCAGTGGTCTCATAACCCTCTTTTGAAATAAGATCCATCAACCAGTTCACTTTATCGGAGAGGATATCTACCGAGGATTTAAACTTTGAGCTTGAAAGGTTTGCCTGCTGAAGCTTTTCAAAGTTTGGATGTCTGTCGCCAAGAATTATTTGTTTTAATTTAGTTGGTCCTGTAGCTAAGACTTCTTTTAAAGACTTAGATAAATAATTTTTTGGAAATGTTGCCAGCCCTATTCTTTTCGTTGGTCTCTCTTCATCTAAATAGTCCTTTTCCACTTGTTCAGAATCCAACCAACTCAGCCAATCCCAATCTGATAGGTTTTCATATACCCTTTGAAAAACAGGTAAAACAATATTATCTCGAATAGAATAAGACCTTAATAAATCAACTTGGGAGGCAGAAAGAAAGTCAAAGCCTAGAAAGACAATATTTCTTTCTGTTTTGAAATCTATTGGTATATCACCTGAGCGAAGAACTTCTGATAGTTGGAAGTAGGATCGATGCTCATCGTAAATATCTAATTGGTTAAGAATTTGGTGCATACGCATTGTCCCAAATGCAATAGATTCGTCAAAATGCTCTAGAGCGGTTTCTAAAACATCATTACTCATAGAGAAGCTTCTCAGATCGGTGAGCAAATGAAAGCATCTTTGAAAAAGCTCGTAGGTTGGGTTCTCAAGTCCCAGTTTTTTCCACAGAGTTGAGAGTAACAATAACAAGTCTGACTTGCCGCGATAGTTTTGTGAAACTTCTTGCCCGACAAGTATGCTTAGTTCATCTTTTAAAAACTTTGAGATTGTCAGAACATCAACATTTGAGCCTCTATTCGCTAATTTACGGCGAATGATATCTGCAATCTGTGGGCTTGGCGCAACAATTATAGCTTCTTCAAAAGCTGTAAGTCCCTGCTCATAGAGGTTGTCTGTCTGGTTGAAAAGCATTATTCTCAGCATGAATGTTGAAATTATACAGCAAGCAATCAAGGGGAAAAGGTTAAAATGCAAGAAAGCAGATTATTTAGCTTTATTGACGAAAAAAGTGCGTTTACGCTCCACTTTTTACATGGAGGAAAACTAATCCAAGACATCGTACAGGTTCACAACATTGGGCCTATGGCATACGACTTCTATAGGGATGCTATTTTAACATCCATGCAGATGTTAAACTTTATGAAAGCAACTGAAAATATGGGTTTTTACATCGACTCCAACGAGCCATACTTTCGTCTAAAAATAGAAATGAATGAAAAAGGGACAATGAGAACTCTTCTTTTACCCGAAGAATTTGAAGATTTTCCCAAAACTGTCACTGGTACAGCAAGGGTAACCAAAGCTTTTCCAAATAAAACACCTTACTCTTCAGTAATTCAGCTTAATGAGCATCCTGCAGCAGATATAGTCAATCAGGCACTTAAAGACTCCTATCAAATGCAGGCAAAAGTTTCAGTTGGCAGAGCGGATATGAGTGTAATGTTTTCAAAACTTCCTCCATCAAAACTCTCGGAAAAGTTTGAAGAGGTCATAGACGAACCCCTTGAGAGTTTCATGAAAACTCATGAGAACTTGGTTTCTGAGATTGAAAAGCAGGATTTTATTCTTAAGGAAGCTGACGAATCGGCAACAATCGACTTTTTTACAAAAAGAGGTCTTACTTATCTGGGTTCAAAAGAAGTTAAGTTTTATTGTCCTTGCTCAAAAGAACGTATGGCCGCAAACATGGCCACTTTAGGAAAAAATGACCTTGATGAAGTTTTTAAAGAAAAAGAAAGCATTGAGGTTCGTTGCGATTATTGCAATACTATTTATGATATCAACCAATCTGAATTAAAGGCCCAATAGAATGTCGCTTGGCATCGTCAAAATTATTAAATCTAGTCCTCTTTTTCTAGAACTGCTAGATGAAGAGATCGATGACTTCATTAAAGGGTGCGAAGTTGAGCGATTCGATCCAGATGAGCATATCATTAGAGAGGGAACTGATGGGGACGAGATTCATCTCATTTTAACCGGACGTGCATGGGTGCGAAGAGGCGATCTTTCAATTGCAGAACTCGGAAAGGGAGATATACTTGGCGAGCTTATTCTTCTTAATCAAACAAGTAGAACTGCTGATGTAATAGCATCAACACCAGTTGACGCTCTTGTAATTGAATATGATTACATCTTCAAGTACTTCAAGAAAAATCCAAAGCTATTTGCGATTCTTATGTTAAACCTTTCAAGAATGTTGGCCGGAAGATTAAAAAAGGCCGGAACCGACCTTCAAAGCATGGCATTAAAAAATAAAGAACTTCAAGCAAAGCTTGATGAGTTAAAATAATCCAAGGCCTATGAGGCCTTGGGCTTTAACTCTTCAACGTTATCTTCTAATTCTTCAGATCCAAGTTTTTTATCTAATTTTTCCAGAATACTAACTAGTTTCTCCATCACATCTTTTTGATCATGGTCTTCAGATTGAACAGTATGAATATGATACCAAAGTGTTTGAAGTGAAACTTCCACCTTCTTAAAAACTCTATATCTCGTTTGTTTTATAGGGAACAGAGTATTTAAAACAGTCAGTACCAAAGAAAAGAAAATCCCAGCAATTGAAGTTTTCATAGCATAAGTAACATTTAGAACGAAGGCCATTAAAGTATCTGCAGATGACTCTAAGTTATTAAAATCAATATTAGCAATCTCTGGCAAGGCCATGCTTATACCGATGAAAGTTCCGAAGACACCAAATACAATAAAAAGGCCTGGCAACAAGTCGATAATTCTAATTACACCATCCACAGGAAAGTATTTTAAAACCTTCATCCAATTGGGGTCCTGCCCCATAATTCTTGAAGTCAGTTCGTTAAAGTTAGGCGGGGTTTGGTGGTGAAATACAGAACTCTCAGCCTGAATACTTGTCATTAAACCGTGCTTTCCGCTGACATAGTCTCTCAAAGAGATCTTTTGTTTCTCCTTGGGAGTTTCAAGCTCCTTTTTCTTACCGCCTAGCCTTACACTTCTCTCGGGCAGCTTCTCTCCCACTCGACTTAACACGCTTGAAAGATATTTTTCCACCCCTTCAATTTCTCTTCCCTCTTCTTTATCTTTTTCAACATTAAGCTCCAGCTCCCTTGTAAAAGAAGAATAGTATGTGTTGTCTGCGATACTCTGCTTATAAGCACCAAATCTTAGAATAAGTCCAATGCCCAACATAGTTCCCATAAACTCTATTAAGTACTCAGAAAAAAATGATAAAACCAACTCAATCATATATAACTCCGTTAATTAATACCTTTTGCCATATCTATCAATTTATTGATGGACGCTACATCATCCTTAAGTGTAAAGCTTAACTCAACACGCTGGGAGGCATAGCAGTCATAAGGTCCACATGTGCCTTGTGTCACACTGGCCAGGCCTCTTCCAATTTTTGGCTGAGTCATAACTGGTTTGATATAACCCTGCCCAATTGACTTAGTGAAGGTTTGAAGCTCATTTTTGAAAGGATAAGCCCCAATACTTTTACTGAAGATGTAGTTTGCTATACTGGAAGCACGCTGAGCACTCAAGCGCATATTGTACGAGTACGCTTTGGAGTTTTCTTTATTTGGCTCCACAAACTTCCCTCTAAATGAAGGTGATGCGTGACCTATAACATTAAAGCTACCAATTTTATCTTTGACTTTTTCGTTGCCAAATAGTGCCTTGGAATAAATTGGTATAATTTTTTTGAGCGTTGCTCTTGCGGTCTTGTTCAGATAGAAGCTATTCTTCTTAAATCTAAAATTCTTATCCATCAAAAGAACAACATTTCCAGTTTTTTTATCGACTTTTACATTTAGATTGGCCTTGGCAAATGCATCTGCCAATTCCTTAGCAATTGTTGACCTAAGCTTTCCTTTCACGTTTGCGACTTTATTTGCAAAGTTATTTAAGGATTCTTTCAAATTTTTATTGCTAATGATTAGCTTAGATTCATTCTCAACGCAGGCATGAAGATTCTTTTTCTCTTTGTCCATTTGATCCAGTTTTTCGATAAACTTAACTTCCATCTTCTCAAGTTTTTTCTTTTCAAATCCAAGATCTTTTTGAGCGATATCCAGCTTTTTCTTAAGAGCAACTTTCTCTTCCTTAATCTTCGCAAGTTCCGCTTTGCTAACCGGAGCATTTTTTCTCAGTTTCTCGATTTCACCTTTAAGGCCTACATTCTCATTTAGAATTTGTGCACGACTATCACCAATAGAGGCAATGTCTCTTCGTAAATTGTTATTATCCTTTGAAAGTAAGTCATTCTCTTTTGAAAGTTTCCCAATCTTGGCACCTTGACCTTTAATCGTTGAGGAGCTTTTGGCCAATTCAAAATTCAAATGATGGTTTTCATTTTGAAGCTTGCTCAAGTCCGCTCTTGCTGTGGATAGGGCCGCACGATTGGAGGCTAATTCTTTTTCGAGCTTGCCGTTGTTATTTTTGAGTGCCTCGTGGGACTTTTGTAGTGCAAGGTGGTTAGTTTCAACTTTTTTCAAACGCTTATTCTCATTGGATAATGTGTTTCTCTCTGAGATGGTTTTATTTAACTCATTTGTTGTTGAAGCTAGTTTTATTTCGAGCTCTTTACTTTTGTTTTCAGCACTTAAAGCTCGCTCTCCAACTTCTTTAAGCTTTCTTTCGAGTTCTGTTTTCTGCTTGGCGAGTTCGGCTTTTTCCCTTAATTTCTCTTTAAGTGTTTTATCTAGCTTTTGATTTAAGTTAACAGCACTTTGCAACTTCTTTTCTAAAACCTCTTTCTGATTTGATTGTTCGGCGATTTTTTCATTTGCACTCTTTAAGGCATTACTTTTTTTCGCAAACTCTTGCCTCAAATTTTTAATTCTTATTCTTTCTTCTTCTATAGTTACATTCGCCGATTCGATTTGATCTTGAAGCTGAGCGACCTCTTTCTTTTTTGTGGCAATTTCTTTTAACTGCTGTGCCACCTGCGCTTCTTTCTCTTCTTTGAACTGCGCAAAGCTTTTACTGGTTTGGGCCAAGGTTCTTTTGACAATCTCTTTTTGATTTTCAAGGTTTGAGATTTTAACATTCTTCTCTATGCTATCGTTTATAGTCTTTTCAAGCTCTTTCTTCTTATTCAAAAGCTCATTCTCAAGCTGTTCTTTTTGTTTACTTTGAGTCAGAATTTTTTGTTTTTGGTGCTGGTAAGCCTTCTTTAAATCTCCAAGATTAACCTGTAAGTCTTCTTTGGTCTTTGCGAGAGCTACTAGTTCCTTACTCTTGATCTCCAGGCCTTTCTGAAGCTCATTGTTTTTCGCTTTACTCTCTTTTATTTCAGTTTCATATTTTTTAATTGAGGCTGAGGCCGTTTGAAGAAGTGTATCTTTTTTCTGGTGTTCCTTAATTAACTCCTTCAGGACTTTCTTATTTTTCTTAAGGTCTTTAACAAACGAATTCATCTGAATCATTTTTTGATCGATGATTTGCTCATAATCCGTGATTTCAGAAATAGATGTTTCCACTTTTTTAAGCTTCTGGTCTGTCTCTTTTTTGGTTTTTTCGCTGAGTTGCCCTTTAAGCTCTTGTTCGTGGCGCTTTTTGGCAACCACGGTCTCCATTTTGGATACACCCGCTTTAATCAGCGCAAAAACAAACATTACCAAAAAGATAACTGCTACAGTGGTAAATAAATCGCTGTAAGAGGTCCAAACCCCTCCATCGTCCTTATTTCCATCGTCATCATGCCCATTCATTGGATATCCCCCTCAAGATTCTCAATCTGAAAACTATTCGGAAGATTTGATTTTTTTTTGAGTTATTTGGACAACTTTTACTGTTGAAAAGGGTTGATTATAGTTAATTCAAGACCTTGCTGTTTCGCCCCGCTAAATATTCGAGGTAGAATGTCTGATTGATCATAGATACCACAAAAATTTTCGGCTCTAGCACCACTAACCATGACAGTTCCCATCAAGTTGCTCTTTTTTGCCTTAAAGAACTTACCGGCCTTTTCATAGGCTCCCCACTCTTTTCCCGATCTAGGAAATTCTGTATGAACGGGCTCTGCAGACGTAACCAGCAGTAGAAAGTCATTTCTTTTATTTGCCAAGCCTTGAAAGTAGGCAACAATTTTATTCAGTTGAGTCAATTCGTCTCTGGCCTCAGAAACCCTATTTTCTTTGATCTTTTGAGCATATTTGAAGTTTCTCACAATATAGAGGTAATTATTCGTATTTCTTGAAAATGACTCAAAAACTTTTGTTACGTTATTAGCCACAGTAGTGAAGCACTCTCCACTTAAGCAGGATTTATCGTAGTAAACTTCATTTGGATAAAAGTTTGAAATTGCCTCAACATGAAAATCTTTGCTTCCAGATGGAGCCTTCTTATCCATTCTCCAAAAGTGAACATCTTTAAGGAAGTCATTGTTATTACAAGAGCTTCTTGAATATAGAAGGGATTGTTTTTGGCCACTCTCCCCTTCAAAAATTCCAACCTTATAACCCTTGGGAAGCATATAACTCCAGATTGGCTGCAGCTTAAAGTCTTCACATGAATTCTTGATATTCTTCTTTCCTGTGATTTGGGATAAAAAACCAGAACTTGCCTCAGGTCTAATATCATATAGATTGTAGGCCCAGGTTTTTCCCATGCAAAGACTATTTTCAAAAGAAGTCTTTACGTCAACAGTAGGATAAGAGTACTTGAGCATTGCCAAGTGCTCTTCTGTTAATCCGGCCACTTGGAGCCACACAATTTTAACAGGCAGTTTACCAAACTGGTGCTTCTTCAAATTTAAACTTGTGACTTGTGCACAGCCAATTAGAGTAATAAATAACAATATTTTTATAAATTTATTCTTCATGTAATGAACTATCATAATCAACCATCAAATTTTTTACAATAGCTGCATTCGCCAAAGCAAATTTGAAGTGCAGAGACCATCCCAAGTAAATGGCAAACCAAGAGCTCATAGGAAAAGAATACATTGCAATCAACGGTACAGGTATTAACGCTTTGGTTTGTGCTCTAAAGGCATAGTTATGTGATTTAGATTTCTTAAATAACAAGAAAGTGATTAACAGCTCCACTAAGGCAAATATGACCATGTTCTCAACTTCAGACATATAATAGCCCAAGAGAAATCCAATTATAGGCAATCTTAAAAGAGTTCTCCCCTTCTTCTTGGTTGGATTATCCATATATATGTAAGAAATGATTGAGAGATAAGCAAACTGAAAACAAAGGATCAGCCCGCCATCAAGCTTAAATAAGTATGGATCCCTCCAAAGTCCCCATAAATGCAATAGATTTATGATGAAATAACCAGCTAGAGAGATGACCATTATCCAGACAAAAGACATCAGGTAACTAAATTTTAACTTTTTAAGAATTAAACGGACAGAAAATACAGAAAGAACCCCTAGAAGGCCCACGCCAGTTAACTGGGGAATAATGTTGTCTATTGTCGATATCATGACTTCAACTATAATTTATTGTATACTGATGCGGTACCAAAATTTTAAACTTTCTACTGGCTATTGGAGGCTAAATGGATGCGGTAAACGCTACGCGTGAAATATTTTGGCAGATCCCCTTTTCTTTTAAGGTGGCGATGTATGTCCTAATGTTTGTTGCAATTGGAATCATGATCAAAGGTATTTACGACAAGTACAAATGGATCAATGAGGTTAAAGCTAATGGAGATCTTTTTCCCGAAAAACTTAACTGGAAAAAGCTTCTTGATACTATCTTTTTTACGGGAAAAGTAACAAGAGATGGTTATGTAGGCTTTTATCACAGTTTAATTTATTACGGATTCATGATTTTGCTTATTGCCACTGAATTAGTTGCAATTCACGCAGACACCCCCCTTCAAATCTATAAGGGTACAACTTATATTGTAGTCTCTTTTCTTGCCGATATCGCAGGTGTTGCAATTCTGGCTGGACTTGTTTTTGCTTACAAAAGAAGATACGTGGACCGTCCTGACTACCTCTCTGCAACTAAGCCACACAGAGAGCTTTTCATGTATGGAATGCTGTTTTCTTTAATCTTCCTTGGATACATAATTGAAGGCTTTAGAATCTATGGCGCAGGCATGCCAGAAGGCGAAAAGCTCTGGTCACCAGTTGGTTTCGCACTGGCATCGCTTATTAGCAACTTCAACTTTTCAGAGTCTGCTCTTTTTGGAACTTACAAAGGTTTATGGCTATTCCATATGGTTAACACAATGGTTTTCATCGCCAGCATATCTTATTCTAAGTTTCTCCACATAATCGCTGCTCCTTTCGCTGCACTTGTAACTCCTGAAAGACGTGGAGCTGTAATGATGCCAATGGACTTTGAAGATGAAACAGCTGAAACATTTGGACTTGGCAAAGCAAGCGAGATGACTCCAAAAATGAGATTAGACACTATTTCATGTGTGGAATGTGGGCGATGTACACAAGTTTGTCCCGCCAATCTCGCAGGCAAACCTCTTAATCCTAAAACAATCATCACCAAGATGAGAGATGTGACAGAAGGGAAAAAAGAGGACGTGGACTTTTGGGAAACCAACACTTTTGACCCTGTTGAGCTAGACTCCTGTACAACCTGTGGGGCCTGTATGGAAGAGTGTCCTGTTAATATTGAACACGTTCAAGAGATTATGGGTCTTAAGCGCTACAAGGCCTTGACTTTAGGTCAAATCCCACCAGAGGCAGCTACAGCTGTTAACAATATCCGTGTAAATGGAAACCCTTGGGGTGTATCTCAAGATGAAAGATTTGCTTGGGCCGATGGGATGGATGTTCCAGTAATTGAGCAGGGTAAGAAAGTAGATTATTTATACTACGTAGGGTGTGCCGGCTCCTATGACAATAATAACCAAAAAGTTGTCCAAGACACTGTTACTTTACTTAAAAAAGCAGGCGTAGACTTTGCCGTAATGGGCAAGACTGAGAAGTGTAACGGAGACCCAATTAGAAGATTTGGTGATGAGTACTCCTTTTTTGAAGTTGCAATTGAAAACATTGCCAATATGAACCAATATGACTTCGGCAAGGTTGTGACGCATTGTCCACACTGTTTGCATACAATTGGAAAGGAATACGCCAAATTTGATGATGGTGAATTTGAAACTATTCATCATACAGAGCTTCTTGCAGACCTTCTAAAAGAGGGCAAACTAAAGCCGACTAAAGAAGTCAAAGAAGAGCTTACATTCCACGATCCTTGCTACCTCGGTAGACATCACGGTGAGTATGATGCGCCAAGAAGTGTTCTAAAGGCTATTCCGGGCATTGAGCTAAAGGAAATGGAGAGAAGCAAAGATAAATCACTCTGCTGCGGCATGGGTGGTGGAAACATGTGGTATGAAATCCATGAAGGAACAGACATGGTTGAAAACCGACTGGCCGATGTTGGTGAAACTAAGGCCTATAAACTCGCTACATCTTGTTCGTTCTGTATGATAAACTTTCACTCAGGCAAGGGTAAAGTAAAAGAAACAGAAGAGCTTAAAATTGAAGATGTTGCATCGATACTTAACAAATCAATTGACTAAAATTTTAGCGGGAGCCTTCGTGCTCTCGCTTCTCTCTCCCTCCTTTGCTCAAACAGGATTTTATTCAAACTTTAAGACTCTAATTGAGATTCAAGATGACAATTTTCAGAAGAAATTAAAGAACTTCAAAAGCGGATCAAATCTTAACGACCTAGCCGACATTAAAAGCCTGGATCTTGATGAAGACTTTATTGGAAGTATTATATTTCACACCCCTTCCAGATATATGTCGTTGGCTAATATTGACTCCTGCTCACTCTACGATTTAATCTTGGCAGGTTTGGCAAAAGGCCCCAATGGGGAGATTCAAAACTTTCTTGTTCGATATAGAACCAAGGGTGAAATATTAAAAACAGCTTTGATTAGTAAAAAAACTTTCTACGAAGAAGTTGTCTACAAGCGATGTCCAAATGTTGTTAAGTTTCAAAAGTACTTTGACCTTAAAAATGTTAAAAGCACTTTGAAGAGCTTAAGTTTGTCCTTTCCAAAGAATGAAAGAACGTGCCAAGCTGAGCACGAAAAGCACTTAAACGACCATAAAACTGCTTATTTGTGCTTTTTATCTGATCAAGTCAAAAGCATCCCTAGACTTGAAAAAGAAATACAGCTGACTCCGAAGAAGAATTATAAAAAACTTACAACCCTTAAAAGGGAGTTAAGAGTCGCAAAGAAATACAAGTCCCACTTAAATCCCGAAGCTATAGGCTATTTGGATAATTTGTGTCAAAACCTAGACCGCCCAAAATTATTTTGCGACGGTTTTTTTAAGCAAAGCTTTTGGAAAAAAGCTGCAGAGTCCAAAAATTTAGAGCCTTTTATTAAAAGTAGCTGTCAATCCATTCTAAAAAAAATGAATATAACTCCAAGTGAGCTTAAATCGTGTGCACAAAAGTTATCGAGCCAGCCACAAGTATGTCTATTCTCAGGATTCCAAGACGGAATTTTGACACCTAAACCAAACTGCGAAACATTGGGCATCAATTTAAAACAAACAACACTGAGAGCAAACTATAACGATTGCCCTGCACGAGTCGCAAATGACGCAGTAATAAACACGGCAAGAATCATAAACCACTTCTCAAGCGAATTCTCAAAAACTGCAAGTAGCTGCCAAGCACAGACTTCCAATACTTTTGTCGAGTTTAACCAAGTCGCCAACGAGGGCAGAGCCTGGAATGTAAAACTTTGCTATGATGACAAGTTAAAGGCCACCGAGGTTTGTCACCCAGTAATTTTTGGAGATGCAAAGGATAGCCAGTTCTCAATGTCAAAAGTAGTCGAAAAGATACTTAGTAGAACAAAAGGTCTTAGCAAGAATCAAGTATGTAGAACTGTAGGCTCCAATGATTATAAGCCGAGCTTGCTAGAATTTAAAAATGGTTGTTTCATTGTTGTAGATAGTCAAAGCTGCACTTCCACATCTTGTGATTACAAAATAATATTCGATCAATTGGAGGTAGACGGGATTCGACAAGTCAGCGACGTGAAGTTTGACTACCTGCCAAGAGATTTTTCAACCCAATCTTTTTCACAGGCAAAGCTAATTGAAAAAGAATTTAAGCTTACAAGTAAACCTATTTTAAATACGAGTTTTCTAAAAAGAAGCTTTGAAATCCACCCTGAAGGAATCATTCACGGAGTTGCATGTGCAGAGGATTTGCTCCCTGAGTTTTTCTCTAAAAAAGTCATCAATCAATGTCTTCCAATCCCCTTCATCGTAGATGGTTTTAAAGAGGACAAAGGAAATTACGCAGTAATAATCAGGACGGCCAGAGACTCTCTGCACGCGCCTAGACTTGTTCCTTGGGCTCATTTATTTTCAGCTTTAAAAGACTACCAGCGTCTTCATCCGCTGGATTATTGGGGGCTGCATGTTCTATATTAAGATAATGATTTTTCTAATGATGCCGCAGTATATTTTTGCACTCCCAGTTCTAAAGGGTAAGCAAAGCCTAGACAATATTAGGTTCATTTCTCAAGATGGTAAGTTTACCTATTATCAAAGAAGGTCTGGTAAGCTTCAGATTTCCACAAATTACAGCAACAAAGAAGTTTTGGACGGGAAAAAGTACACCCAGTACTTCATCCACTCATCTCCGGCGAGAAAAAGAATCCTTATCGAAAAGGATGAAGCTTTTTACCAAGAGATGGGAATTCACAAAGTAAATAAGATTTTCACTGCAGACTACGGTCAAAGCGAAGCAAAGTTCGTTGCAAATGCCACCTCACCAAGACTTCACAGGGACGATTCATATATAAGCTTATTTTATCCAAGAGAAAAAAATATTGGTGTCAGAAAGGCCGGGGACTCAAAGGACAGTGTTTTAATAAAGCTGCGAAATCCCCTTAATCCCTCTTTTTCTCCGGTAGTTCTTATGCCAACACCAAATGACGTTCTTTACACGGATATAAACAAAGATGGAAACCAAGCCTTTCTGATGTATTCAATACTAGAAAACAAGATGCAAACTGTTTACAAGGCAAGCTATCCAGGTTCCAAACTGGAAGGCTGCATAGTTGGCGAGGACTTAATTGTTGGTGAGTTTGCACAAGTTGAAAACTCAAGCGGATCTAAAATAATAAAAATACCTCTTTTCAACAACGAGAGCTACCAGAAGATGAACATTATTTATCAAAATCAGGCTTCTGATTTAGGTAATATGTTGTGTGAACACAACAAAGTCTTTTTCATAAAAACATTAAGTTATAATAAAAAACTTAATCTAAAAGAGACAGAAGTTGCCTCAATTGACTTAGGTAAAAATAATTTATCCATAATTAGCGATTTGGAATATGTAACTCAGCTAATCTCTATGGATGGCATGGTCTTGGCACCTCTCAGAGGAAAGTATTATATAGTTCACGGGAAGAAAAACGTCGTGGACGATGGTTTAAAAAGAGATAAGAATAAATGATCAAGTTGACTGCAGTCCTCTATTTACTACTCTCAAGTGCTTTGGCACAGCAACTGTCTGGTATTAAGGCCTCGGCTGACTCTGTTGAATTGGAACTATTACTTGAACATCTTGGCTCATCAAATATAGGTGAAAAGCAGGCCAAGAAAGCCGTGGATAGTTCAATTATAATTAATGAATCGCTCTCAAAAGTATCAAAATCCAACCATCTCTTTTTAATAAAATCGGAAATCTATAAAGGTCTTTTAAACACCCAGTATCTATCAAGTAAAGAAGAGATCGTAATCAATGAGTCCGTTCTTAAAGCAATAGAGAAAAAGCTTCTCAAAAGCTCTGTGGTGTATTCAGATTTTTCCAACTGGATTGCAAACTCTATTCTTTCCGAGCTAGCTCCTTACCGAGAGGATAACTTTCTTAACTCGTATCAGAGTGCTGATCGAAGCGATTTCAAGGTAATGAAGAGGGTGCATGAGCTTCAAAAAACCCTAAAATACCTTTCCCCATGGATACTTGCGATCTACGAGAAGTCACCTGAGTCCTTTAACAGTTTAGTGTCTAAAGTAAGTGTCGATATTCTTGAGTCCATTGCAAACAAGGCCGAACTATTTAAGTCACACTCAGAGCTAAACAATGGGGATGAACAAAATACAATTATAAAAGTTCCCGACATGTCGCATCTAAAAAAAGCTCTTCCCACCCCTAAAAGTCCCTCACTTGATGATAAACTAAAAGAAGAAGTTCAAAACTCAAAAAATACTGTAGAAGCATTGAATGAGATGCCTGAAAACCCCTCAGAGGGAATAGACAAACTCATGGAAAAAGAAGAGCTTGTACCAGGTAAAAAAGTTGATAAAAAACAATGGACGCCAAAGTAATCCTCAGTTAACAACTCGCCAAAAATTTGCTAATAATAATCAACAACTTATCAAGGAATCCCAGAATGACTCTTAGCAAAAAACCTTATAAAGGCTGTAGAGATTTTTTCCCCAAAGATATGCGGGAGAGAAACTACCTATTTCAGGCCATGAAAGAAACGGCAGAAAGCTTTGCCTACGAACCTTTTGACGGCCCCATGGTCGAGGAAGTCGAACTATACAAGGCAAAGTCCGGTGAAGAGTTAATTAATGAGCAAATATACGAGTTCACAGACCGTGGGAATAGGCATGTTGCAATTAGGCCAGAGATGACTCCCACAGTTGCTAGAATGGTTGCACAAATCGCAAAGCAGGCCTCAAAGCCTATTCGTTGGTACTCAATTCCAAACCTAATGAGATATGAGAAGCCTCAACGAGGAAGGCTAAGAGAGCACTGGCAGTTCAATGTTGATATCTTTGGAGCTCCGGAGAATTTAGGAGAAATTGAAGTTTTAAGTGTTGTTTCTCAACTTCTGGAATCTTTTGGCGCCAACAAGGACATGTTTAGCATTCAGCTTAATGACAGAAAAGTTGTGGACTTTATATTCAACCAAATCATAGCAGTAGAATCTGACAAAAGTTATAAACTCTATAAAATAATTGATAAGTCGAAAAAAGTAGATCTACAGGCCTTGGAAAAAATGACTTCTGAGGTTCTTACCGAAACAAACCAACAAAATGCTTTTTACGAATACTTGGGACTAGATACTTTTGAAAAAGTCACAAATTATTTAAAAAAGAACAACTATCCTCACCTATCAGAGTTTGAGAGCTTTGTCGGCAAACTCCGTTCATCTCAAGCAAGTGAGTATGTTCAATATGACCCGGCGATTGTGAGAGGTCTTGATTATTACACAGGGGTAGTATTTGAAGTTTTCGATAAGCACCCTGACAATAAAAGAGCAATCGCAGGTGGTGGAGCCTATGCAAACCTACTGCAAATCTTCAACGAACCAGCTCTACCTGGCATAGGCTTTGGAATGGGAGATGTGACATTGAAAGACTTCTTAATAAGCCATAACTTGATGCCAAAATTAGATCATGCTCAAAATGATGTATTTCTAAGCTACCTTACAGAACAAGGTGAGGCGTTGGCCCTAACAACTGCAAGAAGTCTTCGACAAAAGGGATTGAAGGTTGAAACTAACCTTGGGGTAATGAAGTTCAAGAAGCTTTTCAAAACTGCCGAAGGCAAAGGGCATAAAAATGTGGCGCTAATCGGAGAGGATGAAGTCAAAAATAACACCATCACCCTAAAAAATATGGTGGAAAGAAAACAAGAAATTTTCGACGTAAAAGACATTGAATCAATCACAAATTTTTTAAAGCAAGGATAAATAATGCAAGAAAGCGAATTGGCCAAACAATTTGACCCAAGTGGCATAGAAGACAAGTGGTACGAAAAGTGGATGGAGGGAAAGTGCTTTAAGCCAGTAAAGGGCTCAAAAGGAACCTTCACAACCCTTATGCCGCCACCAAACGTTACAGGAAAGCTCCATATGGGACATGCGCTAAACCACACTATCCAAGATGTAATTGTAAGGTTTAAGAGAATGCAAGGCTTTGAAACCCTTTGGGTTCCAGGCCAGGACCACGCAGGAATTGCAACTCAAGCAAAGGTAGAACAAAAGCTTTACAAGGAAGAAGGAAAAACCAAACACGACCTTGGAAGAGAAAAATTTCTTGAAAAAGTTTGGGAGTGGAAAAATGAATATGGGGATCACATCATCAACCAAGTCAAAAAGTTAGGTGATAGTTGTGACTGGGATTACTTTACATTTACTATGGATGAAGTTCCGAGCCAATCAGTTAGAAAGTTTTTTGTGGATCTCTACAATGAAGGACTTATTTACCAGGCCGACTATATTATTAATTGGGATCCGGTTCTTCAGTCTGCAATCAGCGACGCCGAAGTTGAGCATAAAGAAGTTCAAGGAAATTTCTACCATATCCATTACAAAGTTAAAGACTCCAATGAAGTTCTTGAAATAGCAACCACCAGACCTGAAACTCTTTATGGCGACACCGCAGTTGCTGTAAACCCAAATGATGACAGGTTTGAACACTTGATTGGCAAGAAAGCAATCGTGCCAATATGTGAGAGAGAAATTGAAATCATCGCTGACGAGCATGTTGATATGGAAACAGGCACTGGCTGTTTGAAAGTAACACCAGGACATGATTTTAATGACTTTGAAATTGGTAAGAGATCCAATCTTGAAATTATAAATATCCTTAATGATGATGGAACACTCAATTCAAATGCGAAGGCGGTTGAAGGGCTATCAACTAAAGAGGCAAGAAAGAAAACTGTAGAATTGCTAAAGGAGCAAGAGCTCTTAGTAAAAGTTGAGCCACATAAACACCAAGTTGGACATGGCCAAAGATCAGACGAAGTCGTCGAGCCTCGAGTATCCAAACAGTGGTTTCTAAATACAAATGAAATGGCAAAAAGATCAGTTGAGGCAGTAGAAAACGATCAGACTAAATTCTTTCCTAAAGGATGGGAGAATACTTATTTTGCCTATCAAAAAAATCCAAGGCCATGGTGTCTTTCAAGACAGCTTTGGTGGGGACATCAAATTCCTGTATATTATTGCCAATCTGATGATTGTTCCAATGTTTGGGCGTCTGAGGATACACCAGAAAATTGTCCTAAATGTTCTATTAAGGAATTTAAACAAGATCCAGATGTTTTGGACACATGGTTCTCTTCAGGACTTTATCCTCTTAACACTCTGGGATGGCCTAATGAAGAAGCAATGAAAGAGAAGGGTTTTGATAAGTTCTATCCAACCTCTACTCTTACCACTGGCTTTGACATTATATTCTTCTGGGTAGCAAGAATGATGATGATGTGTGACAAGGCCACTGGAAAGAATCCTTTCAAGGACGTCTACATTCACGCCATTGTTAGAGACAAAGATGGCAAAAAGATGAGTAAGTCCTTAGGCAACGTTATAGATCCACTTGAGATGATTAACGACTATGGATGTGATGCCCTTAGATTCACACTTGCTGTTAGCTCTGGATATAACAGAAACATTAACCTTGATCCGCAAAAGATTGAAGGTTATAGAAACTTTGTTAACAAAGTTTGGAATGCGTTTCGTTTCATTCATCCATATCTTGCAAATGCTAGTGATCAAGGTTTTGAAGTTGAAGAGCTCCACCATCATGAGAAATGGATTTTATCAGAGTTAAATGATGTAATCAAAAATGTGACAGAAGGATTTGAAGAGTACCGCTTTGATGAGGCATGCTCTTCCATTTACTCATTTGTTTATGACAAATTTTGTTCATGGTTTATAGAACTGTCAAAAGGAATCCTTAACTCCCAGAATGAAGGGCTTAAGGTTCAAAGAGCAAATGTTTTAAAATACTGTTTTAGAGAAATAACAAGACTCCTTCATCCAGTAACACCTTTTATTACTGAAGAGCTATGGCAACATTTAAAGAACGAAGACGAGAGTCTTCTTATTCTGCAGACTTGGCCGGAGTTCAAAAATGAACATGCCTTTAACAAAGATGTTTCCGACATGAATCATTTTATTGAAATAGTTTCTTCAATAAGGAACCTAAGAAACACTGTAAATGTTAAGCCTAAAGAAGAAGTTGAGATTCGTCTTTTCACCGATGACGAAGAACTTGCGAGATACTTCTATAAATCAAGAGGATACTTTAAAGAGCTTGCAAAGGTAAAAGCAGGAAAAATTAAAGATAAGTCTGTTGAAAGGCCAACAAAGTCAGTGATGAAGGCCACAACTCACACAGATGTTTTTATGCCACTTGAAGGTGTAATTGATATTGAGGAGTATAAAGCTAAGCTTCAGAGAGACCTAGCTAAGGTTCAAAAAGAGCACGAGAAAGTTGAAAAAAAGCTTAAGAATCCTAAGTTCGCAGAAAATGCTCCAGAAGAAGTTGTAGCTGAGGTTAAAGAGAAAGCTTCAGGATTTAAAGAGCAAATCACCTCTCTAGAAGAATCACTAAAATCACTTGATTAACTCATTTGGATTTGCCGGTTTCTTGCCGGCAAATCCTTTATAGTCTTCCTTTACAAGATTTCCCAGTCGTCTATATTCTTCAACCAAAGCTTTTAACTCTATCGAGTCTAACTGAAAATCCTCACCAGACTGCTTCGCCAACTTGACCATACGTTCTAAATAATCAACTGACTTTTGAATTGTAACATCCGACTCTGCTTCAACAACTTTTGCGACTCTTCCAAGCGTCAGGTTTCTCTGCATCATGTACTCAATGATTTTCTTATGATTTTCAAGGTTTGCTAAATTTTCCTCTCTTAGAAAATCGGAAAAAATTTTTGCTGTCTCCTCCTCTGAGGTACTTGGGCCGATACGCCCAGTGAAGCGAGCTTCAATCTCAATTCTTTGTTTAATCATTTTTTCAATTAAAATTCTTATCTCAGGCCCTATAAACTCCGTAATTTCTATTAGGTTAAGGTTATCTACAAAGATTAATTCGTGCACCTCTTCGAGGTCTCTCGTTACCTTCCCTCTAGCATCAAATATTCCAAGATTAAACTCTCCCTTTTTTAACTCTTCTAGCATATGCTCATAACCTTTTGATAACTTTGAAGTAAGTTCCACTGTTTGCTGAGCAATCTTTCTTGTTCCAGATAGAAATCTGCTGATCATAGAAATATCTTTTAAGATTTCAGTAGGGGTGAACATCATCGGGTTGATAAGCTTTTCAGATCCCCAAAAAGAATTGTTGGCAAAGTTATACAATTCCTCGGCACTCATGAATTTGTTGTAGCTAGTTTCAATACTCGATAAGTTTTCCTCAGCAATTGCCTTAAATTTAGTGTGATATAACGAGCCCTGGTTTTTTTCCCTTTTTGCTGCAAAAGCGGCATGACTAAACTCGTGCTTTGGAGCCAACATCATAACATCATCCAAGGCCAGGGCTCTTACACTTTGTGCTCCCAACTCAACTCTTCCATTGATAAAAAATGCCTCACTACCATCTCTGATTGTTTCATAAAGATCTATAGTCACCACTTTTGTGTTAAAACGTTGATTGTATCTTTTTATCTTCTCAACAGCATGCGAGTTAAGTTGAGATTTTTCAGCCTCCACAACAATAATCTTTTGATTTAGACCACCTGCCTTTTTCACGTACGTTATACGTGCAGGCACGCCCATTTCTTGCAGGATTATGAAGGCCTGATCCACTAAATTGTTAAAATGATCTTCGTAATCCTTGATGACTTTTATTTCAATCTCTTTCTTGATTAAGCTCACGAATTCTACAGGAAGATTGCCCTCTTCAAGTTCTGCCAAAAGTGAAGACTTTTCTTTGTTAAATACGAACTCTAGATATTCATAATTATCTTCGAATATATCGACTGCGACAGAAGGATCTTTGTTTTCTTTAAAATCCCTGTGTAAAGACTCTAAAACCTCTTTATACTGGATCCGGTCTCTCGCCGCTATTTTTGAAAATGCCTCAATAAATGGTAGCTCACAGTAACGGTCAGAATAGGAACTTAAAGAAAAAAGCAGGCTCAGGAGGAAGTATTTCATTCCTGACGTGTCGGAATAATTAGGAAAAATTTAATAGAAAAACTTGACCCCCGCATAAGCGAGGGTCAAGTGAATTATTTCGCAATATCAAGTAGTTGCTGAGTATTTTTCAAGCGAAGAAGTCTTCTTCCAAGTCTTCTTTCTTTCCAACGAGGATTTCTCTGTGGAATAGCTCTGAAAGTGTCTCTGTCATAGTTAGATGCAAGTGTAGACTCACTCCATAGACTTCCGATGTTTGCAAATACCGCAAGACCTGTTTGTCCTTGAGCAGGAGAGGTATAAATACCAGCAGTAACATTTACGCCACTGATGTCAAAGTTAGGAAATACGCCGATTGTACCCATCTCAGAGCCGATATCGTCAAGTTGCTTGATTGAAGCAGCAAAACCAATAAGAGTCATATCGTCTTTATGAGAGATATACACTTTCCCGTTTATTCCGCTTACTGGAATCTCAATTACACCAGCACCCATAGTATCTACCGGTAGCATAGTGCCGTTTGGAAGAGTGGCCTCATTACCTCTAGGAAGCTTTAAGATTTCAGTCAAGTTAACATCAACAGCAACCCTGTTAATGCCGTCTACTCTGTAAAATCTCAAGTAGCCATAGTTTCTAGGCAATGGAAGGTGCAGAAACGGAAGCTCTGCGTTTCCAAGCTCCATAATGAAGTCTGTTACAACAAACTTCTCTGAATCCTGGTCTCTAGTTTCAAACTCTAGGTCTGAAACAATCTTTTTTGAATCACTGCCACAAGATGTTAAAGCTGCGGCAAGAAACAAACATGATAGTAGTGATGCTAGTCTCTTCATTTAAAACCTCACAAAAAATTAGAGTTACATATCTCTAATGATAGTGGGTTTATGCACTTTATAAAGGCTGCAATTCTTGCCAGAATAATGAAAGGTATACGCGAGGCACCGTTACGACGCCCCGCAAACTATCTGTTATTTATATTCTTTTACCAACTTTAGAGTTTGAGTGCTATTTTTCAGCTTTCTCATTTCACGCTTAACTTCTCGAAATTCCTTCTTAGAAATAGTGGTTTCAACTGGCATAAATGGTTTGGCCTCATCATCAGGGACCTGCCCATCAAGATCACCCAAGTTTGCAAAAGCTGCAAGTCCAGTCTTGCCTTCTTCTCCAGACGAGAAAATACCTGCAGTCACATTAATGCCTCGTACATCGAAATTTGGAAATAATCCCAAATTCCCAACCGTTTGCCCAAGTCTATCTAATTGAGAGATTGAAAAAGCAAAGCCCACTAAAGTTTGTCCATTGCTAGATGCAAGGTAGACGCTTCCAATGACACTTGAGATTGGGATTTGAACAATACTTGCTCCGGTAGTATCTACTGGCAGGTCATTCCCATTTGGAAGTTTTGCATCTTCTGAAGGCAGCTTAAAAATCTCTGTTAGGTTTAGAGACAACTTTACCCTATCCCCCATGGAGTCTGCACTCACAAGGCTAAACATTCCAAGACCATTTGGTAGATCATATGAGGCTCCAGGTAGAGAAACTTCTCCCAGTGACAGGGTGAATGTCGTCTCAAGAATTTGCTGGCCATTTTCTTGTGTAGTAGTGAAAGCCAGGTCACTGACGAGACGTTTTATAAATCTGCCGCAACCAGTGGAGATGGCAATAGCAAAAATTAGCGATAGAGTAATTAAAGTTTTTTTCATGGATGCCCCTTTATTATTTTAATTAAAGGAGCTTTTAACAGGCTTAATTTATTTCCGTAAATTAAACTAAACTTAGATCAATGAGTGTATAAGTGGCAAGGTAGCAAAAGCGAAAATCAGCCCATAACCAACATAGGCCGCACTAAGGTCCTTCTCAAGGCCGGCCTCTATCGCCATAGCACCGGCCGTTACCATAGGTGGCATACCAGCTTGAAGTATAGATACATTCGCAGAAAGAGTTTCAATCGAAAATAGCTTAACAATTCCTAGAACAATAAACGGGAGAACTAAAAGCTTTAAAAGAAGACCTGCGGCCAGTGGCCTTAGTTCATGAATTTCAAGTTTGTATTTCATTTGAAACCCCACGGCGACCATTGCACATGGGATTAAAGTTGCAGCTAGTTGAGAAAGAAAGTTATTAAACACACCCGGTAGTGGATAAAATTTAAAAACAAAACCTAGAATTAAAGCAATAAATGCTGGAAAAGTTATGAGATGTTTAAAAACATCGGCCAGACTTTGTTTGCTTCTGTCACTGAACATAGGTAAAACAAAGGCTCCAAAAATGATAAAGCCAAGCCCGGATCCCAATTGATCATACAATACCGCAAAAGGAATTGCAGATTCTCCATAAAAGGTTTTAACCATCGGGATACCTAAAAAGGCAGTATTCCCTAGAGTTGTCACAATCAACATTGATGCAAAAACAGACTTTCTAAACTTGAAGATCTTTTGCAATAGAACAACGGCCGCAATATGCAGTGGAAAAGCGACCCAGTGAATTGCCACAGGATATAGAGCTCTTTCATCTAAGGGAAGACTTGGAATGGAAATCATGATGATTGCAGGTAAAGAGACATTTAATACAAATGTATTTAAGACATCAGAGGTGTTTTGAGGAAACCAGCCAGACTTTCTCATCGCTGTTCCAGTTAAAATTAATCCAACAACCAATACTAGGTTTTCTAAAATCACTCTTCTCTATCCTTTGCTTTTTTATCCAAGAATCCAATTAATTCATCGAAGATCTTATGAAGAGCAATCTCGTTGTTCTCTCTATAAAATGGTTCGTTAAGATTGAAATACCTTATATCGCCTAAAAAGTGAATGGGTCCTGTAGAGTCCAACCCTTCTTTTTGTAAGTAATGAATATGGGCACCACAGTAAGCGGCTAGATGAACGAGGCCGGAATCATAAGATATGAAGGTTTGAGCATATGCGGCCAGCTTTCCGAATTCAATCAAGTTTTCCAACTCGAATACATAATAAGTATTCTTTTTGGATTGCTTTTTTATAAATCTAGTCAAGGCCTCCTTTTGTCTCTCTAAGGGAAGACCATCACATACTAGATAAAATTTTTCATTTTCAATGAGCGAAAAGAACTCTTCCCATAACCCTTCGACTTCCCCATCATCGTTAGCCTTTAAATTTACGATGTTGTATGGGTTCTCTCTCCAGTCTCCTGTTAAAGGTTCTAAGTCGCGGGAGTAACCTCTTGAAAGCTCTTCCGGCATTTTCTCTAATATCGGCCTTGCCAACTCAAAGTACTGTTCACTATGGTGCCTACCTTTCAGAAGAGTAACCTTTTTATTAAGGAAAAGAATATTCTTAGAGATAGAAAATCCAATCCTATTTTTCGCCTTTAAACTTTTTCCTATAGATGCGTCTATAAAACTCTTTGAAAAGGTTATAAAAGTGTCTACTAAGTCAATCTTCATATTCTTTACTGCCCTATGGACAGTAAAAACACTCTTTAGATCTTCATCCTCAAGTTCATGGTAGAAAGCACTGAATGGAGCGAGATTTAAGACTTCGATATTATTTTTATGAGCAATCAAGTGCAGCTTCAAATCCTTCCACTGATCCTCCTCCAGCTCCTCATTCTCTTTTTCCAACTGCTCCCTCAAGGATTTGACTAATACTTGAAGAGCGGGAAAGCACAAAAGTCGCTCTCTCAAATCATCAGGAAGCCTAATTACGAGATTCATGATTCTTTACCCACAAGGTGGTGAAATAGCTTGTGGCCATAGGAGGAACGAACAGATTGATGAGAGGAACCGATACCATTATGAAAAAGAAGGCCCCTCCAAAACTGTAGCCTGCAATATTTCCTTTTAAATCTGAAACACATTCTTTAAATCTAAGGTCATGCCTTGACCAAGAATAATCCAAAAACTCAACAGCAAGAAGAATGATTGCTAAAAAAATTCCAATTGGAGCGATTAGGGGAATATACCCAAAAACGAAGGATAATAATGACAGAACACCAATGAACAAAATTTTCTTAAATTCATTTAGAAGAGTAAAAAATAACTTTGAAATGAGCCTTGAAAAAGTTTGCCCAAGATCAAGTGTGCTCTCCCCTCTCATCTGCTTTTCAATTCGTGAACTCAATATGTCGTTAAATGGGCAGGAAATTAAAGTCACCACAAGAACAAATGTCCAGTTCACCAAAAAAAACAACATAACAGTCAAGATAGCTGCAACTAGCCAGTAAACAATAGCACCAAAGCTTTCTTGCGAAATATAGCTCTCTATTAACTCTTTACCGTATGCGGTCGCACTCTCATAAATCCAAGAACCAAGATAGTAATAAAGGGCAATGCCAATTAATACCGGGATCAAGGCCATTGTGAAGTTGACCTTGTCCTTGGTAATACTTTTCATCGATGGTCGGATGGATACGAGAGCATTTTTGATCAACTTAGAACCCTCCAAGAATAGACAATCCGCTATCCACGTAAAGAACTTGTCCTGTAACACCTTTACTTAGATCACTTGCCAGATAAACAGCATTTCCACCTACGTCCTCTTGAGTCACATTTCTTTTTAGAGGAGCTTTCTCCTCGACTTGTGAAAGTAGTGTTCTAAAACCTGATATTCCTGAAGCAGCAAGAGTCTTGATTGGACCAGCACTGATGCAATTAACTCTAATTCCTTTCGCTCCTAGATCTTCTGCAAGATAGCGCGTACTTGACTCCAGAGCAGCCTTGGCCACCCCCATAACATTATAGTTCTGTACTACTTTTTGGGATCCATAATAGGTCATTGCTAGAACGGAACCCTCATTATTCATCATTGATTGTAATTTTTGAGAAAGACCTACCAAAGAAAAAGCTGACACATCGCATGCTAACTGAAACCCTTTTCTAGACGTATCCACAAATTGACCTTTTAGATCTTGTCTGTCCGCAAAAGCAATTGAGTGCACTAAAATATCAAAATTTTCCCAATGCTCCTTAACCTTTGACTCCAGGCCTTCATAATGATCATCGTTAGTTACGTCCATTTCAAACGTAAAGTCTGCTCCAACTTCCTCTGCCAGAGGTTCCACTCTTTTCTTAAGAGCATCATTAGCATATGAGAGCGCAATCTGTGCGCCATGTTTTTTAAATTCCTGGGCAATCCCCCAAGCAATTGAGCGATCGTTTGCCACACCAAAAATAAGTGCCTTTTTTCCTTCAAGCAATTTCATAGACATTCCTTTTTTCGTTTTTGCAATTAAAGCATAAAAATTGAAAAACTTACAAATACAGACTGTGAAAAACCCTTTTTACGCTGCGCTAAACCAAGGAAATTGTTGATTTCC
Organism: uncultured Bacteriovoracaceae bacterium; assembly: GCA_950070535.1. Lineage (GTDB taxonomy): Bacteria > Bdellovibrionota > Bacteriovoracia > Bacteriovoracales > Bacteriovoracaceae > UBA845. The sequence continues at coordinate 3,260 of CATMLK010000010.1, read as the reverse complement.
CCCTCCTAAGCATATAGGTATATGGATACTTTAAAATAGAAGTTGAGGAAGCTCATGACTAAAAGAAGACTTATCCCTGAATATTTGGATAATTTGCAAGTATATCAAGCAGGAAAGCCTATTGAAGAAGTTGCCAGAGAGAGAGGTCTAACCAAGATTTCCAAGCTCGCTAGTAACGAAAACCCTTTAGGCCCATCTCCGTTTGCGACCAGAGAGATGACCAACGCGCTTTGGGACTCTCACCGCTATCCTGATATGCATGCCCTAGACTTGAAGAACAAGCTAGCTGAGCTTTATAAGGTTAAGAGAGAAAACATTATTCTTGGAAATGGCTCTGAAGGGATTATGGGATACATCGCCAAATCCTTCATTCAACCAGGTGACGAAGTTTTAACAGCAGAGAACACTTTCATTGGGTTTCATATCTTAGCGACGGGAGCTGGTGGAAAAATTGTAACCACCCCAAGAACTCCAGACATGAGATATGATGTAAAAGCTCTTGCGGAGAAAGTGAATGAAAACACAAAGATTCTTTACATAGCAAATCCAGATAACCCTACAGGTACATATATCACTGAGCATGAGTTTGATTACCTTATGCAATATGTTCCAAAACACACGATTGTAATTTTAGATGAAGCTTACTTTGAGTTTGCACAATCAACTTGGGACTACCCAGACTCAATGAAGCACAGATACGACAATGTTATAACACTTAGAACATTTTCAAAGGCCTATGGCCTTGCTGGTGTAAGGGTTGGATATGGTTTTGCCAATGAAGAGTTTATCCAAGCGCTTCACAAAATCAAGCTTCCGTTTGAGCCAAGCTTAATTGCTCAGAAGGGTGCAATCGGCGCTCTAACAGACTACCCTCACCTAGAAAGAACAATCAGAAACAACACCAAAAGATATTACGAGACTTTAAAGTTCTTAGATAAAAAAGGCTTCAATCCAGTCCGCTCAATCACAAACTTCATTTGTTTTAGAACAGGTTCAGCTGAAGCGAGTGACTACATGTTTGATAAGCTATTAGATCATGGTGTGATCATTCGACCACTAAAGGCCAATAAGATGCCTGACTGGGTAAGAATTTCAATTGGATTAAAAGAAGAAATGAAACACTTCTTTGAAGCAATGGAAGAAATACTCCCTGAATACGATAAAAAATTTGGAAGACCTCAGTAATTTGAGGTCTTATCTTCTCTATCTTCCCGGTAAAATTTACATTATTCCCAATTGAGCAAGGCATTAATTCGGTTCTAGGCTATATAGGACTATCATTCCAAAAAAAATTTAAATGGAGTAAGCCCTATGAAATTTCACCTTTTGATTGCTTTCTTTATAGCGTCTATCACCAGTGCTTTCAGTGGCAGCTTTGAACCTCTTTGCAAGTATCAAGAGGACTGGAGGGTTCATTACAAAACTGACATGAACATGGTACACGAAGATCTAAGCATATTAAACCAAAGGGGCCGCCTGCCAAATGGCTGCGATTTTGACTTTGGTTACATTAATGGCGAACCAGCGATTTCTTACAAACAAAACATGAAGTCAAAATCCTTGAGAATTAGCAATATGAATCAAGTTCTTGGTGAAGATAAAGAGGATTTGGTTTCCTGCGTGACAGGTGGACGCATGGAGAAGTATGGGAGAACAGTTAACAATTACTCGAGACACCTAATTCTTCACTATAGTCCCGACGGTTCACAAGTAGAGATAGTTGAAATGGCAGCAGGTTATTCACAGCATGGTAGGCCAACAAAATACAATCAAATAAGTGTTTGCTTAAACCAATAAACACTTTTTAATCATTAAATTTAGGTCCGCTAGCAGCGGGCCATCTCCCACTCTCAGCTAGAAAACGTAGTTCATCTACAGTAATAACAGCCCAGGCAGGTACCTAGAGACACCATAAGAACTTTTATAAAACTCTTTTAATTATTTTTCTTTTAGATAATAAATAAAGCCTAAAAAGTTTTGGTTATTAGGGAAAGGGTATTCTACTGTTTTAGATTCAAGATCAACCTTGGAAGGGCTTACATAGTTTAAACCTTTTTTATTCGTAACATGTTTTTTCAATAACTCAAGATTCTTCGAGTCTTCCACTCTGAAAGTGAGAAGTTTATTTTTTTGATTATATGTGTAAGTAATTTTGCCAAGCCACTAAAATGAATCTTTGTCAGAACCTTCATGCACTAAGCTTTGACCAACCGGAAAGCCAATAACTAAACTCGAGCCAAAAGAAGCTATACTTAATGAGAGAATAAAGAGTATTAAAATTAAGTTTTTAATAAATATTCCTAAGGTTAATTTCTATTTGGTACTAACAGCCCATACCGCAGTGCAAGAAAAACGATTCCCATTGTAATATTTACCAATAGGTATAAGTCCACCCGCTTGTGAATTTGTCCAATTCTAGGTAGTCTTTGCGAAAAAAGAGGTATTTTTATGAAGGTTTGCACCTATTCTCGACAAACCCCTCTAGGCCGAATCAAAAGGCTTGGGATATTCTTTAATGAAACCAGCATAATTGACGTTAACCTAGTATGGCGCAAGTACTATGAGCTTGAAGGCTATTTTCACGCAGAGGAAAAGGCCAATTCCACAGCGCCAACAAAACTAAGTGAATTTTTAAAGACATACCAAGAAAGTTCTATAGAAATGCTTCAAGAAACTCTTGAGACATTTAAAGAGTTTGCAGCCGATGGGATCTTGAAGACTGATAACGAAGCAGACCTTGCCTTTGATTTAAAAGACGCCAAAGATGCAAGACTTGAATGCCCGCTTGATCGCATTCATGTGTATCGTGACTTTTATGCTCACGAAAAGCATGTGGCTAAAGGCTTTGAAAAGCGAGGCGAGCCAATTCCTAAAGCTTGGTATGAAATACCTGCGTATTACAAAGGATCCACGGCGGGGTTCATAGGCCCTGAAGAAATCATTCCATGGCCGTCATATACGAACAAACTTGATTATGAATTAGAGTTTGGTGTTGTCATTGGACGCGACGGTAAAAATATAAAAGCTGAAAATGCTCTTGAGCACGTTTTTGGCTATACAGTATTTAACGATATCTCTGCAAGGGACATTCAGAAAAAAGAGATGGCAGTAAGACTTGGGCCAGCAAAAGGAAAAGACTTCTGTTCAATAATGGGTCCAGTGATCATCACGGCAGATGAATTTATGGGTAAAGAGCCAAGTCTCAAAATGACAGCGACAGTGAATGGGGAGCTTTGGTCTGAAGGACTTACAAGTGACTC
>CATMLK010000009.1:0-95736 GCA_950070535.1 uncultured Bacteriovoracaceae bacterium | reverse complement strand
TCTTCCGATCTTTATTAAGGAAAACTTGAAATTTTTCTTTGAGTTTTTTTTTAAATAAATTTCTTGTAAATATCCTCTTTTTTTAAAGCAACAATTTGTTTTTATAATTTTGAATATTTCTTGCGGAAAAAATAGTGCTGACGTGACTCAAAACACAAAAACACCTTCAGCTCCTTCAAAGCCCACCTTTGTTTTAGACTCAAAATTCTTGAAGCCACTGGGCTTCCCCACTCCATATAGCAGTGTTGGTAATTTAGCGACTCCTGTCCTAGAAGTTGAGGTTCCCGAGACATTGGGCGTATTACAATTCTTTTCAGATAGTTCATGTTCAAATGCGAATATTGTTGGCCAGAAATACGTAGATGGAAGCGTAAGCTCCACAAGGGTTCGCCTTGGAAATCTTTATGATGGGGTCACAAATATTTATGCCAAATTTACAGATAAAAATGGAGATGAAATAGCCTGTAAAGAAATGGATCAATACGACCTTTCAAATAAAAACTATGATATTCAAACTATATTCTCAAATAACAATGCTTTTGCAGCGATCAGATCTGATGGATCTGTTATTACTTGGGGCGTCCCTTCATATGGTGGAAACAGCAGCAGTGTTAGTGCACAGCTCGATGGTAGCATTGCAGTAACTAGCATTGCAGCTACTGAACGAGCATTCGCCGCGGTCAGATCTGACGGGTCTGTCATAACGTGGGGAGACTCCACATATGGTGGAGACAGCAGTGGTGTAAGCCCCTACCTCAATGGCAATATAAGCGTGACTAATATTATAGCGAGCGAGAGAGCATTTGCCGCAGTAAGAGTAGATGGATCTGTAATAACATGGGGAGACAACTTATACGGTGGAGATAGCAGCGATGTAAGCGCCGAGCTTAACGGAACAACAGCTGTTACGAGCATTACATCCTCATTCCGCTCCTTTGCAGCAATAAGGTCAGATGGATCCGTTGTTTCATGGGGTAGCACTTATAATGGTGGCGACAGCAGCAGTGTGAGCTCTGGGCTCAATGGAAGCATAGCTGTTACGAGCATAGCATCAACGAACACGGCCTTCGCTGCTTTGAGAACTGATGGATCTGTCGTGACATGGGGAAACAATTCATACGGTGGAGATAGTGACAGCGTAAGTTCTGATATTAATGGAACTACTAGTGTGGTTAGTATTACTGCCACGGAGGAGGCCTTTGCAGCACTTAGATCTGATGGCTCAGTAATTACCTGGGGGAACTCCTCTAACGGTGGTGATAGTAGTGGTGTAAGTACTGAACTCGATGGAAGCACCCCCGTTACGAGTATTTATTCGACGGAATCAGCCTTCGCTGCAGTTAGGTCGGATGGATCCGTCATTGCTTGGGGTCATGGTGGATATGGTGGAAGCACCAGCGGTGTCAGCTCCGATCTTGATGGAACCATCAATGTTACAAGTATTAAAGCTTCAAGAGGTGCCTTTGCAGCAATTAGATCAAATGGTTCTGTCATAACTTGGGGATATGGTTCACATGGAGCAAATAGCAGTAGCGTGAGCTCTGACATCGATGGAAGTGTGGAAGTAATTAGTATTGCATCAACAAAACAGGCATTTGCCGCACTCAGAAGTGACGGTTCAGTTATAACTTGGGGCAGCAGTAATTACGGTGGAGACAGTAGCGATGTAAGTGCTGATCTTGATGGAACAGTCAGCGTAACAAGCATTGCGGCAACAGACCAAGCATTTGCGGCAATAAGAGCCGACGGGTCCATTGTCACGTGGGGTCATTCTGGATACGGAGGAGATAGCTCGAATAAAAGCTCTGGTTCTAAAAACCTAATTGATATAGCTAGCATCCATTCAGCAATCTCTTACTCATACTCTTCCTTTGCCGCTCTAAAGAATGATGGCTCTGTTATTGCCTGGGGAGACGCCTATTCAGGAGGTGATACTAGCAGCGTAAGCACTGACATTGACGGAAGTATTGGTGTTACTAGTATCATTGCAAATAATTATTCATTTGCCGCATTAAGATCTGATGGCTCCGTTATAGCCTGGGGGATTAGTAGTTTAGGTGGAGACACTAGCAGTGTTAGCACTGACCTTGATGGGAGCACACCTGTTATAAATGTAGTAGCATCAGAGGGTGCTTTTGCTGCACTAAGATCAGATGGGTCAGTCATAACTTGGGGAAGTAGCACCTACGGTGGAGACAGCACCAGTGTTGCAGCAGATATAAATGGAACAATTAACGTAGATAGCATCTCCGCGACTGATGGTGCCTTTGCTGCAATTAGATCAGACGGCTCTGTAATTACATGGGGAGATCCATTGCAAGGTGGCGACAGCAGTAGTGTCAGCACTTCCATTAACGGCACCATTAACGTGACAAGCATAGTCGCAACTGCCGAAGCTTTTGCCGCAATCAGAAGTGATGGCTCTGTAATTACTTGGGGAGACTCTGGACATGGTGGAGATAGCAGCAGTGTCAGTACAGCCCTCAATGGTACCACACCTGTAACCAGTATAACTCCATCTAGTGGCAACACCGGTTCTGCATTTGCAGCCCTTAGAGATGACGGCTCAGTAGTCACATGGGGATACTCTAGCGCTGGGGGAAACAGCAGCGGAGTGAGTTCAGAACTTGATGGAAGTACCGAGGTAATAAGTATTGCAAGTAACGGGAAGGCATTTGCAGCGATCAGATCTGACGGTTCAGTAATTACTTGGGGCTACCTTCATGGAGGTGGCGACAGTAGTAGTGTGAGCTCTGAACTAGATGGCAGCATTGATGTAATTAGTATTACCGGCACAGCGGGTATTACCAACTTTGCAGCATTCGCAGCAATCAGATCAGATGGATCGGTGATTACGTGGGGAAGGCCTGATTATGGTGGAGATAGTAGTAGTGTGAGCACCGAGCTTGATGGAACCATCGATGTAGTAAGTATAGCTGGAACAGATAAAGCATTTGCAGCTATTAGATCTGACGGCTCTATTGTAACTTGGGGAGAAAGTGATAAAGGTGGGGCTATAAGTGAAGAATACAACGGTTTCTCAGATGGCTCCTTTTTAATTGCTTCAGAAGAAAATTTCTGCTCTAAAGACTTGGTTGGAAATATCTTCTGCTGGGGCAATCCTAATTATTCGTTTGATCCTCAATTAACTGGCAGGCAGTTCTGAAAGCTATTTAATGAAAAAGAGGCCAAAAATTGGCCTCAACTGATTAAACTTGAATTAGGTTGATTTGATCATCTTTGAGTGTGACACTTACTGCTCCAGTTCCCTCTTCACCCTTTAATATGAATTTAGAAAGTGGTCTTATTACAAGCCTGTTGAATACTGATTGAAGTGGTCTTGCTCCAAACTTTTCATCATAACCAAGCTCTGCAAGTTTGTTTTTAGCATCCTGACTAAACTCGATCTCCATCTTCTTAGACTTGAGCCTGCTTTGAAGAAGCTTAATTTGTTTTTCAACAAGATTGGCCATAACGTTTTTACCAAGCGGTTTATACTCTAGTCTTGCATCGAGTCTACCTAATACTTCTGGTTTGAAGTCTCTTTCAGGATCCTTAGAGTTGGTTGTGAGAATAATAATGGTGTTCTTAAAATTAATTGTTCTTCCCTTATTATCTGTAAGCCTTCCATCATCCAAAATTTGCAAAAGTATATCGGAGAAGTCCGGGTGGGCCTTCTCAATCTCATCAAACAAAACTACAGAGTATGGGTGGCGTCTTACCGCCTCTGTAAGAACGCCTCCCTCGTCATAGCCAACATAGCCAGCGGGTGCTCCAATTAGCTTGGCCACACTGTGCTTCTCACTGAATTCACTCATGTCCAGACGAATCATGTTCTTTTCATCGTCGAATAGATACGACGCCAAACTCTTGGCCGTCTCGGTTTTACCAACTCCCGTAGGGCCCATTAGCAGGAACGACCCCATAGGACGAGTCTCATCGGTCAGGCCTGCGTAGCTGCTTAGAAGAGTTTCACTTATTTCTGTCAACGCTTCCTCCTGGCCAAAGACTCTTTGGTTAAGAATGTCTTCAAGCTTTAAAAGCTCTTCCTGTTTAGATTTCAAAATCTTCTCAACAGGAATCCCAGTGTGGCGAGCAATTATATTGGCTATGTTTTCTTCTCTCAGAATCCAATCATGACTCATACTTTGAAGCTCTTTCTCGGCCTCAGGTAATAAGTGATACTTGATCTTTGAAGCTTCTTCATAGTTGGACTCTCTTTCTGCAACCTCAAGATCGAACTTGAGTTTTTCAACTCTGTTTCTAATCTCACTAACCTTTTTCAGGGATCCAACTTGGGCCTCCCACTTAACATAACCTTCATCGAACTTCTTTTGAAGTTTATCTATCTCCTGATGAATTTCTTTATTGTCTTTATCAACCTGAGCAAGAATCTTTTTATTTCTAATTTCAGACTTTAAAAGTTCAAGCTCAGTAGGCATAGCCTCTGCAGATAGCTTAAGGGCCGAAGCCGACTCATCAATCAAGTCAATTGCTTTATCTGGCAAGTTCTTGTCCGTAATGTACTGATCAGAAAGCATGACTGAGCTATAAATAGCTTCGTCTGAAATCTTGATACCATGATGCCCCTCAAATTTTTCTTTAAGCCCCATAAGTATTTCAATAGAGTCCTCTCTAGAGGGCTCGTGAACAGGGACCTGTCTAAACCTTCTCTCAAGTGCGGGATCTTTTAGAATATGCTTTTGAAACTCATCCTCTGTGGTGGCCCCAATACAGTGAAGATCTCCTCTTGCAAGAGCTGGTTTTAATAGGTTTGCCGCATCCATTGCTCCCTCAGTTTTTCCAGCTCCAATTAGTTGGTGAATTTCATCAATGAAAATGATGTATTCACCAGCACCTTCCTTCGCAAATTTTAAAAGATTTTGAACCCTCTCCTCAAACTCGCCTCTAAACTTTGTTCCAGCGAGAAGAGAACCAAGCTCCATGCTATAAACGGTCTTGCCTTTTAATACATCAGGAACCTGCTCTTTTACGATTGCGTCTGCAAGACCCTCAACGATGGCAGTCTTACCAACCCCCGCAGGCCCAACAAGAACAGGATTGTTTTTTCCTCGCCTGCCAAGAATTTCCATAACAGCTCTAATCTCTTTGGTTCTTCCAATTACAGGATCTAGCTTACCTTCCTTTGCAAGATCATTGAGGTTCACCAAAAACGAAGGTACTTCAGTCTCTTCCTGCTCACTTCCTTTTAACTTGGAATAATCAAGATCAAGAGTCGGAAATGTTTGTGGAAGAAACTTCAAAAGGTCTCTCTCCCCCATCTCTTGTCTTCCCGATTTTGCAGCATTTGCACTTGCCTGGGTAAGCCATCCCGAAAGAGCTCCAGAAGGTCGGATATTTTCAGGGTTTAAATCACTCGTAGTTGTAGGGATATGACCTAACAAAGCCTCAACTTTTGAAAGGTCGTCTTTATATGTCTTGGCACTGAAACTTGATGGGTTTGAAATCAACCCATACAAAAGATGGGCCGGCGCCAATTCAGTGTTTTTCTTTTCGATGGCCTTGGATTGCGCGATGTCCAAAGCACCCGCAACAATTTGGTCAAATTTATTCATATGCCTGCTCCTTGTTTGTCACTACTTAAAATGGGTGCAAATTAGCGACCGTCAAGGTTTGAGACTCTAAATTTAAAGTATTTTAGAAATTTTAAGATCACTTCTCGACAAAAATTTCCAGTACTTATACACTTTTGATTTAGTATAACCACCGAGGAAACTATGAAGACTTTACTATGTTTTTTACTGGCCAGCTTGATGGCCAATGCAAATGTTGAACTTGATTCTCCAAGAGCGACTTTTAAAACTTTTTTGAAGGCAATGGTTGACGTTAAGAACAATCAAAATGTGTCTCAATCTTATGCTCGTGCAAAAGAGGCCCTTGATTTATCAGGTATAGATCCGGCCGCCCAAAAAGAAGCCGCTATAAAAATTAGTGAATCTTTAATTTATATTTTCGATCGCATGGAACGTATCAATTATGAAAAGATTCCCCTAGAGCCCAAAGCCGAAGTATGGGTTTATGATAAAAAGCAATTGCAAGATAAAAGCATTGAAATTAGTTTAGCTAAAATTGATTCTAAATGGTTATTCTCTAAAGACACAATCGAATCTATTCCAGCTTACAAAGAACTGTTAAAAGATAAGTCTATTGTCGAAGGCGTAGTTAAATTAAAAACCTGGAGAGAAACTTTAAGAAAAGCTCTTCCGGCCTGGAGTCAAAAGGAGTTCTTATTTATAGAGGCATGGCAATGGATAGGTCTACTATTCTTAGTTATTGTTGCTTATCTAATCGAGAAGGTAATTTCATTCATTGGAAGGCAGATCATTAATAAAAATGTTCACGCCTTCAAAGAGAATCAAACACAAGTCATAAAGAAGGCCATGATTCCTTTTGGGAAGATAATTCTCTTATACTTGGTCTTTATTAATCTCTCTTGGCTTGATTTTGAACCAACACAGCTTGCATTCATCAAAAGAACAATTTATGTGTTAAGCGCCTTGGCCGCTGTGTGGCTTGGCCATAGAGTGGTTGAGCTTCTCTCATATTATTTTAACGAAAAGGCCTCCCTAACTGAGAGCAAATTTGATGACATCATCATACCACTTGCAACTAAAACAAGTTTCGTCTTCGTTTATATTTTGGGGATTTTGCTAATTGCTGCCTCTCTGACAATTGATGTTACAGGCATTCTTGCAGGTCTAGGTATTGGGGGTCTTGCTTTTGCCTTTGCTGCAAAAGACACACTGGCAAACTTTTTTGGATCAATTATGCTAGTTCTTGATCGTCCTTTTGATATTGGAGACGTGATCACCACAGGCGACATAGAAGGAACAGTCGTTGAAGTCGGATTTAGATCCACAAGAATTAGAACGTTTTACGACTCTATAATTACTGTCTCTAATGGCGAACTTATGAATAGAGCGATAGATAACAAAGGAAAAAGGCGCTACAGAAGACTAAACACCACTCTAGGAGTTGAGTACGATACTCCACCTGAGAAGGTTGAAGCTTTTTGTGAGGGGATCAGACAGTTAATTCTCTCCAACAAGTGGACTAGAAAAGATAACTTCAATGTTTACTTCACAAATTTTGGAGCAAGCTCCCTTGATATACAATTAATGGTATTTTGGGAAACCTCAGAATATGCAAGAGAGCAGGCCGAAAAACACAGACTCATGATTGACGTGCTTAGGCTCGCAAAAGAACTTGAAGTGAACTTTGCCTTCCCAACTCAAACTGTTCACCTGTTCAATGAGACATCTAAGCCTGAGCATAAAGTTCCAGAGAAATACCTAGATGAAGGAATAGGTAGAGCAAAGGGGCTTCTTGGAAAACCACTTTCACTTAAAAACCCAAGAAGCAATGCCAATGATGAAGAACAATTTGGTAAAAACGATATTGGAAACTAAAGCACAGTTTCAATAGTTCCAACTTGCATCCCCAGAAGACAGGAACCAATCAATACTTCTATTCTTTGGTCCTGTTTTCTATTAAAGATTTTCTTTTCTCCCGATCTAAATCAAGTGGTGCTTTGCTAGTGTATTAAGAAAAAGGATCAACTTGTCCTAACGAGCTAAGTACTTTTAATCATGGAGTTTCTTAAGTTTTTATTAGCATTTATGTCGATTTAGCCGATAAATACAATATGAATTGTACGCCAAAACTGTCTACATTTAGAGTCGTCATCCTTATCTTCTTCACGGCCCTATTAGGCTCTTGTGGCAAGTCAGGCGGCAACCTCAAACTAAACAACTCAGGCTCCTCAGGCTTTAGTGATAAGTTTTTAAAATCTATGGGTTTTGAAGCTCCCTACACTAGTGTTGGAAACGCGGCTACACCAGTCCTTAAAGTTGAAGTCCCAAATAAACTAGGAATTTTACAGCTATTCTCCGATAGCTCATGTTCAAACTCAAATGTTGTTGGTTATAAATATGTAGATGGAATTGACGACTCTATAAGTGTCCGCCTTGGAAATCTTCCGGAAGGTAATATATCTATATATGCCAAATTTACAGACAAGGATTTGAATGGAAGCTCTTGTAAAAAAGTTCAGGAATATGACCTTTCAAATAAGAGCTACCAGATTCAAAATCTTGTTGCAACAAGTGGAGCTTTTGCAGCAATTAGATCAGATGGCTCCGTAGTAACTTGGGGAGATCCTTCAGAAGGTGGAGATAGCAGCAGCGTAAGTTCTGACCTTGATGGCACTACTGCGGTTACAAGTATTTATGCAAATAATAACGCATTTGCGGCCATTAGAACGGATGGCTCAGTAGTGACTTGGGGAAGCTCATTTTACGGTGGTGACAGCAGCAGTGTAAGCTCAGATCTCAATGGAACTATAAATGTAGTGAAGATTTTTGCAACAGATAGGGCCTTTGCAGCAATCAGATCAGATGGTTCTTTAATCACATGGGGAAATTCATCTTACGGTGGAGATAGCAGCGCTGTTAGTTCTGATCTTAACGGAACCATTGATGTAATAGACATCACTACAACACGTCAAGCTTTTGCAGCAATCAGATCAGATGGGTCTGTAATTACGTGGGGAAATTCATCTTACGGAGGAGATAGCAGCACTGTTAGTTCTGATATTAACGGAACGGTTAATGTGACGAGTATTGCTTCAACAGCTCAAGCGTTTGCAGCAATCAGGGCAGATGGGTCTGTAATAACTTGGGGAAACTCCTCCTATGGTGGCGATAGCACCAGTGTTAGCACCGAAATTAACGGAACTATAGAGGTAACTAATATTGCTGCAACATTCTTTGCTTTCGCAGCAACCAGATCCGATGGTTCTGTTGTTACGTGGGGAGACGCTTCCCACGGCGGTGACAGTAGCGGCGTAAGTTCTGAGCTTAATGGAACTATTGGTGTATCCAGTATTTCGGCAACAGCTTCTTTTTTTGGTTCCTCTTTTGCAGCTATCAGGACAGATGGATCAGTAATAACTTGGGGAGATTCTTCCAACGGCGGGGACAGCAGCAGCGTAAGTTCAGACCTTAATGGAAGCATTGCCATAACAAACATTGTACCAACCAACGGTGCATTTGCGACAATCAGGTCAGATGGATCAGTAATAACATGGGGAGACTCAAGTTATGGTGGTGATAGTAGCGCTGTTAGTTCTAAACTTAACGGAACAGTTGAAGTAACAAATATTGTTTCAACAAATAGGGCCTTTGCAGCAATCAGATCAGATGGTTCTGTTGTTACGTGGGGAAATTCATCTTACGGAGGAGATAGCAGCAGTGTGAGTTCTGAACAAATTGGCATTGTGGATGTGACAAATATTATTGCTACTGATGACGCCTTTGCAGCGATCAGATCAGATGGATCAGTGATCTCTCGGGGAAATTCTTCCAATGGTGGAGATATCAGCAGCGTTGCTTCTGAGCTTGATGGGACTATTGGTGTAACAAATATTGCTAAAACGGCCTCAACCCTCGGCACCTCTTTCGCAGCGATTAGATCAGATGGATCGGTAGTCACTTGGGGAAGTTCCACTAACGGCGGAGACAGTAGCAGTGTTAGCTCTGAGCTAGATGGAACTATAGACGTAACGAGTATTAAGGCAACACACGATGCATTCGCAGCTCTCAGGTCAGATGGTTCCGTTGTAACATGGGGGTATGGTGCCTATGGTGGAGATAGCACCAGTGTAAGCTCTGACCTAAATGGAACTATTGCGGTGACTGATATTTTTGCAACAAGTAATGCTTTTGCAGCAATTAGGTCAGATGGTTCTGTTGTAGCATGGGGTTGGAGTTCGTCTGGAGGAAATAGCAGCAGTGTGAGCTCGGACCTTAATGGAACTATAGGTGTGACGAGTATTGAGGCAACATGGAGCGCTTTCGCAGCAATCAGAACGGATGGATCTGTAATAACTTGGGGAGATTCTTCCAACGGCGGGGACAGCAGCAGTGTAAGTTCAGAGCTCAACGGAACTATTGCTGTGACGAATATTTTTGCAACAAGTAGCGCTTTCGCAGCAATTAGGTCAGATGGATCAGTAATTACATGGGGAAGCTCCTCTAGCGGCGGAGACAGTAGTAGTGTGAGTACAGATCTCAACGGAACTATTGCTGTGACAAATATTGTTGCAACTAACGGTGGATTTGCGGCAATCAGGTCGGATGGATCAGTAATTACGTGGGGAAGCTCCTCTAGCGGCGGAGACAGCAGTAGTGTTAGTGCTGAACTTAATGGAGCTATTGATGTAACAAATATTGTTGCTACAGATCAAGCTTTTGCAGCACTCAGATCAGATGGATCAGTAATTACTTGGGGAGGCTCTATTTACGGTGGAGACAGCAACAGTGTGAGTTCTGACTTAAATGGAAGTGTTGCAGTAACAAGTATCGCTGCAACCAAAGGTGCTTACGCTGCGGTCAGGTCAGATGGAACTGTAGTCACCTGGGGCCATTCTTCATTCGGTGGAGATATCGGTAAGTTTAAGGCCTACTCTGATGGCTCCAACATATATGCGGGAGAATCAAACTTCTGTTCAAAAGATTTTCTTGGAAGACTCTTCTGCTGGGGAGACCCAACTCTCTCTATTGATCCACAAATGGTTGGAAGACAGTTTTAGGGAGATCGTACGCCTTCCCTACTTAAACATTAATTTTTCAATGAAAAACAATATCGGTAGTTAATATTGGAGTCCCTGCCTTAAAGAAGCAGTGACTATTTTAGGCCTATATAACTATTTGAACTTTGTTTCTATTTGGATAATCTCTTTGACTGCAAGGTAGCCCGCTTCATGCTGTGCTCTGTGAGTCTTAATCACTGAAGCTTTCACAACTCCTTCGCTATCTACACAGTTAAAAGTCACAATCATTTTACAGCTACTGGTGTTTGCCATTCAGCCTAGAGTAGTTTCCGTTGTTTCATAACGACACTCAAGGTTTGCTTTGTCCAAACTAGCAATAGTGTCATCAAACAGGCTTTGATCTGCCAAGCCCGTTACGGATAAAAATAAAGTTAATCCAGTAATTAGTTTTTTCATAAGCTTAATCCTCTATTTTATTGTTTCGAGAAGTTTTTAAAGTCCGGCTAATTCGCCACACTGCAACACAAAGTGTAATATCAAACCCTATTCTATGTAAAAATGATATATGAGTTTTTAATTCCAATTACTTAAGGCGCGGTCTGTTTCCAAGTAGAATAATACAAGTCTGTATTGTGAGCTGGTTTGAATTTTGCTAAAATATTAATGCATGACAGGTGGGAAGGTACTTATCACACCTCCCCTAAACCATCACTTGATCAAGTCAAGAATCGCAGCTACCAACTGCAAGGCTATCGCGATCAAACGCAGGACCCTTGTCATGTCTTCCATAACAAACCTTTTTGTTGTAAGGCTCCCCTTCATTGGGGAGTGTTATGGAATACTGCAGATCTTCTACAGTTCCATTCGAAAAGAATCCAAACCTAAGGTTACTTTGTTAATATTTTTTCGATTTTGTAAAAGGCCCGAATGGAAAGATGGCTAAAAATGACTATTTTTAAAGTAGTAGAAGCTCTTCTTTCCACCATTTATTTGGCCTGGACGTGGCACTTTAAAGCTTAAGCTCAGTTTATCGGGGTGAGTGATTTTTAGTGGAGAAACTTTTTCCAAATCTTTCTGCGAGAAAGTGGCTATGAGTTTGTATTTTCCATACCTAAAAGAATCGTGAGGGATAAAAAACTCCTGCTCCCCAGTCGAATCTTTAAGTACTCCTACAAAACTTTGATTGATTGTCAGAATGGCCTGAGCTCCTGTGGGATTATAAACTTGGATGTGAAATCCATCTGCTTGCGGCTTCTCTCGCATTCTATTGGCAGGCTCCATAAATTCGGGAACATAAGAAACTTGATACCTTCTTTTTATTCTCTTGCCCTTATGGCGACTTACAAACAAAGTCTTGGGGGAGAAATCATACAATTCAGCTCCGCTTTTGATTGCATCCTTTATCCCCCAGTTCAAGGGTGTTAAACCATCAGTCCCAAAGATCTTTACACCCTCATGGGCATCCTCTATCTTCTTTACAATTTCTGAAGATGAACAACCTACAATGGCCAGGAACTTTAAATTAGGATTACCCCTTTGAAAAACGGGAGCAACATCAATTCCGTCAATGTTTACTAATTCTTTAGAGTAACTCACACCATTTTGTATTGTTCCACCAGAAGAGTGCGAAATATAAAACAGAGCAAATGTTTCATCTGAAGTTAGAAAGAATTCCAGTCTTGAAGCGGAAACCTCATGTTCAATATGTAGGTCATATCCACTTTTTTCAAAGCTTCTTTTAAACCAGCGCTCAATATCATCCACTTCATCCTGTCCAAAGTTACTGACAGAGCTTAACACAACAATTTTTTGACCATAGCTATAGAATGGTGAAAGAAAGCATAATAAGAAGAGGAGGATTTTAAACATTGATTCTCTACACAAACAGTGGAAAAGACCTTTTTGGAAGGGCTTTTCCACTTCTTATATTATTACTTGGCGAGTTTTACGATATAGTTTGCCTTGGCCTTACCAAATTCAGCATATGCCTTTGCAACTTCTTCACCACCAATGAAGCTCTCTTGGTCTTTCCAAGCACTTTTAACTTCCTCAGCAGTTGGAGCGGAAGAAAGTTGAGCGATTGCAGCATTAACTGCAGCATTAATTTCTTCTTTATTTGCAAGAACCAACTCCGCCATTGACTCTTCAAGTCCATAGTCCATAGTCATAGCATCAAAGTCATCACCCGCTTGGATAACTTCGATAGTGGCACTTTCTTCATCAAGTAGAAAGAAAACACCATATGTTCCCAAAGTCACAAGAGCGCCTTCTTTAAATGATGCATTTCCACCAACCATAGCTGCAGCAATAACTGTAGGTATCATTGGATTAAAAATTAGAGGGTTTCCGGTGATACCGGCCAATAGTGCTGCATTTGCAGTACCAGTTAAACTCAAACAAACTAATAGATAGGTTACAAACTTTTTCATAGGTGCTCCTTATAGCATCAAAAATATACAATTTTAGATATGCCGGAGCACCTTAACGCAACACAAAATTATTATCTATTGCCCATATAAACTTTATACCATTTATAAATCTACTAGTGCCAAGGAGCGTGTGATTTCATGAGCTTGGAGCTAGGTCTCTTTCCCTAAAGAATATAGCTTAAACTTAGTGCTTGGTTTCTACGCAATCGATACATTGAGTGGCAGTGGGCATGGCCTTTAGCCTTTTTGGGTGAATATCATCACCACAAGTTAAGCATTTGCCATAACTTCCTTGAGATAGTCTTTCCAGGGCGGAGTCGATTTTTTGAAGCTCAACTCTTTCGCTTCGGTCTAGCTGCTCAAGAACCTGTTCATTTTGGAGCTCGACCGCCTGTTCGTCATAGTCTGGATCAAGAGGTCCCCTCTTTTTTGTCCTGTCCTCTTCAATTTTGTTTAATCTTGATAGAATAGTTTTTCTTGATTCTTCCAACTGAGCTTTTAGCGCGTCTTGACCTTCTTCAACAAATCTCATGCTTTTCTCCTACAATAGTAAGAGGTGATTTTATAGAATGTGAGCATTGGATTCCAGTGGATCTAAGCTTTGTCACATTAGACAAGCTATAGAAGTTCAATTCTCACTTTATTTTCAAGCTCTTTAACGATTTTAAACTCTACTGTCTCGCCGGCCATGAGGGATTCAAGGTGCTTTTTTTCTTTCTTGGACATCCCTCTTTTTGGAAGCTCAATATCAAAGCTGTGATTAACTCCATCTTTTTCGTTGCAAAGCATCCACTCAAAACTATGTTTAGTCTGTTTGTAGACTCTTATAATCCGCGCACTGTTATAACTAGGCCTTGATTTCATGGTTTTTGTGTAAAGCTGAATTGTCATAGGAAGAAGCTTTCTGTCTCTTCCAAGCTTTTGGGTCATGCTCTCCACATCTTGGGCGTGAGTTGTCTTTAGATACTGATGGCACCAATCTTTTTCTAGATCGAGAGGACATTTCGCATTTGTATAACATGGAAAAGAAACGTTATAACCTTCCTTAATACACAATTCCCTCAAATCCAGAGTTTTAGCAAAAGCTTCCTTAGTGCCAGGCTCTATAACTAACACCGCATCAGGTTTCACTTTAAAAAGATAATCCACTGCTGTGCTTGCCCCCATCTCATTTAATGAATGGGTAAAGATCAAAAGCGAGCTTCCACTTGGATTATCAGGGCAGTTTAGGCCGATCTGCATATTTCGATCAGCAGCTAGGCCTTCAATCAACTTTTTAGCCTGTTCAATCATAAGCTTTGAGATATCAATCCCGTAAATGTTTGGTTCTGATTCTAATATTCTATCCAAGGCCAGAAGAAAGGTGCCAGGACCTGTACCAATGTCGACAATATTATCAAAGCTATTGATATCAAAATCACTTGGGAGAAGTTTTAAAACTTCAAATAGCTTGGGATAGTTCGTTGTCAGCCAATATGCACAATAGGCCGCAACTAAGCGCTCATCGTCCCTATACTTGTCTATATTCTCTCTATAGTAATTAAAGAACTTGCCTACCTCGTTAATCGAAGAGAGCATTTGAGATTCGTTTTTAAACTCATATATAAGATGGGGCCTTATATCTTCAAAACTTATTTGATCATTTTCCATAAGGTTTTTTATAGCGCACTGCCAACAAGAAAACATTAAATTTCGATAAAAACAAAGGCAGCCCTCAGGCTGCCTTCTTATTAGTGTGGTTGTAATTCAATGGTTTTCTCTTTAACCGGACGGCCTTTATACATTACCTGAAGCTTCAGCCCAATCGTCTTATGCTTTGCTGCCTTTTTAAACACATAACTAAAGTCCAGCTTTTGCTTCTCATCAAGGTCTAAGATTTTCGTGCGTAGCTTGGAGACCTTAAACTCCATTAAATCTTTTTGATTATCGTCCACACTTATAGAGACCTCATAACCTGCTTGAAGATCTTCAACATCTGGCCCTAGTTCCACATTTAGGGTGTGAATATAATAGCTAAATACACCTTTAATTCTTGGACTCCGATCATAGCTAAGCTCCACGTCTGCTCTTGGGTTCACTCCAAGCTCTTGGGAGTGCGAAATTACTTCTTCTCGAACTGCCTTGTACTTATCTCCTGGAAGCTCAAGACTTGCCTTGGCCATGATTAATTCTTTGGATTGGGCCTTTGAGTCCACAGTAAAAGGAATTTTGAATTTAGTCACACTTTTTGCTCCCACTTCTGGAAGCTTATAAAGTAGTTTTTCAAATATCATGTTACCACTCTGAGTGATCTTTAATGTTCCAGATGCCAATGAGTCTTTTGAAGATATATTTTTAAGCTCTACAACTAGGTATGAACTATCCCCCCCCTTGAGCTCCTTGTCCAAGATATAACTTTTACTAACAGTGAGCACTGGATTGTGTTGAATCCACTCATGTCCATCTTTTGTTGCTTCCATTTGTGCAACTTCTTTGGCCGGTTCAAAGTTTATTGAGTAAGATTCGTCATAAGCAAGCTTGTAAGATCGCTCATAGGCCATCTCTTTTCCATCAGACTCCCCTTTGGCAAAACTAACCTCATATGCTTTGTCGTAATTTGTTTTGTAGTTTGCCTCTCTTCCCTCTTGTTCAAACGAGTCGTACTTTGAAATAAATTGCTCTGGGTAGACGGATGCAAAGGAGTTATAAACAGACTTTTTGTACAGCTGTTCAAACTCACTTTTAAAGGTTGCTTCACAAGATTCTTTAAATTCTTGCAACCCTTTATAGACTGCTGAACAGTCTACAGAAGTGAATGGAACCTCACTCGGTTCATCATAACTTAAAGATGGACTCTGATAGGCCACAAACCTCTTTTTAAGTGTAGTAATTTTTTCCAAAGTATTCTTTATTGCCGGGTCGAGTGGAGTTTCAATCTCTTGAGAGCGTAGTAGCTCGGACTGTGAAAGATCTGGTACGGCATCAAAGTTAACGCTTGCCCCAAGTTCTATGTTGGGAGTAAACGACATCAACGCTCTTCTCTTGTTGTGTCCATTTACTTTAAGCTTTAATAACTCTTTGATGACTGCCTCAAAATAAGTTGGCCCGTAGGTCTGCCTTACAAAAGAATAAACATCTTGCTCACCTCTTCTGGAGCCCTCGATTCTTCCCGCCTCAATGGAGTCTGCGGACACCTGACCTTCTTTTACTCCCGCCGGATACCCGTCAAGTTCCGCTCTAACCATTCCAATTAGCTCGGCCTGTGCCCTACCTTCATCATCACCAAATGACTTGGCAAGTTCTTCAGAGATTGTTTCGGAAATGACTAGACCTTTCTCGTTACCTAGATCTTTGGCCTGAAGTGTCTGTGACCTACCAAGACTTTTGGCCTGAGCCAAATATTTATTAAATAGACTCTTTCTGGAGTCATACTCTCTATAAGCTGCGGCCGTTTCTGCTTCAAATCTATCAAGTTTAATACCTAGAGTGGCGATTTCTTCTCTAGTGGTGTCCGCGTCGCTTCTTAGCCTGTTAACTTCGTAGTTCGCTTCTGAAACCTCACTTCTATTGTAAACAATATTTCTGTCAAGGTTTGGAAGCTCTTCTCGGTAGCCTTGAAGCTCCTCTCTAAGGAGGGATATTCTTCGTCTTGTCTCCCTGGCCTGTCCCTCAAGCCCAGATAGCTCACTATCAACTCTCCTTCTGTCTGAAGAGATTGAGTTGATTCTTCTTTGAACTCTGTCTTGCTCATTATCAAGACGGGCATGCCTTCTATTCATATTTGAAATATTTGCCATCATTTGGCCTATTTGAGCTTTTAATCTTGAGAGTTCTGACTCATTTTCAGTGATCTTAGATTTTTTATCTTTAAGGTCACTTTGACTTCTCTTTATCTCTGATTGTTTCGTTTTTATCTTCTGAGGTAGGGATCTAAGTTGTGTCTTAGCACTTGAAAGCTGTCTTTTAAGAGTGCTTAGTTTGCTCGCGGCACTTCTGCGGTTTTGTTCATGCTGTTGCAACTCTCTTTTGGCACTATTTAAAGAATTTTGAGCACTAGTGACTTTAACTCTTTGTCTTGAAATTTCATCACTGCTTGCACCTGAACCTTTTAGGGACTGGAGCTTTCTTTTCTGTTCTTCAAGCCTGGTTTTGAGTCTCGCAACTTTACTTTTAGATTTGGCACTCTTCCTATCAAATTCGGATACTTTACTTTCCTGTCCTGACACTTTGGTTTCAAGCTGTGAAACCTTTGTCTTCATTGAGCTCTCACTGGACTTTAATGCGTCAATTTCTCTTTTGGTGTTTTGAATAGAAGTTTTAAGTTTTGCCACTGAGTTTTTTAGAGAACTAACTTCTCTCTCAGTTGAATTTTCACTTCTTTTTAATCTATCCACTCTTTGCTGTTGTCTTTTAATTTCTTGGGCAAGTTTAACCAATTCACTCTGTATAGGCCTTAGCTCTCTTTGCTCCCTCTCCAGTTCTGAGACGATCCTTCTTAAGCGCCTTTCAAGGTCTGATATGGCAGACTCCGTGTTCGACAAATCATGGGCAGCACCTCTTTGCTCAGACTCCTTTTTGGGAATTAGTCTATGCAAGTAGGAGATTCGCTTTGAGAATTCTTGAATCTGGGACTCTAAAGTTGATATGTAGTCCAACTTATCTTCAATCGCACTTAAGATGGAGCTTAACTGCGACTTTTGAGAGTTCAAAGTGCTCTCAATTGAATCTCTCTCACTCTTAATGGAAAGATACTTCCCTTGATAGGGAGCGTAGTTAATTTCATCTGGACGGGATGCATTTGCCACATTAACCAATGTGCTCAATGCAAAGCATGTAAGTGCGCCTTTTATGAGTCGAGTCTTCATAATACTTCCTTCTCCTAAATTCATTTTGGGTGGGACTTTTATTAATGATTACTTTTTTCGAAAACATCCGTAAACGCGGTGACAGACGATACTAGATTTTATAGCAAATATTCAGTGTCAATCTGGCCATTAGGGACTAAGTGACTCCAGCCTTGTATCTTTCAAAAAGTGGGCCGAGCTAAATACGGAGTCTGTAGACTGCTTGGAGACGACCTAGTATTTAATGCGTTGGAGAACTTAAATTAATTTACAGAAGGACTTTAGGGCTCTTATTTGAGATTTATTTAAAGGGGTAGTTGTTTTATTTATTAGATCATGAATTATCTGTGAAAGACATGGCCAGCAAGGTTACTGATTTTCACAAAATAAGTTTAACAAGCGATGGCAAATATTCCAGAATGCTAACTAGGTATAAGAGTTTTATGGCAAAATAATAGGGCCATCAGTATTGATGGCCCTATTATATTACTTATCTTTGATGACCAGTAATTGGTCGAGTTGCTAGTAGTTTTAATACTATTAAATGAGATTTTCACCTAGATGAATTTCATTATTGCATAATTTAGAAATTTGAGACTGTATTGCATCTGCAAATAGTATTGCCTCATTTTTATCTTTGAAGTCTTTTTCGAGAAATTTTTCCCCATTTAATCTGGAATCTTCAAACATTCCAACTGCTTCTACGAAGTAGACGGTTTGGGGTGTGTCAGCAAAAGCAGGCCAATATTCCTCTAATGTTTTATTATATTTATACCTTTCAACAGATAATTCACATGAAGTAAAGTCTGATGAGTCAGGAACTGATACCGTTACAGTTATTTCTTTTGCTGATGCTGATGCTGAAAATGCAAGTGAACAAAGTAAGAATAGTAAAGTTTTTTTCATAATTGACCTCCGTTGGTTAAGTAATATTTTTCTAAGTAAATATATTTATATATTGCCAGCAAAAGTGGCTGGGTTGTTATTCAAGGAAGAATCTATAGGAGGGTGTTAGTTTTCTAACACCAACAAATGTTTTCAATCCTTTACTTTAACTTTGCACTGGGGCACGACACTTACAGTATCGAATTCAAGAGTTTATTGAATCGTGCTGTCACGATCATCAGAGCTAAACGACCAAAGTTATTGGTGGACGAGTGGTGATTATTACCTAGCACAGGTAAAACTTTTCGCATCGTGTAACATGCTAAAATCATAAGCGAATTTTAAAAATTAAGTCATACCTTTTTACATACATAAACTTTTGTTTTACACACCAAACTACCGTATGCTATAAAAAATATATGTATATCTGTATATGCAACGGCATAACCGAACAAGACATTATAGAGGCCTCCAAAACAACAAACAGTTCCCTAGAGATCATGAAAGTCTTGGGAATTGCATCTGACTGCGGACGCTGCCTTCAAGTGGCGATAGACAAGTGCTTGGAAGTTAAGAGCTCTATACCTGAAGCCGCCAAAAATCCTCCAAGGCGTGTAAACCAAAGTTAAAAAACTTTCTCTTGAAACACGGCCCTTTCATTGTTTTAATAACTTAGTTTAAATGTTTATCCGGAGTTATTTATGAAAGGCAGCAAAAACGTCATTAAGGCACTCAATGAGTGTTTAACAAGAGAACTAACAGCTATTAACCAGTATTTTCTTCATGCGAGAATGCTTGAGGACTGGGGGCTTGAAAAACTTGGCAAGCTAGAATACGAGGCCTCTATTGACGAGATGAAGCATGCTGATGCTCTCATTAAGAGAATTCTTTTTTTGGAAGGACTTCCAAATCTTCAAAAACTAAATAATTTAAGAATTGGTCAAAATGTAAAAGAAGTCCTAGAAGCTGATCTTGAGGTTGAAAATGAAGCAGTTCCTCACCTTAAAGCATCTATTAAGATCGCTGAGGAAGAGCAGGACTATGTATCTAGAGATCTGTTTAGAGCAATTCTTGACTCAGAAGAGCACCATATAGATTGGCTTGAAACTCAGCTTGGACTTTTAAATAAAGTTGGAGAGCAAAACTTCATCCAATCCCAAATGGAACCAGACAAAGCAAGTCACTAAGAACATGGCCGCAACTGCGGCCTTTTTTTATTTAGTCTTCTCAACCTTGGATTCAACTTTTAGGTACTCCCCTTGGTCCACGGCCTCAAAAATAACCAAAATCTCCTCTTCACTTCTTTCAAGCTGAATTCTTGATTCTTCATCGGCCATTATCCAAAAAGAGTCTTGCCCAATATCACCATTATCTTTTTCAGTCTCAATTTCGACCAGGTCATTTCCCAAAACGAAATGATCTTTGGAATCTAACTCTATGATGTAGTCCGAGCCAAACAAGTTTAGTAAAACCTTTGCACTTGTTTGAAATTTACCCAATTCTTGCGAAACCTCAAGACGCATCTCACAGCTTTGTGCTTTGTAGCCTTGATATACGAGTTCACAATCGCCTGAATATGAGCCCTTAAAGTCACCCGCTTGTCCAACACCAACATTTGGGGAGTCTGAGAGATCATTTGCCGAAATATTTCTTCCTGTGACTATAGGAGGTACTTTTGGAAGCATGTCCTTACTACAAGAGCTAATGGCCATCATGGCCACTAAGCCCAGGGAAATTTTTAATAGATTCATATACGCCCTCCATGGCCTTCGAACTATTTGATTATTTTTGAACAGTGTCTAGAGATCCAGTGATGTCGACTTTGCCATAAGTTGAGTCGGTATAAATTCCATCAAAACTTGTTGTCCCATCACTTTCTTTTTTAAACCTAAGCCAGTCTCCATTTTTTTCCTCAATGAAAAAACCTTCTTCTGACATATCCCCAATAACGTTTCCATCTGAGTCAATTAAATCTCCTTCTACAATATCAAGGGGTGCTGAATATATTGGAACAGATGTTGAGATAAAGCTCATATTCACATCCACTTGACCTACAAACCCTAGGGTTTGTGCTTCAGTGTCATGGTAGATATTGACAACAATCTCGCAAGAAGATGAGCTAATCCCAAAGGCCTTCACAGCGCAATCCCCTTCATAATCGCCATCAAAGGTGTATGACGGTTTCGGGTCAGTCTGAGCGGGCGTGTCTGTAGTAATTATAGGCTCTGATGTGCTTAGAAGATCTGGGGCTTCTGAGTTAGAGCTAGAACCGCTACACGCCACAAATGCAATCATGGTGTTAGCGATTATAAGTTGTTTTAAGATCATGTGTCCTCCTTAACACTCTGGTCTTGCTTGAGGACATACTATCCACAAAATAAACAGGCGGGCAATAAAAATGCCCCTGACAATTATGCCCTAGTACCCCATCAACATGGCGTTTCAATCAATTATAAGGAAACGTATCCCATCCAGAGATAATGAAAACTGATAATTAAATACTATCGAAGCAACTGCTTACATGTGTAACGAAGACCCTGGTGTCAATTTTTTCGACAGCCTGCGGTAATCCTTCCAAATACCCTGTAACAAAATATCAAAGCAGAGATAATCAAGGGAAAAAACTTATGAGACCTATTTATATTTAAGACTGTTTAAGTCATAGGGATCTTTAAAGGTCGAAGTCAAACAGTGTTATGAAGAGCACAAAGGATATTACTATGAAATTATTGGTTAGTTTTTTATTACTAGGTTCGCTTACATCTGTTGCCAAAACAGGTGAATCAATTGACATTGACAGTTATTCTAAAATTCAGAATTGTAGAGAGAAGGCAACGGCATCGTAATTAATGAAGACGGTGATAGAGCGATGACTATGCAGTCGAAAGCTTATCAATTAGATATGATTATGCAGCCATCCTGCTACTTTAAAGGGCAAGGAAAGACAATCATTTGTGATATAAACAACTAAGGTTCTAATTAGCCCCTACGTATAAAGGCTAGATAGATTTTGCCATCAAGTTCCTGTTCGAGGACCAAGTGGCAAAACTATTAACTTAAGACATCTTTAACCCTTAAGGGGTATTTGTTCACTGACTTCTCTTCAAGAGCAGATAGTTCAGGTATCCTTCTGTAATTACTCGTATTTATTCAGAAGGACCTACCAAGCAAGAAAGCGAAAAGTGACTAAATTTCTAACACCCATATGTAATACTTTCTCCAGAGCCCCAATCCTAGAGGAATTTTTATATCATTAATCAAATACTTTATTCGGGGTGATCATGAACAAAAACATTGTATACTTGTACTTTTAAGTCTGCTAGCAATTAGTTGTGGTTCAAAAGAGAGTGACTCACAAGACGTAAGTGCGCCACATACAGGTGATCCTGTTGTTGAACAAACTGAAAAAGCAGTTCCACCATCCCATGAGTCTTATCAAGAAGAGGCCGACGAGGAAATAGAGACAGAGACTGAATCATCTGAGCTAGAAACAATCGATCCTCAAGCAGAAATAATAAAAACTCAAGCTGAAACATTGGATTCTCAAGATGACGAAGTCGATGACTCGCAAGAACCAGAAGAGATTCAAGTAGAAGTGAAAAAAGAAGATATGCGCCTTGAGAAAAAGTATTACGTTCACGCAAGTCAACTAAACGTAAGATCAGAAATGGAGATCGCAAACAATATTGTTGGACGCCTTGAGCTTGACGATGAAGTTATCGTTGTTGGCTATGACACAGCAAAGGCTGATGACTTTGTTGAAATTAAAATTGTAAAAACAAATAGAGAAATTAAGGATGCGGCCAATTATTATGTCGCCTACCAATACCTTGGGGAGAAGAAGCTTCCAAGAAAAGTTAAGCAACAAAGAAAGAAAAAGTCCGAGTTCTTTGTGGTTCAAAATATTGCCACAAAAAAACTTCGTGTATACCGTAAATTCGCAAATAAAAATCATGTTTTAGTATTTGAAGACTGGATTCTTCCAGGTAGGGACACTCCTAGCACAAGATCTATTCTTGGCCGATTTAAAATATTGGGCTGGAACAAGTTTTATCAAGACTTCAAAAGAAACTATGCTCCTTGGTACAAGAAAGGACTTATTGATCCTCCAGGACCAAACTCCCAAATGGCAGACTGGAAGCTTCCAAAATACATGGAGCCAGGAAGAGATCAAAGTTATAGAGGTCCATTTGGATGGTATCTAGCTCACCTTGCACCTCAGGCCAAGGGACAGTGGATGCACGGAACAATCGGATATCAAGAATTAAGCAAGAAAGTGATTGAAGGAGACGGAGGTTTCTTTGAAAAAATGTTTAAAAAAGATGGCGGAAGTGCTGGATGTACTAGAATGACAAATGAGGCCATTACCTACCTAAGAGATATCTTACCTGAAGGCACACCGGTTTTTAAAATATATGCCAAAGAAACAGCTTCAGAAGATGGATTTTCCACAACGGTGTTTGACGGGATCAATCCTTTAAAAGCTAGTGAAACAGAGGGCGAAAGAATACAACCTTTTTACTATGTGCTTACAAAGGATCCAAGTGGAAAAGGCGGGGCAAAATCAATCGATAGAGAAAGACTTTTCAATGAGAACATCATTACAACTGGAAAGTATATGATCGATATGAACCCTACTATAGTTAATTATTATAAGAAAGGCTTTATGACAGAAAAGCTGAAAGGTAGAACAAACTTTGGCAACCTATACTATTTGGACGATGATCAGTTCCAGGGTGAATTCCAGGTTGATAAGGCCTTTTAAAGAACTATGTCCACCCAAGTGAGCTGGAAGTGGGAGGCTATACTCAGATGCCCATTCCTGACTATATAAAAGTGGATGCATAGAAATTCCAAGGTCGCTTATTATTTAATATACAAAACGAAAAGGCCTCATCAATTGATAAGGCCTTTATTAAAAAAGAATTTAGTTACTCTTAGAGCTCTTCGTCAGTTTTACCAGTGTAAACCTGTCTAGGTCTTGTGATTCTCATGCCTGGAGCTTCGATCATCTCTTTCCACTGAGCAAGCCAACCTGGTTGTCTTCCAAGAGCAAACATTACTGTAAACATGTTTGTAGGAATTCCAAGTGCCTTGTAAATGATGCCTGAGTAGAAATCCACATTTGGAAAAAGCTTTCTTTGAACAAAGTACTCATCGCTTAAAGCAGTCTCTTCAAGACCTTTGGCTATATCGAGGAGCGGATCTTGGACATTGAGTTTTTCAAGGACAACATCACAGTAATTCTTGATAACTTTCGCTCTAGGATCAAAGTTTTTGTATACACGGTGGCCAAATCCCATAAGACGGAATGGATCTTCTTTATCTTTTGCTTTTGCGATGAATTTCTCATAACCTCCCCCATCTTGTTTGATTGCGTCAAGCATCTCTAGTACTGCTTGGTTTGCTCCACCGTGAAGTGGTCCCCAAAGAGCGTCGATACCAGCCGAAATGGAAGCAAATAAGTTGGCCTTTGAAGATCCAACAACTCTTACCGTGGAAGCAGAACAGTTTTGCTCGTGATCTGCGTGAAGGATAAGAAGAACATCTAGTGCCTTGGCAACATCTTCATTAGGTTCTTCACCGTTCATCATATAAAGGAAGTCGCTTGTGTAGTCTAGTTTAGGGTTAGACTCAATAAAGTCTTTACCTTGTCCGTGTCTATAAACTGCTGCAGCAATAGTCTTCAACTGTCCCATTAGAAGTGGGAAGGCTTTTTTCTTTTGATCATCACTTAGATCTTGGTCCAAAAGATCCGGATAAAATCCAGATAGAGCTACCATAGCAGCTGAAGTTATTCCCATCGGGTGAGCGTCTTTTGGAAAAGACTTTATTATGCTCTTGATCCCTTCAGGTATCTTAGAGTTCTCTTTAATTTGAGCTTTAAGAGAATCACACTCTTCTTTAGAAGGAATACCTCCAAAATAAACAAGATGACTAACTTCTAGAAAAGAAGACTTAGCCGCAAGGTTCTCTATTGTGTAACCTCTATGCTTAAGGATTCCCTTTTCACCATCAATATAAGTGATGTCAGAAAGACAAGACCCAGTGTTACCCAAACCATTGTCAAAAGTAATATAGCCAGTTTGGGCCCTTAGTTTGGAAATATCCAAGGCCTTCTCACCTTCTGTACCTTCAATTACTGGAAGTTCAATCGTGCTCTCTCCCAAATCAAGTTTGGCCGATTTCGACATATTTTCTCCTTTATCTACTCTGTTGTAATATTCTAAATTTTTTCTAATCTGTGAGATTCAGTATCGGCGCCAAGGAGTCACTACTTTAGTATTTTCATCAGGTTCTTTTTGGCACCAAACATTGTTTTAAGGCCATTTCGAACCAAGCAAATATTTGTGCTAGATCCTTGGAATTCCTTACATTTCCTAGCAATACATACCAGTTTTTAAGTATTTAACATATGATAACGATCAATAAAAATCAATTTTATTGATGCCACAAAAAATTGGCACACCTTTTGCTCAACTACTCTCCAAGCCACCAAGAACAATGATTGTTCTCAAATTGTCATCACCGAACAAAAAGGGGAATTTTATGAAGTTATCACTTCTACGCTTACTTTCATTATCAACACTACTCGCTTTTGTAGGAGCATCTAAGGCCTTTGCTCAATATGGGCAAGAAGAGAAGGTTGCCTACGTTCACGCTTATCTGCAAAAAGGCGACAAAATTGACCTAATGCAAGAGCTTGGGTTGTCACAGGCATTACAGTCTGGGGTCAAGGTAAGCGCTTTTAAGGTTGAGGCCAGCTCATACTCTCAAGCAAAAATGGTCTTAAAATATAACGGTCAAAAATATGATACCCAGCAAATTGGCACTTACAGCTCTAATTTAAGCTTTAAAGTACCACAAAGCCTATACCCACAAGATAAATTGGTGCTCGTGGCAAAAGGCGATATGAGTGTAACAAAAGTAACGGCCTACTTGAAACCGGCCTACAGTTCCTACCCTCCTGGAGGTGCTCAGGCACTTAAGGCCCAAGTTAACCAACAAGTATATGGCCAGGAGGTATTTCCTGTAAAAAAACTTGTTAAGGACTCTACTGGAGTGAGCCTAAGAGGCATGGAGGTAAAGAAAGTTTTGATCAAAGCAAGTAAAAGTTCTTACTACGGCCAGGCCAGCGCACAACTTGAAGTTAACGGTCAACTGGTGGGATTTCCACAGTATTTTTCTAAAGAGATGACAAAGTTTGTTTTTGAAATCCCGAGCTATATGCCAAAGGTATTTGGACAAGGTCTTAGATCAGTAAAGCTTGTAGTGAGAGGAGACGCCTTTGTAAAGATGGTTGGTTTAAAAACTAAGGGCCAAGCTCAAGGTGGCGGATATCAACAAGCTTATCAATTCATGGTTAATAAGAGCTTCTATAGAAGTGAGAGAGTGTCCCTGGTAGAGCTTTTTCCTTACAACGCACCAAGAATGGATTACTACGCTCCGGTTGAAGTTTTAACAGTGGAAGCAGTAGGCTCAGGCAACATCATGGTAACAGGAGGTGGACAAGTTTTAGAGACCATCGCAGTTGCCGGAAGCTACGGAACAAGTCGATCAATAAGAGTGGCAGGATTGGCATCAGTAAATGACATAAAGCTAAGAGTAACAGGAAGAGTAACTATCAAATCTATCAGAATAAAAATGGGATATTAATCCCAGACTTTATAACTCCCCCCAAGAGGTCTCTCCATAGTGGAGAGGCCTTTTTTTTGATCAATGACAAACTTGATCCTTTGGAAAGAGTGCTTTAACACATTCGTGTAGCTTATAAATATTTGAGTTGTTTTTTCTTGGTTTGTTATTTGAGTATGTAGGTTTTACCCAGTGATAGATTGAATCCATTCTATGCTTAAACATCATCTCGGCAGCTGCTTCCCTATACCACTTTCCATAACAAAATTGGCCGTTGGTGTTTGGGTTGTTCTTGATTTGTTCATCCAAGTTTTTAATCAAACATTTACGAAGACTTGGATCAAATGAGTGAAAAAATTCTTCCCCCACACTTTTCTCACACCTTGAGTTCCCTGCAAAACGGTTGAAGTCATTAGTGCTTTTCTCTGACACAGATGCAACGTGACAGACATGCCCCATTTCATGCAGAAGCATTCTCTCTATGCCTTCATGAGTATACTCTGCAGCAAGCTTTAGGTGAGTTAATTTTATGCTGTTATAGGTTAAGTTGTGGTGGCCTAGAGTGAACTCATACGTTGCATATGCTTTATTGCTGTCCTCTATTTTAAGCTCTAGATCCTTGAATCGTTTGTGGCAATTCTGGCTTTTTCCTCTACAGCACTCATTACGAAGACTTACTTTGTATTCTTCAAACTTTTTATTAGTAAAACTTATAATTCTATTCATCAATATAGGATCGTTTGCTCTTGCTTTAATTTTAGTGCCATCATCTTCACTGCAATTGTACCCAGTCCTGCCAAACTTTTGTTTGCAAAAATATTGTCCAAAGTATCTGTTGTAGTATCGCATCTCATTCGTTAGACCACTCACCGATTCACATGAGTGTTTTGTCGTGTGCCCTATTGAAGCATCAATGAAGATATGCGGAGAAAAACTATCTGGTTCAAGTTCAGCACATCTATTATGTTGTTCTTGTTTATTGAGGTTCGAGTTCAGGCTTTCTAAGCTTGAGATCACACTTCTTGGATCACTGCCATTTGCATGAGCTAAAAACGTTTGAAATAACAGACTTAAAATTAAATATCTCACAGCCTACCTATCGGTTGAACTTTTGAAATTCATGAGCTTAGGCCTGAAGTTGATGCTTCAACCAAGATTTAGAAAACAGGCAAACTACTGAAATAAGAAGCCTTCCATTGATTACATCATGATAGCTTTGAGATCTACAAACTAAAAATCAATAACTTAAAGCAAAGAACAGCTTAATCTCGTGCACTAAATTGTTGTAATTATTTCAAGAGATCTCCAAAGTAGATCACTTCAATGATACAAGGCGTCATAATGAAAGTAATCTACCTGCTTTGTGCATATTTATTAACGATCTCAGCCTACGCCTCAAAAGTTAGTGTGGAACTAAATGATGAGGATTATAGCGAGACCCCTGCCAATGACCTAGTACATCAGGGTGTCAGAATTGATAAATACGAGGCCCTAGAGCTAAAGCAAAGAGGAATTGATTTAAGTACCCTATCTGTAAGGCAAAGCACTCTGTATTCAGGGGGGCCACTTCCAAGTCTAACTCATGCAAACTTTCCATCTAAAAGCGATATTTTAGACTTTGAAGAATATAAGACTTCTCCCTCAGAGATTTTTAGATCGGTTGTCTCGCTAAATGGGATCCGATATGTCTTAACTGCTGGTCTAGACAACCATTTTAATATAATCAGGGCCAGGGTTTTAAGACTTCTAGGTTATGATGTAGACCTACCAAAGTTTTACAAAACTTTGAATGTAAGATTTGAGTCGACCGAAAAACAAAAAGAATTCTTAGAAGTTCTTGGAGAGCAAACACTCACCAAAAGAGACAAGTGGAAAAGTGAAAAATCTTCGGATGAAGTTCTCATTCTAAAAAGTGTTACACTTGAGCCCGCGGCCCTTAGAAATGTAAACTTGTATCTTCCAGTCATGAATAGAACTAGACAAGAAGATAAAAGAGTATATAGGGCCATGCTAAATCTTTACTTGGCCACTGATTTCCCTCAAAGCATCAATAAGGCCTCTTGGGCAGTCGGCAGGGAATTTAACAATACTTTAATATTCAACCACGCTTACGCTAGCGACTTTGCAAATATCACAATTGATGACATGAGATGGATGCAAAGAAAACTTAACTCCTTAGGACGGGAGCAGTACAAGGATGCATTTGCAAGCTCTGGTATGCCTATGGACATTCAGGCCTTGGCCATGGAGAAGTTTCTCTCAAGGCTAAACTATCTTTCTGAACTGTTGCGTCTTCCTAAAGCATTTCAAATTGACCAGAAGTTGTCTAAGGGCAATGTTATCAATGGAGAACTTGTAAAGGATGACTATCAAGATTATGTAGTCGAATTCTTTGAAGATGACGAACTCTCCCCTTACAGATTTAGCGAGTTGGCAAAGTTTTTTAGAACCCAGGCCATTTATACAAGCCTTGGAAACCTTCTAGATCAGGCCAATGAAAAACTTCTTCCAGGTATACGCCTTGATGATGCCATGAAGACAATCCAAGAGAAAATAGCAAGTGCTCGTTCCAATAATATGGATGGCAATTCAATTAAAGCGTTCACCTCCCCCACGGCGGCAGGCAGAGTGTTTGCAAACAGAAACGTTGTGTTTGGGCAATTCATGGGAACTCAGGCTCCTATAACACTCGTAGACACAGTTGGAGCGGAGGCAAACTTAGGAACCTTTTCAAGTATCACAGGACTTCTTGACCAGGCCATGCCGTCTCTGAGCATTGGAGTTTCAGTTGGAAGAACATACACTCATGCTCGAGCGATGCCCGATCTTGAGGCGGCAACGTCTCAAAGTATTAAAAACCTTCTTATTCCAATACACTTTAAAAGCCTTGGAAGGGTTATCAAAGATGAATACACCTGTGGCATTGAAACGCAACCCTTTATAGAAGAGTCCACACTGAGAGACCAGAAAATCTATTATGTGAAATACGATCCTAAGTGGGAGGATGCTAAGGCACGCGCGATTGAAAAAAGGCAGGAGCTAATTGACTCCGGCGTAAAAGAGACTGTCATGTTGGTCCAAATAGATAGAGATCAACTTTGTGGCGATGAAGTTGTGAGCACTAAAAGAGCACATCTTAAAGAGTTTGTAGAACAGTTTGCTCACAATGAGATGTTTGTGGTCAATGATCTTATAAGAGTAGAAGGCAGGGTTAATGCCCCTATCCCGTTGGGAGTTGACCGCTTAAATCTTAACCTTGGCGCTGATGGTGGTTATGGCGTTTTAAAGTCAACCGTATTTAGAAAAACCGAACAAGGCCTAGAGATCACAATTCAAGCACAGAGGGATATGACTAAAGGTGCCTCTCAGGGACTATCCTATTATATTGATCTCATAAGCCATTCTAACAAGTGGACAGACGGAAAACTCTATTCAAAGGTCTACAAAGTAGACCTTGAAGGAATTAATGATGAGCAACTTGACAGCACCCTTTCATTGTTAAGATCTTTGATAGTTCACAATGACTTTACAAGATTAAAGTCAGACTTTTCTCCAATTGAATTGGACCACACAGTTGCAGCAAGTCTGGACACCTTTAAATTCTTCACTTTCAAGAGTGAAGAAGTTGAAATGGAACATGAAGTAGAAGTGATCGCACCAAACCCTGAAGGCAAAGACTATTCTTTAGAACAAAGGACAAGAAAGCTTTACTCTGCTAGAGATCTTCGAAGAGACGGAAGTGACTATTTGACGGTGATTGATCGAATTTTAGGGACGACTTCAAATTTTCTTGGAATCGGAACAGGCAACAACGATCCAGGAAAAACTTTTTACGGCAACTCGGAGAAAGTTTACGTGACAACAGAGATCGATTTACAAAATGATGAATTTGATCCGGTTTTAAAAATTGATAGGATTATTAGTGGTTGGAACGCCTCTGCTGAGGATATGCTTCTAAAGCTGCAAGATCTTGAAGATGACTTTGCCTCCCACATCGAAGCCCCAATGATTAGCAAGAGCATTTTGACCGGTACTACAAGAATAAAATCTTACGATGCCAGAACTTCAACCATAATTTATCCTCAAGGTATCAAGGCCATGCTTGAATTCTTAAAGCAAGATGACCACATCGCGATGCTCTACAAGCTAAAAGAGATGTATGGTGATAGAAGATGGGAGCAATACTGCAAGCGAGCAAAAAGATTTTTTGGAGACCAAGGCCCACACAACTACAGATTTAAAGAGTTTATTGTAGACTGCGTCCCAAGACACGCGAGAAGTCTATTGTCTTTAACTAAGATTGAAGAATTGGAAACGAAGCACCAGCGAACAAACCTAGTGAATAAAACTTTTGCAATCTTATTTAACGAGTTCAAAGTGGACAATGTTTTAAAGATTATTGGAAAAGAAAACTTCTTTGCCAGTGCAAGAGTTACAGGTTTTAGAGAAAACCATCACCAAGGTCAACTGGAGTACATATCAAACTCAATCGGAACCTACAATTTAGAGCATGGCACCGGTGTTTTTGACGATGTTGCATCAAAACTTGGAATCAGTGCTTATGAACTAAAAGCATTTATGTATACCCCGGGAATGTGATGAGAATTTTTATTGTTAACATTCTACTGCTATTAACTTTTGGAGCACATGCGGCCTCAATGCTTATTTATGAAGCTAGCGAAAAACAGCAGTCTTACCTTGTTGCAAACTACGGAGCTAAACACGTTTTTGGCGAACTTGAAAGAAAGGGATTGCCAAATAAAATTTCACACACACTTAAGGCAGAGCTTACTTTGGAAGAAGCACAACTTCTTAAAAAGAAGTTTAACCTAAATATTGGGCCTAACCCCACTCAAACTTTTCTCTCGGACGAAGCATACGAACACCACCAGTGGGCACTAAAAAATAAAGGGGTACCGCTAATAAAGAGAATCTCAGATATAGACACCATCTCTATTCCTGGACAGAAGGGTGAAGACATTAATTTGTCCGGTATTGCTGAGAACCCATCTAATAGAATTAAAGTCGCTGTGGTGGACAGTGGGATTGACCCTAAACACCCAGAGTTTAGAGGAAAGATTAGACAATCCCAGCTTGAGTGCAAACAACTCAGGCGCTTTGAGCAATGTCTGACAAAGAATCCGGAAAAACAATGTGTGCAAGATTTAGCAAAAGATATGGATGGCAATGGCTACCCTCTCGATTGTACAGGCTGGAACATAACTTCAAACTTAGGCGTTGAAGGAGTTGAGGGTGGTCCGGATCTTAGTGATTCAAATGGACACGGAACTCACGTGGCAAGTATTATCGCTGCTGCACGCGATGGTAAAGGAATTGCTGGCGCCATTGAGAATGTAGAGTTAATCCCAGTTAAAGTAGGCACAGGAAGCTCAATAGCAAATGCTTCGGCAGCTACCGATAAAATTGCAAAAGCGGTAAGATACGCAATTAGTGCAGGTGCTCAAATCATAAACTTAAGCCTTGGTTGGCGCTTTGAGCAGGACTCTCTATTGATGAGAGAAATAATTGAGCTAGCAAATTCAAAAAACATTCTGGTCGTTGCTGGAGCTGGCAATGATGGACATGAAGCACCAGTTTATCCTTGCTCATATGAAAATGTTATTTGTGTTGCATCTCACACAGTGAATGGTGAACTTTCATCATTCAGCAACTACGGTGCACATGTAGATGTTGTAGCCCCAGGTGAGCAAATTTTAGGTGCCTGGCCCACAGGAAAGCGATCAAGATTTTTCACAGCAGATGATAATTATGAATATCTCTCTGGAACCTCCCAGGCCGCACCTTATGTAACTGCTGTGCTTGCAAGACTTTTAAACCTAGGTCTTACACCTGAAGAGGCAAAGATTAAGCTTTTCAAAGGAGCTAGAAATACTC
Organism: uncultured Bacteriovoracaceae bacterium; assembly: GCA_950070535.1. Classification (GTDB taxonomy): domain Bacteria; phylum Bdellovibrionota; class Bacteriovoracia; order Bacteriovoracales; family Bacteriovoracaceae; genus UBA845. The sequence continues at coordinate 63,496 of CATMLK010000009.1, read as the reverse complement.
AGCGCAAGTCCGTTAGACATGGCAATGTGGATTTCAAGTCATCTCTAAATCAAACGACTAACTCATTCATTTCGATCCAAAATAAATCTCCGGCCTTGATAAACTGGTCAAAAGACACAAAATCTTTTCTGTTAAAACTTCAGAATCTAGGCACAGACAAAGTGAATGTTAAGGTGACGATATCCCATGAAGGCCAAGAAGGTATTTTCTTGCCAAAATCAACATATAGCTTTCAGGCCGGACCAAAGGAAGAGTTTGAAACAAGAGTAAACATCGTTTCCACTGGAGCACAAAGAGCGGACTATATATTTAAGCTTAAAATTGAAAGCGATCACGAAGTGAAAGAATATTATATACAAGCAAAGGCCTTGAATATAGTGGATGGCTCTGACACCTCACTATCTCAAAAATCATCAGAGCTCTACGCTGACAAAAGTATAGGAGATGCTAGTTTTCACCTATTTGAAGACCACTTTGGGAATGGTCTCCAAGACATACTTGTTGCAAAAGAAGTAAACGACATCCACTTTTTTTCTCTCTTAAAAGAAAACGCTGCCGGACATACAAAGAAGGCCTGGTTCAAGCTTGAAGAGAAGTCCCCGATCATCCTAAACCTTAGCAAAGTTGACTTAGATCTAGACGGCACCGAGGAGTACGTAATCACTTTGATGGAAGTTATAAGTTCCACAGAAAAGCTTACGAAGTTCAAAGTGTTTGACAGCGAGTTTAACCAACTCGACATGGCGATAGCTCCCGACAACCAATTTGACAATGAATTAGTTGCGATGCCTGGCAAATTCAATTGGATTAAACGAAAAGGTCGAATGGTTCCCACTTGGATTGGTGTGGGTGAAAGACCAGTTTCCCAAAGACCAAGCTATGGTATATGGGAAAGTGAGAAACCAGAGCTCAAAATAAACAGAGTATACATCATGACTCCAGAGGGTCCTTGGACAATCCCCCTTCCAAATGATGAATTACCACTGCATTATCTTTATAAAAAAGACAAGAATCAAAAGGCATTCCTAATTGCTGCCGACAGTTTTGGATTTTATAAGAACTACTCCATTTATGAAGTTGGAGAAGGACTAGAGCTAAAACAAAAGTTTGACCTCTCTCCTTACCTAGATCTGCTAAATATGAGGCCACTTCCTCTGGCTAACGCCAGTTCAGACAATGCGTTCTTTTTTGAACCAAGCTTTAACGATCAAAAAGTGATTTCCATAGAGTTTTCAAACAATGAGTTAAAAATAAGAAGAAAACTTGTCTCGTCCCCAAACTCAGATCCAGTTTTAAGAGTGCTATCTTTTGACGGTGAAAAGGCAATATACCAAACAAGAAACCATTTAGGGTATGGTGACTCGTTAATACCATCAAGAACGGGTGCATCTAGAATAAAACACAACATTCTATCCAATTCTCTTGGACTCTTTCTTAGAGACTCTTTTTCACCAGGCATTGGCGCAGAGCTGATTATGCCAAATGGAGACAAACTAGAAAGAAGTGCACACGGACAGACTTTTGCAACGAAGGGCTGCTCTTTTGCAGGTATTTCTGAAAACGACAACCAATACTTTGTCTGCCCAACTAATACAAAGGTTATACAAGTCATCCCTTGAGATGAAAATTTTACAGGGGATATTTCCATTAGATTCTATTTTGCATAATGTCCGCTTAGAGTTTTTCAGGGTTGGTATCAGTTTGATCCCACCTATAAATGAAAACTAATTGTTTTTCTCCAAAAGGTGTAATTGACGCTATGTTCGGAGACAAAACGGCGCCAATTTTTAGCTGCTTCGGGGAAAAAGAGCAAAAATTGCGCAAGACTTTATTAGGCTAAAATTGATGCCAAATTAAAACGGGGATAATAAAAATAAGAAAACCACAGGGAAAACAGGGTTTCGAAAAACAACAAAGGGGATAATCATGACAAAAAGTTTAAGCGTTCTATTTTCTGCTCTTATGCTAATGGGTCTAGTTTCTTGTAATGGAAGCGGGACTGTATCTTACTACGAGCCACAATGGTACTACAACTGCTATCCAGTATACGACTACTGGGGTTACTACATGTACGATGACTGCTACTGGGAGTACTACAACGAAGACGGGTCTCTTGCTCAAGAACTTGACATGAGTGAAAAACTTGCTGACAGAGAAGCTCACGTTCTAGCAAAAACTGCTGAAGTTTACGCTGAGAAATTCACTCTAAGCAATGATCAAGCTATGAAAATCGCTAAAAATGTAAAAGACTTTGCTGCTCTTCAAGACAGAAGCTCTGAAGACGTTGCTGACTTCGCTGAAAAACTTTACGGTGTTAACCCGAACAAAGTTGCAAGTGCGGTAGCAGGAGCAATGGTTGGAAACAATGCTGAGCTAAACGAGGTAATCTCTCAAGCTGCTCAAAACTTCCAAACTTCTGAGCAAACTATGAAAGCAATCGTGAACGAACTTCACGGTAAAGCTCTAGAAGAAAACGGAATTGATCTTTAAGATTTCACAATCCAAATAAAGAGGGCCAGACAAACGTCTGGCCTTTTTTTTGCCTTTTTTATAAGCTCTGTTCATGAAATTCACTAAAAAGACAAGCCTAGGCACAATCCAGAAGCGTTACAAGCGTTTTCTTTCAGATATTACTCTTGATAGCGGCGAGCAAATCAATGCACACGTCCCAAATACCGGCTCAATGAAAGAGTGCTGGGGACCTGATTGGAAAGTCTTGGTAACTCATGCTGACGACCCAAAAAGAAAGCTTCAATACACTCTAGAGATGACCCACAATGGAAACTCTTGGATATGTGTGAATACTGGTTTAACCAACAAGCTAGTTCATGAGGCCTTAAATGATGGAGTAATCGAAGAGCTTATTGGCTACGAAGACGTAAAACCGGAGAAGAAATACAAAGAATCAAGAATTGATTTCTTTTTAAGCTCCCACGGCAACAAAGAAGACTGCTACGTAGAAGTTAAAAATGTCACTTTGATAGATGGTGAAAAAGCGTTGTTTCCAGACGCCGTCTCCACAAGAGGACAAAAACACTTAAGAGATCTTATGGAGATTAAAGAGCAAGGGCTTAGAGCATGTATGTTGTATGTGATCAATAGAACTGATGCCAATACCTTTTCCCCAGCAAAGGATATTGATCCAACCTACGCTCAGCTTCTTGTTGAAGCTCAGAGCAAAGGTGTTGAGATTCTTGCTTACCAGTGCAGTTTAAATGAAGAAGAAATCGTTCTTAATAATCCAATTGAAGTGGTTCTATGAGTTTAACCACCTTTATAAATTCAAATGAAACCCTAAAGAGTGCACAAGAACTCGTTTTTTTTGCGGGAAGCTTTAACCCATGGCACTCAGGACACTCCAGTTGTGTGGAGCTATTACCCAATGAGAAAGTTCTAATTGTGGCCCCAGATCACAATCCATTTAAAGAACTCGTTGCGAAAAAACACTGCGATCTCTCTTTCATAGAAAAAGAAATTCTAACTAAAAGAGAGCATGCATTCATTTTCGACGGTTTCCTGGCACTCAACAAAAAGAATCCAACCTCAGCGTGGATTTCTGAACTAAAAACAGAGTTTGCACACAAAGACCTTTCGCTGCTTTTAGGCTTTGACTCTTTTGCATCAATTGATAGGTGGACTAACGCTGAAGATCTATTAAATAAGCTTTCTAATTTGTACGTGGCAAGCAGAATGGACGACCCATCAATAAAAGAGGAGCAAGTTCTTAGACTCAAGCAGATTGCTCCCAACTTAAATATTGTATTCCTTGGTAGACACCCTCATGAAGAGGTCTCGTCCACCAAGCTCAGACAAAAACTAGATTAACTCCAGGACATTTTCCGGTGGACGGCCTACAACTGCCCGCTCACCCTTTATCACTATCGGTCTTTCAATTATTTTTGGGTGAGCTACCATCGCCTTAACGACAGCATTGTCATCCTCCATATCAAGATCTAGCTTTTTAAATTCCTCTTCTTTAGTTCTAACCACTTCTTTAGGTCTTTTACCCAATGCTTTCATTGTATTGTGAAGAAAACTCTCATCAACACCATCTTTCAAATATTCTACGACCTTTGGGGTGATGCCTTTTGATTGCAAAAGTTCCATGGCCTGCCTGCTCTTTGAACACCTTGGGTTGTGTACGATAATATATTCCATTGGCCCTCCTATTAGACTTTAATAAAGATTTCAACTTCTTGGACCCAACCGTATGAAAGGATGTCGCTTTTAACGATATCGCTTGAATCTCCAACCTTTGAGTCTTTAAAGTATAAATCGAGATGAACTTGATTATTGATGTAGTGAATCTGTAGTTTGTGAAAGCTATGCTTTAGCCCGTGTTTTTCCAAAACTTGGCAGACTTCTCTATCTATTTCAGAACGTATTGGTGTTTTATTTTTCATCTCAGGATCAATAAAGTATTGCCCTTCTTTGTGATCATGTTCAATATCGGTGTGCACCGTAACATCCACAACATCCTCAAACTTGTTGACTATTTTCTTTGCGGAGCGAGTGGCAATTTCATGGCCTTCGCTTACACTGATTTTTGAATCGACTTCAATATTAACATCTACTAGAGCTGCATCTCCAACTTTTCTTGTCTTTAGATTGTGAACACCTCTAACCCCTGGAGATTTTTTGAACTCTTTTTCAATTTCAGCTACAAGCTCTGGCTCAAGGGCTGTGTCTACGAGCTCTTTTACTGAATCGTAAACAAAGTCAGCACCTACTTTAGCAATGAACACGGCCACCGCTATGGCAGCTACTGAATCCATCCACGGGAATCCATAACTTGCTAGCCCCACTCCAAAGAGAACCACAATAGATGAGAGAGCATCACTTCGGTGATGCCAAGCATTTGCTATTATAATTTTGGCATTTGCTTTTTGGCCTACAGAAAGTGTGTATCTAAAAAGAATCTCTTTTGAGATTATGGCAGCAACAGGTGCCGCCAAGGCCCAACCACCGGGAGAGATAAGTTCCCCCCCTGACAACAATCTTTCAACGTTTTGCCAACCAAGTAAAACAGCGACAGCAATTAAGGTACTGCCTAGAACAACAACACCAATAGTTTCAAACCTTCCATGCCCATACGGGTGATTTTCATCAGGTCCAGCTCTACCGACTTTGGTCATAATAAAAACAAAAATATCTGTAAATAGATCCGAAAGGCTGTGAATGGCATCCATAATTAAAGCATTAGAGTGGAAAGCAACACCCATAGAAAGTTGAAATGCACTTAATAAGATATTTATTAGCGCCCCTACCACGGTTACTTTTTGTATGTCCTTTGCCTTTTCTGATTGTTCCATTGCTAGAATTTAGCAAAAATAGACGAAAAGTTCCACATACAAAAAGACCTCCACTCGGGAGGCCTTGTTATTGATTTTATTTAGTTAAAGATATAAACGAAGTCAAAATACCTTTTAATGTAAGATTACCGTTTAGATAGTCGACAACATCTGAAGAACTTGTTTCAACCAACTGCTTTACACTTTCATCCTCAATTGCCGAGATTATGCCCTGAGCGGCGTCAGCATCAGATGCTCCTGAAATTGAAACCATAGTATCTAGAAGTAATTTTGCAGATTCTTGTGATAAACTCTCAATTTGATCCACCACAGCTTTCTTTTTACTCAATTCTACAGCATGTGTGTTGTAGTCATAAGCTCCGAATCTGTAAGCAACATCTCCAGATGTATTTTTGAATTCAACAATTTTATCGTAGTTGTAGCGACTTACATCTACTCTTGGCGACAACGCATACGCATTGAAGTCATGATAAAGATTCACATCCCGGCTCAAGTCCACATCCTGAGAAGAGGAATCAAAGTTTTTCTTTAAAAAGCCAAGCATTACACTTTTCAAGTCATTCTGCGTTTTATCAAGACCAAAAACAAAGTTAACGTAAGGGTTATAAGACTTGTTAATCTTATGGCTGCTCTCAAAGGTATAGGTAAGAGGCAACTTTCCTACGACTCGTTCTCCGGTCTTCACTTCAACCTCTTTTGTAAACTTGTTATTAAGAAGTCCATCCATAAATTTCATGAAACGCTCCTTATATCGAGGATAGTCCAAGAAGTTACCATTTGATGCGGCTCCAATCGTAGTTGGTGCTTGAGAACGTGTAGACAACATAATTGATGCCACAACTTTATCCATCCAGAAGCCTCTAGCGTCAATCTGTGAAGTATCTCCCTGAAGTTTTTGATCAAAAGGCACAGTCAGGTCCAAAGAGTTATTAAAGTATTTTCCAAATGAAAAATACATTTTATTTGAGTCCTGTCCTTCGTAGTAACTTAAGAACTCACAGCCATGAACGATATCAAAGGTTATTCCATACTCTTCAAGTTTGGTTCCTTTTGCCATCTCGCTAAAAGGAAGCACTCTTCCAATTTTCGTTACCTTTCCATCCTCAACAAAAACTTCCATACAGTGGTAGGCCGGAGTTTCAACAATATTCATCAAAGCGTCAAAGGCCAGATCACTTGCATTTTTAACATCCTTTAAGTATTCACTTGGTTCCTCGTCATAGTCGCCATTGAACATTCTTTGGTCGTATTGATCAAAAAACTGACGAATTCCAGACAGAGTATTAAATGCCGAGATGGCATAGTTCCAATCTCCATAGCGTCCAGAGAAATCATATTTTCTGTTTCTAAAGTTTCGACGACTATAATTTTTCTTATAGTTGTTGATATAGTGGGAAACAACTTCAACATTTGTAGTGCCTTCATCAAAACGGTTGCACAAGGGATTGTTGCCAACATGTTCATCTGAGCAATACTTAAATTTTTTAGGTTGGGTCTGTGCAAACTTGTTACTATTAAGCATAGAAGCTAAAGTGCCATCTACCCCAACAACGGATCCATCATTAGTGTCTACTTCTCTTGCATAAGCAAATTTAAGTGCAGCAACATCATACTTCCCCATCACTGACAATTGGTTAAGGTTTGAATAGCTATAATCCATTATTGATGAATAAGTTACTTCACGATCAATTCCAAGCTCTTCTCTTTCTTTCTCACTGTAAAAATTTTCCGAGTCTGTTGAGCCATAAAAGTTATGACGAAGTCCTAAATTATGTCCAAACTCATGAACTAATGTTGGCTTCCACACAAGTGGCAATATTTCTGCGATTACATTCTCCCGCTCAGCCTCTGTCAACTCATCCCATTTCTTTGTGTAAGCATTTCCTGAAACCTCCACCGCGGAATTAAAGTTTACGTTTGAAGCGTGATAAAAGCACTGTTTTGAAAGAAGATCCATTTTTTCTCTAAAGGCCTTCAAAGAGTGACTCATGGTCTCACTGTCCATCCCTTGAGGCTTTTTATTCATAGTTAAAAGCTCATCAAAACTTGTTTGCCAAACACCTTGAAGGTAATCAAAGTTTGAAAACTCCACATTTCTTGCCTTTTCTACAAAATTGGACGGCAGTGATGCACTCATGGGCTGAGTACCAGTGCCCATATTTTGAGCACTGAAGCTTGATACACCCTCATCCACCATTTCATCATAGGCCTGAGAGATGAACTTCTTGATGGTTCCATAATACATAACAGTTCTTGCGTTTAGAATTTCCCCTGTCTGCGGATTCACAACACTAGGCCCATAACCGATAACCCCGGAGGCCTGTGGATCATCAACTAAAACTAGAAAGTTGTAGCGAACATCTCCAATGTCTTTACCTCTTCCGTCTTTGAGAACAACTCTCATGTCGGCGTTTGCTTTGGCCAAAGACAAGTTTACAGTTTTTATTGCTTCTTCTGTAGACTTTAAGATACTTGCAAATTTAGGACGGTAAAAATCTTCATTTAGATAGTAGACCACCTCTTTTTTGGATGGAGACCATCTATTCATATAACTTTCTCTAAGGCCCATGTAGTGATCATGGTTGTCTACAGTTTTCTTCTTTTTTACAGTTTTAAAAAAGCCAAAGTAACTCTCATCAACCGATGGGTACTCAACTTTTTCGTAGTTGGGATCTGCAATACTTGAAAGCTTAACCAGTGAGTAATGATAGTCCACAGTAAAAGACAGGTATCTCAAATCTTCCATTTCTTTGAGCATGACACAGTTTGGATTTGCCTCATAAGAGACTTTCACCTTTATATTTACCGCCCCTGGCTCTACCTTTACTTTTTGATCTCCAACAAAGCTTTGACCAACTTTGGAATAACACCCCGCCTGAAACAGCTCATTAAACTGAATTGGCAAAGAGTTTTTTTCAACGATACTTAAATCCTCAAGTCTTGCATATTTTTTCTCTTCCCATGTTTTGGTGTCATCCTCTACTTCTACATTTGAACACTTCCCCAAAGCATCTTCATCACATTTGTAATCAACATGTTCTACTTCAAATTCCGCAACTGGAGAGAAGTTGTTAATATTATCGCTAAATCTTTCATCCTCTTCTATTTGTAATATTTGAAGTTTGTCTTCACTAAATTTCGTTACAACGAGCTTCTCATCCCCTTGCCAAAACGGTCTTGATGCCGCCACATTGTAAGGTGTGTCTGTTACTGATGGCACCCATAAGCACGGATCCTCAACCGTGCAATCAAACGCGCTCTTGGAGTGTTCAACTCCTTTTAGTTGGTTAATAATTCTTTCCTGGTTTTCCTCATACGCTTTTTCTTTTGCACAACCCGCGAGAAAAACTGTTGCTAAAACCATTGGCGTGAAACTCTTAAACACTCTTCCTCCTTGTTTAAAAAACGACGCTTGCCTTGCCGTAAACCTGTGATACTTCCTTATCAAATATTTGAATCCCTTTGCTTTCTCCTCGCTCCGGGTTAACCAATGCTGCTGCTGTTTCAAGCCCAAGTGTTAAACCTAGCTTGGGTGTTATTTGAGCTGAAAGCTCTTGGACTGTTAGATAGCTGTCAAAGCCTTGTGCTCCGTCGTACCGCCAGGAGTTGACATAAACCAGAGCACTTTGAAAAGTGTACTTCTCCCAAAAGTTGTAATTAAGAACAAAAATACTAAGAAAAGACTGTTCGCTAATTTGGTTGCCACTTCTATCTACCGTGTATTTGTGAAAATCTTTTCTGTATCTTGGTATATATATAAAACTTAGACCTGTGGCATACTTATTTAGATCAAAGCTAAATATTGGCGAGAGTTCAAACCCAGCGACCATCTCTCTTTCTAATTTACTTATCTCTGTAGTTGGATAAACCAAAGAGCTTTTAAAAGAGAGATTCAAATTTTTATACTGGTATAAATCCGCTCTAGTGTGACTTAACCTTGTATCAAGCTGAAACCTTGCTTCATAGGCACCACTTAGCTCTTTTTCGAATGGAACATTAAGAGAAAACGAGTTTTCAGCGTCAGTTTGATAGCCCAAAGCAATCTCATATTCGGAGCTGTAACTTTTTTCAGATGAAGAAGTCTCCTGAAAGTCACTTCTACCACCGAATGAAAATTTTCCGCTGAGCTTGTTTTTTGATACCACCGTCGAACTTGTAGAAGCACTAGATGTGGCCGTGGAACTCTGCGCTTTTGCAGTGTTATTGGCCAACATAAACATAAAGGTTAAAAGAACAAAGTGGTTAAATCGCATAACACCCTCAAGTCGACAACTGCATCCTTGCGATTAAAACCAAACATCCTGTTTGGAACTGATGACAGTACTTGAGCAAAAGAGATGCCAAAACTTAGACACTGATTTGACTTAAATTTAGGAGTTTTTTTAGAATTTGGGGCCTAAACGGCCCAAACTAACGCAGTGCAAGATGCATTTTAACCCTACTACAGGTCATTTAGAACTACACGCACGACACGTGCGATGTGACTTCTCGTGTCTTCGATACTCATATTTTTGCAGGCATTATGATTTACGCAATGACTGCTCATTAGAAGTGCCTTGTGTACTACTTGAGTAAAAATTGTTCTCACCGCCCAGATAACGTCGTCTTCTTTCGCATTTGGACACTCTTCCATAATACAATCGAAAATAACCTTCCCTCCGGGAGGCCCAATGAAGTCATCTTCCTGGCCTGCATCGTGAGGGAATATGTGGGCGTCAATGACGAACATTTTAAAGGAGAGCTTTAAATTTTCAGAGTTTTTAATAAAGTAGTCATAAATCGTTAATGCAAGTTCACTGGTGGAACTTTTGCCAAGAGCTTCTCTTAGCTCTTTTACTGTATTAGACATCTCAGTCATGCTACTTCTAATTGTCTCTTGAAAGAGCTTTTCTTTATTTTCAAAATGATAGCTAATTGCGGAGATATTCACCCCCGCAGCACTTGAAATTTCACGCACAGATACGCCATCATAGCCCTTTTGAGAAAACAACTCATGAGCAATTTTAAGAATTTTTCCTTTGGTATCTTTATCTGTCATTGTAATCTCTCCTGCACAACCACAGCTTCTGACTCGACCTGCTCGTTTTCTTGAATTCCCTCATTCTCATGCTCTTTGCTAGTTGTTGCAAAGAAGTTCAGAACAGGAACTTTATGTAAAAATCGATTCCAGTCTTCGAGTAGAGCGTAAGCGCATGGAACCCAAATTAAAGTAAGAACAGTCCCACTTGTAAGTCCCCATGCCATGGCAAGAGTCATTGGAATAAGCATTGAGTCTGAGCCCCCAATTCCATAAGCAGTAGGCAATAGTCCTGAGATTGTAGTTAAACTCGTTACAAGAACAGCTCTCACTCTCATTCCACTAGCTTTAACTAAAATTTCATCAAGGCCCATCTTGCCCTCTTCTCTAAGCTGCTCAATAAAGGATATCAGAACAATACCCGAGTTTACAATAATTCCTGCAAGACCAATGATTCCAATCAACGCCATAAATGACACAGGTCTGTCATGAAAAAAGAAGGCAACAGAGAATCCAATCAATCCTAGTGGAATGGTACTCATGATAATTAAAGGTCTTATATAAGAGCCAAAAAGAAATACCAACAGACCAAAAATTCCCATTAAGGCAAGAATTCCGGCCTGACCTAAACTTTGCATGGATTCTTTTGTCGATTCGGCCTGTCCACCAAAGACAAGAGATACACCAGGATAGTCCTTGTTTATTTCGTCATAATACTTCTTAAGGAGCCCATTTGCCTCCTGACTTGTGATTAAGCTCTCATCCACTCCGCCACTTAGAGTTTTTGATCTTTTAAAGTCAAAACGCTTTATCTCGTATTGTCCAGAAGTTAACTCAGTCTTGGCAACAGTGCTAACAGGCACAAGGTTGCCCATAGCATCCATTACTTTTATGCTTGAGATATCCTGCTGTCCAGTTCGGTAAGAGTCTTTATATCTAACATTTAAGTCTACTTCTTTATTGTTGAGAATGACCTGACTGGCCATTGTGCCACTTAATGCCGTTCTTATAGCGTTTCCAATAGCATCAACAGAAAGTCCTAGCTGGTCTGCCTTGGGATAATCGATAAGAACCTTAACTTCCTGCTCGCCCAATATATCGTTTACCTTTAAATCTCTGACACCCTCCACCTTTGAAAGCCTATCTTTGATTGCACCTATAACGGCATCCAAAGATTTAACGTCATTGGATCTGAAAGTAGCGTTGATTGCATCTCCAACTGGCGGCCCATTTACCTGAGCTTCATAACTTAGACTGGCAGAGCCATCAAGGCCAACCTTTCTAAGCCTTGCAAGGTATTCTGGATCATCGATGTTGTACTTTGCGAAATCTGAAGCATATACCAATACAAGCCCATGAATGTCACCTGTTCCACCCTTAGGATCTGTTGGGCCCAAGCTTGAGACCCCGGCCCTTGCTGTCACATATTTTGCCCAGTCCCCCATTTGCTCTTTGATTTCCTTTGAAAGTTCGGCCATTTTTTTATCCGTAACTTCAAGAGTGGTTCCTCTTGGCATCTCAACTCTTCCAACATAAATCTCTGTCTGCTCTGCTGGAAAAAGAATAAACTTATTTCCAACTGCCATTAGAATAAGAGATCCAAAAATAATTGCGCCAAAACCAAAAAGAACCAAGATTCTTCTCCTGACCAGAACTTCCATCATAGCTTCAAACTTTACGATGAACTTATGAAACCAATCCTTTTCAGGTGTGTGTTCTTCTTGAACTTTTGAACTTTTGCCTCCAGAGCCAGAAAATCTCAGTCGCATAGGCAAAAGGAAAAAACTCTCTACAAGTGAAAGCATTAAGGCAATACAAACTACAATTGGAATGTACTTAATGAATTGCCCCATAATTCCTTTGGTTACAAGCATTGGAAGAAATGCAGCAACTGTAGTGAAGGCAGTACAGGTAATTGGCAGCCAAAGTTGTCTTACGGACTCTAGTGCCGCCTCAAATGGCCTCATCCCTTCATCATTTTTTAATCGGGCAAAGTTTTCAGAGATTACAACAGAGTTGTCAACCATCATTCCCAAAGCAATCACAAGTGCCAAAATTGTAATGGCATCCAAGTTCATTCCAAACACCGGCATAAAGCCAATCGTTGCTAGAACCGCCAGAGGAAGTGAAATACTGGCCATAACCCCAATCTTGCCGGGAAGAAACAAGAACAAAAAGAAAATTACTAAGGCAAGCCCAGAAAGAGCGTTTGAGGAGAGAATATCAAGTTTTTTCCTAACCTTTAGCGCCTCGTTGTTATATATAGTGATTTCAAATTGATCTTTATATTGTTCTTTAAATCTCTCTACAATTGCGTTTACCTCATCAACCAAAGCAATAGTATCTGCTCCGCCTTTTTTGTTAACAATAAGAAATGTTGCAGGCCTTCCATTAAAATTTGATAGGATGGTGGCGTCTTCGGCAGAGTCTTCAATGGTTGCGATGTCTTTTAAGCGGATGCTTTTTCCACTGAAGTTTGAACGAACAACAACCTCACCCAACTCTTCCACACTCTGAACTTTTCCTTCAACCCGAATGAGTTTTTTTGTGCCATTTCCTTTAAGCTCTCCACCGGGAATATCAACGTTTCTTTGTCTAACTTTTCTGAGTACTTCTTCCAGCCCAATGTGCAGGCCTTCCATTTTCTTCTGATCAAGACGAATGTTAAACTGTCTTTTTGTCCAGCCAACTAAACGAACATCTTTAACCTTCTTGCTATCTTCAAGTTCTTCTTTAAGATGGTCAGACATCAAGTCTCTTGCTCTATTTTCGTTGCTTCCGGTAATTGCCAACTCAACAGCAGGAAATTCTTCTGAGTTAATTTCCGTGTAAACAGGATCTTCTCTTAAATCTGAAGGTAGGTCACTAACACTGTCCACGGCCTTTTGAAGCTCCTCTAAAACTTCTTCCTCATCCTCGTTATCCATATCAACTCGAACATATATGGAAGATAGGCCGGACTTTGAGACAGACCTCACATCTTTCAGGCCAGAGACCTCTCTAATTTTGTCTTCAATAGGCTTGGTGATTTTCGTTCTTATGTCTTCTGCCGTTGCCCCAGTGTATCTAGTCTCAATTGTCGCTGTGGCAAAGTTTACAGTAGGATAAGATTCCGCGTTTAGGGTAAAAAGTCCCATAATTCCAAAGATGATAAACATCATCGAGAGAATGATCGTTAGTTTATGATTCTCTAAGAAGAAACGTATTAATCTGTTCATGTTTATATCCTGTTAAAAGAGCAAGGTGTTTCAGTAAAAACGGCAAAGTAGTCAAGAAGCGTGCTTAATACATTTAGTTTTGTATCAACAATTGATAAGTCGCTTGAAAAAAGCGCGTCTTGATCTTGAATAAGGTCATTTACCTGAATTCTTGCTTGATTGTATTTCTTTCTCATATCCGCAACCCTAATTTTAAGTTGCTCGCTATTGACCTTTTGAACGCCAATAACATCTCCCAAGATCTTTATTGACTCTGAAATCTGTCTGTGAGTTGTAGATATATTATTTTGAGTGCTTTCGATTTGGGCCGCCAAACGCTTCTTATTGTATTCTTTAATAACGTCCTCAGTGTTTGAGGCCTTCTTGCCCAATGGAACAGTCACTAAAAGAGCTGCCTCAAATCCTGATCTGTCATTGTCAGAGATATCATCAAGAGACTTTTGAAAAGACCCTTCAAAGCGATCAGTTCCCTCTTGATCGCTACCCAAGCCAGTTTGTTTAAAAGTCGTGGATAAGCTGATGTCAATATCATCGTAGGTGCTATCAATTGTTGTTTGATTCTTTTGAACTTCCTTTAAAAGGTTGGCAACTTCATCATACTTGGTGAAATCCATTGGTGCATCTTTTTTAGTCTGAATTAGAGCTGCACATGACAAAACTTCACCAAGAGTCTGGTCAAGGTTATAACTACCAAGAGCGATCTCTTTTCCATTAAGACTTGGAACTAAATCTTTTAGTTGCTTTAAAAGAGCTTCCCTCTCATATCTAAGCAATAAAAGACTTCCTTTTCTTTGAGCGACCTGGGCTTCGTAGCGGGCAACTTCACCTTTATCGGATATATTTGCTTTTAACCTCTTTTTAGCGTCATTAGTTTGAGCGATCGATGCTTCCAACAAGGACTCTGAAATCTTTTTCTTTTCATTGTTTGCAACTAGTGCCCAATAAATTCTTCTAACGGCCACAGAATAAGTTTTCTGTTCTACTTCCCTTTGAAGCTGCGCACTCTTATAGGCCACTTTTGCATTCTCAATTTTTCTTTGAGTAACTTTTCCAAAAAGGTCCTTCCAAAGGTCCATAGTTAGTGTGAGGCCATAAATCGTTGTATGAATGTCTTCAAACACTTGCTGTTCACTTGAGCCAGATCGCTGATCTACAGAGACGGCCAACTCGGCCTTAACTCCATACTTGGTTGGTTTAATAACTCCAGCTTGGTATTGGTTTATTGGTGAATAAACTGGAAAGAAAGGGTTAACTGCCCTCTCTTGAGTAGATGTATGGTTATACCCAGTATAAACACTTGTACCGAGCCCATCCATAACCTGAGCGTAGTCCGACTGTGCTTTCAATAGCTTAGACTCAATTTCATCTAAATTTGGAGAGCTCTTTTTAGCATACTCAAGCAACGATTCTTCAGTAATTTCAATAGCATAAGCGTTTATTGCTAACAATAACGCCATCGATATAAATTTCATAGGTTCACCTTTTTCAAACAAACGTTTGAATGAACCTTAACATAGATTAAGATTTTTGCAAAAGGGTTTTACTCCACCGAAGAATTCACCAGATCAATTAGATACAACCTTCAATTTTAAATATTGGATTTACCTTTAAATTGCCATGAACCGTTGGTCATCTTTAGACTTTTCAAGGACCTTGGGAAGAACTAAGTCCCATCTTTCAACAGAATCTCGGATAAACTCAGTATTACTTAGGGGGGGCAGGCGACTTCTTGGTGTATAGAGTTTTAAAGCGTTTATTACTTTCTATTACTTCCAGTAAACTGATAAAGGCCTAATATGTTTTAAGACGGGCAATAAACTCAGAATTATCTTTAAGTTTCTCAATAATCGCGGGGTGGTTTCTTTCCAAGTAGCCATACCCCGTGCCTTTCACTGCAATCTCAATAATTTCTTTATCATTTTGGAGTTCTTTGGAGGCATATTCATAGGCGTAGGCCGAGGAGCTCATGGCACTTAACACAAGTTCCCTATCATTCTTCAATTCGTCAGTTGCAAACTCCAACGCTGACCATTCCTTTTTAACTAAGTCTTTCATAAAGTTTTTATCCCCTCTGATTTCTTCGGAGGCATACTTTAAAGGATATGTGTAATTCTCAGTGGCGAGCGACACAATCTGTTTATTATTTCGAAGCCCTGGAGAAGCGTACTCAAACGCGCTAGGGTCATTTTCAATCGCTTTCATAACAATTTCTTTATCGTTTTGTAATTCAGGTGAAGCATACTTTAAGGCCAATCCATATTTCTTTATGACCATAAGTACTATTTTTCGATCATTTTTATATTTCTCGGCGGCGTACCTAAGTTCTGCACCAAATTTATCTAAAGCTGCGAGCACCACTTCTTCGTCTGATTTGAGTGTTGGACTTACATTTTTTAATGATCCACCGTTCTTAATAGCAGTTAGAGCTATATCTTTCTGTGCTTTAATTTCTTCTGATGCAAACTCTAGCGCTTGCCCGTCATTCTTTATCGCTGCAAGCACAACCTCCCTATCACCTTTAAGCCTTTCAGAAGCAAATTGCAGAGAGCTAGGTGCCAGCTTAACTGCATCCAATACAATTTCTTTACTATCTTGAAGTTCTTTTGAGATATGTTTTAAGGATTTACCATCTTGTCTTACGGCCACCTTTGCAACCTCCTTATCCGCTTTGAGATAGTCGGCTGCATATTCAATACTTCCACCTTTGGACTTCACAGCGGTCAGCACCACTTCCCGATCACTTTTAAGCTCTTCTGAAACAAATGAGAGCTTACTTCCATCATTTTCTAAGGCCTGAATTATTAGGGATTTATTGCCAGTGAATCGATCGTGGGCAAACTTGAGCCCATAGCCACCTTTAGCAAGGTGGTCAACAATAGCTTTCTCCAAGCCCTCAGAGAATGGCTCATTTCCGAGCACCTCAGCAAGTTCACCTGCCCATAATTTTGATAGATTTGTTCTAGGATGAAACCTGCTACCCCTTGCAAGCTTTGCGTAATATTTTGCGTTTTCATGTTGGCCAAGTTCTTTATAGACACAAGAAAGACCTGACCACATATCAGGGTTAGAGGACAGAAGCGCGGCCTTTCTAAAGTTTTCCAATGCAATCTTCTTATCCCCACAGCTCGCTTTATTTAAGCTTGAAAAATTTCCTGAACAAGCTGGAAAGGCCTGTTCAAAATTCTTATGAGCTTCCTCATCCACATCAATTTCATAAAACTCATCATTGGTTAGAAGTTTTCTGCCACAGGTAGTCCTGTCAGAGGCCTCCTGGCAAAGCTCTTTGGCCTTAAAAGCAAGCATCCCTATTTTATAAGTATTTAAAAAACCACCGCCAAGAAGCTTAGAGTCTGGATCTTTTGGAAACTTTATTGCTGTTTTT
Source organism: uncultured Bacteriovoracaceae bacterium (assembly GCA_950070535.1). Taxonomy (GTDB): domain Bacteria; phylum Bdellovibrionota; class Bacteriovoracia; order Bacteriovoracales; family Bacteriovoracaceae; genus UBA845. The sequence goes on along the minus strand of CATMLK010000009.1, from coordinate 46,567 downwards.
TTAAGCAGGTCTTTACTGATTTTTGTATCGAGGGAGACACCGCTTATCAACTCAAAACTTGCGAGAGCAGCCGTAACTTGAGGGGTGGCACCACTTGTTCCGCCAAAAAGAAGTGGGTTTCCATCATAGTCGTAACTTAAGACTTTAAGGCCAGATGGAGCTGAAACGAGCACCTCTTCTGAATAGTTGCTAAAATCGGAGTAAGTGCCATCAGGACCGTGGCTTCCCACTAATATTGCTTGTCCGGCATTCGACAACTCTTCTTTCAATGAATCAACTCTTCTAGAGAAATTACCAGCGGAGGTAACATAAACTGTGCCTTGCTCCTCCTGAAGCTTAGAGGCGACCTCTTTGATAGCCTCGATACCTCCCCATCCCATAGAGTGATTTATATATTTTGAACAACTGTCACCCTTAGAGCACTCCTCATAATAGTCTAAATAGTCACTGGGCCTAATCCCTTGGTTGTAGCCAAGATTTTGGTCCATGGGAATTAAACTGGAAACCTTATCACCGGCAATTAAATTGCTAACCTGCTCTCCATGTTTGTCTAAATCAGAATCTAGAATGCCAATAAGCTCTTTTGCTCTTGTAGTGTCAATTCCCTCTTCAACTATTCGCTTTCTGAGAAGGTCAGCTCCGGTGTATTCCTGCGCCCAAAGAGGTGTAAGTCCCACCACCTTAGGGAGTCCCCCCTGAGAGTATACGAGTTCACATTTTAGGTCTGTTTTTAAAATTTGCTCCACATTCTTAGAGAGTGTGCTGTGGGCAGATTCAATCACGGGGCGCTTGCATAAAACTTCTTGATCAGGCTTTAATTTTTTATCCAGCTCGCAAATTTTAATTTCTTTAAAAGCTGCCTTTAAAGATTCACAGCTCTTAGCTGGTGAAGTTTTGCTTTTTAAAACAAGCTTCTGAGCGTTTAAGCTCTCATAGCTTTTCACAAGTTTAAGCTCAAGCTCAGTTAGCTTTTTATTGTACTCTGGATTATCAAAAAGCTGCTTTTTCCCAAAAACGAGAATAGTATTTTCGGCCTCTGCCTTGGCATAGGAGCTTGTGGTGTGAAAGAGAATAAATGAGATTACGAATAAAAATCGCATAAATTCTTATCGGTTGGACAAGATATTACTTGAGTATTTAGAACTTGTAATAAGTGGTATTCAAAAAGTTGTAGAAAAGAAGGCCATCGAACGACGGCCTTAGATTTTAGTAAAGATTTGAAATTGCACTGACCACGGCTTCGCCTTGCTCAATTAGAGACTGTTTGGTTCTCCCCTCTTTGTTCTTTAGACGAATATTTCTGATGGTCTCGTGAGTTAACGCATGAAGATTATAGTGATTCAAAAGAACAAGCCTGGCCATTTTTGGATGTCCATTTGAAAGAATATAGTTTCCGTTCTGCCAAGGATCATAGATTCCTAGCTCATCTATAAACTTCTGTTGAAGATTGTAAAAATCCTCACCTTTGTAAGACCTTTTAACTCTGTAGATGAAATCTTCCTCAAAAGAGCCATGCATATCTAGAGCAATGACAACTTTAGAAAGTTTTCTAAGCATTGGAGCTAGGTGTCCATGGATAGACACAATCTCATCTTTTCCAAGTTCCGTGTCCCAAGACCTATTGAGGTCTCTGCCATTGGCGTTATACCTGCTTCTTTCCATGGCCCCATCAGGGTTAACCATTGGATAAAGAACAAGTTGAAATTGTTCGTTAAAGGATTTGTCGCTTATGTACTGATTTAAAAAGCCCTCAATAATCCAGTTTGCTGTGCCTTCGTCCCCGTGGTGTCTGCCAAACATCACAATAGTCTTTTTGCTAGGATCCAAGCTCTTAGGCCCTACATAAAAAAGATCTCTACCTTTAAGGCTTTTTCCCACGGTTTGGATCTCATATCCAATGGTGTCTAGATTTTCGCGCTTAGCATCCAAAAATTTAACTATCCTAGGATAGGTGTAATACTCAACGTACTTTCTGTTGTAGCGATCAAATGGGCCTGATTTTTCAAAAGACTTCTCAGACTTTGGCAAAAGTTGGACATTGTATCTTTGAATAGAGATAGCTTTGATGAGTTTTTTAAAACTCCCCTTCTCCGTCTCGGCATAAACATCGTACTGCTTTTGTAGCTCAGGTAATTGAGCACCAAGTATCGTTTTCTCATGCACACAAACAGCATGTAGAGAAAAGCTTAAGAAAAATGTAATTAAAAGTTTCATGGCCTTCCTTTAAACAAAAAAAAGGGCCTGTTGCCAGGCCCTGTATAATTATTTTTTAATGATCGCGCTTACAGTTTTCTTTTCAAGCTTCTCAGCTTTCATTTCAACTTTAGGCTCAACCTTGCTGTGTCCGTGACCGTGGTGGTCATGTCCACCGTGCCCAGCAGTTTTTACAGCGATGTGTGGAGCGATGATCAAAGAAACAATTGCTGTCAACTTAATCAAGATGTTCATTGATGGACCTGATGTATCTTTGAACGGGTCACCAACAGTGTCACCAGTAACAGAAGCTTTGTGAGCAGCACTACCTTTGTACTCCATCTTGCCGTTGATCATAACACCAGCCTCGAAAGACTTCTTAGCGTTATCCCATGCACCACCAGCATTGTTTTGAAACATGCCCATAAGAACACCGGAAACAGTGATACCAGCTAGAGTTCCACCAAGAACCTCTGGGCCAAAAGCGAATCCAACGATTACCGGAGTAATAATCGCAATTGCACCTGGAAGAACCATTTCACGAATAGAAGCTTGAGTAGAGATAGCAACACACTTCTCATACTCTGGCTTAGTAGTTCCTTCCATAATTCCTGGAAGTTCTTTAAATTGTCTTCTTACTTCTTTAACCATTTCCATGGCCGCACGACCAACTGCTGCGATAGCAAGAGAAGAGAAGATAAATGGGATCATACCGCCAACAAATAGACCAGCAAGTACGTCCGCTTTATAAATATCAATTGAAGAAATACCACTCATTCCAACAAATGCTGCAAAAAGAGCAAGAGCTGTAAGAGCAGCAGAAGCAATTGCAAAACCCTTACCAGTAGCGGCAGTAGTGTTTCCAACAGCATCTAGAATATCTGTTCTACCTCTAACCTCTTCAGGTAGACCACTCATTTCTGCGATACCACCAGCGTTGTCAGCAATTGGGCCGAAAGCGTCGATAGCAAGTTGCATAGCTGTAGTTGCCATCATACCAGAGGCTGCAATTGCTACACCATAAAGTCCTGCAAAATGGTGAGAAAGGAAGATACCAGCGGCAAGAACGATGATTGGAAGAACTGTAGACTCCATACCAACAGAAAGACCACCAATAATATTTGTAGCGTGTCCAGTATCAGATTGTTGAACAATTGAAGTTACCGGCTTTCTACCCATAGCAGTGTAGTACTCAGTAATGATACTCATTAGAGCGCCAACAATTGAACCAACAACAATTGCCCAGAAAACACCCATTTGAGTAAATTCAAATCCTCTTAGATTCATAGTCTCAGGAAGCATCCACTTAACTAGGAAGAAAGAAGCAATAACAGTAAGGATAATTGAAACCCAGTTACCAAGGTTCAAAGCACCTTGAACATTTCCTTTGTCATCAGAGATTCTTACTAGAGAACAACCAATGATTGAAAATACGATTCCAAGGCCAGCGATAACCATTGGAAGAAGGATTGGAGCTAGCCCGCCAAAGTTATCAGCAGCAGTAATCTCTCTACCTAAAACCATAGTCGCTAGAATTGTTGCAACATAAGAGCCGAAAAGGTCAGCGCCCATACCAGCAACGTCACCTACGTTGTCACCAACGTTATCTGCGATTGTAGCAGGGTTTCTTGGATCGTCCTCTGGAATACCAGCTTCAACCTTACCAACAAGGTCAGCCCCAACGTCAGCAGCTTTAGTGTAGATACCACCACCAACTCTAGCAAATAGAGCGATAGACTCAGCACCTAAAGAGAAACCAGCAAGAACTTCAATAGCTTTTTCCATTTCGATTCCAGAAACAGATCCGCCAACAGTTACAACGTACATGTTATAAAAAATGATGAACAACGCGCCCATACCAAGAACAGCAAGACCTGCAACTCCAAGACCCATTACCGTTCCGCCAGTAAAAGAAACTTTTAAAGCGTGAGTAAGGCTTGTTCTAGCCGCTTGAGTTGTTCTAACGTTTGCTTTAGTAGCAATTTTCATCCCAAAATAACCAGCAGTTGCTGAAAAAACAGCTCCGATTAAGAATGAAATGGCAATTACCCAGTCACTGGTTTCAACCAATGTACCAGACCAGCCAAGAAGAAGTGCAGTGATTACTGAGAAGTAACCAAGAACTTTCCACTCTGCTTTCAAGAACGCCATAGCGCCTTCAGCGATGTGTTGAGCAAGCTCAACCATGTTGTCGTCACCGGCCTCTTGCTTGTTAACCCAAGCAGACTTTATGGCCATAACAATTAGACCAAAAAGCCCTAGGGCCGGAATGAGATAAATTACATAAGATTCCATTCGTACCACCTGTAAATAGTAAGGATTATAAGTATTTATAATTATAGTAAAACTGTCGGAAATCTTACTTTTGTCTAAAAACCTTGTCAAAGAGTTTTATAAGGTAAATCGCTGTTTTTGGATTAAAAATTAAGAAAAAGCCATGGATTATTTACACAGTGCAACAATAACACTATCACCTATTGCCTCATTGCGTTAGAACATGACTAATGGATAACCCCAAGGAGTACGTTATGAAGAAATCTTTGTACCAATTTAGCGTATCCTCTTTGGTCTACTTCTCATTAATGGCAGCATACGTTGCAGGAAAGGCGATCATGTTCTCTCCTCCAACTGCTCAGCTAGCTATGGGTAACCAGTAGATCAAGCACTGGAGGGAAACCTCCCGCTAAGAATCAAGGCGTCTACCCCATAGGCGCCTTGATCTTTGTATCTCAAAATCTCTTTATATTTAGATTGTGTATGCGAAGTTGAGATTCATCCCAAGGGATGTTCTTTCAATTTCAGTGTTTTCCGAGAATTCGTGAGTGATTCTTTGCAAGAAAGTTCCGGCCTTCAGCTCCATATTGCTTTTAATTGAATAGATTCCCTCACCATAAATTTTCAATCCAAAACTGTCGTAAGTTTCAAGACGATCTTGTCCAGATGTGTCTTTCACAAAGAGCTCGTTCTCTCCAAATAGAAGAACATTTGCTCCTGCAAAGACACCTATCTTTTTCCAATCCATAACAAAGTATTTCGCACCTAATGAGAAGAAGTCCAAAACCTCAGCATCTTTTATAGCAAAAGGAGTCCCTTCTTCCCCATACAAGAAATAGAACCTTCTAGCTATCAAGTCTGCTGAAAGGCTCCATCTTGAAGACAGCTTGTAAGAGGCTCCAATTGAGAAAAATTCTTCATCTTCATCGTCAAACTCTTTGATGCTTGAATCCTCATCTTCAACCTCATACTCTACTCCACCCAAGGCGATTTTAGTTGACCACTTATCGTTCCAAACTTGCTCATAGGAGAAAATTGTATCCATTGCGCTCTCAGTGACGAATTCACTATCATCATTTTCCCCACCATTAAAAGTTTGGGTTTCCGAGTATGGCAAAATCTCAAAGGCGAGCTTGTGCTTCCTAGGGAGATACCATCGTCTTGAAGGAGTGGTATCAGACTCTTTGGTCTTAATCTGGTTTTTAATTTCTTTGTTGAGAGAGTTAACCTTGGCAACAGTTCTTTTGAGTTTTTCCTTGTCTCCAGCACTTGCCACCTTAGCAATCTCTTCTTTATCAACAACAAAGCCTTTTTTAGCATCTAGCTTCACACCTTTTGGAGGAACATAATCACCTGTTAGCTGGTCAACCTTTCCAAGATCTTCATCAACTTTATATGTGGCCGTCTTCTCATCAAGAACAGCGTCCTCACTCGGTGGAACATATAGACCTGTTTCAAAGTCAACATAACCACCTGGCCTTGGAGCTTCTCCAAGCTTTTTAAGCTCACTCGCTGCATCTGTAGTCTTCATTACATCTTCAGCTTTCTTTGTACTTCCCATGGACTTTGCCAATGCTTCATACTGTTTTGGCGCAATTTTCACCGGAGCCGTAGGTGCTTGCTTTGCGGCCTGCACTCCAGAATACTTTCCAGCGTCAACCTCAACAACTTCTTTTGCCTCGTTAAGGGACTTATCCAATGCGTCCAATTCGCTCGAGGAGTCCAGCACTTGGTTCTTGGTTGAATCAATCAACTCTCCTTTGGCCTCTGCAACACCTTCAGAGGAAGCAACCGCCTGCTTGATGGCCTCTTCTTTTTTAACCATCGCAACCTTTCCCTCAACAGTGATAAGACTGGTGTTCTTATTGGCAGGGTTGTAAGTTGCTTGAAACTTTGTTCCCCTTACACCCATAACCGCAGAGCGGGTTTTAACAATCATTTTATTTTTATTCTCTTTATTTGATTTCTTATCGACCTCGGCCTTGATAGCACCTGTAAGCAAATTGATCATGTTGGGCTTTTTCTCAGGCATTTTCGATACAACAACCTTACTCTTTGGACCTAAGTTCATGGTTGAGTTATTTGAAAACTTCAAGCGGACCATACTTTTCTCGCCGGTAAGAATTGATGTGTCCTCAGGCAATGATTCTCCAATCTTAACAGGAGTCGCTTTGACATCACCTGGAGAGAGCTTTGTGACCTCTCCTCTTTTAATTAAAACTTTGGCACTAGGGGCCGCATTCGCAAACATAGGCTGAGAGACGAAGATAAAGGCGAGAAGCCTTGGCATAAATTTGTTCATAGTTCCTACTTGGTGTTTTCTCGTTCCGTGATCAAAGACAAGTTTTCAAGTTTATATTTTTGAAGAGTATCCAGGACTTTTACCAATCTTTGGTATTTTACATCCCCATCAACTCTCAGATTTACTAACGACTTCTTTTGAACATCTTCCAAAAGTTCATTTAAACTCTCTATTGAGGTGTCTTTTCCATTAAAAGCAATTTTTTGTCCAGAAAGCTCTATAGTAATGATGTCCTTTGAAGTGCTTTCCTTTTTCCCTTCTTCTGTTTTAGGAAGATTTAAAAGCAAAGCAAGCTCTTCCTTCTTAAAGACAGAGGAAACCATAAAGAAAACCAGTAGTAGAAACACTACATCAATTAGCGGTGTAAGCTCGGGAGTTAATGCTTCTCTTTTGGATTTTCTAGACATTTTTGGTGCCAAATACTTCTTTAATTGTGGTTTTTTCCAGGCGTATCTCTAAATCATCCAAAAGACCACTCAAGTAGTTGTATCCAACAAAATGAGGTATCGCTACGATAAGGCCACCCACGGTTGTAAGAAGTGCCATCGAAATGCCACCAGCAAAAACCGAAGGATTCGCTAGTCCCTGCTCTGAAATGACTTTAAAAGAACTTAAGATTCCCATAACGGTTCCAAGAAGTCCCAAAAGCGGAGCGACAGTGGCAATGATTTTAATTGTAGTTAGCCCACCCTCAAGATTGTGAACTCTAGTTTGAATTTCGTCTTTAAGAATTTGAACCGACATAGAAGCATCCTTCACGTCCCCAAGTTCATTGAATTTCTCTTTGATATCGGAAATGATCGCTGCCATATTCTTCTTGGCATCCAACACAACAAACACTTTCCATAAAATGATGGCAACCCCTATAATATTGGCCAACAAAAGCACATACATTATAGGTCCACCTTGATTTATATAGTCAAATAATCGCATTCCCAGTCCTTGGTCAAAATGTTTAGATTTATTTTACAAAACTTTGGGCGTATTACAAGACTGGCTAATCACGCACTCTTTTTGTTGCGAACATTTGATAGAGTCTTTTCATAATCCAAAATGCCAAAAGAGCGAGAATAATAATTCCAACAGCAATTTTAAATTCCTTTATCTTGCTAAGAATTACTTCCCCATAATACGCTACTAGCAAAACTTGTGTTGGAACAGAGATCAACGCAGCTGCACCATCAATAAGTACAAACTTCCAAAGAGGGACGCCCATAATTCCACAGCTCAAATGTCCAGGAAATCTAACACCAGGCGTAAATCTAAAAAGCCCACAGGCCCAATGGCTGTATTTATTAAATACATTGTTTATTTTATTAAATCGCTCCTGGCTTATCCTCTTATTAAAGAAGTTTGATTGCACGATTCTTCGCCCGAAGGTTTTGCCTAAAAAGTATATTAAAATGTCACTCCCCAGTACGGCCACAAAACACACAATAGACAGAACAATTAGATTAACCCCCTCGGCATCGGGAGTTGGAGGCGGGTACTCGCTTGGATGCATGGCCATATATGCAACAATTCCAGCAGAAACTAGGGTCATTTCCTCTGGAATAGGAAGACCAAATGAGCTTGCCGTCATAAACAATATAATAAATGCGTAAACAAAGACTGGTTGATATGCGTAGCTAGCAAAAAAATCAACAATAGCTATTTCATTCATAAATTTTCCTTAAAAAACAACATATCATAACAACTTCGCATATATAAAGACACTTAATGGAAGATTTCACCTCTTTAACTTAGAAGAGACTTAATTTTTAAAGAGTAAAAGCTTCTTCCAGATGCTATCGCGATAATGAAAGTCACCGCGTACACACCAATTCCGATCTTTAACATAAACATCCAATCAGGTCTGCCTACCCCATCAAAAAAGATAACAGACACCACCTGTCCTAAAACAACGCTAAATCCAAGTCCGATGACGCAGGCCAATGTCGCCAGAATAAAATATTCGGCCAAGAGAGTCTTTAAAAGCTGGGCCGGTGAGAATCCAAAAACCTTCTGGATCGCGGCCTCAAATCTCTTCTTCTTCAACTGGTTCTGAGTAATCGCGTAAAGAGTGAAAAAGCCTATGGATAAACAAAGTCCTGCCATAATCGCCAACGCCTGGGCCATAGCTTTAAATATATTCATAATCTTTGAGACAATTTCTGTAACCGACACAATAGAGACATTGGAGAATTTGTCGACAATCTTGTCCTGAATAGCAAATCTCTCTTCACCTTCAAGGCTATCCACGGCAGCTAAATACGTTTTAGGCGCATCGTCTATTGCACCCGGCTGGAATACGATGAAAAAATTTGGAAGAAAGCTTGTCCAGCGCACTCTCCTAAGATTTGTAACCTTTCCCTGAACTTCAATTCCCAAGATTTCAAAAGTTACGGTATCTCCAATCTCAAGGCCTAGTCTTTTGGCATAGCGCCTTTCGATAGACAATTCTGCAGGCCTGGACTCATCCTCATATTTTCCCGAAAAGGGTTTCCCCTCAATAATAGTTTCACTCTCATTTGGTCCCGAAGCGAAACTTAGATTAATTCCTCTATTTCTAAACCTTCTAGAAGTTTCCTCTTCTCTAGTTGAAAATGATTCGTCTTCGGTATTGCTTCTTTCGAACTTTTCTCCATTTATTTTTAGAATTCTGGAGCGAACCATCGGTGATGGAGACTTAAGACTAAACCCTTCCTTTTTGGCCAAGGCTACTAGCTCATCTTTTTGGTGCTCTTGTATATCAAACAAAAATAAATCCGGTTTTTTCCCAACGTCCTGCTCAAGCTCTTCTCTAAGTGAAGTTTCAAGCTGTCCTATTAGGGACAATAGCATCACTCCAATGGCCAAAGCACATATGGTCAAAGTTGAAGACAATCTATCCCTAGAGAAGTATCTGGTGGCCAGCCCCCATGATAAGCTTCCTGGGCGATCCAAATTCTTATTCTTAAGCCACCTTCTATCCAAAAGAGAGAATATAACTGGAAATCCAACAGCAACCAAGATCACAACTATAAATAATACCAATGTAAAAAAGGTTCCAATTTTAAATGAATGGGCCTGTGCAACAGCAAGTCCCCACATAAAAAGTGCAAGAGGTGTGTAGAGCAATAGGTCTTGTTTTTGAAACTCCCATCTAAAAAACTGCCCGCCTTGGAAGAGGTTCTGAATTTTTCTTCCAACCATTTTTAATAATATTGGAGCACAAATAAATAAACTTGCTCCAAAGGCCACTAGGTATGACAAATAAACCGTTTCCCAACCAAGCTTCAATTGCCCGCTCATTCCTGTCCACTCAGAAAGAATCTCGCCAATTACTGGAAGGATGGACCAAACAAATACGTTTGCACCCAATACAGAGACAAGGCTTAGAAATCCTAGTTGCAAGAAATAAATTAATGAAATTTGTCCAAGACCCATCCCCAAACTCTTAAGAATTCCAATGTCCTCAAGTTTTTCAAATAGAAAATTTTGGAACAAATACCCCGAGCCAATTCCACTTAAGAATAAGGCCACAAGTCCCACGAGTCCTAAATAATCTGATAGATAATTTAGAATCCTTCCAACCTGTTCACTGGCGTCCTTTGGAAGTTTTATTCTTAGTCCTGGGTCTTTTAAAACGTCAGAAAGTCCCTGCTTAACCTCCTCAGACCTCTTATTCCATTCAGGTAAAAGCTTAATGAGTTTTACATTCGTTGAAACGGATCCAAATGAAATGAGATTTGTTTCTTTTAAGTTATTAAGACCCAAATAAACTTTTGGTGCAAGGCCTATCCCTCGAAGAGATGTACTAGTGTCATTTTCAATGACCCCCATAACCTTGAAAAACTTTTCACCCAAACTAATCGAGTCACCTAGTTTAAGCTTCATTTGGGCCATCAATTGTGGCTCAATCCAAATATGATTCTTCTTCTGAAGGCCTTCCATATCGCTAGTTGAATCTTCAAGTTTAACTTCACCATAGAAAGGAAAGCTTTGCTCAACAGCTTTAATCTGTACTAACCTTGAGCGCTTATCATTTGACTTCGCCATGGAGTAGACTTCAACCGAATCCATAACTTCGATGGCCTTGTCCTTGAGGTAAGCATCGATTCCTTCGACTTCTTCTTTAGTAAATTGTCTTCTGCCTGAAACGGCCACATCGGCGGAAAGAAGCTGCTTACTCCTCTCATCCAATAATGAGTTAACATTGTCTCTAAAGGAGTGAAGGGTAACGAACCCGCAAATCCCAAGAAAAAGATTAAATAAAAACAAGGCCGTAAAGCCTCTGCTGTTAACAAGGTCCCTAAATGCTATTTTAAAAACGCTCATACAAGTTTCAATTGCTTGGAGCTTAGTTCATAGACCTGATCGCAAGAGCGGGCAAGATCTGTGTCGTGCGTCACTAAAATCAAGACACTCTCCCTTCTTTTGCACAAATCAAAGATCATGTTCATGACATAATCACCAGTCTCAGTGTCAAGATTTCCACTTGGTTCATCTGCCAAAATGATTTTAGGCTCGGGAGCAATAGCTCTTGCAACTGCGACTCTTTGACACTCTCCACCGCTTAGTTGATGGGGAAAGTGATTTGCTCGCTCGGCAAGTCCAACTTGTTCAAGTGCTTTCATGGCCTTCTCCCTTGGATTGTCTTTTTTCAAAATCTCCAGGGGCAGCATTACATTCTCCAATGCAGTGAATGTTTTCATGAGATGAAATTGTTGAAACACAATTCCGATATTTTCAGCTCTATACTTTGCAAGCTCAGACTCTTTCATTGCGGTAATGTTTTGCCCGTTAACAACAATCTTTCCTTCATCCGGTCTATCAAGTCCACCCAATAAACTTAAGAAAGTGGACTTCCCACTTCCGGACTTTCCAAGAATCGCTATTGACTTAGGTTTGTCTATTTTAAGATCAAGTCCATTAAGAACATCAAGTTTTTTACTTGCTTGAGTATAGCCTTTGGCAACATTATCAACTTCTAAAATCATAAAAGAGGCTCCAGATATTTTATAACAGTGTCAGCAATAACTTCATGTCCTTTCTCATTGGGATGAATTCCATCTTCGATATTAAGCTCAGTGCGTCCACCGACATCTTTCAACATAAATGGAATCATATTCAGTTCATGCTTTTCTTTTAATTTTTTATACATGCTTCTAAATTGCTTAACGTATTCTTTTCCATAGTTCGGTGGAAGTCTCATCCCCCCTAGAAGAATTTTGATATTCTTCTCTTTTGCCATCTCTATGATCTCTTCAAGATTCTTCTCAGACTGAGCAAGCTTTAACCCTCTTAAACCATCATTGGCCCCGAGGGCCAAAATCATGACTTTAGGGTTTGATTTTTTTAAAAACCAGTTGAGTCTGGACTTTCCCCCAGCCGTTGTTGAACCTGAAACTCCCCCATTTAAAACCTTAACGTCTTTGCCCTTTGCTTTGAGCTTATTCTCAACTATTTGGGGGTAGGCCTTATCTTTCTCAATTCCGTATCCCGCAGTTAGAGAATCTCCAATGAACACAATTTCCGTTGTGGCACCATAGGCCAGACCAATACTCATTAATGCTAAAATTAGATAGTTTTTCATGGCCCGATTTTACATGGCGAAATTGCCAATTTAAAGTAAAATAATCCCACTCTCTATGCTATAATTTAATCCATTGGAGGAACCTATGAACATCGCATTTAAGTCAATCGCTGCTGTAATTGTTGGAATTGCTGTATTGCTAGGTGTCGTCGTGGCCCTGGGAATCCCTGTAGGCATATTTGTAAAATAGAATGAACCTAGATCTTCTCCTGTTCAATGTCCAAGACCTTTATGTCTTTATGGACAAGTATAACGGTGAAGATCTTGAAACCATAGACGAGCCTCATTGGCAGCAATTCTCCACGAGTTTTTTTCCAAACAAACAAATCAGAAAGCTTTACTCAATTAAACAAACCTTTGAATCCCTAGACCCAGACATAATCATGCTGGTCGAGGTTGGCGGCGCTCAAAGCTTGATTAATTTCAACCGCTACTTTTTAGGCGACAAGTATGAGGTCTTCTTGGAGGACTCTTTGTCTGACAGGGGCATTGACGTGGGTTACCTGGTCAAAAAATCCACAAATCTTGCATGTGAACTCCTAAATCGAAGCAATGTAAGACTAAACAATGGCAAACGCTTTTCTCGTGGATTATTTGAGCTTAGAGTGAAAAGAGATGAAGAGTTAGTGTGCAACCTCCTTCTTACCCACTTAAAATCAAAACTGGATCTTAAAAAGGAGGATTTTGAAGGAAGAGCTCAGCGCTCTGCCGAAGTGGATTACATTTCAAAGCACTACAAAAAACTTCAAGAAAAGCGTCCAGATCTTCCAATCCTTGTGTGCGGCGACATGAATGGCATTATCTACAAGGATGAAACCGAGCAAGAGCTATCTGAGTTTCACAAGGTGGGACTAATTGACGTATTTGAGGCCCTGGATTTACCTCTTGAAAAGCGACATACCTACTACTTTTTTAACAAGCAAAGACAGCGAATTCCAATGCAGCTTGATTACATGCTAATTAACTCCAAGTTCAAACATCTTATAGATGACACAAGCAGAGTCGTTCCGATTGATATCGATCTTGTGCCATACCCTCCCCTTGACTTAAAACAAAAGAAGAAACTTGCAAGTGACCATTATCCTGTCTTTTGCAGACTAAAACTTACTTCGTCTGACAAAGCCTAAAAATTTTACACTATCCATAAACAACACATTCCCTTGGGACTATCTTGAGCATGCGGGAAGTATTCGAGGGGGGAAAATGAAACTACTTATTATTTGCATGACTATTTTGACTTCAACAGCACAGGCGTTTATTACATCGCCCACAGTAGCTTGCAGAGATGCCGTAGTCGATGCTAGGTTTGCGCTAAGAGATCCAATTGAGCCACACAGCTTTGCTAGTATGGAAAGAAAGAATTTCTCAATGTCTGCAGAAAAATTTAATGCCCTAAGTACTGAGAAACAAAAAGAGTACTACAATAAGATGACTACAATGAATACCATTGTGAATAGAACACTAAGTTACCTAGATTCAGTGATTGAATTTTTTGAAGAGAACGAAGAATATAGCCAGTCAATGTCCAGTTATGTAATGGAGCTAAAGGGCCACTTTGAGGCCCTTGCTAACTGTAAGTAACCTAGGCCACGCTTAGGTTCCAACCACCTTCAGTTTTAACAGCTCTAAATTTGGCGTCTGAATGAAGCATCGGCGCCAAGAGATTAAAGTGGGCCTCATTATACAATGCCCTGAACAGCTCAAACTCCGATGAAATATCAATTTCACTCATATGTTTATTATCTCTTGCCTCGATAAAGTTTTGTGCCTCTCCAACAAAGTTGTAATTGGTATTAATCTCGTAAGAGTCTTTAATCGTCTTTACAAATCTTTTAAAGTTTTGCTCAGCATGGTCATTTACAAGAATATTGGAAATCGGGAACTTATGAACTTCTGGAGCATCATTATAATCTAGAAGCTTAGTAATATTGTTTTGATCAATAAGACCGAGTTTTGAAATTTCGGCTACCAAGTCCTGAATAAAAAGAATGCTTATCGGCAAGTTTTGGATAACGAAGTACTCCGGAGGTGCACCTAAATATTTAAGCATTTCGTTTGTTTTTTCCATTCCAATCTGATTTCTTAGAAAGTTAATAAGTGGATAAACAGTTCTCACAGTAGAACCCATGTTCCTGGTATAACGCTTCTTGACCTTCATATTTCCGACCAACTCATTTCTAAGTTTTAAAGGAAGGTCCTCCACTTGTTCTATTCTGCCAGTAATGATGGCCTCAGGATTTATTTTGAATTTCATACAAATATCAATCCACACAGTTGCGTTGATAGATAAAAGTCCTGATTCGATCTTAGAAAGTGTACCTTGTTGTATATTCAAGAACTTGCAAAAACTTGCTTGCTGATAGCCGTGATACTTTCGCAGCGCTTTAATTACTAAATTTGTATATTCCATATAATGCCTCTTTTTTCTTTAGTTTTTATTAAGAAAACTTAAAGACATTCTGTACAAAATATTTTTTTTTGCAAGAAGAAATTACAAAATTAAATGAAAATCGAATACTTACCCGATTAGAGTGGTTTTTAAGGGGTGCTGGTGATTTTGTAAGTATCTGTTTTTTCGCCGTGCGAAATTGAAGAAATTTGTTGGATTGCCAATGTTTTGTGCCCAATGGCGGAGGGCAGCGCCTTTAAATATCCACGCCTCAAAACTTCAAGGGAACGCGGGATTTGGCTGGCGGTTTCAAAAGTGTGAGCAACTTCGGGTTTTGGTGCCCCTCCAATTATGAATCCATTGCGTTCAACACTTTCAAGCTTCCATGTAAAGTTTTGACCCACAGTGTTGGGATAGACTTCTTCAATGTAGAGCTCCATTAAAGTCTTCAGACATTTTATTTTTCCATTCCAGTTACCCATTTTCATGCTTATTGTGTTTAAGGCCTTCTGAGCTCCTAAATAAGCAACTCTCTCATCGCCATAGAAAGCACTCACATATTCGCAAATATCATGAAGTAAAATAAGGTTAACTTTTTCAGGGGCCAAATCAGATTCAAGTCCTCTAATCTGTGTGGTTTTTAGAACTTCATCTGCGGCCTCTTTGGACAAGGTGTTCGAAATGCAGCTTACAAGTTTTAAAGGAGTAGACTTAAGGCTATATAAAGCTCCCTCCAAATACTTGGATGGTATCGCGACCTCACCTCTCATTTGCCTTTCTACAACGTCGTAATCAACTTTGCCTTTAACAACTGAATATAGGGATACATTGAAACAATCTAGAATTTTAATTAGTCGTGAGGCTGGGAGATCGGAGTGTTTTTTAACCGGAGTGGAGACTCCGCAAAGACCTAACGCTTCATTGTACTTAGAACTAAAGGAAAGCTGGATTTCCTTGAAAAACTGGTCAATGCTATCTCTCACTCAAGGAACTCCATTTGTTAAGTTTAAACCAAAACACGGAGACCTCAAAGGCCTCCGCATCCTAAAAAAGATTGAATATCTTTTTTAATCTATCTCATTCTAAGTTGAGCTCTTCTTCTATTCAGTTTAATCAACTCTCTATTGATTCTTCTTTCTTTAGATCTAGAAGGAGCAATTGAAGAGTAATCAAGTTGTTGCTCAGCTTGGATATCCCCTCTCAGGCCAACAGCGCCAAACAAGTCGTCGCCAAGAACTGATGAAATATCGGCAAATAATCCAAATCCGTTTTTACCTGCAGTCTTTGAAGTATATAAACCTGCAGCTCCAATTACGTTGTTCATATTAAACATTGGGAACAAACTCGCTTGTCCAACAGACTGTCCCACACTGTCCAACGTTTTAAACGGCACAGATACACCCAATGCTGCATGCCCATCGCTGATTGAGATATATACTGTAACTTTGCCGCTAACAGGCACAACAATGACATCATTTTGTCCAATTAAAGGGAGGGCATCTCCATTTGGAAGAGCTGCGACTTCAGGTTGAGCAGTTCTTACAGAGTAAACATTTAAATCAACTTCTAATGTATTCTTAGCATCTATTCCGCTAATCATTCTTACATGGCCAATCTTGTCTCCGTCTTTGGTGATTGGAAGAACCACATTTGGAAGAGTCAAAGCTCCTATTCCCAAATCTGCTGTCATAGTTACGTGGAGTTCATTATCTACAAGACGGGGTTTAACTTTTACATCTTCGACCATCGGCTTTGAACCGCCACATGATACAAAAATTAATAGGGAAACTAATGCAAGACTGCTTTTAATGGTGTTTTTCATGGATTGCCTCCGAGAGAATTCTCGAGAGATGCTTAAATTCCAACGTTACAACAAAATTCAACTACAGATAACGTACGGCCGTTGGCCTAAGCAATTTAGAAAAAATGAATTGAAATAATTAGAGTCGCAAATATCCTTTTGGGGATGCGACGTTGGGAACTTCCTGTAAATCCATTGCGCACTGCAACAATAACAGGCTTTTCAAAATTACTCAACTATGTCTATGATAAGTTTTGTAAAAGCCACGTAATTCTGGAAGCTTATGTATGCAAAAAATTAACTTTTTCTTTGATTTTCTCTCCCCCTATTCTTATTTCGCATGGAAAAACCACTCAAATCAACTTGATAGAGGGCTTTTCGAGTATCGGCCTATTCTAATGGGAAAGTTATTCGCCCATTGGGACATTAAAGGTCCTGGTGAAATAGCACCAAAGCGTTACACGATGCTAAAAAGCTGTTTTCGTTACGCCAAGAAAAATAATATCGACTTCATTCCACCAATAGAGCACCCTTTCAATCCCTTATATGTTCTAAGGCTTGCCACTTATGAATGTGCAAAGGAGCAGCAATTTGAAGTAATTGATTGTTTGTGGGACATGATTTGGGCTCGAGGGGAAAAGGCTGATGAGCCGCAAGTCATTGAAACAACTTTAAAAAATGCTGGATTAGAGCATGAATTACTTATGGAGAGATCTTTCTCAAAAGAGGCAAAAATTGCGGTGAAACAAAATACGAAAGAAGCTGTTGCGAAGGGACTATTTGGTGTTCCTAGCTTTGTGGTGGATAATGAGTTCTTCTGGGGTAATGATTCATTGAGCGATTTAAAAGATTATCTAGAAAATGGAGATCAATTCAATCAAGAGTTGTTTGATTCACGAACCAGAGATATATCTTGGTAAAGAAAAAGAAGCCATCCATGGCCTGAAGCTTCATCCATAAAGTCATTGGTTTCAACATTATGCTTCCTTTGACAGATCTTGGATAGGACATGTAAGGTTTTGCAAGTTTTTTTATTCAGTGGTAAGCTAGATTATTAAAATCATTATACTTTTTGCCCAAATGAGGCAAATGCAAGAAGAAGGATTATGAGTCAAAAACTAATTAAACAAATAAGCGACTTAATGGTGGAGATTGTCAGTGAGACAAACGGCATTGGTATTGCGCACACGATTGAGCTTGCTATCAACTCGGAGTATTGCCGAGAAAACCCTACAGTAAGAAAATCTTTGACGGAGTTTAGAAAACTCTTAGGTGGCTTTCAGCAAGATGAGGTTGAGATCCAGACACTTCTGCAGCACCCGGTGTCAGAGGCCTTACAAAAATTTTTTAAAAAATTTCCTCTTCCATTTAAGGAAGAGCACATACATTTAACAGGTTCTCTAACGGCCGACTTTGTTTGGCCTAGATTAAAGCCCCTTTTAAAAGGACCGCACAAAGACAAATACTGGAAAAAAATTAGAGACACTTATGGTGACGACATCCAGCTCGACAGCGAAGAAGATGTTGCAGAACTATTAAGTCTAAAAGAGGATGAGCGCTTTGACAGATATTTAAAAATCCTCCTTCTTCCAAAACTTGTCCTTACAGACAGAGAAGCACATAAAGAGGCTGCCTACCACATGGCGAGCGAGCTTTTTCACTCATACAATGTGGGGTCAATAAGGCTTAAGTTCACCTTCTCTAGAGCAACAAATGACGAGAGCGAACAAATACCAGGTCTTGAGAACATCACTGAAGAAGATGTTGTCATGGGTCTATATGACGGCTTCATGGAGTTTAAGAAGAAAGTTCCCATGTTTAACTTCATTCTGTCCCCTTGCTTTAGAAAAGAAGCTGAATTTTTCGACGGAAGCCGATTTGCTTCAAAGAAAGAACACTTTGATCACCAAATCGATCAAATTCTTAGCATCATAGAGAGAAACCCAGAGCTTGGTCCTTACGTGACTGATGTCGACACGGTTGGAAATGAGAAAGACCTTTACAGAAAAGGTCATTTCCAAGACATGAAGATGGGATTTAGAAAGCTTCACTACAAAGGCTTTTCAATAAGGTCCCACCACGGCGAAACTTTTCATACTTTAAAAAAAGGAGTTCAAGCAGTGGATAATGCCATGAACATCTGGCATATCGATGTACTTGAGCATGGTATTAGTTTAGGTATTAACCCCAACTACTACTATCACAGCCTTTATCAAAGAGTTTGTGATTTAAATGAGCAAGGCATCCCTATCAAAGAGGGCACAAAAGAGTACGCAGAACTTGATGAAATGCACTGGAGAGATGACGGAAAGGTTAAGGAAAAAATCTTCAGTGGAGTTCCACTTAGTCCTGAGGAGAAAACCTTTTTTGTTAAAACAAAATTTCACACAGCAAGAGAAGTTGAGCACTATCAGCACGATGTCTTAAATAGAATGCTTAACAAGGGTGTCTCACTTATAGCCCTTCCTTCAAGTAATAAAAGACTAACAGGGTCTTTTAAGGACTACAAAGACCACCCGTTTTCATGGTGGGAGAAAAAGGGTGTCGCCCTTGGGATCGGTACAGACAATTACATCACACTTAATACCAACTACCTTAAAGAGTTGTTGATTATCTTATATACCGACCCGGAAGATTTAAAAATCACCAAGCTATTGATGGTTGCCACAGGAGAAAACAGAAGGCCTTACCTTTCGCAACTTCTATGGCAAATGCGTAAAAAATAAAGACTTAGCCTGTGGTCATCATACCACAGGCAATACCTGTAACTGTCTCTCTTAAAAGGTTCTCATCCTTCCTTTTTAATGCCTCGATTTGAATAAGGTTCAATGGGTGAATCATTGAAGATCTATAGTAAATGCTCTGAGAGAGCCAAGGTCTAAACCACAACAACTCACTCTCCCCAGTGACCCAATAGAAGCACTTTAAAGCCTTTTCATACTCAGTTCGAAATTCCTTTAAAATAGAACAGGCCTTACTGCTCTCATGCTGTGCACTCAGATAGATTTCAAAGATTGGAAGTTCAACCTTTCTAAGTGTAAAACCAAGAATTTTAAAATAAGAGCTCAGAAGCTTATCTTTATTAAAGAGGGATTTTAATTCGTCCTTTTCCTTGGGTGAAAGTTTCTCAAAAGCACTTCCAACTCCCCACCATGTTGGCATTAGGACTCTTGTTTGAGTCCAACATAAAACCCAAGGTATGGCCCTAAGCCTCGCTCCGGGGGTCTGACGCTTGCTTGGCCTTGATCCAATTTTTAGGACATCAAGATACTGATAGGGAGTTGCTGCAAGAATGTCTTCTCTAAAGGCCTCACCTCCAACTAATTCTTGATAGTGGGACTGAATGCTCTTGCAAAGCTTCTCCATGACATTCACAGAGTGAGCATCCCTCTTCTTTTTGAAGTTTAGCTCTTCCAAAATTTTATCAACTTGTGACTGCATGATCATATCGCTTTGAAAGTTTCTAGCAATCATTTCCCCTTGTGTGGTCGCTTTAAATATATGAACAGCTGACTTTGGCCACCATTCAGTCTGCTCTCTTACGGAGCCTCCTCCCCTCTCCACACTGCCTCCGGAGCCATGAAAGAAGACCGGAGTGAGCCCCTCTTTTAAGAAAAACTTATCCATTTTATCTAAGGCCCTAGAAATTAAGAATCTACTTGGAAACACTCCGGATTCTTTTGAAGAGTCTGAGTACCCCAACATAACTTCAAAGCGAGAGTTCATCCCCTTCTGATGCGCTTTTTTAACTTCACGGTTACTTTTAAAGTAGCTCGAGAGTATTTGAACCGCGTTTTCGAGAGCATTTGCTGTCTCAAATAAAGGAACAACAGGTATAGCATAAGAACCCATTGCCTTTTTTTGAACTTTGAGTCCCGCCTCTATATCTCTGGACTGCTCACTCATACTTAAAATAAATCCTCTTACATACCACTTTGCTTTGTAACCTTTGCTAATCTCATTTAGCGTTAACAGCATTTTGTATATAGGAAGTTTTTTATTATCCACGGCCTCATGTACAACCTCAGCATCCTCCCTTACCTCCAATGGCAATACTATCGCCGGGTAAATCCAAAGAAGAGTGGAAATATCCGTCATATCTGGAAACTCGATTTTGGTTTTCTCAAGCGAAGCTGCAACTTTCTTAAACTTCTTTTTAAAATTTGCGATTTTTGTTCCATCACCAGAGCTAATTTTTCCAATCTTTTTTAGTTCTCCTATGAGATCTTTTACATTCTTCTGCTGCTGTCCGGAGGATTCAATAAATTTTAGATCGTGAAAGACATTTTCCAGTCTTTTTTGAATCCAGATGACCAAGTTCTTTCGTGATAGATTTAAGCTCATCAGCATCGTTTTTTCGTTCACACCTGGATGTCCATCTTTGTCACCCCCCACCCAACTTCTAAAGCTTACGTTGGTACCTTCTTTTGCAAACTTTATTTGTTGGGAAATAATTTCGTCCCTAAGGATATAGGAGTATAAATACTGTGCCTCATCTTCCACAGTTGGTTTTGCAGAACGTGCCATGGAAGTGCTTAAAGCAAGTCCTAAGTAGAACTTGAGTCTCTCCTCAACATGCTCAAAACCCTTTCTTAATCCTTGATTTAAAAGATGATAAATTTCTTGGAAGATCTGAAGAATTTCCTGTGATCGCGCCTCAGTGGGATGTGCAGTAAAAACAAAAATAACAGCGTGAGGTTTTTGCTTAAAGTCAGAGCGTTTTTTTCCCTGAAGTCTCACATATCGATAGGCACTCTCACAACGATTAATTAACTCAAGCATCAGTGAGAATGAGTGAGCTAGCTCTCTCAACTCTCTATCACTGGCCTTGGCAAAAGAGGCCTGCTTCTTCATCAAAACCTTAACGGCCTGGGCGTGCTCTGCGGCCCTAATTGACTTCATATCACGGCGAGTTTTCTCGACTAACTGAAATGTATCATTGCCGTATTGCTCCCTGATACATTCACCTAGTAGTCCTGTTGACCAATAAACTAGAGACTGAAGTTCTTTAGGTATATTCTGCATTAGCCCTCCGCTATGATTCTTAGTTAACAATCTTAACTTGAATATGTTAAATTTAACATCAGAGGGGTTATGAAAAGAAGAGATTTTATAAAAATATCATCAATTGCAATCGGCACTGGAGCCTTTGGTATATACGCTTTTAACTTGGCAAATGAAGACAATGACGCACCTCTATTTGAGAGCGAGTTTCTTCCTCCCAAGTCACATTCAAAGCTATTAATTCTCTCACGCTACATATTGCCAAGAGAAACAGATGCCAAATCTGCCTTAAAGGCAATTAAACTCTTTGACGCTTATGCAAATGAGCTTTCCCCCTCTCAACAAGATGAAATTAAACAAATCCTCGCCTTGTTTGATTCAAACTTACTAGTAAGAAACCTAACTTACACTCCAAATGATTTAAACTCAGAGAGAGACGTTGAACAAATGCTAGACAAGTGGAAGCACTCTTTTGACCATCTCATTTTGGGCAGTGACTTACATATGGCCTATAAAGCACTTACCGAGCTTTTTTACCTCGGTTTCTATTCTTTAAGGACAGGCAAACGGATTACGGGTATTTAATATGAAAGATGCCAACCTTTTGGAGAATGGATCAATTCTAGAAACAGATGTTTTAATTATTGGTTCAGGGGCCGGCGGTGCAAATGCTGCAAAGATACTAAGCAAAAACAGAAAGGTTCTCATTATCGAAGAGGGACCATATCAAACCAACGCCAATTTCAGTGGCGAATTCAATGCCTATAAAAACTTGTACATGGAAGGTAGTGCACGCTACACAAAAGACAAGGCTATAAGAGTTCTCCAAGGAAGAGCCGTTGGTGGAAGTGCTCTAGTCAACTGGACCACAAGTTTTAGAACTCCAACAAGCACCTTGAATTACTGGAAATCAAATTTTGGGATAGACTTTGTTGATAAGCTTAACTTTGAAAATGAAGAGAAAGAGTACTCAATTAGCAAGTGGTCCATGGAACCAAACCTTAATAATGAGAAGCTTAAACTCGCCTGTGAATCAATGGGCTGGGAGTGGAATATTATTAAAAGAAACGTTCAAGGTTGTGCCAATCTTGGACTATGCGGGACGGGATGTCCGATCAATGCAAAACGCTCCCCATTGGTAACCTCAATCCCAACAGCAATTGAAAATGGAGCTAAGCTTGTATTTAATTTAAGGGCCTGGAAACTAAATCACAAAAAGGGTGAAATTGAGTCGCTTGAGTGTGTGTCTAGGGATGGGAAGAATAAAATTCTTATAAAAGCAAAGACCTATATTCTTGCTGCTGGGGCCGTGGGCTCTCCTGCCCTTCTTCTTAGATCAAAAGTAAAAGACCCCTACAATAAGATTGGGGCCAGAACCTTTCTTCACCCTACAGTCTTAAGCTCCGCTTTTTATGATGAAAAAATTGAGGGAGCAAGAGGTGCTCCACAAAGTGTGTACTCTGATCACTTTTTAAATAAGTCATTTAATGACAGTATTGGGTTTAAACTAGAAGCAGCACCTGTGTATCCAATTTTGTATTCGAGCGCTTTTAGTGCCCATGGCGAAGAACATGCTGCGATGATGAAACAAAGGGCCTATGCCTCAGGCCATATAGCTCTAATGAGAGATGGTTTTCACTCAGATAGTCAAGGTGGTCAAGTGGAGCTTGATAAGTATGGGAACCCAGTTTTAGATTATAAGATTTCCCCCTACCTTTGGAAGGGCATGAAAAGTGCAATGATTAATCTTTCAAAAGCACAACTTAAAAGTGGTGCAAAGAGAGTTTATCCAGGAATTACAAATGCCCAATTCTTCACATCCTCAAGCGAAGTTGAATCTTTCATAAGAAATGCTCCCGAAGAGCCTGTGAAGTTTCCCGTATTTTCCGCACACGTAATGGGAGGATGTACAATGGGAAGTGACAAAAAAAAATCAGTGCTAGACCTAGATGGCAAACTTAGGACAGCATCCAATGTATTTGTTGTTGATGCATCGATCTTTCCAACAAGTGTTGGAGCAAACCCGACAGAGTCGATTTTTGCTTTCTCTACCTATTTGGCAAAAAAGCTAGTTTAGCCTTTTTTTACAATTGCCCTTTTCCTATTGGGATAAAGAGTTCTGCAGATTTCACACACAAGGCCCTTACATCCTCTTGCCGTACAGTGCTCTCGTCCATAGAAAATGATCTGTAGGTGGAGTTTATTCCAACTCTGTTCAGGAAATAACCTTTTAAGATCCTTCTCGGTCTGTTCAACATTTTTTCCAGAAGTGAGTTTCCAATTTTGGGCAAGTCTATGGATATGGGTGTCCACAGGAAAGGCCGGAACACCAAACGCTTGTGCCATGACGACCGCAGCAGTTTTATGGCCAACGCCAGGCAACTCTTCCAAATCATCAAAATTAGCGGGTACATTTCCGTTATGTTTATTTATCAATATATGTGAAAGCTCCCATATCGCTTTGGATTTTCTGGGAGAGAGTCCGCAAGGTCGAATGATTTCTTTAATTTCTTCAATTGTAAGCTTAACCATATCAAATGGATTGTCCGCCTTCTTAAATAAAGCAGGTGTGACTTGGTTTACCCTTTCATCTGTACACTGGGCGGAAAGCAGTACCGCAACTAAAAGTGTAAAAGCGTTGGTGTGATCCAAAGGTACTGGAGTCTCTGGATATAACTCCTCCAGACGATTAAGTATATAGTCGGCCCTTTTCTTTTTTGAAGTTGTGTAATCGATATCACTCATTCTTTTCCCTTAAATTTTAAATACATCTCATCAACTGCTTCAAGAATGTTTTTCTGTTGATTCAAAACAGACTTGTGGTTTTCTTCCATTGCAATCTTAATAACCTCGTCTGAATCAAAGTCTTCCTGTATCTTCTCCATGATCATATCTTTGATCCAAAGCCCAAGGTTTTTGGCCCTCTTTTGTTCAAGTGCCTTGCTTTGTTTTTCATAGAATGAAACTATTTCACTCCAAACATCCTCAAGACCAGTTTTTTTAAGTGCTGAGCACATAAGAACCTTAGGCATTGAATCAACCCTCAAAATATGAACAGCATTCTCATAGTTTCTTTTTGCAAGTCTTGCTTGGTTTAGCTGATCTCCATCCGATTTATTAACACATATTAAGTCAGCAATTTCCATGATGCCTCTTTTGATGCCTTGAAGATCATCTCCTCCACCCGGCTGCATAAGAAGTAGAAAAAAATCCACAAGCCTTGCAACCGTTGTCTCAGACTGACCAACTCCTACGGTTTCAATAATCACAACATCAAATCCGAATGCTTCACAAAGGAGAAGGCTCTCCCAGGTTTTCGCAGCAACCCCACCAAGGCTTTTCCCACTGGGACTTGGCCTTATGAAGCAGTTTTGATCTATTGCAAGTTCCGCCATTCGTGTTTTATCGCCTAGAATTGATCCGCCAGTGATTTGACTGGAAGGATCAATTGCCAATACGGCAAGTTTTAGACCTTGTTTGGTGAGGTACTTTCCAAAACTTTCGATAAAAGAGCTCTTACCAACACCAGGAGAGCCACTTATACCAATACGTTTGGCCTTGCCAGTCAATGGCATGATTTCCTGAATTAACTCTCTGGCAAGGTTTTGGTGTTCAAGGTTCTTACTCTCCACCAAAGTGATTGCTCTAGAGAGAATTGCGATGTCTCCGCTCTTGATACCTTCTACATAATCTTTTACGGTGAGTTTTTTTCTCATTTATACCCGAGATTTTTGTTTAACCGGTCAATTAAGTCGCTTGCGGCTTCATCAATAACAGTGCCGGGACCAAAAACTTCGGCAACTCCCATATTGTATAGTTCATCATAATCATCTGGCGGAATTACTCCACCAACTACAATTAAAATATCCTCACGCCCAAGACGCTTAAGTTCTTTTTTAAGTGCAGGCACCAAGGTTAAATGCCCGGCGGCCAGTGAACTGACCCCAATAATATGAACATCGTTTTCAACGGCCTGCTTGGCACTCTCCTCTGGAGTTTGGAAAAGAGGACCCACATCCACATCAAAGCCAAGGTCGGCAAAAGCAGTTGCAATAACCTTTTGCCCTCTATCATGTCCATCCTGTCCCATTTTTGCGACAAGGATTCTTGGGCGTCTTCCTTCATTGACCTCAAACTCTTTTACCTTTTCCTCAACCTTTTGCACTTTCTCTTTGTCCTTTTCATAAGAGTCTTTATAAACACCCTGGATAGTGTTAACCGTCGCTTGGTGTCTTCCATAGACCTTCTCCAAGGCCGAGCTAATCTCTCCAACGGTCGCCTTCTCGCGAGCGGCCTTAACGGCCAGATCAAGAAGGTTTCCATTATTGTCCTGTGCAGCCTTAGTTAACGCTTCCAGTGCCTGCTTCACTTTAGATTGACTTCTCTCTTTTCTAAGCTTTTTAAGTCTTTCAATCTGGGCTTCACGCACAGCTCTGTTGTCGACTTTTAATACTGGGATGTCTTCCTTAAACTCTGGTCTATATTTATTAACACCAATAATGGTTTGCTCTTTGGAGTCAATACGTGCTTGAGTTCTTGCCGCCGCTTCTTCAATTCTCATTTTCGGAACACCGGCTTCAATAGCTTTTGCCATACCGCCCAGCTCTTCAATTTCTTTCATGTGTGCTCTGGCCTTGTTTGCCAGGGAGTTTGTTAAACTTTCCACATAGAAACTACCGCCCCATGGATCTATGATGTTACAGGTGTCTGTTTCATTCTGAATAAACAGCTGAGTATTTCTAGCGATCCTTGCGCTAAAGTCTGTAGGCAATGCAAGGGCTTCATCTAGAGAGTTGGTATGAAGAGATTGTGTGTGTCCATGAGCTGCCGCCATGGCCTCAATACAGGTTCTAGTGACATTGTTATAAACGTCTGTTGCAGTCAAACTCCAGCCACTTGTCTGACAGTGCGCTCTCAAACTTAAAGACTTTGCATTTTTTGGGTTAAATTTCTGCATAAGCTCATGCCACAGCAACCTTCCGGCACGAAGCTTGGCAACTTCCATGAAGTAGTTCATACCGATGGCCCAAAAGAAAGAAAGTCTTGGAGCGAACTTGTCGACGTCAATCCCAGCTTCAATCCCCGTCTTAACGTACTCCATTCCGTCCGCCAGAGTGTATGCCAACTCAAGGTCTTGGGTAGCCCCCGCCTCTTGCATATGATAGCCACTGATTGAAATCGAATTAAATTTAGGCATATGCTTTGAGGTGTATTCAAAGATATCCGCAATAATTTTCATTGAAGGCAGTGGCGGATAAATGTAGGTGTTTCTAACCATAAATTCTTTCAAAATATCATTTTGAATAGTACCGGCCAAAGATTCAGGAGATACGCCCTGCTCTTCAGCTGCAACGATGTATAAGGCCATAATAGGCAGTACTGCCCCATTCATAGTCATTGAAACACTCATTTTATCAAGAGGAATTCCTTCAAAGAGAATCCTCATGTCATAAATCGAATCAATGGCGACTCCGGCCATACCAACATCTCCCATTACTCTGGGGTGGTCTGAGTCGTACCCTCTGTGTGTGGCCAAATCAAAAGCGATGGAAAGACCTTTTTGGCCTTTAGATAAATTTCTTCTGTAGAAAGCATTACTTTCTTGGGCCGTGGAAAAACCAGCATATTGCCTTACTGTCCATGGTCTAGAGTTATACATTGTATGGTAGGGCCCCTTAAGAAATGGAGGTACACCGGGAGCTGAGTGTAAATAATCAAGACCTTTGATATCTCCTGGGTCATATTGGTTCTTAATCTCTATTTCTTCAGGTGATATATAGCTTCTATGTTCAATCGCTGAGGTTTTTCTCTTAGAAAATAACTCGCGATTTCTAAAGTCAGGGCTATTCATTTTCATCTCCTAATAAAAGCTTTAGGTCGCTATAGATATTTTTACCAATAAACAGGTCAATAAATTGATCCTTATTTTCGAGTTCGAAGTTCTCTTTTTTTCCAGCGATAAACCTAAATTTAAAGTCTTCCACCTCACCTGGAATCACCCAGTCAGAGTATTCCTCATCGATACCGCAATAAACTAAAACATTGCAATTTTCTTTCTTGGCAAATTTGATGTACTCATCCACAGATAGTTCATTCTCACTTTCAACGATTTCAAGTCCTACAGTTTCAAAAATATTTTTTATGAAATTGATTCTTCCAGATAACTTTGCAAGAGGTCCCTGTCTAACGATGCATATTTTTGGCTTAACTTCCATTTGCTCAAATTTGAGTCTTAGGTCTTCAAACTCAAAGGCCGTCCTTCTAACAGGGAAAAGGCCAGAGGAAACCTCAACAGGTCTCCAAGGACGATCATACATGCTTTGTATTGTTTCCTCAGGGTTGGCAAATTCATTCACACCGGTGACAACTGTCTTTCGGGTGCGAGTTTTCTCATAGCGGGCCTTTGCAATCGCCTCAATTGAAGCCGAAAAGTCTTTTATATTTTGGAAAAGCCCCTGCTCTTCCCAATTTAAAAAGTTCTCCCATGACTGAGTAGCTATTTCGCGAGTTAATTTTTCAAGAGAAAAGCTTCCCTTTCCTGGATCCATAACAAATCCAAGTTTGGACTCCTCAATCGCTATATTTAAGATATTTCTTGCACTTCTTTTTGCTTGATCGCTAGAGGGCTCGCCGGTAAGCATTGAAAAGATGCTGTCATGGGTTCTAATTGCCATTTGGTTTGCTCCACCCATAATTGCCGACATGGCACCAGAGCAATTTCTGAGCATGTTAACGTATGGGTCATAAAGGGTTTGCTCCCTTAAAGAAGAAACAGCAAGAATAAAGACTTCTTTTTTTAAATTAAAGGCATCAAGCATTTCTTCGGCGAGGTACCTTAATGCACGAAGCTTAGCGATATTTAAGAAAATTAAAGAGTCCACAGCTGTGAAGAACTTTATTGAGCTTGGACTGACCCCAGACTCTAGAAGACCTTTAAAAACATTTAACCCAAATGAGATCTCTTGAACAACACTGGCCCCAGCGTTGTGCGTTTGAGAAAGGTTAATTGCAAAGCCTAGGTTTTTAGACCTAATTCTCTCAACTTCCTTTTCAAAGTTTTCAAAATCTAATTGGTTTGTATCAACAAAAACAAAGCTCTCCTGACCCTTGAATTGTTCAAGGAGCTCGTTACTGTTTTTCTGCACTATAACAGTTGGATTTTTTGACTTTCCAAGACTAGCTTTAAAGCGCTTCCCCTCTAGTAATAAAACACTTCCTTCAATCCCTTCCTTGGAGTCCTCGACTAGGTCATCATCAGAGCAAAGAGCGGAGTTATATATTCTAGATGGTATTAATTTCGCAGGAAAAGTTTCCAGATCTGGCATATTTTCGCCCTCTGTGTATAACCCCTTATACTCAATACCTTCAACGGTTTTTGTATTGAGAATTTTTTCAAGACTCTTCCCCTTTAAGGACTGCTGGGCAAGTTCTTCCCACCTTTTTCTGGACTCAGAATCGGTCAATAAAAGCAATGTATCTTTCTCAGTCAACTCTAACCTCGCATAAAATGAATTCTCTGGATCATAGCAATTTGGCCCTACATTTTTAAGCTGTAATTGGTAAAATCCTTATAAAAATCAACTCATCGGGTTATAATGTGAAAAAGGATTAATTTGCAAGGGATAACACTACTAGTCGAAGACAATGATGAGATGGCACAATTCTACCGCTTAAACCTAAAAGTTTGGGTTGGAGCGGAAGTAAAACGTGTCTCCAGTATTAAGGGTCTAGAAAAATTTGTTCAACAAGATGAAAAAGTCGCTTTAATTATCTCAAAGAGCACATTCTCTCCTGTTGTAAAAAAAATTTTGGAGCTCGACGCTCTAAAAGAAATAGCCCACATTGACATTGGAACCAAGAACTTTGAAGGCTACTCGGTTGAGAGTGGATTAGATATAAAGCCACTTATTCAATCATGTGCGAAAGCTTTGGGAGTAACGGCCAGCGATATGGCCAAGCTAGAGGTTCCAGAGTACTTTCCTATCGATTTGCCGCACTTTGCCGTTTTAAAAACCGCGATTTGTAGAGTCTTTAAAAAAGGAAAAACTAGACCGGGACTAGCATTTGAAGTCGATGAGCCAATCAATCGTGAAAAACTTCTAAAACTTAAGAAAGAAGGACACGACACCCTATTTGTGCACAAAGTTGATCGTCTAAGAATGGTTCATAACATCAACCAGGAAATCGCCACCAAAATAGATATGGAAGTGCTAAATCCAGCTGAAGCACTAGCGGCAAATGAGATGGCCCACGAACTCCTGCAATATAAACTTAAAAAGGTTGGTATCACTCCTGAAACCACGGCTCTTGCCAACAAGAGTATTAAAAATATGGTTGCAGCTTCCAAAAAGTTTCCAAAACTTAAAAAGCTGATGGCCCGACTAATTAAAAACAAAGCTGGCTACTTGTTCAAGCACAGCCAGGTAATGATGTATGTTTGCTCCCACCTAATGGACCACATGGAATGGGGCAGCGAAGAGCAGAAAAAAACAATCAACTTTGTCGCATTTTTCCATGACATAGTTCTTGAGACTGACGAACAGGCCATGATTCACTCAGAGGAACAGCTTGCAGCAAGCAGGCTAAACTCAAAAGAAAAAGAACTAGTGAATAAGCATGCCCAAATGTCTGCGGAAGTTGTGGTGAAGTTCCCTTCAGCCCCCATGGGTGCCGATGTAATAGTGAGACAGCACCATGGTGTTCCACATGGCGTGGGCTTTTCAAAAACTTATGGTGGAAACTTGTCCCCCATGACGATCGTATTCATTTTAGCGGAAGATTTTGTTGATCACCTAATAAACTCAGGAGCTGACTTGGATATTGATACCAAGATCGCAGAAATGAGAGAGCGCTTCACAACTCAAAGATTTAAGAAAATCATAGATATTTTGGAAACGATTACTTTGTAGGGACTACGTCCCTACTATTTAACAGCTGCAATATAAGTAACCCAGGCGTCACAGTTTTCAGCTTCCTCAGTTGCAAAGAACTCGCCGTTGCCGTCGCCTTCTTCATCCTCACCTTCCCAGTAGGCAATGGTGCTCTTAAAGCCTGCTTCCTCAAGCATTTCTCTAAGCTCCATCATTGTCCACATTCTCCAGTTATAGACGAAGACATCTTTTATCTTTTGTTCGCCTTTTCTTTTGAAGTGAATGGCAAAACGACACTCGCTCGTCATTGGATTAAACATCTGACAATCCCAGTAATACTTAAATCCGGGGTGAGATATCACATCAGTCATGACCGTTTGACTGTCTGGTCCACCAAAAAGATCGATAAAGAATACCCCATCCTTATTAAGAGATTTGTAGGCTGCCTTAAAGTACTGCAAAAGTTCCTTTCTCTTCTTAAATATGAAATAAGAGAAATTAAAAGCAAAACTAATATCAACTTTTGGCGTATCTGTATCAAGAACATTGCCTTCAATATAGGTCATACGCTTCTGGGCGGAATTTTCTAGTGCAGCAAGGTGATTTTCCTTTCCATACTCAATTGGCTCAGGGTCTAAGTCCACGCCCCAAGCGAAATGCTCATCACTCTGATCAACCCACTTGCAAGAGATGGCAGCTGTGCCACAAAAATCTTCACGCAGAGTTTTTGCTTTTTTATTCCTAATTTCAGAGTACTTCTCGTTAAAGAAATCCACTTCATTCTGAGGGTTTTGAACCGCTCTTTCATAATAAACGTATTTATTGAAAGGCTCTTTAACCTTTGACTTTGCCATATAATCTCCTCGGGATAAGAAACTGTACCGCGATTTTTTTTGAATGTTAACCGTTTTTATAGGTTAGCCCCAAGCAACAAAAAAAAGGGGGGCTCAACGCCCCCCTTCCTATGCAATGTTTAAAACAAAAGTAAATTAGCCTTTAATCATATCCTTCATGATATGTAGGGTCTCCTCGATCACCGGGTCTGTTCTTAGAGACTTGGCAAATTCTTTTTGAGTTTCCTTTGCCGCTTCAGTTTTTGGCTTTTCTAAGGTTTGAACTGTAATTTTCTCGTTCTCTTCGTCAAGCTCAAACTCTTCAGACTTCTTCTTGGCCTCTTTCCTAAATGCTGTAAGTTCTTTCAAGCTAAGAGAGCGCTCGGTATTTTCTTTTCTTTTAGTATACCAGGCCACACTCTCTTCAATCTTTTTAAACTTTGGAGACTTCTTAACTCTATTTTGGCTATTTGTCTTAAGCTTACTCAAGTTAAACTTCTTATCCCACTTCTCGTGTGCAACGGCCTTTGTCTTTTGGTAAGGAATAGCATAGTCCAAAGACTGTTCTCCAGACTCAAGGTATGCGTATCTATCAGGCAATACAATATCCGGAATTACACCTTTAAACTGAGTAGAGCCACCATTAACTCTGTAGAACATTTGAATCGTTATCTTTAGCGCCCCTAGTGGTGAATAAACTTTTCCAATTGGTCCCGCATATCCATCTAAGTCCAGTACGGCCTGAACAGTTCCTTTACCATGGGTTTGCTCGCTTGTTCCAACGACTACGGCCCTTCCATAATCTTGCATGGCAGCTGCAACAATTTCAGATGCAGATGCACTAAAGCGGTTAACTAGAACAATTAGAGGTTTATCAAAATAGATTTTCCCATCCGTGTCTTTCTTTACTTCCCTAGTGCCGTCAGAAGATTTAACCTGAACAATTGGTCCTTTCTTTATGAAAAGTCCAGACATCAAAGTCGCATCTTTTAAAGCTCCGCCACCGTTGTTTCTCAAATCAAGGATAGCTCCAGACAATTTTTCCTGCTTATTTAGTTCTTTAAGCACATTCTTAACATCTTCAGAACTATTTCTTCCCTTATCATCTTCAAAGTCTCTGTAGAACTTTGGAACTTTAATATAGCCAATTTTTAATCCAAGATCCTTATGTTCAAGAACAGTTCCTTTCGCGTATGACTCTTCAATAACAACTTCGTCTCTTGTAATCGCAATGACCTGAACAGTTCCATCAGGTTTCTTAACTTTTAACTTAACGATACTTCCTTTAGGTCCTCTAATAAGTTTTACTGCCTCACGAATGGACATATCAACAATATCAACAGCATCCTCATCACCTTGAGCAACAGCAAGAATTACATCTTCAGCCTCAAGCTCTTTCCCCTTCCATGAGGCACTACCAGGGATAATTCTTTCCACTTTAATGTAAGATCCCTCTTCTCTCAAAAGAGCGCCGATCCCTTCAAGCTTGCCAGTCATATCAATATCAAAATCTTCTTTTTCCTCAGGAATTAAGTAATGAGTGTGTGGATCAAAAACCCTTGTAAGCGAGTTGTAAAATTTGTCGAGCTTGTCATTACTCTTTTCTTCGGCCAGCCTTTTAAAGATCTTTTCATATCTTTTTTCAACTTTCTCGCGAGCCTTCTTCTCTAACTCTTTATCTGAAAGTTTTTTAGTCTTTTCAACTTTCTTAGCACTTTTCTTTTTATCTTTGTCGTCTGATTCACCATTTTGTTCGTCAACTAGATCAAGATATTGGTTCATGACATCAAACTTTAAAGTTTTACGCCATCTGTCTTTTAGCTCATCTAGGGTGTCTGCGTATTCTCTTTTCTCAGGGTCTGTTTCAAACTTTTCAGTTTTCTCATAGTTCAGTGGCTTTTTCATGAGCTCTTTAACGTGTTTGCTCACTTGTTCAATTCTATTTTTCATTAATTTGGAAGAAAGTTGAACAACCTCAAGCTTTCCAGACTCCAACTCGTCATCAAACTTCTCTTCATAAACTTCAAGTTTTTTTACATCCTCTTCCAAAAGAAACTGCTTCCCAAAGTCCACTCTCTCAAGAAAGAGTTTGAATGCTTTTTCAGAAAGATCATCGTCAATCTTCTTTTTGGAAAAGTGCCAGTTTTGCAAAGACCCTTGCAAGATACCACCTAGGATAACTTCTTTGCTATATTTTAGGTTGGGTATAATTGAGCCAAGAACATCAGATTTCTTCTCTTCCTTCTCTTCTGTGGAACTCATGTTCTGAGCAAAGCAGCTGCTCATCGTAAAACTTAAGGCCGTCATTAAGACACATAATCTAAACTTCATAACAATATAATCCTTTGTACTTAACTTTTTACTTTAATTTTTTTAAATCTCGTTTTAAGTTTTTAATAATTTTTGCAACCTCTTCAACTTTGGACGCCTCTTGAGAGCAGATAAGTTGTTTCTCTCCACTCATCAACAAGGTAAAGGCCCGGTTGCATTTTTTGGTATATGCCTTCATCCCGTATTTCATATCTATAAACTTTTGAATAAAATTAACGTTCGCTTTTTCGGCAAATTGGCTCGACACTTTTACTCTTTTATTTGGTTCTTCAATTTCGAAAAAATATTGGTCAGCTCCGGTTGAGAAAAGAGCAATTTTCCGATTCTTTTCATGTGAGAAAACCTCAAAAACGGTTTTCTCTATACGATGATCATTGTTTTTGACCTTAAGTTCATCAACTTT
The DNA here is from genome assembly GCA_950070535.1 of uncultured Bacteriovoracaceae bacterium. Lineage (GTDB taxonomy): Bacteria > Bdellovibrionota > Bacteriovoracia > Bacteriovoracales > Bacteriovoracaceae > UBA845. The sequence continues at coordinate 12,610 of CATMLK010000009.1, read as the reverse complement.
ATTCGCCTGAGCGGCAACTTCTACTAGGGATAACAACAAAAGGAGGCATACAGCTGGGTATTTCATTTTCATAATGAAGAATATTTTAACACTGGAAAACAAAATAAGCAGCAATAAATATTTGAATCCCCACTACCTGGGCTGTATTATCAATTATAATGAATCTCTATAATAGCTTCAAATCGTGTGCATTTAAATTTGATCCTGAAAAGGTACATGACCTTTCCATTCAGTTATTTGAAAACTTACCACAAATGGGACATCTAATGTCCCCAAAGACTGACAAGAGACATCAATTAAAAAAGGGTCATTTGTTATGGAAGACTCCCATTGGCCTGGCCGCCGGTTTTGACAAGAATGCTCGTGCATTAGATTTTCTTTCAAACTTAGGTTTTGGATCTGTTGAGTTCGGAACAGTTACTCCCAGGGCCCAAGTTGGCAATGCGAAGCCACGAATAAAACGTTTCGAAAGTGAGCTTAGCTTGCTCAATAGCATGGGTTTTCCCAACCATGGTGCCGATGCGATTTTAAGGAATGTTAGATCTGCAAACTTAACTAAGGCATGTCCAATTGGGGCGAACCTGGGGAAGAATAAAGATACATCAGACTCCAATGCTCCGATGGATTATGCCACCCTTTATGAAAAATTCGCTCCGGAAGTCGATTACCTGACCATAAATATTTCAAGCCCCAATACACCAGGGCTAAGGGCCCTTCAATCTCGTGAGGGCTTTTTTAATATAGCAGCAGAAATTTCTAAAAAAAGAAAGGCCTGCCCAAAACCTTTATTTCTTAAAATTGCTCCGGAACTAGGGACAAAAGACCTTGAGGACCTTATTGATATTGCCACTCAATTCAATTTCTCTGGAATCATAGCTACAAATACAAGTGTCTCACACGAAAGAGGCCAAGGTGGTCTTTCAGGAGAGGCAATCAAAGAGGAAGCTCGAATTGCTCGCTCAAGAGTTCTCGATGCGACTAGATCCATCCAGGACTTTATCGTAATCGGCGCAGGTGGTATTTCAACTTTTGAAGATGTATTAGACTTCTGGAAATTGGGAGGAGACTTCGTTCAGATTTACACTTCTTTTATATATAAAGGTCCTGGCATCCTTAAAGAGTTTAAAGAAGGTATTAATACTCTTTTGCAAACCACAGGAGCGGCTACCCTTCAAGAATGGAAAGACTCTCTAAAATAACTTTGATAGTTTTTTAATTAAAAAGCTTACAATTGAGCCTTTCTTCTGAGGGTAAGGTGGATAAAAGAAGCTAGTTCCGATATCTAGATTCCTCTTTAAGACTGGCCTTAAGTTTGAGAACTCGTCAAAACCAAACTTCCCATGATACTTCCCTATACCGCTTTTCCCAGCCCCCCCAAAGGGTAAGTGAGGATGACCTACATTCAAGAGTGTGTCATTTACAGTCACTCCCCCTGTAGAAGTATTACTTAGGACCTTTTCAATAAATTGCTCACTTTTAGAAAAAACATAGATACCTAGAGCGTTATCTTTTGAATTTATAAAGTCTAAGATTTCATCTTCACTCTTCACAGTGACTATGGGTAATACGGGGCCAAAAATCTCTTCTTCCATTACTTTCATATTATTAGTAACGTTACTGATAACTGTTGGCTCCATAACTCTAGCGTTATAACCACCTCCTAGGTGAAGTTTGGCACCATCGCTCAAGGCCTCATCGACCATGTTCTTTAGTCTCTCACCATGTCTTTCAGTAATAATTTGAGAGTAATCTTTATTTTCTTGAAAATTACTTGTGGGGTAAAAATCGTTTACAGACCTCTTTAGTGCTTCGACAACTTTCTCTAATTCGCTTTCATAAACAATTAAATAATCAGGAGCTACACAAGTTTGTCCAGAGTTAACTAGCTTTCCCCAAGCTACCCTTCTACACATGGTCTCCAAATCAATATCACGGTCCATAACACATGGAGACTTTCCGCCAAGTTCAAGAGAAACACTAGCAAGACTTTTAGCAGCTGCATCCATGACGACCTTCCCCACACCTGTTGAACCGGTGAAGAAGATATGATCAAATGGTAGTTCTAAAAGCTCTTTCGAAACATTTGCCTCGCCCTCAAAAATAGAAACTTCATCTGGAGAGAAAACCTTCGAGCACAGTTCAATGATAATCTTATTCGTGGACGGTGTGTACTCAGAGGGCTTTACAATACAAGTATTCCCAGCGGAGAAGGCTGTTAAGATTGGATAGACTGTAAGTTGGAAAGGATAATTCCACGGAGAGATTATCAAGCAATTTCCCTTCGCCTCTCTTCTTATCCAGGACTTAGTTCCAGTGAAAAGCAAAGGAGTTTTAACCTTCTCATCCTTCATCCACTTTGACAGTTTCTTCTCCAAAAGATTAATCATCGAGATCACTGGTAAAATTTCAGTCAAATCAGTTTCAACTTCAGGCTTGTTAAAATCTTCTCTTAAGGCCTTACATATATCCTCTCGCCTGGTGACCATTAGATCCCGAAACATTTTTAGCTTTCCCAAGCGATACTTGGCATCAGTGCTTCTTGCTGAATACTTATAATTTTTCTGAGAATTAAAGACGGACTTTATATTACTTGGACTTTCCACTGCTATCCTTTTGCGAATTTTTAAGCAATTATACGCCACCGCGGGCATATTTATAACAACTTATCTTCTTAAAAAAGGATTTTTTTTAAAGTACCCATTAAGAAAAACAGTCTATTGTTCGATAAGCCTGTTAAGAAAATGGAGTTTTACCTTATGAAAAAAAGTTGTGCATTGTTAATATTGACCCTTAGCTTGGCCTCATGCCAAATGACACCATCTAGAAACAACTCTAGATCCTTGGCAAATACCACACTGTTGAGAACGTTCATCAGTGAAGTTGCAGGACAGTCTGAAAATTTGGCAGCTAAACAGATTCAGAGTCAAATTGATAAAAGGTTTAAAGAGTTCATCAGAGAAAACTCCGACAGCAAGAACGGAAACTGGGTTAGAATGGGGATTACTCGAGATCAAGCAATGAAGATTGAGAGTCTCTCTGATGACCTACCTTATATGGGTAAAGTTCATAAGTGGGTTATGGAGAATATGACTACACTTGTAAAGGAAGTTAAGCCATCAGTTGCCGCAAAGGCCTATGCCAATATCACCGGAAAAACTGGAAATATTCATAACCCCTATGCCAGCATGTCAGATGATGCTGCAGACCTTACAGCTAGTGCTAGAAACTTTACCATGCCAAGTCATGTAAAGGTAGAAGCTAAGAACTCGGTGGCAAGTGAGCTTAAAAGAAAAAATGGTCGCTTGATTGCAGCGGTGGATGAAATTCAAACAGCAGATCCCAACGCCATTAAAAACTTGAAAGCTAATTTGGAAAGCACTGCAAAGATGATTAAAGAAAATCCCCTGAGTGCTGCCAATATTCAACAGAGTCTCGAGGGCTCTTTAGCAATTACAAGAAAGACTGGAAAAGTTTCAGTCGGACCAGGATGTGAAAGTTTTAATGCCAAGGCCTCAGAGCGTGTACTCGAGTTAAAGTCTAGAGTTGATCAAAAATGGGCAGAACTTATTGAGAAGAGAGCTTATGATAAAGCTGGTTTTGAGTTCAAGACAGTGGATGAAGTTCCCGGAGCAAAAAGACTTACAGAGAAGGAAATTATTGAAGAGCAAGAGAATGCATTTTCAGAAGTTCTTGGTTATACAAGGTTGGAAGCAAGGGCTGCAATAAAAAGACTTAAGAACAAGCCTTGTAGAGTTTATTAGAATTAATGAACTACCATGATCTAAAAGTAGCGCATATTTTCTTTGCGTTTTTGACCATAGCCTTATCTTCGGCACTTTTCTCGGGTGCCGAAGGAAAATTCAAAAAGATCATTTACGGAATATCTACATTATTGCTTTTAGTCACAGGATTTACTATCATGGGAAGGTTTGAAATAAAGCACGCTCCTCCCTATCCGATGTGGATAAATGTAAAGATTGGGCTTTGGCTGGCCTTGACGATTGCGACTCCTATTGTGGTAAAGCGCTATCCAGCCAAGGCAAAAAGACTGTTTTGGCCATGGCTAGCGATTGCTTTGGTGGCAACTGTAATGGCGGTCTACAAGCCTATGTAGTTTTATCTGGTCGCTTCTCTAAGCTCCCTTTCAAGTTGTTCACGAAGTTTGCTTAACTCATCAGACTTTACTGCTTGATGCTTCATGAATGACTCATAGAAGTTTAGAAGATCTTCCGAGTCCGACTTAAAAGAATTTTGAATATCCACAACCTCCCCTCTGAAGAATTCTTCTGGGTAGTCTGAGCTTGGCTCAAAGTTTCTTCCAGGGTATCCACTTAAATATCCCAACGGCCGAAGCCCTTGAAGTACCTTCTGATAATCTTTAAACACAGGCTTAAATTCTCTCATCAACCCTCTTGATTTCTTAGCAACCTCTTCCAGCATTAAAATCTCTTGATCAGATAATGTTCGCAAGAATTGCTCAATCGCAACGCCATCCTTATAGTGCCCAGCAGTCACAGCCTTTTTGAAGTCCTCTAGCTTATTCGCAACTGATTCAATATTTTTTGCCCTCTGCCCAACAACTAGGCCTTGAGCCTTTTTCATCTGTGACCATACCTCTCCAAAGTTTGTGAAAAAGTTCACCACCTCGGAGACCTTGCCTGTCTTAATCTTTTGCCAAAGAGTTCTAGGCAAATAGGCCACAGCACTTTCTTTAAAATGCTTAATAATTTCAGATGGCCTTAAGGCACCATTTAACCTAATCTCGCTTTCCACCCTATTACTTGCTGTTACAAAGTCTTCATAATTGGAAAGTCTCTTTTTAATATGAGAGTTGTACTCATTAATATCTTTCAAAAGCTTCCATGGACTATTAGCAATATCTAGTGACACGGCCTTTCTGATCATTCCCATTCTTAATGCCGTTGTACGGATCATGTTCTCAGGCAAGGCCACATATCTTGGCATGTAAGATTTTATTTTGTTAAAAGGTTTCTTCATCTGTGCCCAGCTTGCACTTAAGATTCCTCTATGCTGTTTCATCTCTGAGAAGCTTGGCATATTTGGAGCGCCAGCAGGAGGTGAAGACCACCCTTTAAGTGCTGTACCAGTCAATCTTTCAAAGGCAGCTTTTCCTGTAGCGCCTGTCTCAATCATTACGTGCCTGTACAGCATGGCACCATATAAAAATTCGAGTGGCATTAAACCTATAGTCCATGCTTTTGAAGACTTCGAGCCTGCTTGATCTTCATTTAGGGTATTCCAATCAATAAGCTTTCCTTCAACCTGAGATGTAGCCAAAGATTGCTGAAACCTAAGCTGAGCCGGCATTTCTATAAAGTTTGTGTTAATCCTTGTGTATAATGAGCCCATCATCAATGGAAATGAAACAAAGAACTCTATTGCCAAGAAAGTTGATGCAGCTGTAAAAGCACCACCCATGATTCCTGGAGTTGCGACTCCTCCACTTCCGATAATCATAACAACTCCGAGGGCCACTACGGCAGCAATGCCAAGGACATTTAATGTTGGTTCCAAGTAGTCTTCATTAATGGTTTCGGATTTTGAACGAATACGATTCTTTATGCTTTCATCAAATTCATTGATTTTTTGAACAGTCTCTTTGGCCTGCCCATAAGGAGATTTTAATGTGCTTCTCAAATACTTTGAAGATTTAAAAATCTTTTTAAAGGTAGGATCATTTTTGAAATTGAAAAAATTAGCGTTACAAAATAATTGAACTTTATTTTCAATATTCTTTTCTGTTTTTTGAATGATAGATTCAATTAGCTCCTCAGCCTTGCTATCTTTAACAGAGTTGGTAACCGGTGAATAAGCTTTACGGGCAATAATATCCAAAAGTGAAATTGAGACAGTTTCCTCATAGTCACATGCATACGGAGTTCCCGTGCCTCTGACAAAGCAGTATTTTTTCTTTTTAACCTTTATATCATCCTCAATTCTCAACAAAGGAGAGACTTGGTAGGCCTGAGTGGTAAAGTATGTCGCTTGGATTTGCTGAGCAACTTCACTGCTGGCAAAAGAGCCTATATTCTTATTAGAGTATGCGTCTTCTAGCTCTAGTGCTTCCAGAACTCTAAAGAAAAACATCGTAGGGTTATCGATTACTAAATCACTAGGACCAAGATCTACTTCAGCACTACTTTGCTTAACTTCATCTTCTTTATTTGAATCTTTTATCAAATTAAACTTTTCAAATAGACGTACAAGTTCTTCATGGTTGTAACTAGTTTCGCCATTTTTTGTACGAATAACTCCAGGAGACACTATCTCCAAGGGGTTCTTTAGTGTACCGAGAGAAAGCTTGTCAGGGTTGTTTCGCTCTCTAATCAAGCTGTAACTCTCTTGGTCTGTTTCTCTATATCCAAAGACTTCAAGTATCGAATTATTTGAATCGGACTTAATTGATGGTCCCTGGCCGACTCTGATTCGATCAATTCTTCTTTTCAATTCTTCATTGCTCAAAGATGATTTGCTTTCTGTCAGAACCTTTTTAGAATCCAAAATCATTGGCCCTTGTCCAATCCTTATCCGATTGATTCTTTCCAAAAGTTCTTCATTGGTTAGACCTGCGGGGGTTCCATCCTCAAAAACAGGGATTGTTCCTTCTTCATTACACAGGAGAAGGTTTCTTGTTTTAGGATTTCGAATAATGAAAGGATACTTCTCAATAAGACTCTTTGCCTTAAGCACAGCGATTTCTCTAAGTGCCTTGGCCCTCTCTGTTCTGGTAGTTTCCTCTATCATATCTTCAGGAAAGCGATTCTCGAATTCCACCTCAATTTCTTTTATAAAGTCCGAAAAACCCTTTGAGAGTTCTTGGTTATGCTTCATAGTTTGGTCAACATCAGCAAAGTCTTTCTTGATAACCTGTTCAAAAAGCAATAGAAGCTCAGCAATACTTGCTGGCTCCAAGATGGGATCTTTTTCTAAATCCAACTTCTTTTCTCTTATGGCATTGGCGATGTAGGCCGCCTGTGCAACTTCTTTTGCAACTTTTAGCGTTTCTTCTATCTTCTTTGATCTTTTACTCTTAGCGACTTCTTGAGAGCTCCTATAGTTAAAGTTCTTGTCTAAGTGATTATATAGCCTAGTAGTAAAACTCTTTTTTAAGTTTTCATCGAGGTACTTTTCAATCTTACTCTGTGCAGCTTCCACCGAATCATCGCTTACCCATCCAAAAGATCCCAAGAACGTATCCACTATTGCCTCAGTTTTCTTAGCATATGTATCTTCCACGATTCGGTTTAGGATATTCTCTTTCACAAGAACACCATCTCCTCTTAGTACAATACTAGGAAAGAACAGTTCACTAAATGCTCTCCAATATAATGCTTCAGCCTCAACCAACTTGGGTCCAAATTGCTCGGCGACACTTTCAATAGTGTGTCCTGCTTGCTTTAAAAGGTCTCCAAACTCGGATATCTCATTAAAGATATGAAGCTCAAGCTCAATTGCAGACTCATCATCTAGTAGAAAAACCTCTCTAGAGGCCAAGGCTAATTCTTCTTGCCTATTAAAATATTCATTGCGAAAAGTATCCTCTTCTAAAAGTTCAATATAAGCAGGAGACTCTTTCATTAAATTATTTTCAGGTCTAAAAGATAAGAAGTTTCCACAGCTCCTTATTTCGTTGTCCCCAAGGTTTTTATTACTCATTCTTTGGATTCCCCAAAGGTTTGTAACCGTTTCCCTAAGCCCTAAAAAGGTTATAAGTTTTGCATAACCCTTTTCTGTCGTTGGAGATTGCATAGAAAGGTATTCGTAGCTTTGTCTTTCTTGTTGAGATATAGAAAGCTCGACATCTTTTCCATTGTTAACATTTTTGGCGTAGTAATTAACAACTGCCAGAACCTCAAGAGCATGAGGTTTTGCTAGAACAAGGTTTAAGTATTCAAGATTCTTAAAATCATAAGTCTTTAATACAAAGTGATTTTCATGAGCGACTGCACTATACAATCTATAAAGCCTTGCAAGCACACTTAGATATCTAAAGCTAAATTCTGTAAAATCAGCAATTTCGTAGTTTTTAGAATCTACTTTAAAGTGGCTTCTTTTATAGAGTTCCTTCTTAAACATGTTCATCTTGGCCATAAGGCTTTTTACAATATCGGTGTAGAACTCCTCAGAAACTTCAAAGTTATTTATACCTAGTGCTCCCTCAAGTCCCTGTCCATCCACCATTGTCATGATTGTCTCAATCTCTTCAATATCAGAAGCAAGGCCTTCGATGAGTTTTTCCTGCGAGACCTCTCCTCTTGACTCTGAAGCAGCTTCCAATGAGCATTTGTCTCCATCGACCTCAAAGGGAAAGTATCGTGATCCATATGTTCTGCTACATAAGTTCGCAGCTTCGGAAGAATCCAAAAAGGTGCACTCTCTTTTTACTCCTTGTTCATAGCTCATGCAGGCCACTTCAGAGGCCTGAGCTGATAGAGAAAAGAAAATGGCAGTAACGAGAATAAGCAAATTCATAATGTCCTTTTTATCTAAGACATTAAATTTGCAATGGAGATGCCAAGACTGAGTCATAAATTCAAGTACTTAGAATAGCTATACTGTCAAATTTTCTCGACTGTCAAATTTATTGACACGCCCCTATCCAAAGGGTCCTTGATGCTGTATATAATCGCCAAAGGGAAAGATATGAGTAAGTTATTAGATAGATTTGGGATTTGTGCCTCCAGCATTTGCCTGGTTCACTGTTTGGCCACACCCTTTGTAATCTTCTTCTTTCCAAGCTTTAAAGAAATCTTCAATGAGCAAACACACGAGCTTTTTGCAGTAGTCGTCATTGCATTTATAGTAATAGCAGTATTCCCTCACTGTAAAAGACATGGCCATAAAGATATCATCGCATTGGCGTTTTCGGGAGTCTCATTTATCCTGGCCGCAATCTTTTTAGAAGATTTAATGCCACTGCTACTTCACTACGGCCTAACAATGGTGGGCTCAATCCTTCTGATTATTGCCCACCTAAAGAATATTCGCGTAAGACACGGAAATTGTTCTCACAAGTAATTACTAGGCCGCAACTTTTAACTCCTCCACTTGCGACAATAAGTTCATAAATTCTTCATATTGAGTGACTGTGTGATGAAAGTTTTCCAAAATTTCCTGTTTTACACCGGACTTCTCAATTTGTTTTAAAACCTTCTCCAAGTGATCTTGGTCTTCCTCCACATGAATATCCACAAACTTAGTTCCCTTTTCAAAGTTACTGTTTACTTGTTGGGCAGCCTTTTTCCCTAATGCCGCAATCCCCTCGAGTGCCAGTATATAACCCAGAAGGATCTCCCCATCTTCAATGACAAGCTCGTATTGTTTTCCATAAAACTTTTGAGTCCACTCCCACTCCGGATAGTCTTTAATGCTAGCACCAAGCTTTTTAATGTCATTTAAGGCAATCCTTTCATGGCCACTCTCCTCCTTAATGTGCTCGATTGAGCGTTGAATAAAGTCCTCGTTTTCGCTATGCCTGATTGCAAGTTCTAACAGGGGCACTGAGTGACATACAAAATAATAGGTCTGAGCAAGGAAGTTTAAATACTTTTCCTTGTCGGTAACAAGGCCTGCACTTGAGATTTTTTCCATAACACTGCTTAGAGACTGTTCTAGTTCACTTACGTTCATGACTTCCTCCAAATAGAGCGACTATGCCGCTTTTTTAATGATTTCAGATTGTGCTTGAGACTTATTCCACAACTCTTTTACAAAGCTTTGGGTTTGTTCAGGGAAAACATCAATACCTTTAGGTAAATAGACCATGTCGCAAGGAGTGTCATACACCAACCTCTCTCCAAGCTTAACCCCACCGCATGCCACAGTTTTTTTGGCTAAAGGAATATCGTTTCTAATAGCGGCGATCATTAAGTCATAGCCTAGAAGCTCACAGGACTCGCTTGCAAGCCCTCCCATAAGGTCGATCACCGAGTACTTTTTATTGTTTCTTGAAAAGAGCACGTCAATAGTGAGCCAGTTAATAGACATCGCTTTAGGCGTCCCCTGCTCAATCAAGGCACTCTTAAAACTCTCGTCAAAATTAGATTGCATGTACTTTGATCCCAGACAGGGGTCCAAATTTAGATTTTGGAGCCCATATAGGTGAAACCCCACTGGACGCTCTTTGTAAGTAAGAAAAGAGAGATAGTCATGTCTGTAGAATTCGTCTTCCCAGTGGGGAAAATCTAAGTTCTTTTGAACAAAGAAGTCCTTCCACATTGTCTTCCAGAATCGGAAGGCCTTGTTAACGATCACAGATTCTTCGGAAGTGGCATTTCTTAGGGAGATTAGAGCAAAATTATAGTTTTCTTCTCTCATTGTGCGCCTCCTAACACTGTAAATTGTTCTCTTAAATTGATTTTAAGTTTGGTTTAGTCCAGTTGGAGTATATAAAATTAGAATTAAGAATAAATTAAGCCACTTACACATTAAGAGTTGGGAAGGTTTTGTTAATGTTGCATGCTGAAAAAGTTCAGATTCTAGCGCCTTATCTGTTGGCGATAACGCTATTTATTGTAGCGATGAATCTGCTCATTTACAGTCTTTATTGGAAGAGTCGTCCAACCACAACGACAAGAAATTTTGGCATCTACTGGCTGGTTCAGCTAGTTGGCCTTTTATTGTCTGGTGTTTTCACAGAGAACCACCTACTGATGGGAATCCCTTTTAGTGCATCAATTGTTAATTTTTGGATTATCTATAAGTCCTTTATTAAAGATCTCGAACCCAAAGTTCTGGACTTTAAGGTGTTTCTATATGGCTATGGTGTAGCATGGTGTTTTGCATTTGCCGCAGAGATAACTTGGAATGACTTCACTTACACTACGATGCCGCTTGCAATAGGTCTGTCGCTGCCGGCAATCTACATAATGAAGGTTCTTGGTCAGGCCACAAATTCTGATCTAAAAACATTTCATCACAAACTGTTGTTTGCATTCATGCCATTTTCGATAGTTCATATTTATAATTTCCCGCTTTTTAGAGGTGATGAAACAAATCTTCTCTGGGGGCTTACTGTTCATATTCTTTTGATTATTGCTGGCTCGATAAATCTAACAATGTTTCATACATACATCTTAGAGCTTGCTGATAAGAAAAAGCTAAAAGGCCTTGTTGAGCTTAGAACTGAAGAACTTAATCGACGCCTAAGCCAACTGCAGGTTGTAAATGAAGAAAAGTCAGCACTCTTCAGAATTGTTCTTCACGACGTTAGCAACCCAATGAGTGCCATCATGGGCTACCTTGACTTTGCTCTTAATCCTAAAATCGATGAAACAACTAAACACAAATACCTTCAGGGTGCCTTACGGTCGGCCAAGACTGTAACAACCACAATTCGTCAAATCAGATCAATGGAAAGCATGGCGGAGACAAAGAAGAGGTTCTACGCCGAGGAAATTGACCTACATGAAGCATTTGCCACAGTAGAAACAATTTTTAGACCACAATTTGATAAAAAGAATGTAACTCTTAAAGTTGATTACCCTAATGAAGAGATCTACCTAACAGGAAATAAGGATCTATTTTGCCAAAGCGTTTTGGGCAATCTTGTATCGAATAGTCTAAAGTTCTCACACCCTGGCTCCACAGTGTATCTGACTTCTAAGAAGGAAAATGGCAATCTTAAAATCCTAGTTAGAGATGAGGGAACAGGCTTTGAGAAAACCAAAATCGCGAACATGTTTGATGTCTCTAAGTCAGAGTCTTGCAGAGGAACTCAGGGCGAGTCTGGCACAGGCTTTGGAATGCCTCTTCTAAAGAGATATCTTGATGTAGTTAAGGGTGATATTGATATTCAAACGATAACCCAAGAAGAGTCGCAAACTGATCACGGAACTAAAGTAGAACTTTCCTTTCAAATTTGATTGGTGGCGAGTGTATAATTTCTCAACACCTTAAGTAAAAAATTCTAAGAATATATAACTAAACCTAGTTTTTAGTTATGCTGTTCTAAAACTTAAGGAGTCCTAATGAAGTTTATTTCACATCTTTTGGTATTACTTAGTGTGGTTGGCTGTGTTGTGAAAAAAGAATACACAGTTGAAGCAACTAAGAAAGATCACAAAACCCAAGCGGACAAAGATATCAGCACACAACAAAAAGAATTTTCCCTTACAGAACATTCTGCAACCTACAACCAGGCAATAATTGAAGTTTATCCTGAAAATAACTCAATATTTGTTGAGCAAGGATTCAATCCTAGTGAAACCCAGACTTATAACGGAGATGGAGAGCTCACCGGTAAGTTTCAATGTGGCTTTGAGCTTAACAACGAATCAGTTCTTAACTACAACCTAGTGGACTCTTCTACGCTGAAAATAGAGTTAAATGGAGAAATTTACGAGCTTAAGAGGATTCACGACTCAGGAGAGAGCCTTTACGGCGACTGGTCCCACCTTAAAGGTGGGGACAACCCTAGCCAATTATGGAACTTTTACATTCAGGAAAATGGCCTTATGTACGTGGATTTCCATTGTGCACGTTAATATTTAAATAAAAAAAAGCTCCCAAAATGATCTGTACCCCATTAGTGGGACCTAAAATAAAAAAGCCTCATCTGTGATAAGATGAGGCTTCAATTTTTAGGAGT
>CATMLK010000008.1:0-95817 GCA_950070535.1 uncultured Bacteriovoracaceae bacterium | reverse complement strand
TTTATGGATCATATTCTATGAATTCGCTAGAATGTCTTCTTTGATTCTTAAAATCTCTGCTAGATTTTCTAGATTGGAATGTTTTAAGTATCCCTTCTCCAGGATATTAATTTTTTTGATCAATTCGGCCTTGAGTGAGTTTTTTTTGTCATCTGACAATCTTCTATTTTCCAATATCCAATTCATACTTTTAACCCTCCAATAGTCCATGGCCTTGTATTGGAAGGACAGCTGATTTTCATGTCCGGCATGCTTGTTTATAAGTGGTATGTCAACAAGGGTAACTTCATAAAGAGATACAATCTTTAGCCAAAGATCATAATCCTCACACACAGGAAAATCTTCTCTAAATCCACCGAGCTTATTAAAGAGACTCTTTCTTAAAAGCACTGTGCTTGGAGATATTGCGCATAACTTAAGACTTTTAAAAAACTGATCTCCACCTTCTTTTTTGTATGCGTTTGGTTGTTTGACTAGGTTTCCGTTTCGTATCCAGTTCTCTTCCGTATGTATAAGCATGACTTCGGAATCAATTAACTTAACCTGCTCTTCAAGCTTTTCGGGTAACCATTGGTCATCAGAATCTAAAAAGGCGAGCCACTCACCCTTTGCATGTTTGGCCCCAAGGTTTCTAGCGCTGGACACGCCAGCATTTCTTTGTTGAATGGCCTGGACTTGTTCATAGGATTTGGCCACAGCATAAGAACAATCACTTGAGCCGTCATCCACTACGATCAGCTCATAATTCATAAAGCTTTGAGACAAAACACTCTCTATTGCTCTTTTTAGAAGGTGCTCTCTATTAAATACAGGAATAATTACACTAATAAGCGGTGAACTCATCAGCAACCTCTTCAACCCCCTTACATGGAGTGTTTAAATTTTCAAGATTTGATAAAATGTGTTTTTGTGTTTTCATGCCACAAAGAGAAACATCGACAATCTGTTGAGAAGTATTCAATGCGAAATTGGCAAGCTCGGCGTAATTGATATCCATTTTGGAGCAAACCCCATCAACGAACTGAACTTTATCTTTCCAATCACTCTTCTTCCACCATGGTGCCCAACTTCTACAGTCACTAGAGTCAAACTTTGAATCTGCTCTTACGCTACCTGAAAGAATTCCCTTGTCATAGGTTCCCCAGCCTAGCTTTAATATTGACTCGTCACACTCTTGATCAAGTTCTTTAAAGGTTTGCTGGCGAAAAAGATTGGCCTCCATCTGTATAACCTCTACAGGACATACTTCTTTGGCCTTCCTTAGATCCTCAATGTTAGTATTGCATAATCCCAAATGTAGAATTTTCCCCTTCTCCTTTTCATTATAAAGGGCCTCTAGAGGTCTTCTGATATCCACATTTGAGTCTGGCCAGTGAATGAGATAAATGTCGATATAATCGCAGTTAAAGTTTTTCAGACTTTGATTTAACATTTTAATGGCAATTTTTGGATCGTTGCTCATATTGACCCTACCATTATCGTGCCAATCCACGCCTGACTTAGATATCAAATGAACTTTCTCTCTAACCTTCTTTAATCCCCTACCAGCTCGAATCTCAGCAAGGTTGAAACCATATATAGGCGCAAAATCAAAAATGTTTACCCCATGCTCATAACTAAGCAAGAGAAGTTCTTCGGCCTTGGATTCAGAGATATCCCCAAAACCATATCCACGTCCTTCTCCGCTTATTGAGGCGCCACCAAAGCCAAGTGCACTAAATTCTTTGTTTAATTTTGAAATTCTTTTCATAACAACCCTTTACCACAAGCTTTGGAACTCAAAAACATTTAATCACCTTTACATTGGGCATATGTATTATTAGTAAATAGTTATGAATTTACTTATTTTTGCACATCGAGGAGAGGCCCAAGAGTTCATAAAGAACCTAGCTCTTAAATCTGCTGGTAAAGACCTATATTTAAATGAAGATTTCGTACTCCTAATTACCGGCGAAGGAATATACGAAGTCTTTACCAAACTAGGCCCAGTTTTGGGGGAATACCCTATTAAAAAGGCCTTTAATCTAGGTATTGCTGGTGCCTTGGAAGACACAATAGGTCTGGACGATTTCCACGAAATAAAAACGGTTTACTGCCACACAGGAAGGCCTTTATTTCAAAGCTTCACTCTGGACCATCAAAAGGATGCCCTAGACCTTATAACAAGTGATGAGCGCGTTCTGAGCAACACCCACGCAATAGAGTTATCTAATTTTGCTCCACTTGTAGATAGAGAGTTATGGGCCATTGCAAAGCTTTGCAATGAGAAATCCATTCCACTTAGATCATTTAAGCTTATATCGGACATGGCCGGAGGTGCGACAGATTGTTTTGATCTCAAACAAAAAGCTATGGAGTTTTCCACAAAACTTTTAGAGTTTTGGCTTACTCTAGAGCAACCTAAACACTCTGAGGACTCTGAGGTTTTGCCACCAATGCCAATGAGCTTCACTCAGAAAGCAAGATACAAAGCACTTACTAAATCCATCAAGCTTTCGGACTTAGACTTTAAAGCTTTGGAAGAAAACATACTAAATGATATAGGCCCATCATTAACAGCAAAACAAAAAGCAAACGCCTTGCTTGACTCCCTGGAGCTAGTGACTAACCCTGTGAAGCTTGCCACTAAAACAAAGTTTGATAAACTCTCCACGCCAGCAAGTGAAATTGGGGCCAAGCTCATTTTTGACAAGAGCTTTGAAAAGAAAAAATTTACACTTCAGATGGAAATCAATGATCAAAAGAACATTGAGAACCTATCTAAGCTGGCTGATAAACTAAAGTTTTCAGACTTTGAGAAAGTATGGAATGGTGATGTAGATGTTTGAGACCATTTTCATAGAAAACGAACTTAAACAAAATCCACGTGTAGATTCAATCTTATCTAGATTTAAAAACAGCAGAATAAAGTATCTTGAGAGATACGACTCTGTATGGGGCAGGGTAAAAAAGCCCTACCTATCAAAAAGAACAAATCTTAACCTCTTCCTTGCCAATAAGAAAGGTCAACTAGTAAAGGAAGCACCAAATGCCTATGGAGTGGAAGGCGAAAAACACTTTTATTTTATCCATGCATTCAACTGCATATATGAGTGTCAGTATTGTTACCTTCAAGGGTACTTTAACTCTCCAGATGTTGTTTTGTTTTTAAACCACGATGAAATAGCGAACCAGATGCAGACTGTTCTTGACCAACACCCAGAAGAGACGGTTTGGTTTCATGCCGGTGAGTTTTCAGACTCCCTGGCATTATCCCATATAACCGGTGAGCTTGAGGCATACTGGGATTTTTTTGAAAAGAATCCAAGGGCAAAACTTGAGCTAAGAACAAAGTCCGTAAATCTTAAAAGGCTAGTACATCTTAAACCTTTGGATAATGTTTACGCGAGTTTTTCCCTATCTCCGGAGTCAGCGACAAAGGACATTGACCTAAAGACTCCGCCACTAAAGGCCAGAATTGCAGCAATTAGAAAAGCACAAAAGAATGGTCATAAAATAGGGATTCACTTTGATCCTGTCATTTACAAGGAAAGTGTGTTTGAAGAATATAATAATTTGTTCAGCTCACTAAACGACGGAATCAATTTAAATGAAGTATCTTATTTTTCTTTAGGAGTAGTAAGATTTACTTCCCAAGTTTATAACGAAGCAAAAAGAAATTATCCTTCAAGCCCAATGTTTGCGGCACAGTTTATAAAGTCGTCAGAAGACATAGTTCGGTATCCAAGAACAATGAGGGCCTGGATTCTTAACAAACTCAAAGACCAACTCATTGGCCATGGCGTGAAAGAGGGAAAAGTTTATCTCTGCATGGAGGATTAAACCTCCTTGAGAGTGGTATTAAAATTAATCCAACTCAGGTGATCCCCTAAAGAAACGGTATAGGTCTTATTAGTGCCCTCCTTAGTGGAATGAAGAGCAAATAGTTGATACTGGCCATTAGACTTCAAATACAGCGGTCCACCTGAGTCGCCTATCACACCTTTTTCGTCCTTACAGATAAAAGACATCGTTTTTTTGTCATAGTTTTCAACTTCTGGATTAGTCCACGTTCTACAATTTACACCATTTCTTTCACCATACCCTAGCCTATGTACTTGCATTCCTGGCCTTACTTTTTCAGGAGATCTATAGATCTTTGCGGGCCTTGTCTTACTTGGCATATTTGAATCAAGCACAATTAGCGCCAGATCATTGGCGTAATTTGATTTCTTCTTGTCATATCTTGGGTGAATGATGACTTTTTTAAAAGAAACAAATTTTTTAGATTGTGGCCGGTATTGAGCATCCCAGAATACCCTTCCACCATCTATACCTTCCACACTGTGTGCACAAGTTAGAAGGATATTTCTTCTAATTACAACTGCCGTGCTGGTATAGATTTCATCACCCCGTTTAACTTCAATTAGAACTGATGATTCAAATTTCTCCCATTCGACATCGGCCATGTCGTCACTGATTAGAGAGGAAGAAAAAGTGGAAGCGGCCTTAAGATTCATTTAAACTCCATTTATTACATGTGGCACTTTCCTATGCCATGACATTATTCTTTCAAATCTATTGCCGAGTGACAATTTCTTGACTATAAAGCTTCTAAAAAGCAATGATAATGCACCTTTAGGACCCCAAAACAAATGTTAAACAACTTCAAAAACGGATATTTTAGCGACAATTTGGCACTGCCTGACCAACTAAAACAGGCAGTCTTAGAGAAGAACTGGGGTCAAGTTGACGCTTTTTGCAAGGAGCTCATTACTGTATCTGGCCCCTTATTCAGCTATCTCCACCCTTACGCCAAACAAAAAAAGATAGAGTTCATTCTAAGCGTTAGAGACTCAAAAAATGACTGGGAAGAAGATGGAATATGGCATGATGACGGCTCACGAGTGCTTGCTTTTAGCCTAGGCCTTAACCTTGAACCCATGCAGATTAAAGGCGGTGAGCTCTTATTGCGCCCTAAAGGAGTTACTGAATTTGAAAGCATTCCTCCTATGAATTTTGGACAGATAATTGTTTTTAAAACGGGTGTGTCCGGTTATGAACACATGGTAAAAGAGGTAACCGAGGGCCATCGCGTAGTGATGGCCGGATGGTGTTATAATTAGTGACTTAAGACTTCTTGGCCTTCAGAATACTCAAGAAGTTCCTGAATATCTTTCAGGTGAATTTCACGACCTTGTTTTTCAATCAGCCCGGCCTTCTCCAACTTTGTAAGTGCACGAGTTACAGTCTCAGTTTTTGCCCCACAAAACTCACCAATCTCTCTACGGGTCCATTGGTACTTTGGATGGCGCTGCTTTAAAAAGATAAGGGTTTCAATAATTCTTGAAACAACTCTTTTACCAGTGATGTCGTTAAAGCGCTCTTCAGCTATTCTTAGGTCTCTTGCAATCATTCTTGTTAGGTGTAAAAACAACTCTGGTAAGTGAGCTTGAACCTCTTCAGCGCCAGTGTATGGAAAAATCAATAGCTCACCATCTGACAATGCAATAGCAGACGCGTGATAATTTTCACCAACTAGAAAGGATCTATAACCGAGAAAGAATTTCTCTCCAAAGACCCTAAGCAGGGATTCATGGCCATTAGGAGCTAGGTTAACTAGGCCCACGATACCGCGATTAATATAGGTAAGATTTTTAGACTGATCACCCTTATTAAAAAGAATATCTCCCTTCTTAAACCTTTTAGTCATGGCCTTATTAAGAATATTCTCTGGCAGATCAATCCTATTATCGAATGCATTGTTCAAATGAAGCTTCATTATCTCTCCCTTATATTAATGGCGACATTATAGGCCATCTAAGGCACATATAAAACCAATAACGGACTTAGCCCTGGATTTTTTGAATTACTTGCTCAGCTTGCTCAACAAAACCAGGGTTGCTAAGCCCAGAACTACTGGCCAGATCAACTGCTTCCTCAAAATCCATACCTTTGTTAAGCACTAAGTATGTGATTAACCATGCACCTACCCGGTTTGCGCTACCACAATGGATAAAAAATGTATCATTGTCATTTACTGCACTGTTTAGCTTTTTACAGTTTTCGGCATCTAAACCATTAGAGGTGACAATAGGGAATTGTTCATAGTCGATTCCCATATCTTTTAATTTAGACTCTTCCCAAGAAAAGTCCATTTCCGACTCCCCTCTTAAATTGAATACCTTTTTAATATTTTCATTTCTTAAAGCTTCAAATGTCTCTTCGCTTGGTTGCCCAGCAAGGTAGAAGTTTTCAAGTTTCCACAGGTGGTTTAGTCCTGGTACATCAAAAATTCTTGTAGATTTCATTTTATTTCCTTTATTTATAGCTGATTAAATGCAGCAACAAGAGATTCGGCATCAAGGCCATTCTTCTTGTATAACTCATCTGCCGTATATGCAGACTGCCCAAACTCACCCTTAACACCCAGGCTTTTACTTTTAAACTCGATGCCTGCTTGCGAAAGAGCATGTACAAGTTGGGCACCCATACCGCCAACAACTTGGTGATCTTCAATAGTGATCAGTTTTGAGCTGGCCTTCCCAAGTGCCTCTTTCACTGTATCAACATCAACATCATTTACGTTGTGGCAATTAATGACTCCAACACTATGTCCTGCCTCTTTTAAAATTTCACTTGCTTGTATTGCTTTTGAAACCATTGGTCCACAAGCAGCGATCAAAGCATCTTTCCCCTCAACTAATACTTGTGAACTTCCAAGCTTCACAGCTTCACTGGAAAGACTAGTTGGAAAGCCTTCTCTACCAACAAAGAATATATATGAATTTCCACTTCTTCCCTCTAGTCTTGAAGTTTCAATTTCATCTATTGCCTGGATCATCAAGGCCTCTGCCTCCTCACTAGATGCAGGGACGACAACTTTTGTATTTGGAATGGAACTTACAGCACTTATATATGTCAGAGATTGGTGGGATGCTCCATCAGCTGCGTCCTGAAACCCTGCATGGCTAAACACTGCAATCATTGGAGCTTCTGATAAAGAGGACATAATCAAAGGCAAGTTTCCTTTGGTGACTCCAAAAGCAGCAAAAGTGTCGACAATAGGGATATAGCCAAGCTTACTCATACCTGCAGCACAACTAACCATGTTTGACTCTGCTATTCCAATGTCAAAAGATCTTTCTGGGAATTCTTTGTGAAAAGCACCCATTCCAGTTGAGCCCTGGAGATCACAAGAAACACTAATTACTGGACTTCCATCTTTTGCGGCCTTAACAGCACCTCGAGCTAGTCCTGCTTGCACTTTTTCCTTTTTAACTTCCTCACCAGAGCTCTTTTTAGCTTCGACAGGAGCTGTAAGCTCATCCGCCCAGCTCTTAAACTCGCTAGGAATATCCCCGCCTAGAATTTCTTCCAAGAATGGATATATATCTTTAGACCTGGCCTTAATAGGAAAGCCGTGTCCCCCACTGGCAGACTCTTCTGTTGATTTAACACCAAAGCCCTTTACAGTCTTAAGCCAGATAAATACAGGTCCACTTTGAGATTGTTCAAGGGCACTTTCAAATGCATGGTAGCACTCCTCAAGATTGTTACCATTTTCAACTTTTATTGTGTTCCAACCCAGTGAGCTCATCGCTTCAAAACTAGGGCCCATGTCATATGAGTCAGCCTCGATCCTTCCTGACAGCTTGGTGTTGTTATCGCTTATGACCAATATAAAGGGATTTAGTTTCCCTTTTTTGGAAAGACCCGGTATGGCAGCAAAAGACTCCTTGGCCTCACCTTCCATACTAGCACCGTCACTAACCATACAAACAGTCACACGATCGTTTTCTATTAGCTTATCTGCCATAGCAAGACCTTGTGCCTGTGGAAGCGCACTTCCAAGTGGACCATTTGAAAGAAGAACTCCCTCTGGGTATAAATGACTTTCACCATGGCCTGTTAGCTTTGATTCAATTGAGCGAAAACCTTTTAGGTCATTCATTGTTAATCCACCAAAGCCCAAATTGGCCCTTAGAGCATAGATGCCGTTTTCAGCGTGTCCGATATCATTTACAAAGTTATATGACTCAGTCCATGTCTCATTTTGAAACATCTTGGCGTGAATGGCACTTGCCATTTCTGCAGCTGCGGCTGGGCCACCCCAGTGGCAGGCCGCTCCACCGTTTACGGCACCCAAGTCCATAAGAGCAAGCATCGCCCTAGTTGCCTTGGGATCAGCTGCAACTACTTCATTGCCAGTCTGGTCTTTTATGCTAATTTTGTACTTGGGAACACACCCTTTCGCACTGTGTAATTTATTTTTAATCTTTAAAGGGGCAATCTTCATTGGGTTTTCCTTTTATTTTTAAGTAGTTTTGACCCTATTAAATAATAAAAGACTGATTCTGCCAACATTATGACTTGCATTATTAATGATATTTGGGTAGTTTAGCATCTCGAATTTTAAAAAATTGGAAGATTTAATTAAGTTTAAAAAGGATATTTTATGAGCCGCGTATGTGATTTAACTGGAAAAAGAAGACAAGTTAACAATAAAGTTTCTCACTCAAACATCAAAACTAAAACTTTGAAGCAACCAAACCTTCACACTAAAAGAGTTTTTGATCCGGAAACTGGTAAAACTATCAAATTGAGACTTTCTGCTAAAGCGATCAGAAGCCTTGATAAAATTGGTTCACTTTCTAAATTTCTAAGAAAGTACGGCCCAAGCGCATAATTTAAAGACACAGATTTCTAAATAAAAAGAGCCGCTTATTCAAGCGGCTTTTTTTTTCTTACTTTTGGCCCAAGTTCAAAACTTAGGCCATGTTTTCTCTTTTAAAAGTTTGCAATGAAGCTTGTGGAGATGAAGCTTGTGTTCCTATCAATTTCTTGAAGATCACCTATTAGTCCAACATACTCATAAGTATAATCTTGCTGTTGATTCATGTATTGAACATTCCACTTAAGTCCACCCTCAAAGTTCTTAGTGTAGAATACTCTGTATGCATCACCAAAAGTTGTGTACATAGAGACAGGGTCAACATTTGCAGAGTCATATAGGAAAGCTCCCTTATCACCATGAAAGTATTCAGCACCAATTGAAGACCCCTTCATGAATCCATTTCTAAAGTTATACTTTCCAAGAATGCCGTAAGCTGTTCCTGTCGTTTTATCATCTTGCTCATCAGTCAACCACCCTTCAACACCTAATGCACTTGAGATTGCCCCTTCTGATTCTGTAGTTGAAGACATACCATGAACTGCTAAAGTGAACCCACTGTTTGCGATATCCAACGCCTCAGCATAAATAGATGTTCTTTGGATCCCAAGCTTAAGATCTGTTCCCAAGATTGGCATGTTGCCAACCATGTTATGCATTGCGATCACATTGACCTTTCTGGCAAAATCAAAGTCTGCATTTGAGTACTCATACATCAAAGCATAAGCATCTTCCATTCTAGAAATTTTATCACCGTTTGGATCTTGTATCTGAGAGATCCCATCATTGAAGTTAACGCTTGAAAAAGGTGAATAAACAACTCTGGCAGTGTGCTTTCCAAAATTCTGAGTCAACGCCATACCATCAAAGATTCCAGAAAACGCCAGAATAGGATAGTTGCCCGCCATAGGCTCATCTGTGTGGTGATGTTGAGGAGCACCATCAATTGTTGGCAATCTACCAAATGTAAATGTTAGGTCATCGTTAACTTGGTAATTAGCAAAGGCCCTTTCAACCCAAATCGAAGAATCACTTGCAGTTGCGCCTGCAGACAAATCATTAAAGGCAGCATCATCAGGGTTTCCACCAGTACTTGAGATCACTGACAAGTTTTTTGCCATTGAAAGTCGGCCATAGAAAGATAGTTTATCACTTGGATTTGATTCCATATCTAGATTCAGGAACACTCTTCCAACTCTAGAGTTGTCCTTACCTTCATCAACAGTGTTACAGTCCTCTCTTATTACACCTGTGCCACTAATATCGGCTCCACAAGCAGTCCCAGCAACAAGCCCTTGGGCAGTTGTGCCATTTACATTGGCAAGTGCTGCAACGGCAACTACGGCCTCTGCAAACTTCCCAGGATCACTGACAGTAGTGTAAGTATCTTTGTTATCTCTTGAAACAAAATCAAATCTCATCTCAAGGGAGCCCCTAACCTTAAAAAAGTTTTCATAACTTTGGTATTCAAGAGCTTCAACTCTCTCTTCAAGAGACTGAGCGTGCCCCTGAGTCATCATAAGTGCCGATATACCGGCGATAGCAATTTTTTTCATAATATTTTCCCTTTTCCCTTTAATTAATCTTAGCCACCAATTTTAGATGAACTGTCTGTACATGTTAGGGTGCAATCACCCACTGTTACAGTCGCAGAAGTACATGTCTTCCACTTCATAACGTTTCCTTGCCTACCGCCGGTCGCAAGTGCAGCGGCTCCGGCGTCGTCCTTGCTACACTGTTTTTTTACTTCCGCGATGAAGTCATCCTTTGTTCCGGCCATAGCTTGTGCCGAAAGAAGCATTCCTATCGCGATAAATGAAAATACTTTCATCCCATCTCCTTTATTAATCTTATATTTTGGGTGTAGTTCACCATCCAGGGCAAAGCCCATTTTTTTAACTCTCTAAATTTATTGTTCTTTACTTAATGAGGATTAAAGATCCTCCCACTCATCGTCGTCAGAATCGAACGCGGCCTCAGCTCCATTTACAGTAGTTTTATCCTCTACAGGAAGTGGAGCTTCCTTTTTAACTGGTTTTCTCTGTTCAAATTTTATAACTTTATTGTCATCAGAAATCTGCTCTTTGACCTCGTTTGATTCATTGATCTTTTCTTTCTTCCCGTAGACCATCTTGTTAAGATTCATTGAAACGAAGCTCAACTTCTCTGCTTGCTGATTTAATTGGTTAGTTCCATTGGAGACTTTTTTGGCGATATCAGAGTTTTGACTGGTAACAGCATTTAACTGATCCATAGCTTTGCTAATCTCTTGAATCCCCTGGCTTTGTTCAACTGAAGCTGTTGCAATTTCTTCAATGGCCATATCAAGGTTCGATGATTGATCAAGAATTATTTCCAAGGCCTTTTTACATTGCTTTGAAACTTCTCTTCCCATCTCAACTTTAGCACTGCCTTTCTCAACTAGGCCGTCTACGCGACTTTTTGTATTCTCCACAATCTTATTTACACTATCGATGGACTTAGAAAGCATATCTTCTATTTCTGTTGCTGCATCCCCTGAACTCTTGGCAAGGGTGCCAACCTCTTCAGCAACGACCGCAAAGCCTTTACCATGCTCACCGGCCCTTGCTGCTTCTACACTTGCATTAAATGATAAAAGTTTTGTTTGAAAAACAATATCGTTAATGACTTTAGTTTTATCTTCAATTTCTTTAATTACATTTGTAATTTCTTGCATTTCTTTAGAGTTTGTATTTAGTTGTTCAACAATCTCTGTATTTGCAGATGCAATCTCATCAATGGCCTCCAACATTTGCTCAATCGTTTTCATTCCCTCATTAGCGGACTCCCTACTTCTTGAAGACATTTCCTTTGAGCTTTGAGAATGAGAAGCACTCTTACTAACCATTGCAGAGATTTCGTTTAATGACGAAACTGTCTCATGCAAGCTAGATGCTTGTTGGTTTGTAGATTCTGAAAGAAGTTTAGCTTGATCACTAATCTCACCACTTGCCTGGTTAATTTCGTCCGAACCACTGGAAACACTTTCAGCGGCCTTGCTCATCCTGTTAGATAAAGCTCGGCTCATGAAGAAAGCAACAACAGCGGAAAGAATTAAACTTATTATAAAGCTAACTCCAAAAAAGTTTTTGGAAGCGTTAATTCCCTGAAAGGCCTCTGTAGAGTCCATTTCTACATAAACTTCCCAGTCAAGGTCTTTCAAAAATCTCTTATCATCTATTTTTTCAACCGCAACTAGAGGACGTGACTTGGCCCAAGGTAACTCAAACCCCTCAACACTTTTATTATCATCTTCTTCAAACTTAAGCTTAGACATAGGAGTAAGAGCGACTTCAGTAGCGTCGTTACTCGCTATTAACTTGTCTGCGCCAACAACTCTTATGAGAGCTCCCTCTTTGCCTTCCTCTTTTAAAGAAGTCTCAAGTTCAAGTATACTTTCTTCAACAGCTCGCACACCGACGAATGTAGTGAGTATGGCCAAAGAGTCACCAAACTCGTCTTGTACAGGAGTGGTTACATAGAATCCTTTCTTTGATTCTCCATACAAAAGCTTTCCGATTTTACTGTCTTTAATTTCTGAGAAGTGAGACCCGTATATTTTCTTCTCATAATCTTCAGTTAGTTTGCCTGTTTTAATTGCTTTAAACCAATCAGTGTCGCTAAAGTTGCTACCTTCGATATTGGATACAGAAAGTTTGTCTCCAGCAGGAGAGAGAGAACTTGAGCTTTTATAGTTACCATCAAGATCGGTGAGAACCATAAAGTCATAGTTTGGATAAAGACTTACAAGCTCATTTAGAAAAAAAGATATTTTTTCTTTGTCATCCCCTTTAAGGGATTCATTCTTACTTATAGCCTGGACATTATGATAAAACTTATAAAAGCTTTGGCTTAAATTGCTTGAAAGTTTGCTTGATGAATTATTAAATCCATTGCGAATCTCTTCTTTTTGCTGTGATAGGGCATTATTAAATTGAAATAGTAGCACCAGTCCAAACACAACGATCAAACCAATATTTGACAGTAGCAGTTTTTGCTTCAATGACAAATTTAACTTCATAGCACATTTCCTCGTTTTTGATTCAACGCTTAATCGACTGCCATTTAGAAATCTTAATGGAAATTGAATGTTTTTTTTAAATTTTTTTTAATATTTAGAGTTAGTCGGTAAGGAATAGAGAGTTTAAAGCATTAAAATCACGTATTTATTTAGGCTTTTCTTAACTATGTGAAGTTTTGTTCATCTTTTGAACTATGACTTTAGACATATTAGATAAAGGTACAGCAAGCTCTGCAGCCCCAATTTTTAATGCCTCTCTAGGCATCCCAAAAACAACACAGGACTCCTCATCTTGTGCAAGGGTTACATAGCCAGACTCTTTTAAAGTAAGCAATCCCTTAGCACCATCCTTTCCCATACCGGTGAGAATTGAAGCAACGACATTAGTCTCTTTTAATGAAGGAATAGAATTAAAGAGGTAATCCACCGAGGGCTTAAATCTATTAACTGGAGGATCATCAGTGAGAATGATCTTTTTGATAGATCCATGTTTTGCAACCTTCATTTGGAATCCACCTGGAGCAATATAAACCGTGTTTTTTGCAATTTTATCCCCATCCTCCGCTTCTTTCACATGAAAAGGACATAGACTATCAAGTCTTTCCGCAAGTGCCTTTGAAAAGACGGCAGGGATATGTTGAACGATTACTATTGGTGGTATTTCTTTTGGAAGACTTGTTAAAATTTCCTGAAGTGCCGAGGTACCACCAGTTGAAGAGCCTATAGCGACAAGACCATCAGTGGTTTTAAAGTCTTGTACGGAAATTGACGTTGTCTGCTTTTTTGTTCCTGAGGTATTTTTACTAGCAATGGCCTCAAGCTGATTTAGGATGTCACCCGCTAAAGTGCTTACCTTATCTAACGAAGGCTTTTGAACATATGAAAGTGCACCATTAGACAATGCTTCCATAACAAGAGGGCCCTCTGCAACACTTACAGAGCTCACAACAACAACTGGCAAATTTTTATCTCCAAGGTATTGTTTTAAAAATTCAACACCATTCATCTCCGGCATGTGAATATCCAAAGTCACAAGATCAGGTGCCTCTTTTTCGATAAACTCTTTTGCAGCACTTGGACGATCGGCAACACCTGCGACCTCAAGAAATTCAGAACTGTTTATTATCTTGGTAAGAAGCTTTTGAATGGTTGAGCTGTCATCTACAATGAGTACTTTTTTCTTCTTTGTAGGAACTGGCCTTTCAACTTCGATATTCTCGCGTTCTAACTTTTTAATTTTGACTTTTCCAGAAGAAGGGCAATAAATAACTGAACCAGCACCATTATCAACGACTTCCCTTTCAAAATTAGTCCATTCAGCTCCTGTGGCCTTTAGAAGTCTAAGACACACCTCGGATCCAACATATCGAGCATTTTTAACGTCTTTTAACTTTAAAAGCTTCTTACATTCATCAAGAGTGGGACTTCGCAAAAGAAAACATTCACGTTTATTATCTTCAAGCAACAGGAGGAGAACCCCCGAAGATTGATCGAGGGAAATCCTTACTTCACTTTGTGAATTGCTAGATAGCTTTTTAATACTCATTTCTTAATCTTTCGCTAAGTACTCTGTTCCAACATGAGGAAAACTTGTCCAAGGAAAGACGTCACTGGCAACTTCCTTTAAGTCCCCATTAATTCCAGGAAGGTCTTCTAGTAAAATTTGAGCTGAATCGAGGCCTAATAAAGAGTCTACAACCTTTGAGCTGCATATTCCAAAAACACTGCTGCTCACTCTACGGTCTGCACACTGAGCAAGTAGCTCCTGCATCTGCGAACCAAAGTCACAGATGTATACCTTGTTTGCTTCCAGTTTTATACCGTCTTCAAAGACTTGAGCATTCACCCTTGCACCGAGTTCATCTTTAATCATATCCATATAGTTTCCATTGCCTTCAAAGATAACGACAACCGGGGCTTGTGGCCCTTGGAGTTCGCCAATGCTTGCTTTAATTTTTTTCAGATCGCTAAAGCTTCCAAACAGCAGTCTTGCTTTCTTGTCGGGATCTTTGATTTCAAAGTCTTTCTGAAAGCCTTTATCAATTGTGTCAATGGTTGCAACATCATTAAGAAAAGACATTTTAATCTTATTTTTTATTTCCTCTGCCCTTTCTTTTAGATTGTTCAACGCTGGTTTTTCAACAAAGTCACTTGCACCATATCGAAGTGTTTGTTGGGCATATCGAGTATCTTCCCTACTAGCACTTGATACAACTACGACTTTAGGGTGCCCTTGGCCGTGATGTTTTTTCAAGTATTCGACCCCGTCCATCTCCGGCATATGAATATCTAGAGTCATGGCATCGACCTTGTTATTTTTTAAGAACTCTGCGGCCTCCAAACCATTAGTTGCCGTTCCAACAAGCTCAAAGTCTGGATCGCTTTGAAAGACCTTGCTAAGTAGTTTTACGACGCTGGCACTATCATCTACAACCAACATCCGAACAGGTTTGGGAGTTGTTGTCCTGGCCACAGATGGTGCAACTGATGTTAGGTTTTCTTTTACAGTTTCAGCTTTATTAGAAACCAACTCTGGCTCGTCAAAACTATATACACTTGGTGCCAGATTTTGCTTTGTGACCTGAAGTTCTTTAATCGACTCACTTAGACCAGTTATAAAGTAGCCTCCTCTATGAACATGGCCTTCAAAGTCTTTTACAATCTTTTTGATGTCCTCTTTTTTAAAGTATATGAATACATTTCTACACATTATTAGATCAAATTTCTTTGTGCCAAGTGACCTCTTCACAGACATCAAATTCATAACATCAAATTGACAACGCTCTTTGAGATGAGATTTAACTTTTACAAAATTCGCGATTTTACCCGTACCTCTTTGCCAGTTTCCTTGAAGGTATACCCTTGGAACTGACTTTACTTCTTGGTATTGGTAAACACCGTTGCTTCCAATCTTCACACATTCCGGGTCGATATCAGTGCCTAGGATCTCAAAATCAATTCCTGGATACTTTTTTAAGTGAAGATTAAAAAACATTGCAAGGGAATATACCTCTTGGCCCTTACTACAAGCTGCAGAAAGAACTCTAATCTTTTTATCACCACGCTTTTTAACATTCTCAACAATTTTATCGAGGTTTTCCAGAATAAAATCAAAGTGTGAAAATTCACGAAAGAAGAATGTATGGTGAGTTGTCAAAAGAGAAATAAGATAACTTGTTTCTCTTTGGTAGTTTTTATCTAGATAAGCAGCATACTCCGATGGGCCTATACCACCAAGATCGAGCAACCTTTTTCTTAGACGAGAAACAACCATTGACTGTTGTTTGTCACCCAGAATATTTCCGCTATCTTTGGCCACAATTTCAGAGACATAATTTGCCAGAGACTCGATTGACCAAGTCTTACCGGCCTTCTTTAAAGGCATATTCATTTTAAACTCTCTTTATTTTTAGGCCGCGTTCTTCTGAAGCCCGGCAATTTCCGAAATGTTTAAGGCCTTCGCCAAATCCAACATAATCGTAAGTTTCCCTTGTCCCCTATGCACACCTTGAACATACTGAGCGTTAACTTGGGATCGTATTTCAGGAACCTCAGTAATTTCACTAGTAGCTACGTTGAGTACATAGTTTATTGAATCAACAACTAACCCAATTGAAACACCTGCAAAGTCTACAATAATTACTGC
This sequence comes from uncultured Bacteriovoracaceae bacterium, assembly GCA_950070535.1. GTDB lineage: Bacteria > Bdellovibrionota > Bacteriovoracia > Bacteriovoracales > Bacteriovoracaceae > UBA845. The sequence continues at coordinate 79,476 of CATMLK010000008.1, read as the reverse complement.
TTCTTCAGCATCCTCTTTTTTGTTTATTTTTAACCGTTTTCTTAAATCAACTATCGAAATTATTTGTCCCCTAAGGTTCATTATTCCGATGTAGTAAGTCGGAGCATTCGGCAGCGGTGTTGTTTCAGGAACAGGAATCACTTCCTTAACATTAAGCAACGCTATGGCATAACTTTCATTGCCCAGATCAAACTGGAGGTATCTTTGTGATTTTTCCATTTCATTTTCTATTTTGTCTTCATCAAAACTCATCTGTAACCTCTTATTGTATTAGGCCGCTTGTGCCTCTTTGAAATCTTTATGCGCTTTACTTGCACTTAAATCTTTTTTAAACAGTTCAAATAGATCAACAATTAACGAAGGCATTCCATCACTCATTATTGCAGAGCCCATGATGCCTTGCTTTCCTTTAAGATCCTCACCTAGCTTCTTGATAACAATCTGTTGTTGGATCAGCACATCGTCGACAGCAACCCCAAATGAGCGCTCAAGCCCTTTTACGACAACAACAATATTGCTCTTCTTCTCAGTGACCTTAGCTCCAAGCTTCTTATTAATGTGAAACAAAGGCATAACCTCGCCTCTCAATTTAAATAGCTCCGCTGCCCCTGTGAATTTCTCAATATCAGTGTCGTGAACTTGTGTAAGCTCATGAACCTGAGACAGAGGAATGACAAATTTCTCTTGGTCGGCAGTAATAACGAGCCCCTCAATAATTGCGAGAGTGAGAGGTATAAGTATCTTAAAGGTTGAGCCTTCTCCAATCTTACTGTCTACCTTCACCTGACCGCCCAATGCTTCAATATTTGTTTTAACAACATCCATACCAACACCACGGCCAGAAACCTCAGTTACTTGCTCTTTAGTTGAAAAGCCTGGATGAAATATAAGTTGAATTATTTCATTCGGAGTCAATGTTGATGATGGTGTAATAATCTTTTTCTCGATGGCCTTAGCTTTAATTACCTCATGGTCAATACCACCACCATTGTCTTTTACTTCAATGGCCAGGTTACTACCTTCATGAAATGCCTTTAAATGAATAACACCCTTGCCCTTTCCTTGTGCCACTCTTTCCTCATCTGACTCAAGTCCATGATCAACGGCATTTCGCACGATGTGAACGAGAGGGTCTGAAATTCTTTCAAGAACGGTTTTATCAACTTCAGTCTCTTCGCCCACCATAACGAGCTTGGCATCTTTTCCCAGAGCCTTTGAAGTGTCTCTTACAATTCTATTCATTTTCTGAAAGGCACCCTTAAGCGGGAGCATTCTCAAAGACATCGCCACTTCTTGAACTTCCTTAAAGAGTTTGCTCATCATCGAGATACTCTTGTTTGAAAGTTCATCTTTTATGTTCACATATCTTCTCTGAGATAAAACTGTTTGAAGAATTACCAACTCTCCAATAATGTTATTAATATTATCGATTCTAGAGAGGTTTACACGAATACTTTCGTCTTTTTGACCACTTTCTTTTTTGGTCTCTTTTTTGGCCACAGGGGCTGCGACTTCTTCACTCTTAGCAGGCTCTTTGACTTCCGGAAGTTTTTCGATGTTCTCAAAACTTAAGCTCTCTTCCTTTGCCTCAACTTCATTTGAAGCGGCTTCAAACTCTTCGGTATCAAAACCAAGTTCACGCAATGACTCAAGAGCTGCGTCGTTTACTTCAACATCGTTATTGCCACCTTCAAACATGGCAGCGTCAGGCACTTCTTCAGAGCTTATAGGTTCTTCATCAAAACACTCAGCCTCTGGAAGATCATTCGAAAGTTCTACTTCTTTCTGAGTACCATTTTCTTCAATGATAGACGCATCCTCATCTACAGAGCTCTCTCCCAAAGTCAATGCTTCGAGTTTTTGGGTAACAGCTTCCGTATCAAAAGTTGCATTCAAATCATCCTGAAGACCAGCAATCATGGCCTCGACTTTATCTTTAAACTCAAGTAATCCTGAAACAATTGAATCAGAAACTTCAAGCTCGCCTTCTTTTAATTTTAGAATTAAATTCTCAGCGATATGAGTTAGTTGGGCCATTTGATCAAAACCAACGGCCTTTGATGTCCCCTTGAGATTATGAGCGACTCTAAAGATCTCATTAAGTAGATCAGAGTCATCTCTTTCCTCTTCCAGCCTAAGAAAAGCACTTTCGGCAGCGCTTAGAAGGTCTTCGGCCTCCTCAAGAAAGTCCATCTTTAATTCTTGTTCAAAATCTTCCATAAACCAATCCTTTAAAAGTCTCTTAATATATTCGGTTCTTGGATTAAGAAAATTAAATCTTTTTTTTAAAAAATTGTTTGGATTTCTGTTATTCTAACCGAAGGTATATTTCGTATAGCAAATACAATTTTTTACAAACATATAACAAGGACTTGCTTGCTATGAGCGATGTAAATAAAAACTTTATAGAATTCTCAAAGCCTTTCGTTGACGGCCTTAAGGAGACCTTTAGCGTAATGGTTCAAACTGAACTGAGGGCCCACTCACCCAGTATAAAAGGACATAATCTCACGAAAGGCGAGTTTACTTCCATTATAGGAATGAACGGAAAGGTTGAGAAAAATGGTGAATCAAAGAGTTTTAGAGGTCTAATTGGTCTTTCCATGAATATGGACGTCTTCCTGAAGGTTGCATCAAATATGCTAATGGAAGAATATACAGAGTACTGCGAGGACATAGCAGACACTGCCGCTGAAATTGTTAATATTGTGATGGGTAACGCAAAGAAGGCCTTAAGCCCAAGCGGCTATAATATAGAGATGGCAACACCTTCAACTATACGAGGGCTAAACGTGGAGATAAAATATCCTAAAGGGACCACGACTGTTGAGACAATCTTAGACTGTGACCTTGGCCAAATGATTCTAGAGATCTGTTACCAAGAAGTATAGGTTACGCGGCCTTGAGACCTTGAAGAAACTTTTTAAATTTTTTCATAGTTTCAAGGCTGTAAGCACCCAACTGCTCTACCATAATATCTTCCAGCACCTCATCCGAAGTAGCTCCTAGAAGAGTGATCCTACGATCATAATAACAACATAGACTATGAATTTCTTGCATGAGATTTAACTTTTCAAGCTTTTGCGGGAACCCTCCACCTTGAAGCTTTTCTTCGTGGGTCATAATCAAATCTAGAACAACTTCATCAGCAAAAGGTTTATCCTGAAGCATTTCAGCTCCTTTTCTCGGATGCTCTTTATATGCACTCAGTGCTGCAACATTTGCACCTTCAATATCTTTAAAGAATAAGCTTTGACCTTCTTCTGAAAGCTCTTTATAACCGATGTCATGATAAAGGGCCGCAGTTCCAAGTTCTTCCAACTGCTTTTCCCCAAGCCCCATAAATTGACCAAAGCGAATAGCAAGAGAACTGGAATTAACAGCATGTGCCTTCAATTTATCTAGCTGGTCACCCTCTCCTTGTTCTGCTCTATTTAGAATTGTCTTCAAAACTTCATCATTTGATGAAAGCATCTTCACAAGAGTGCTAGAAGCCCTCTTAGCCTTATTATACGACTCTTCAGTTTGAGGTTTTTCATAAACATCCTCACTGGCATTTTCAGCTACTCCGGCACCAAAACTTGCCTTGTCCTCAGTGCTAGCATTGGGGTCTTCCATGTATGATTCCAAACATTTATCTAGATAAGTTTGGTAGGCTTCTTCGTCGGCATCCTCTATATAAAGTTTCTTTACCTTCTTTTTTTTCAATCTTTTTTTACTTTCACTCTCAATATCATCGCCCTTTCTGACGTATAATAGATACTTGTGAGGCAGTTTGACATACACGTCAAAGGTGAATGGAATTTGACTTTTTAATGTGGTTAATCGAACTGGAACATATTTCATAATAAAAATTAACTTTTTTTAACTCTATTTTACTATAGACTAGAACAAAAGCAAAAAATAAAAAGAGGAAGTGAATATGGCCTTTGATCCAAAACAAAAAATACTAGTAGTTGATGACATGTCCACGATGAGAAAGATTATTAAAAACATGTTAGTTAAAATGGGATGTACCAATATCACTGAGGCTGAGGATGGCAAGCCTGCATGGGAAAAGATCCAAGAAGCATATGCATCAGGCACTCCATTCGACTTTGTTTTATCTGACTGGAACATGCCTGGAATGACGGGTTTAGACCTATTGAAAAATGTGAGGGCCGATGAAAGGTTTAAGAAACTTCCATTCCTAATGATTACCGCAGAAGGTGAACAGTCAAATGTTGTTACGGCAGTTAAGGCAGGTGTTAGCAACTTTATCGTAAAACCATTTAACCAGGCCACTCTGCAAGGCAAAATAGAGAAGATCTTCAAATGAGTATGTTAAAAGACCCAGAAATGAAGGAGATCGTTGACGGCTTCTGTGAGGAGTCCAACGATTTATGCCAACAATTGGAGGACATCCTTGATGAATATGAAGAGAACCCAGGCAAGATTGCTCTTCTAGAACAGTTTGGTCAAATAATTGATAGAATCATGGGTGCCGCCAAAAGCATTGATGCCGAAAAAACTGGAAACTTCTGCGAACTTGGCAAAATAGTGAGTTATAAAGCCAGTCAAACAGATGATATGAAGCTACTTGAAATCGTAACAGCTGTACTATTTGACACTCTAGACATTCTTAACTCTCTTTTGGAAAACATTGAAAAATCTGGAGAAGAGAAAGTGGAAGGAATCAACTTGGAGACATTTGCAAACAGATTAAAATGGCTCGAAGAAAAATTCTCTCACGTTGAGAGGGCATCGGTTTCTATAGATGAGAATGAACCTAAAAACAAACAAGATTCAATTGATCAACTTCTGGCAGATTTAGGTCTATAATTATTAAGTGCCGAAGTAAAAGCTTCGGCACTTTCCCGACACAACCACTCTGGAAAAAGTAACTACTGGAAATTTTTTAGAAAATAAGAGAACATAAACGTATGACAACTCTTATTAATAAAAGCAACCACCCTGTATTCATTAAAAAAATCAATATTCGCATCTGGACCCTAAGAGATGAAATAGAAGCTGTTATTCAAAAGCGAGTGGCCGAGCACGGAATTGAGAATGTAGAAATTGAAGATATTCAAAAGTACTACTCCTCTCTAGTTCCACGACCTTTAACTGCAGATGAGGCAGTAATCGATATGGGTGGGCAACCTGGCATTGAAGATACCGCTGACTTAAGTGAAGAAGACATCCCTGACGATGCCATGAATGAGATGGCAGCTGCAATGGCCGAAGCTGAGCAGGAAGAGGCCGGCAACGAAGACATATCTGCCGAAGACGCTGCTGCCGCAATGCTTGATGATCAACAAGAAGAGAGTACTGATAAAGCACAAACATCGACATTTGAAAGGGTTCGTCCAGACGAATCTAAAATGATTTCTGGTTTTGCATTCCTATCAGAAGTTCACATGGACCAAATTCTACTTTTTGCCAAAAAGAATTATACCAAAGGCCAAAGCATAATAATTGAATTCATGATTCCAAACCGGTTTTCTATTGCAACAGAAGTGCTTAACTGTGTATCAATCGAAAGAAAATCAAAAATAATTAGTGAAAGTAGCCCTACTCATCGTCTTCAGTGTGCCACCACTTTTCTTTTTGAAGGAGAACGGGAGACTCTAAGGCAATTCTTGAAATCAATCGAACCCGATATTCCGCCACAACCAAAAAAGCTCAAAAAAGCTGAGGAAGAGGATGATGATGAGGACGAGTTTGACGACTTAGGCTTTTAAATGGAATCTATCAGGCAGAGTTTAAAAAACTATATTTCTACGTGGTTGCTGGCACTCTTCGCATTAGGCCTTTTAACCCTATTGGTTTTTTCAGAGGTTTTTCAAAATGTTGTTAGCAAAGACTCAGGGTTCGAACACTACACAACTCCCATACAGGCCGACATCCTTGCAAACATTGAAACAATACGGCTAAAAAACCGCCTAGGGAAATTCACTGTAAGCCTAGACGAAACAAATCAGTGGTTTCTTAAAGAACCTCGAAAGATGCCCGCTCCAGCGGAAACAATTCAAAAGATTATTGGCTCTTTTAAAAATATATCCATCCACACTCTTCACGAGAAAGAGCCGATAAATTTAAAAAGTTTTTCCCTAGATACCCCTGTTGCAATACTGGACTTATTCACAAAACTGGATGAGCACATTGAGGTTAAAATCGGTCTTAGAAACCCGATTGATAATACTTCATATATGACCTTCTCAAATCATGACATCATTTATCAGGTTAACGCTTTAACACACAATTTGCAGCTTCTAAGCCTAGGCGACTTTATCGACTCTAAAATATTTGGAGAAAAACTTAGTGATATTCAAAGGTTTGATCTTTACCGTTATAAGAATAAGGATACAACCAACACACTATCAAGAACTCCTTCTGGATGGCTAAGCAAAAGATATAGAAGCATAAGTGACAGTTCTGTAGAACAAAAACTATCGGAAATTTTGGATGTCAGAAGTCATATGATTGTCGACAGTAAAAACGATAAGCTAAAAACATACATCCAAAACTATTTAGACAACCCTCAATATAGACTCCAAATTCAAACCTTAAACGGCAATACTACAACTTATACAATTTCTGCTCTGGTTAACTCTATGCCGGATTTAAAAATTGAAAAGAAGCAATACTTTTTAATGAAATCTAGTGCCAGAGCTCACCCGCATTTAATTCACAAAGACTATCTTGATCGTTTCACGATACGCTACCAACACCTCAAATAAAAAGGCCCGCAAATCGCGGGCCGGAGTAATTATTGAAATGCTTTCTGCCAGCCAAAGACCATTGTCTCAGTTGGGGCCAATTGAAAATCGTTAACATCAAAACCTGCTAGTTTTCCATACTCAAAAGCTAATCTATGACCTTCTAAAGCACCGGACCTAAAAATATAGTTTGCTCCAACAAGAACAGAGTCAAATCTTCTAGTACTAAACTTAGTATCATGCGTTGTAGACATCATTGAGTGCATGTCTTCATTCATGCCAGATAATCTTTCAAATTGCTTTCTCTCTAGTCTAAGAGACAAAGAGAATGATTCAACAGGCATAACACTTATCCATGATGTAAAGGTATATTCATTTCCTAATCTGTAGTCTTCATCATTGCGGCCTAAAAAGGTTTTGCCTTGCACTTGTGCTCCAGCTGAATAAATATCAATATACTTTATCCCAGTTACACCAAAGCTTGCTCCATAACTTCCGCTACCAAGCTGCATAGGATATCCTAGGATCATGTCATTTTTCTCCTCTTCAATGCTTCCAAGAGGTAGGGTTAATCCAATATTTCCCACAAGCTTTAGGTCCTGCTCGTCAATAATACCATAGAGGGCACTCAAACTTGTGTCACCAAGACCTTGTGTCTCTGACTCGGACTCCATACCATTCATGGCCATTTCCATTTCCATGGTATTTTTCATATACCCTTGCATAACTCCAAGTGTGATTTTGTCTGTAAGTCCATACATAGCGCCAATCATGTACATTTTCATGTTCATATCAGTCGGTATCATTGATTTATTATTTGCATCCTTATAGTCCTGAATACTTTTCTCATCGCTACCATTGATGAGCTCATCCATTTTCATATTCACGGCCCTAAGTGAAAACATAAATTCACCTGGTTTGTGGATGTGGTCTTTCATCACGCCTATTGGAGCATGACGATCTGCTATATTTTTGTGATCGCTGAATGCAGCTGTAGATAATAGTAATAGAGTTACGTATAAACGCATGTTTAATTTCCTTTAGTATAGTTATTTAATGAATTTGAATTTTACGAGAGAAAGACTTTAAAGGGCGGTGCCCTTATGCTGATATAGCTTCTAGACTTATGTGAGAATTTACTCTTAACAAAGAACAAACTCTCTGTAAGTTCAAATACATTTAAACAAAAACTGCCCGTCCAATTAATTTTCTCAGCGAGATTTGTATTGGCCAAATTTTTATCATGAGAGAGCTGAGATGCAATCCTTTGAGGGGTTATGGCCTCAGCATAATCATAGTGATTGACTTCATGGCCACCTTCTCCAAGATAGACATTAACACCAGCTAAAGAGACCAGATAAAAGACTACGCCTGCAAAATACGAGCAGCTAAGTGCTTTAAAAATATAAAGAATATTTTTGGTTTTAATAGTGTGATTCCTTAAAAACTAAAGACTATTTTAGTTTTTGAATCAGAGTAAGTCCATCAAGGAATGGAACAAAAATTGCTTTTAAATTTTTTTGATTTCGTATCCATGTATGTAACTCGAATATATTCTGAGCACTTTTCTTTTTAACTCTAACACTCTCCCTTAAAAAACTTCCTCTCCAGTAACTATTATCAATGGCAATAATTCCATTTGAAGAAAGCTTTGGCAGAGCAAGCTTAATAAACTTGAGATAGTCGGCCTTTACACCATCAACTAAAATCAAATCAAACTGCCCATCAACATCTTGAAGAGCTTCAAAAGCATCTCCTTGAATGTAGTTCATTCTATTTTTCCAATTCACTGGCCAACATAGATTATCAAACACCCTTTCAAGGTCGGACCTTTTCTCAGTCAGAATAACCTCTTTTAAAGAATCTTGGGCTCCAACAAAGTACCAAAAAGCACTATGCCCATAACCCGAGCCCATCTCGAAAATCCTCTCAGGTCTTTGCCCTGAAAGAAAAAAGGCCAAAAGCTGGCCAACATCATTGTGAACAGCCGGAAAATTAAGTGTTTTTTCGTAGTGTTTCAGTTCCTTAAGAAGTGATCTTAAGTGAGTGGGAACAAAATTGTAAGGATCGGAGTTTGAGAAACGGTTTAGTTCCTCATAAGAAAATGAGTGGTCTTTCATATTAGTTGCCTGTTTGGTCGCCCGAGCGAGCGACCAAATTTATTTGGCAATTACTTAATTTCTTTGTGAACAGTATGTTTTCTCAAAGCAGGATTGTACTTTTTAAGTTCCAATCTTTCTGGATGAGTCTTTTTGTTCTTTGTAGTTGTGTATCTAGATGGGCTTTTCCCAATTTTTCTAGCTTCAGTACATTCCAAAGTGATAATAACTCTTGGCCCCTTTGCCATATGTCCTCCATTAGTTTCTCTTATCTTTAAAGATTGCTAACTTACACTCAAATTGCTATGTTTGACAAGATAAATTTTCTAATATTAAGGATTTAGCTAAAAATATGAAAATCACACCTGAGAATTGGACATTTTGCTCTTTCTCCCACGAGGAATTAAAGGCCATCATAACCTTTGGGGCCAGCCCAGACATTTTGGATGATTCTTTTGTTTACTATGTTACGGTTCTAGACCAGGACAATAACGAGGTCTATCAAAAAGAGTTTTCCTCGATTGAGATGGCCTGCGACCACATAAACGCTAAGTACTCTAATATTTGGGAAATAACTGACGCAACTAGGCCAACCAAGTCAGGCGGTTGCTCAACTTGTATTGCCCACTAGGCTAAGTCTTCGAAATCCTTTATAAAGTACTCATTTATTAGTGCCTTTAATTCTAAGACCCGCTCCTTGTACATATCCAGCTCTAGCTTGGAGAACCTGTGCTCTAGCACCTCTTTTCTAAGCGGCATTAATTTCAAAGTCGAGCTTAAATCAGACAAAAAACCAGGGTGGATAGATCCATGCTCCAATTCCACCTCTTGGATAACACCTTTCTTTATAGTGATGTCCACTTCCCAATTGCCACTTTCTATCTTGGTCTTAAATAGAGGTGTTTCAGCACAGATCCACTTCCAACTCATGAGCACATTCAGGTAGTCAGGGTTTAATAGAACCTTTTCCTTTGCCTCATTTTCAGACCAAACCTTAACTGTGGCGCTCTGGCCGTGTTGGATTTCATAATTTCTAATAAGGCTCTTTATGAAGTCTTCTTCTTTTATATTTGTATTCGCAACTTTAGAGCGAACTGAAGATATGGCCTTGGTTTGAACATTATCCTGTCCAATTTTAGGAATAAGGTACCTGTTGAGGTTATCTAGGTTTGAGTTTAAAAGCATCGTGGCATGATGAAAGGTTCTGTCTCTTTTCTTTTTAAACGCCGCGCCTGAGACCTTTCTGTTGCCGTCAGGAGTAATTATCTGAATATCGCTACGCCCAGAGCTTACGGCCTTATGTCCATACTCGCCTAGAGTTTCTATCATTATGGAATTGTTAACATCCTTATCATAGACCTCATTCCAATCCATGAAGGAAACATTCACGTTCCCCTGATCATGATAAACAGTACCTCCGCCACTTTGCCTTCTAGCAAGAAGAACACCGTCCCTTTTCATACCTTCTAAGTCACACTCAACCCAAGGGTTTTGAAACCTTCCCATCACTATGCATGGGGCATCTTTCCAGATCAACAATCGCCTTGTGCCTGCCGGTAACTCAAGAAATAAGACCTGCTCTAGAGCAAGGTTAAGATAAATGTCGTTAGTCTTAATTATATGAACTTCCAAGAACTCTCCTAATTTCCAAAGCTTAACCTAATTTTTAATATTTTTCACTATCTACCGAGTTTTTTACTAAAGTTTTCAAGCTAGTAGCCGACTAGTTCAGTACATTAACGAGGGCAAAAAATGAAATATCCTAAAATTCTTTCTATAACTTTAGCAAACGGTTTGGGCTTTTTAATTTTTGGATCCATTTTGGCCGGTTGTCAAAAAACGGCCATTAGCAAGAAAGGCTTTCTCACAACTCTCGTTAAACAAACCAGCAGGGTTCCGGCCAGCACCTCAAAGAAGTTTGAGGACTTCCAAGATCCAAAACAGATCTATGTATACTGCCAAGTAAATGATATGAATGCCAAAAGATGCTATGAGCGCCACCTGAAAGGTGCATTAAACCGATACATAAAAAAGACAAAAGCAACTAAAGACCAAATTTCCAATTATGAGAAAAAGCACTCTTACGACCAGGTGAAGGCTCAGGCACATAAAGCATTGGTGCATGTATTCATGGCCTTGGGACCAAAAATTAATACTACTGTAGAAAAGAGAGTTGGTTTTTGTGAGGAAAACTCAAGCCTCTACATGGAGAGATGCTTAAATCAATATCTAAAAAAAGAGACATTTGAAATCCTAAACGCATATCAAAGTGCAAATGCTCAAATTAATGGCCATGAATACCTTTTCCTAAAGGATCAAATCAAAAGAAAGCTTCAGCAAAAGCTTGCAAGTGCCAATCAAGAAATAGAACTTAGGAAAAAAAAAGCGCAAAGTTCGCATTTAGAAACAATCTAAAAGATCTTAAGAGCACATTATTAAGCAATCACGACTGGATGAAGGAATCCAAAACACTTCTTCAGGCAAAGTCAGCATGTCTTAAAAAAGCAAAAACCCTAGAGACAACGCCTTCCAACCTAGATACTGAAGAGCTAAACCAACTTATATTAGACAACCTCTGTTACGATATTTTATCACACTCAAATATTGCTAATGCTTTAAATAAGCGTTCGACCCAAACCTTTGAAGAGAAGTTTGCAAGTTTCCAATCTAATCTAAGAAAGCTTGCTCAGGAATGGAGAAATGATTGCTCCGACATGTCTATGCTAAAATACCTTTCCTGCATGAAAAAACTTAGAGTAAAGAAAACAAATGAGTACTTTGATGAGTGGGCATCACTAAAAGGCAATAAAGAGTTTGCAACCCAAAAGGAGATCTTTCTAAAAAGATCCCTTCAAAAGTCACTTATCCAAGATCGTAAGATTGCCTCTGAGGAGCAACTTTAGTCATCCTTTGTCCCGTAAAAGCATGGGTGACCAAAAAGACATTTGTCATTAATCGTCTTTGCGATTGGAGCTGGCACAAAGTCCTCCCAGCCATCCTCGTCATTCACAATCATTTTCAGAACTTTTCTTGAATAGATATGCAAGATGCTGTCATCATACCCTTCCAAGTCTTTGACTTGCCCCAACGCCTTTATATGCTCCACCAAGTGCTTGGCATTTTCTGGAACTGGCATATTCTTTAGTGAAATTAACTCATCAGTAGAAAGCTCTTCTCGATACGGGTAAAGATAAACTTGAACATTTTCCATGAAGAGTCTTCCCAGTGCCTCAAGCTTACCTCCAGGAACTTGGTTGTAATCATCATCAAAGATCTGCTTAAAGTTATACGCACCTAAGACTATTGCCAAATGCTTTGCCTTAAATCTTGATAGATAATTTGTAAGTTTAAAGTACTGTGGGAAGTTTGTAATAAGAACTCTATAGTTGATGCTTGTTAACAGGTCAACTCTGGCCAAGAAATCCTCTTTAGCAAGCTCTCCACCTGAGCGGAGATTGTGAATAGTTATTTCACAAAAGGGAACAACTTCTTTAGCACCAGTATCCTTTTTGAAGTTCTCAACCCCTGTTTTCAGGATATCTAAATTAACTTTAGTAGGTGGTCGGTATGATCCTCTGGCAACTAGAATTTCTTTTTTATATAACTCATCCGATGCTAGGGTAATCTGGCCATCGCAATCAAACATAATCGCGTCAGTGAGCTCAGTTTTAACAAGCTCCAAATTCAACAGTCTATTGTCGTACTCTTTAAAGGCACTCCCCTTAGTGCTGATCATATCAATTTCAATACGCTCTCTACTTAGGTTGTGCATTAACATTGATACAAATTCTTCTAGATTGTTTTCATGATAAAAAGCGGCATAGCTCAGATTGACTCCAAGGACTCCAATGGCCTGTTGCTGAAGCTGTGCTGTATTATCCCCCATTCTTACATGGATAATAACCTCGCTACACTCTTGTTTAGAGCTTCCAAACCGAAGGCCAAGCCAACCATGTGCCTCATTAGTACCGTGATAATTTCTTGCTGCGACAGTATTGGCAAAGGCGAAGTAACTTCTTTCAGGAGTTGTACTAGATAGACGCTCAATTAAAAGCTCATGCTCGTATTTAAGCATTTTTTCAAGCCTTGACTTGCATACATATCTTTTACTTTGTTCTTTGCCATAAATTGTATCACTTACTACCATATCGTAAGCACTGATAGACTTTGCGACCGTGCCGCTAGCAGCTCCGGCCTTAAAGAAATTACCCGCAACATCTTGACCGGCACCAATTTCAGCGAAAGTACCATATATCGCAGGGTTGAGGTTTATTTTCAAAGCTTTTTGTTGAGTAGTTAAAACAGGCTTCATTATGAGCATCCTAATACAAGTAATTGAAATCTATAGATAGATAATAAACCAATGATTAATTCTAGTAAATGAAAACATTTTGTTTACAAATTTTAACAAAATCGAGTTATAATTATAAGTGATTGACCGATAACTCCTAAGGAGGTCATCATGACTATACTATTCACCGCATTGACAGCAGCTGCTCTTGGAATTGCCGCCATCGCGATAAAATTAGCAACCGAAAAAAAGCTGAAAAAAGCAGAAGTAAAAATTCCGGTTAACAAGAAACGCTAACACTCAATTAAAATTCGAAAAATCATTACCCGCTCATATTGGGCGGGATGATTTACAATATATTCGCCTTAGAAAACCTAGCAGCTTTTAGTCTTTATAAAAAATTAAATTTGGCAAAATCACAGGTTTAGAGTCGTGATGCCTCAAACATATTACCAATAATGGTTTGATAGGCCTCACATGGAGTCCAGCATTGTGAACACTTATTTTGTCTAATTTCACTTAAGGCGTTTAATGCTTTTTGAGAATCAATAACTCTACCTAAATCGTAATCATGTTCTCTAACATTTGAAAGGGGCCTGTTCCACATTGAGCAAGGATAAACAGTTCCTTTTTCCGATAAATAGACCGATGCCTCCAAAGATCTACAAACCATAGGCGTTCTTTTATCCACAACATAACCTCTCAGCCCACGTGAGTAAATTCTTTCTAGAAATGAAAAGGGTGAAATACCTCTTTCGCCTGTATAAAAGGCCTCTATCTCTTTGTAAATTTTTAAAGAAGGATTAATGTCAGAACTTGACTCGTTTTCATAAAAATGTTCAGAATAGTGACCCATATTGACATGTATATCAGTCTTTTTGAGCCTAGGTATTAAAACCTTTAACTCCTTGAACATCTGATTAATATAAAGGTAATTAGATTCAAACAGGGTGGTTCCAAAATAGACTTTCACTCCTGGAAGGCTATTCAATAACCGATAAGTCTCAACGCTTTTTTCAAAATCTCCAGGAACTCCTCTGAGTTTATCATTAACTTCTTTAGGCCCATCAATACTTACAGTTAAAACAATTTTAAAAGTACCAACCTTTTTTATCCCTTCTACAACCTTTTTAATTTTTTCTGGACGCAATCCATTTGTAGGAAAATGAACGTACAAAAGGTTTTTACAATACCTATTGAATGTTGCAACAATGTCAACGAAGTCTTTTCTGTTCGTAGGCTCACCGCCAGTAAAATCAATCCACTTAAGCCAAGGTGAGGAAATTGCAACTTTTTCAATTTCCTCTAATGAAAGCTCATCCCTAGGCTTTACTTGCCATATGTTGCAATTAAGGCATTTTGAGTTACAGCTTTTTGTGACTACGAAGTTAAGTTTATATGGCCTACGTAACTGAGTTAAGTTTGACTTCAAAACCTCAATAATAAAGAAAAGATATTTTTTAAGTAACATAATGGTTAAAAAAACATGTATTTAAGCCAACTGTAAACATAGCGCAATGATACCCTACTAAGCTTTATATGTGATTCTCCATACTTTCTTGCATATTCATGGGTAGGAACTTCGTCGACCTTAAACCCCTTCTTCAAGGCCTTAATAAGCATTTCCTGCTCTATAGTAGTGATATTCTCTGCTAATCCCAAATCTTTAGCTACAACTCTTTTAATGGCCCTAAATCCATTTTGCGAGTCTGTCATCCTTACTTTAAAGCGATAGTTTATCCCAAGAGTAATGATATCGCTTCCAATCATCCTCATAAATTTATTAAAGTCCCCATGTAGTTCATCTGATCCGCCTCGTGGCCTAGAACCAATAACCATGTCTTTGTCTTCATTAAAGATAGGTTTAACTAAAACGGGAATATCTTTAGGGTCATGAGACATATCTGCATCAATAAATACCACTACTTCGTGATTTGCCCTGCTAATTCCTTCCCGAATTGCATCACCCTTCCCCTTACCATTGTCAAGAAAACAAGCAGCTCCCAAGCTTTCTGCCACGCTTACGGTTTTATCTGAAGAGTGTCCATCTATAACAATAATTTCATTACAAAATGGTTTGGAAGCTCTAATTACCTCCTCGATGCCCTTCTCTTCATTGAGAGAAGGGATAACTAAGGAAATACAATTACGACATTTCTCTATAAGAGCTTGATCAACTTCTGCATGTTTATTCCAATAATTCATATTAATTCTGGCCAATGTTTTGACCGCGCTCCTCTGATAGGTGATTATGACATGTACCGCATGTTTTAGAGCAGGCAACCATACGATCTAAGCTGTTACTTTTGTTAAAACCACGTTTCACATGATTGAAAAAGGGCCCTTCTGATACTTCCTTTATTGAAAACCTTTGTGCATCAAGTAAGTCGTAGCCACCTAGAGTATCAACAATCTCCCTTACCTGGGAGGATTCAGTTTCCTTCCAGAATGAATAGTATGGCCAAGCAAGCCAACAACAGGGAAATACCTTTCCATTAAAGTCTATATAAACACTTTTTTCTTTTTTCACATGACAATCAACATCACAATTATTAATGGCCTTAATTGATTCGTCCTCAAAGAATTCACTTACCTTTCGGACTAAGTGATCATTCTTCTCCAATGAGGTATCCAATTTGGCATGACTCAAGCCTTCAAGATCAACCTCTTGTACTTCATCTTGTTTTAAGGCAGTATTTAAATACTCTTCTTTTGTGGGTGCTTCAAGCAAGTGAGAAAAGTCACCTTTACTATCATAAACAGGATGCCCTCGAACGACATAATCCCCAACACTGTTAACCGCAAACCGACCAGTTTTCTTAATTAGAAATTTTTTAAATCCAATTTTATTAGAAAACTCTCTCGCCTGTTCAACCTGATGTTCATTATGCCGAAACACAATGTAGTCCCAGATCGCATTACCGCCATTTTCCACAAATGCCTTTACGTTCTCCATAACTTTTTTCCACTTTACGTTTACCCTGTAAAGATGGTTGGTATCTTCAAGTCCATCGATCCCGAAGTGAACCCACATATTGGGTCCTCTAAGAAGCGTTGCAAGCTTGGCCCACCACTCCTGAGACCTTATACCTCCGTTTGAGTGAACACTAATGGCAATTTTAGGATTACATTCTCTTAAATACTCTATTATAGGGATTAGTTCCGTAGCAGTTGCGGGATCTCCATAGTTCCCATTAAAATAAAGCATATTCAATTGAGCAACAAACTGAGGTGGGAGTATTTTCTTTACCTCATTCAGCTTTAGATCTTTTTGGTTCAAGTTTGGATTTACCTTTGAGCCGAAAACACTTCTAGCACACTGAGGGCAGAGCGCATTACATTTGCTTGAAACCTCAAAGTGAACTACCTTTATGTCTTGGTATTGATTAAATGACATGATCCGCCTTAATTTTCGTACACATGATATCCAGGCCGCAGCTACACTGTGACTTTTTACAAAGAATAGGTTCTAAAGGAAGCTCAAGGGTCAAGTCTTCAATCCCGCCGATAATGCCGCCTTCTCCACACCACCCCCTCATGATTTTACCATCCAAATTAACAATGAGGTTCTCAAGACCGGCATAACACATCCAACCTGCCCACCGGTTAAGCCCTTTGGATATAAGTTCCGGAGGAGTTATCCAAGCTTCGTTGCCATCATCAAGAATCATGCGCATTGCTCCCCTATAGGCATGATCCAACCTAAGGTTTGTAGGTCTTTTGAATCTTGGCTCTTTAGAGAAGTAAATTGCTTGCTTTTCTAAAATCGCCTTTTGATAATCGCTGTAGCCATATAGGTTACCATCCATATTTTCCATTAAAGGTTGTAAGGATAGGGATACTTCACAGCTTTCCGCGATATCTTGTGCAAGTTGGTAACAAAAGTTAAACTTTTCAGGTTTCATCATAATGTTTACGTGAGTCATGAGACGTTGACATAAAAACTCGCAAACTCTCTTAAAGTGTTCAGGTTCACCTTGCTCTGAATGGAAGCTCAAACAAACATGATCCAAGAACTCCCAATGATTTTCCCAAAACTCTATTTTTCTACTGCCATTGGAAATAATACCAATATAGACGTCATTAGCTTTTAAAAATCTAATCAATTCAGGAAATTGTTTATAATAAGTAACTTCCCCACCTGTAAACTCAAAGAAAATCTTTCTTCCCGGATTTCTCTCTTTAATCTTGTAATAAAAGTTTTTGACGGCATCAAGTTCAGGACCCCTCTTTGTGCCATTATGAAGATCTTCAGGGCAGTAGCTACATTTATAATTACAAATGTTTGTCAGACACCAATTTACTACAACAACATCCTTGTGTTCAGTTACAAGATGCTCATATTTCAGTGGAGATGCCTTGGGATCCACATCTGCAGGTCCTAGCAACTGCCTTTTTCCTTTGGTGGCTTGAGTAGGATTTACCTCCTCAATACTATTATTAGCAACTAACGAATTATCCTCCCCAGGCCCATTTAGGGTTTCGGTACAAATCTCCTTAACAGGTTCGATGGCACTAGAAGTGCTCGAAAGGCCTAGGTTTGCAAGGACTTCAGCTCTTAAAAACCCATTTGCCTTCAGCCTCTTAACTGCATAACGAGGAGCTACTAAATACTTAAAACCCTCCGAAACTACGGTATAGAACCTAAATCTATTAAGCTTTAAAAATGAACGGTAAGAAAGAATCTTTTGACGTGTAAAAAGAACCTTCTGACGGTGATAAAAAGCACAGGCCAAAAAATCAATGAAAAAGTGTTCGTTATCCCGAACCTGGTCAATAGATGAAGAACTATTGTCCACAAAAGAAGCTACCTTATATAGGTTAAAAGCATCCCCCTTGGTGTCACCAACCGAGGTTCTAAATACTACACTAAAAAAAGATTTGGAGAAAAGGTCAATGAAAGCTCCCAAATTTCGAGATGAGGAAGCACGACTACCTGTGACAAGCGAATAATCCAAAAACAAGTTTTCGTTTAAAGTACCTGACAATTCTCCATAGCAATCTTCCCAACCTTCATGCATGAAAGTGAGGTAGTCAAAACCTTTCCTATAAGCATAGTCCAGAGCTGTCTTTACAATGAAACCTCGCTCACCACTTCTTCCCAAAACATTGATATACTCGTAGCCAATCGCTTTATCTTTTAAAAGGCTTTTTACTAAAGGATCAGGTTTAGAGTTCAAAGGATCAATAATCAAAAAGTGTGGAAACATCCTCCCAAAATCTTCATGAATCTTATAAATTAGGTTGAACGTCATTTTGACGTCATTAAAGACAGGAATGCAGACAAGATGTTTTAACGCCTGAGCTTGCAATTTTTCTCCTTTGAATATTCCAAAAAATTTTAACATATATTGGAAAACAGGGGAACTAAATCCTTTCCCGAGCACAATGGTTAGATAGTGAGATTGATTATCCAAATGAAAAGGCTATAATTACAAAATGAAATCAGTTAAGTTTTCTTCAGTAGTAACTACACCTAAATTAATTCTGACACTCATCTTCGTTGGATGCCTGTCTGCTTTTCACTTCGAAACTTATTTAACTTGGGATGCAAGTTTTCACCTCTTTTCCATTCTTCAATACAAAGATTTTTTTCTAATGATAAATCGCCAATCGATGGCATTATTTCAGGCACCATTAGTTGCATATTTGCACCTAACAGAGCTTCCAATACTTGGAACGGCCAAGAATCTATATGGCTCCATATATGCTTTCATCCCATTCTTTACACTGCTTGCAGGAAGAGTGATGTTAAAAAGTGCCACAAACGCATTCTTTCTCTTTTCTATAAGTGCAACACTTCCAGTATTATACCTACAGCTTCACTTTTTATCAGAACACCTCATCGCTTGTCAGTTGTACACTTTGATGCTGATTGCCCTAATACCTCAACACTTTAGCAGTGCCTATTGGAGACTATTTTCCCTAGCAATGGCCTACTTTATTTATTGGTTACATCCAGTTTCAATATTTTTGTTAGGCCTCCACGGTCTGTTTATCCTTACCCTGGAGATAAAATATCAAAAAAAGGGCCATCTCTATAGCCTTTCATTTTTGGCAATGGCACTAATGCGTTTGGGGCTAATGTTAAAAACAACACATAGTACAGCACAGGTCACAACTGTTTCTCCTTTGGGATCAAGAGGGCTAAAGCTTCTTAACGGAATCTACCCAAACGAACACATTTTTTTTCTTTTTCTTATTTTAATATCAATTTTTCCTTTCATTTATTTACGAGCAAAAAAAGACGACAAAAAAATTTATTATTTTCTTTGTGTCTCTGGAGCAATTTACTTTTTCTGGTTATTTAAGTTCCACATGGGAATCCAATTTGCACTTGAGTTGCGCCATTTTTTATTTTTAATCTCAACACCATATTATATTATTTTTTTCAAATCCTTTGTAATTCCATCAGAAGAAACAATCGAGAGAATAGAGGGCACAAACAAAACAAAATATATTGCCTTATTAACTTCAATTTTTTTCACATTTTCACTGTTTTTCACGGGGTTTGATTACAAGCAAGACCTGTCTAAACTCGACACCCACATTAAGAATGAAAACAAAGTTTGCTATGAAGGGCACCGTTTAAACCTCCAGTTAAAAAATAGAAATTGGACGATGTGGACAACATTTTTTGAATACGTAATGTACAAAGAAACACGAGATATCTCAATCTTTCTTGCTGGCGTAAATTCTTGCAACGACATCAAAAACTACAAGAAAGTCTTGAGGTATGTGGACCCAAACGTTTACGATTTCCCATACTTCAAAATCAGCCTTGTAGACAAAAATGCAGACTTTAATAAAAAGCAAGAAAACAGGTAAGCATCCTTACCACCTACCCATTTAGGTTCTTGTTAACAACCTCATAGGTGTCATCACTAAGCTTTTGATCCAATATCCTGCTTAGCTCACCGGCGAGAAGAGCTTTCCTTTTTTCATCCAAACGTTTTAGGTGGTTCATACTTTTAGCAAGCCTAGATGCCACCTGAGGATTATACGAATCGATCTCGATAATTTTATCAGCAATCCACTTATACCCTTCTCCGCTTGGATCGTTAAATCTAAGATGATTATTCATAGAGAATCCACCGACCAAACTTCTTAATAGATTGGGCACTTTTTTATCATAAGCTTTGTTTTTAGTAAGCTCATCCAACTTCTCAAGGGTGATGTGAGAGTTACCAGAATGAAGAGCAAACCACTTTTGCATTACGAGTGTTTCGTCCATCCACTTGTCATAAAATCTCTGAGAATAAGTATCACTCTTTTCTGGATAATTATTTACAAGACTGCTTAGTGCGGAAAACTCTTCAGTCATATTTGTGGCCTTGTCAAATTGGGCAGCAGCAAGCTTAAAGAACTTTTCATCACTTTGTAGAGAAAGATATCCAAGACAAACTTGACGTAAAGATCTCTCGCCCATGGATTTTGCGCTCAAATCAAATTCTTTTCTCTCCAAGGAGTTGTATATTTTTTCAAATTGATCTTTGAACTTATCAGAGATTTGTTTTGCAAACCTCTCGCGAGCATAATGAGCGGCCTCAATAGTGTAAACGTCATAATCTTCGTCAATCTCTTTGACTGTTGGCAACGAGAGTGCATAAGCGAGGTAGGCCTCTTCCAAATCTTTGTTGCCCAGAAGCTTCTCATAGGCACTAAAAAATGCCTCGCTTGCATCATATTCACTTGAGCATTGATAGGCACTCACAAATCTTTTCAACTCGCTTTTATAAAGCTCTTGAGCTGCTTCATAGCGAGAAAAGGTGTCACCGTCAAAGGCCATTAAATGTATGAGTTCCTCTTCAGAGGAGTTTTTCTGAAGAATTACAGGTGCACTAAATCCTCTGTTATATGAAACAACTGGCCTTGATTCAATTGATTCAAACTTAAAGCTTTGTCTCTTTTTATTTAATTCAAGCTTGCCATCAATAGGGAGCTCTTTTCCATTTGAGTCAATTAAACCAACATGAAATGGCATATGGAGACAATCATAGCCATCATGATCAATCTTAGCATGTTGTTCAAAAGTCAACTCGAACACTTTGTTTTCAGCATCATACGACTCTGTAACTTTGAGCCTCGGAGTGCCTTTTTGATGGTACCACATTTTAAAGTGATCCAAGCTAACTCCACTTGCATCGGCCATTGCGTTTACAAAGTCATCAGTTGTTACGGCCTGTCCATCGTGCCTTTTAAAATATAGATCCATCCCTTTTCTGAAATTACTTTCGCCAAGAAGCGTGTGTATCATCCTGATAACTTCGGCACCTTTTTCATAAACAGTTGCTGTATAAAAGTTGTTAATCTCTATATATGATTTCGGCTGAATAGGATGGCTCATTGGACCTTGGTCTTCTGGAAATTGATGTCTTCTCAGCATGACAACATCATCAATTCTTTTTACAGGCCTGCTTAGCATATCAGATGAAAACTCTTGGTCCCTAAAAACAGTAAGGCCCTCTTTAAGAGTTAACTGGAACCAATCTCTACAAGTAACTCGGTTACCAGTCCAGTTATGAAAGTACTCATGCCCTATCACTGCCTCAATTCCAGCAAAATTAGCGTCTGTTGCTGTCTCCTTTTTTGCTAAAACGTAGGCTGAGTTAAATATATTAAGGCCCTTATTTTCCATGGCACCCATATTAAATGAATCTACGGCCACGATCATGTAGATATCAAGGTCATACTCTAGGCCAAATTTCTCCTCATCCCATTTCATGGAATTCTTAAGAGATAGCATTGCGTGATCACACTTATCTTCATTGCCATGGTCCACAAAGATTTCAAGTTTTACAACGCGTCCACTTTTTGTAGTAAAACTGTCTTGAACTTTTACTAAATCACCGGCCACCACAGCAAATAAATATGATGGCTTTGGGTGTGGGTCATGCCACACAACTTTTAATACTCCATCACTTTCTGTTTCTTCAATTTTGTTTCCATTGGCCAAAAGAATTGGAAATAGATCCTTCTTCGCCATGAGCGTTGTCGTGAATTCACTCATAACATCAGGTCGATCAAGGAAGTAAGTTATTTTTCTAAAACCTTGTGCTTCATTTTGGGTACAAAAAATATCCCCGGACTTGTAAAGTCCTTCACAAGAAAAGTTATTCTTTGGATTAATTTTCACTTTAACTTGTAAGACAAATTCATCTTTGGAAGTCTTAATACTCAAAGTTTTTGGTCCTACAGAGTACTCTTGTTCATTCAAGAGCCTTCCATCGATTTTCAATTCCAAAAGCTTAAGATCAACTCCATCAAGTACTAGTTCATTCTCATGTTCGCCATTTGTTCTCATGTACAGCTTGCTTTCAACAATTGTACGCTCTGCTTCGATATCAAAAGTTAAATCTGTCTTATCAATGAAGAATTCAGGTGCTTTGTAATCTTTTAAAAATATTTCTTTTGAAGTGCTCATACCGTTTTCCTTATCTGATTTTAAAGGAAATTGTAACGGCCAGCACTTCTAATGTTAATACCTTAACTAATGGAAAGAACTCGAATAAGTGATCTAAGGCCTAGATTATTGGTAACGGTATACATCCATATATAATCGAATCCATTTGTCGGCCAAAGGAGCATATAAGAAAATTAGTAAGGAGAAGTTAGTCCAAAGAAAAAACGGAAGCCATGCCTTTTCCTCACTGCTTTTAGCGTACTTGAAAAACTCATACACAACCATTAATGCGAATGGAATCATGAGAATAAAGTACAAAAAGTAATAACTAACAAAGAATGGGGCCATAAATGCCAACAGTGCGTAAGCAAAAACATAAAATGAGATATGATAAATCGTTCTCTCTTTCCCTACAATAACAGGAAGTATAGGAAACTCCCCTCTTGCATAGTCATCTTTAAACCTAATCGCCAAGGTCCAAAAATGGGGCATTTGCCATAAAAACATAACTAGAAAAAGGTAAACCGAGGCCGGAGATAGTATATCGTTATTGACAGCACTAAAACCTAAAACACCCGGAAGCGCACCAGGAACTGCCCCAGGGACTGCAGCAAACATCCACTTAGGCTTCCAATGCAAAGTATAAAGACCATTGTACAAAACAATAATTACAAGACCAATATAACAAGTTATTGGATTTACCCAAAATAAGATAAGGCTGCCCACAACCATATTGAAGGAGCTAATGCCAAAAGCTAGTGGCCTTGACATCTCACCACTGACAAGTGGACGATTTTTCGTTCGCTCCATCTTCTTGTCTCTATTAATTTCTTGAATTTGATTTAAGGCCAAACTCCCAGATGAAATAAGTGTTGTCCCCAATACCAAGGCAAGGAAGTGAAGAAAGCTAAAACTCCCCTCTACAGGAAAACCAATGCCGTAACCAGCAATAGCACTGATTACGACAAAAAAAACAATTCCGGATTTAAAAAGAGTTTTAAGCTGTTTATACATTGAGACTAGGCTCTAGTGAAAAGGTCCACAGCAGAAATAATAAATAGCAATGATATGAAACCGATTGAAGACAACATAATTGCTCTGTTCATCCAAGTATCATATTTAAGATGCATAAACCAAAGGCCTACAACTGTGGCCTTAGCTGTTGCAATGATCATTGCTAATGTAAGGTTAAACTCCCCTAGATCAACATTCTTGGCAGTGTAGACAGTTAGAACTGTCAGAAATACCAAAGTAAGGAATGTTATCAAGTTCGTTTTAAATGGAACAACGTGATGTCCGCTCATATCTGACTCCAATTAAATTAAATACATTAAAGGGAAAAGGAAGATCCAAATAATATCAACAATGTGCCAATAAAGACCAACACCCTCAACAGATGTATAGTAGTCCTTGCTGAACTCATCATTTTTCAACCTTTTCATCAACCAAACCATAAGACCGATACCAACAAGTATGTGGATACCGTGAAGGCCAGTCATTACAAAGTAAAATGTCATAAACAATTTAGTTTGTGCTACTTCAACAGCCTCAGGGTTCCAAACACCAAGACCCGGGAACAATCCGTGATGAATCTTACCTGAGTACTCAAAGTACTTAACAATCATAAAGATGAAGGCACAAGCGGTTGTGATAACAACGTTTCTAAATGCCTTTTTATTTTGACCTTGCATACTATCAGTAACGGCCTGTGCCATTGTGAATGAACTCAGTAGAAGTACAATTGTATTAAAAGCACCAAGCTTCCAATCCAAAAGTGATCCACCTTCAACCCAAGCATCGTAATACTTAGTTCTGTAAATGAAGTACCCAGCAAACAACGCTCCAAACATCATTAACTCGGTGGCCATGAATAACCAAACACCCTGCTTCCCAGCCTCATGTTCTTGAATCATGGAATCAAAGTGATGAGAGTGCTCTACTCTCCTGTCTACTTTACCTGTACTCATAAGGCCTCCCAGATACTTTTGGTGATTTTTCAAAGTTAGTATGAATTGGTGGAGATGAAATAGTCCACTCTAAAGTTGTACCGTTAAATGGATCAACAGGTGCTTTTTCACCTTTGATAGCTGCCTTTATCAAAGCATAAATTGCCACACCAAAGCCCAATGCAAGAATCCAAGACCCAATGGTTGAAAGAACATGATAACCAGAGTAAATCCCGTCATATGTAGCATATCTTCTAGGCATCCCAAGCGATCCCATAATGAACTGCGGAAGGAAAGTTACATTGAATCCAATAAATACTAAAACGGCAGAGATTTTGCCCAAAAGCTCATCATACATTTTACCGGAGATCTTTGGCATCCAGTAAAACAGTCCGCCAAACATAGCTACGATAGCACCACCAAGCATTACATAGTGAAAGTGAGCAACAACAAAGTATGTATCATGCAAGTGAACATCTACAGCAAAAGCTCCAAGGAATAATCCAGTCAAACCACCGATAGTGAAAAGACATAGAAAAGATAGTGCATACAGCATTGGAGTGCTTAGTGTAATTTGTCCCTTATAAAGAGTAGCAACCCAGTTAAATAACTTAATTGCAGTTGGAACCCCAACAAGCATAGTTAGTACAGTAAAGATTGTACCTGCGACAGGAGACTGTCCAGAAACGAACATGTGGTGTCCCCAAACCAAGAAAGAAATAAAAGTAATTGCAAGAGATGAAAATGCAATTGCTTTATAACCAAAGATCGTCTTCTGAGAGAAAGTAGAAATAATCTCAGAAACAATTCCAAATGCAGGAACGATCATAATATAAACTGCAGGGTGAGAATAGAACCAGAAAAAGTGTTGGAACAATACTGGATCACCACCAAGAGATGGATCAAAGATACCAACTCCAAAGATTCTCTCCGCCACAAGCAAGAGCAAAGTAATACCCAATACAGGCGTAGCAATTACTTGAAGGATAGCTGTTGCATAAACAGACCAAACAAAAAGCGGCATTCTCATCATTGTCATCCCCTCACATCTTAACTTGTGAATCGTTACGATAAAGTTAAGACCAGTAAGAATCGATGAAAAGCCCATAACAAAAGCGCCAAAAACAACCATTGTAACAGCAGTCGCACTTTGAGCAGAATATGGAGTATAGAATGTCCAACCAGTGTCAACGCCACCAAAGAACAAAGACCCGACAGCAATAACCGCACCAATAATTAAGCAGTACCAGCTTGCTAGGTTCAACTTAGGAAAAGCAACGTCTTTAGCACCAATCATAATAGGCATCATGAAGTTTCCAAGCATTGCAGGAACACCTGGAACAATAACCATGAAGACCATTATCGAACCGTGAAAAGTCATAACTTGGTTATAAACGTCAGCAGTCATAAACAACTTCTCTGCAGTCATAAGCTCAAGTCTAAGAGCAAGTGCGAAAAGCCCGCCAACAATAAAAAAAGCAATAATGGTGTAAATGTACATAACACCAATACGCTTATGATCTACGGTAGTTAACCATGACCACAAACCACTTGTTTCATTTAAGTAGTTAACGCCTTCATGCGATCCATGCGCGTTTGCGTTATCTACAGTTTTTGTATCAGCCACTTCGAGCCCCCTATTTTAGTGTTTTTAAATATTCAATAATGTAATCAATTTCTTTTTCAGAAAGCTGTCCAGCAAAAGAGTTCATCCTTGCAGGATAACCTTTAACTACCTTTGCATTAGGCTTAAGAATTGATTCCCTTATATACTCGGCGTTCGCCACAGCAGTAGTACCATCGGCAAACTCTCTTTCAGTGCCAACAAATCCATTAAGTGGTGGTCCGATGATTCTTTCCCCACCTACACTGTGACAAGTCGTACAGCCTTTACGGCTAAATAGTCTTGCACCAAGCTCAACAGGATCTGTAATATTGGCCTCTTTAATTTGACGATCTAACCACTTGTTGAATCTCTCTTCGGAAACAACTCTAATGGTTCCTCTCATCTCAGAGTGCTTAGTTCCACAATACTCGGCACAAAAGACTTTAAAATCACCTCTCATAGTAGGAGTGAAGCTATAACCTGTTTTCATGCCTGGAACAGTGTCTCTTTTTGTTCTAAAGCTTGGAACATAAAAGCTGTGGATAACGTCTGTTGAAGTCATATCCAATAGGACTGGCTTATTTACTGGTAAGTACATTGTGTCTAAAGTACTAAATTGTTTGCCATCTTTTTCGTAAGTGTACTCCCAAAGCCACTGCTTACCAGTAACTTTAACAACCATTGCATCCTCAGGCACATTCTCTCTTTCGTAGAAGGCCCAAACACCCCAAACAGCAATACCAATAAAAATAATTGTTGGTATTACAGTCCATAGTGTTTCTGCGAGTGCATTGTGAGGGATATAAGCAGATTTGTCGTTCTGACTGCGGTGGTACCTAATTACAAAAAATACCATCACTGCCATCAAGCCAAAAAAGCCGATAACACTCAACAACATGACCGAGTTGTACAAATCATCGATTAAGTACGCCTGCTTTGCCGCTCTATCAGGTAGAGTAAACCCGAACAGCAACGCCAAAATTTCACTGATGAATCCCATATCACATTCCCTTTAAACTTCGTTGCCGCGTTCCCGAAGCCAGAACCTTGCCAAGAAAATAATCAAAACAAGGGCTGCCAATGTTGCTGCGACACGCATTATATTATAAGCATAGAAAGCATACGTTTTCTTATTAGGATCATACTGAAGACAAAACAAAACAAGTCGATCAACAATATTTCCTATTTTGTTTTCGCTGGCCTCAACCAACGAAAGCCTCATTACCTGTGGATCAATATTGAGTCCATAATGGTAATAAGACAAAGCTCCTTGCGGAGTTAGAGCATACGCCGCAGCTGCGTGGGCATATTGCTCCATATTCGAGTCCCAAACATACTTGAAACCCACCTGAGCCGCCAGCTTCTTAATTGACTCTTCATCACCTGTGAGAAAGTGCCAACCATTCTCCGCCCCTGGACGATTGTATTCGCTTAGGTACAGATCTTTAGCCGCCTTAGCATCCTTTGGCCCCTCACGAGGATCAATGGATACAGCTATAAACTCAAACTTCTCCCCAACCTTCCAGTCAAACGCTCTAAAGCTTTTCATTAAAGAGCTAAAGTGCAAACTACACAGAGTTGGGCAGTTATAATATGCAAGCATTAAAAAAACCGGCTTTTCGGAAAAATACTCTCCCAACTTAACCGATCGTCCAGTAGAATCCTTAAATTCCAACCCTAAATCAACTTTCTCACCTAGATGTTCTTCGATTCCAATATCATCCAGATAATGCGGTTTTTCATTTTTCAGGCCGGTCTTAGATAACTCTAAAGGACCTTTCCCCCCTATAGCAAACGCCATAGAGGTGACAAAAAACATTAAGGCTACCAATTTTAAATTCATACAATTTCCACAAAAAGCTACATTCACGAAAATAACGTGAAATTACAGCGATTTTAATGTTTTTGTCTTGCCCAGATTATTATTTTAAAAAGTTAATCAGGCAAGTATAAATTGCGCTAAGCAGTTGTTTTATCTGCGCTTTTAAGCTCCACATGTTCAATAGTATTGATGTGGATCAAATCATAAATAGTCTTTACTGTTAAAAGAACTAAAACACATGCTCCCATCTGGTGAGCACTGGCCAAAGAAAGCTTAACCATACTAAGAATTGTGAACACTCCAAGAGCAAACTGAACAAATATCATAGTGCTCAGTAAATAAAAGTTTCTACGTATAGTCTTATTATTGATGCGCTGAGATGCAAGAACCAAAAAGTAAAAGGCAAAACCAAACAAGCTCCACCCAACACACCTGTGAATAAACTGAACACCAACATTACTTTCAAAGGCGAACTGCCAAAAACTATCATAAGAGTATAGGCCTGTAGGTATCCAATACCTGCCCATCTTTGGAAAAGTATTATATCCAATTCCAGCGTCCAGGCCTGCCACAAAAGCACCATACACAACTTGAAGAACAACAATGACACTAAAAATAGCAATCACCTTCCTTGCGTGTGTTGCAGTCTTTTGGGACAGATCATGAGTCTTCTGTTTAAGTTCAAGCATTAACCAATAGATATAGGCCATAATTATCAAGGCGAGTCCAAAATGGGCCGCAAGCCTATAATGGGAGACATCTGGCCTGTCAACAAGCCCACTTTTAACCATAAACCAACCAAGAAGACCTTGGGAGCCGCCTAAAACAAGTGCCAGCAAAAGCTTTCGATTCCAGCCTTTATTTAGTTGTTTTCTAACTAAGAAGTAGAGATAAGGAAGAATAAAAACTAGTCCAATGAGTCTTCCAAAAAGACGGTGGAAGTACTCCCAGAAAAATATAAATTTAAACTCTTCCAGGTTCATCCTATTGTTAACAATCTTATATTCTGGAAACTGTTGATACTGTTTAAAGACTTCCAACCACTCCTGCTCATTCATAGGAGGAATGGCACCAAGCAGTGGTCTCCACTGAACCATAGAAAGCCCAGAGTCTGTGAGACGGGTCACCCCGCCAATAAACACCATACAAAGAACCATGGCCAGGGTCACCCCCAGCCAGATTGTTACCTGTCTTTTAGTGTCTTTAGAGAGATCTTCCATTACTTAACTTCAAGAATCTTACCCTTGGCAGTTTTGCCTTTAGATTGTTCTTTAATATAAGCTAAAAGCTTTTTGATTTGTTCTGGCTCAAGCATTTGCTCGGTCATTTTAATTGGCTCGTATTTTTTGTAAATTTTAACGGCAAGTGGGTCTGGAGTCTTATATTCCTCATCCTCTGGATCACCATCAATCATTCCAGGAGCGTATTGAATAAATTTAATGAGCCACTTTTCTTCTCTTCTTTCTGTAACACCGGCCAAGTCTGGACCAGTCTTGTCACCGCCACCAATTGAATGGCAAGTAGCACAGTTAGTAGTAAATTCTTTTTTTGCATCCCACGCGATTACAGAACTAGCCGAAAAAAGCATGGCTAATAGTATAGATATTTTCATTAGTCCTCCTGAAAGGGTCAGTTAAATCGACCTTAAAATAGTTGAAAATATAGCGAAAATATAGCGCCATTTCATGGATTTAGCCTATGACCCACGTCACCAATTAATTTTTACAAGTCGGTTGAAACCATTAATTGCGAAAAGCCTTTATTGATCGACTTTTTGACTTCAGCTATTGCGAAAGACGCCGATAGGAATAGCAACAGAAACTTTTTCGAAAGGGAATTCGTATGAAACAGCTTCAGTACCTATTTTTTGGCCTTGCCTTATTTATCTCAACCTCGTGTCTTAACCAAGGTAAATTACCTAAAATTCCGGGAGTTGATGGACCAAACCTCAATGTTCAAAACGGACAGATCGTTCTCTCCGTTGGTCTTGAGAAGGTGGACATCGCCGCAGGAATATCGCTGGCCATTCCAAAAATGCAACACTCCAGTGCTACTATTTCACCTGGTCAGTTTGGAGGCACTATTATTAAGGTTGCCTTTGATCCAAGAGATGTAGACAGCGACCATTTCAGAGTCGTGCCAGCAGAAACCCTTCCTGATGGAAGACCTTTCCCATTTACTATGGACGGAACACTTCCGGCATTGGCACTAAATGTACCTAAACTACTGGACACAACTTTTTACGCCAGTAATGCAGTCTTTGGATTCTTTATTCCAGTCAGCTTGCCCGATGGAATGGATATCCCATTTGATATCCCTTTCAGACTAAGAATGAATGGAAAACAAGTAGGTATTGTCTCCTATATAAGAACTAACCATGAAGGCGAAGGATCCGGTGTGGTATTAATGCTTACAATGAAGCAAATCCAAGACAACCCAGAGTTTCAAACATTGCTAAAATACTCAAAAAGATACGAGTCAAAAGTCTTTTAGACAAAGCTTATCCGGCCAGACAATCCATACTGTCTGGCCACACTCCTTAAGGATTTCAACACCTTAACACCTCTATAACTTTTACAATCATATAGCTCCAAAAAATCAAAACCCCTATAATTTAGACTACTGTGAGGTTGAATTGATTACTAAAGTTATAGCTGCAACGGCCATGATGGCCCTACTCATTTCATGCGGAAAAGAAGTTGAGAATCAGGAAAAAGAAAAAAGTTCTCACTCTTTTCATAAAAGCGAGACAACAACAGATTCTCAGTCTTTACTTAATGCTCTTGAAGCTAATGAATCTCTTTTAGTAAGGGAAGCTCTTAAATCCACGTCAGTAGATGTAATTCTCCCTGGCGGTGAAACACCACTGACCTACGCGCTAAAAAACAACAAAATTTACATTTTAAAAGAAATTTTAGATAAGAAGCCAAACCTAAATCTTGCCAACAGCTTTGGAGAAGCTCCCCTGCACCTGGCACTTGAGAGTAAAAATAAAGCAAGAGTGGCCTTGTTACTAAGGGGCGACCCAGATCTAGACATAGAAGATAAAACTGGTGACTCGGCATTAATTAAGGCCATTGAGCTTGGAGATGAATCGAGTGCGATTGAGTTAATTATCAAAGGTGCAACACTTCAGTGCTTGGAAAGTGCGCACTCCTACTGTCCAGAGCTAATTATCGCAAGAGGATCAAGGCTGGAGAATGTTTCAAAGTTAATTTTGGACATCAAAAAAATCAAAAACCGCCAGCTTGATAAAGCGCTTCTTTCAGAGATACTGGCCGACCAGAACATTTACTTGCTTAGTTATCTATTTGAGAATCGCTCTCTTCTAGAGAAGGTTAATGGCATGGATTTAATATCTCTAGCGATGGATATGCCTGAAAACAAAGCACAAGCAATTCAAATAATGCTCTCCTATGGAATGAACCCCAATGGCGAGGAACAGGATTCTATCCAACCAATTTTCAAAGCAGTTATTAATAATGATCTTCAATCTGCAGCTTCACTGCTTTATGCTGGAGCTGACCCAAACATCATAGATAAAGACGGCAAAACACCTTTAATGTATGCCTCTGAAGGCTTGTTCTATCCAATGGCAAATATTCTTATTCGAGGTTATAACGCTCAAGTTTCCCTAGAAAAAGATGAAAAAACTTATGACGCTTGTTCTGTCCTACCAGACAAAGGCAACTTCTTCTTTAGAAGACTAAGTATGAAACAGAGACAAAGCAGGTATGAGCTTATAGAGATTATGAATTGCTTTCGGAATTAGCTACCCAGGGTGAAACTTTAACCAAAAGAAGCATCCCTGGAAGTGCTATAAAAGCACAAAAGGCAAAAAACCACACGTAACCCATTCCTTCAACCATTACTCCAGTGACGGCAGAAAATAAAGTCCTAGGCAGGGCCATTAATGAGGTCAAAAGTGCATATTGTGTCGCGGTAAACTTTCTATTGGTAATACTTGCCATATAGGCCATATAAGCGGTGGTTCCCATTCCTGAAGCAAGGTTTTCAAAAGCTATAACTCCAGTCAGAACAAGTAAATTGCTTCCGGCCATGGCCAATAGTGAAAACCCCACGGTGGAAATCATCTGGAGAAGCCCAAAAATCCATAAAGACTTTCCAATTCCAAGCTTCAGCATCGCCACTCCACCCAAAAGCCCCCCACCAATAGTGGCAGCAATACCGAATGTCTTAACAACACCAGCGATTTGGGTTTTATCAAAGCCTAGATCAATATAGAGTGGCATGCTCATATGAGCGGCCATTGAATCCCCTAGCTTGTACAAAAGGACAAAAAGTAGAATTATCAAGGCCTCTTTTCTTTGAAAAAACTCAACAAGAGGCTCAATTACGGCCTCTTTTAGAGATCTTGGCACAACTTCGCTCTTTGCTTCAATAGGAGCAAACAACGTTGAAATGGCCATAAGACCCATTAAAGAGCCCATAACCCAATAGACTTGCCCCCAAGAGATAAAGTCTGCAAGCCATAAAGCAAAGCCTCCAGAAATCCAAAGAGCACCCCTATACCCTGTGACATAAAGAGATGAGCCAAGACCCAACTCTTCATCACTTAAGGCCTCTCTTCTATACGCATCAATAACAATATCTTGAGACGCGCTAAAGAAGGTTATAATCACAACAAACAATGCAAAAAGAGCTGTCTGTTCTTTTGGATCAAGCACGCCTATTGAAAAGAACATAACCAAAAGTAGTGCTTGAAAAAGAAAAATATAGCCACGCCTTCTGGTTAAAAATGGCAAGGCATATCTATCAATAAGTGGAGACCAAAGGAATTTTAAACTATAGGGAAGGCCTGCTAGTGCAAAGACACCAATCGTGGCAAGGCTCACATCAGACTCTCTCATCCATGCTTGAAGAGTAGAACCTGCTAGAAGCAGTGGCAGCCCGGCCGACACCCCCTGAAGAAGTGTCGTAAGCATTTTCACATTTAAGATCTGATTAAGCATATTGGCGTTTTTCTCTATATGAGAAGGCCGACTTCGCTAACTTGTCTCTATCAAAAACCACTTTTTGTTTTTTACTGAAATCAATTTTCTTGATCTCTTCGCCAATATGTTTAGCAAGAAGAGGTGGAACAGCATTCCCAATCTGTCTAAACTGAGCTGTTTGCGAGCCTTTAAACACAAAGTTCATAGGAAAGCTCTGGCAAAGTGCCGCTTCTCTTACAGTCAGGTATCTACACTCAATTGGATGGTAGTACATTGTTCTAGACGTAAGGATCGTTGGAGCGGGAGCGTCCAAAGCAAGTCTTTGAAGTTTTGTCTGACGAAACCTTCCCTCAGATATCTCCTTCCAATTTACATCAAAGCGCAGCTTCTTAGGAAGGTATTTTAATTCATCTCTTTCATAACGGATTCCTGCTCCGGCAGGGATGTGCTTAAGTCTCTTTTTGTCCAATTCATTGGCCAGTTGAGCTTTATCAACTTCGTGGTTGTGTACATTTTTTCTTTTACTCAACTTATTAAGAACTTGCTCCACAGTAACTTTAGAACCTTTAGCCTTCTCTGGGTATTGAGGTAATCCACCCTTAACACCCATGATGATTGTTCTTCTTCTTTTGGAAGGAACCTTATAATCATCAGCGGACATCACGCGAGCATCCATGTTGTAGCCAAGTCTTTCGAACGATTTAAAAATCGCTTTCAGAGTTTGCTCATTCTTTTTCGCCAAAATACCCGTTACATTTTCAAATAGAACAACTTTTGGTTGGGTAATTTTCACAACTCTCACAAACTGTTTAAAAAGGGAGTTCCTAGTATCCTCGGCATCACCTCTTCCAACAGTGCTAAAGCCTTGGCAAGGAGGCCCTCCAACAACCATGTCTATTGTTTGTCCATCAAGGATCTTTTCAAGAACTGGTTTAGTAAGTTTATGAATATCCATTACATGCCCCTGAGCATGTGGGTGATT
This sequence comes from uncultured Bacteriovoracaceae bacterium, assembly GCA_950070535.1. Taxonomy (GTDB): domain Bacteria; phylum Bdellovibrionota; class Bacteriovoracia; order Bacteriovoracales; family Bacteriovoracaceae; genus UBA845. Next base: position 45,671 of record CATMLK010000008.1, on the reverse strand, counting down.
TGCTTTAAAGGACTCTATTGCGTCCTTGTCGATATCAACACCCAACAGACATTTATGCCCAGCAAGCTCTAGACCGTTTGAAAATCCACCGCACCCGCTAAACAGGTCAATAAAATTAAAGCTATCTTTATTCACTAAAAGGCCTCTATTCTCAATCATATTTATTTAAGATAAGTCTTTGATTATTCTAGCTTTCCTTGAAATCTTCTGTCTATATATTTATTCAAAACACTCGGAAATAAGAGGGATTAGAGCAGATTTGCACTGAATAGTTTTATGTTTAGACTTATGGCCTCTTAAAAGTTTAACTGCATCCTTTGGACAGCGCCCAATGCTTGCAATAAATTTTATTAGCTCCTTGTTGGCCTTCCCATCTACAGGTGCGGCGTTGAGCCTTACCTTTAACTCGCCACCATAAGTCCCTACAAACTCACTCCTCAATGCGCCAGGAGTAACCTTAAGCTTAATAATTACTTCATCATCACTTAGATATTTGTACCATTCATCATTAGACATATGTACTCCAAAGCGGCCGGAACCAATTTTGCTTAGTTTAACTATTAGATAATTAAAAAACAAAGGAGAAAAGAATGTTAAATCCTGCAGAACACGAAAAGCTTTGGGATATGATAAAGCCTTTAAAATATGGAATGCTTACAACCATTGACCAAGGAAGACTTAGATCACGCCCTATGGCCTTAACACAAAGTGAATTTAGCGGAAGCATCTACTTCTTCACTAAGGACGACACACATAAGGTAGAAGAGATTAATAAAGAGCATCATGTAGGAATATCCTTTTCTTCCCCAGGCGATCATACCTATGTATCCCTATCTGGAGATGCCAACCTAACAAACGACAGGTCGCTTATTGAGAAGTTTTGGAGTCCTGCTTTAAACGCCTACTTTCCAGAAGGAAAAGAAGATCCTCACCTAGCACTTATGAAAATTGATATCAAAGAGTGTGAGTTTTGGGACTCCGACAGAGGCACAATGTCTAAATTGTTTGAAATGGCCAAAGCAATGAGCAAAGGAGAGCGTGCCCAAATGGGAGAGCGTGGCAGGATGTAGCTTAGCTTTTAAGTGAAAACCAACTTCCAAATATTTTCTTTTCTGCCTTAGAAAGTTTGAAAGATAAAAATGGAGACCAGGCAGGTACCTTGGGAGTCGTTAAAAGCTTAAACCCGCACTCCTCAGGTGTGCGGTCTGCCTTTTTGCTATTACACTTTCCACAGCAAGCCACAATATTGGTCCAGCTTGTGTCTCCACCTCTACTCTTTGGAAAAACGTGGTCCAGAGTAAGCTCAACGGCCAAAAATTTTTTGTAGCAATACTGGCATATGAACTTATCTCTGTAGAAGACATTTGATCTATTGAATTTGACCTGTCCTATTGTATTTACTTTTTTATACAGACGTAAAACTTTGGGAAGCTTGAAAGAGCTCGAGGGAGATCGGATTTCAATATCATCGTGATAATCAACAACTTCGGCCCTTTCGGTAAAGAACAGAGTCATGGCCTTTTTCCAATCGATGATTTTCACTGGGAAATAAGTAGCGTCCAGAACAAGTGCTTTCATTATTTCTCCTTACCTAAACATTTTACATTGAAACACGCCTCTAAAGCAAATTTCAGCGAATAGGCAATTCTGGATTGACAATTAAGTCCTTAAGTTATTAAATTTACGGAATGCACGGGTGGTGGAATGGTAGACACGCATGGTTGAGGGCATTGTGCGAGGTATTTACAGACTTTTCTGGTAACAAGCCAAATCTCCAGTAAAGTCGATGATTTACAGAAGTTCGCAAATCGTGTAACTAACTGTGAAAATGGCTTGGTAACAAAATAGTAACAAAGTGTATTTTCCGTTTTGGTAGACACACTTTTCAATAAGTCTAGTGCGCGCCGGTGGTGGAATTGGTAGACACGTACGCTTGAGGGGCGTATATCGAAAGATGTGAAGGTTCAAGTCCTTTCCGGCGCACCATTTTTAACTTATTTTTCGGTTTCTATAAGAATCAAAATCAAGCACTGAATCTGATAGCTCGTTAACCTTACGAGCTATTTTTTCATGGTCAATTTGTTTCTCTCCACCGTAGTGAATTTGGTTAACAACAGGATTATGGCCTAAAACTGCACATCGTTCTTTCAGCTCCATTCCAGCTTTCTCAGCAACAGCATTAAAGCCTCTTCGCATATCGTGTCTGGTAAAAGGAACGCCACTCACATCATAGCGAACCTTCACACCGCCCTTATACTTTCCATGTCTGGTTCCATCACCAGAGTTAGGAACTTCATATTTGGTTGGTGTTGCCAAACCCGCAGCCGCAAAAAGACCTCCCCAAGCTCCTCGCACATCATTCACTCTTCTATAGACAATTTCATCTTTAGTCGTGAGGCTTCTATCTCTCATCGTAAAAATGAATTTGGCTTCGACTGGAATTTGGCCTTTCCCTTCTTTTGTCGTATCAGGGATATATCCAATAACTTTGTTTTGATTGGCCCTTTCAATGAGCGGAATCAAAACCTCAATCAAGTTGTCGGACAGAGGCACCATTCTGCTTTTTGATGTTTTAGAACTCCAGCCCAATCCATATTTGGTTGGACAGTCTTTCTTTTCCCCAATTTTCCAAATTTTATTTTGTAAATCGAGGTCATCAACTTCTAAATGCAGGGCTTCTCCAAGTCTAGCTCCTGTCGAAAAGAGAAAAAGTACAAGCTCCTTTATTGGAAAATCAAACCGATGTTTATAATCGGCGGCCAATAGCTGCTCAACGACGTTAGGCGGTGTTGCTACTGATCTTGCTCTCTTGTCGTGATCCACCTTAATAGATTCGACTTCTAAACAAGGATTCGTAACAATCATTTTTCGCTTTCTGAGCCATTTAAACAACTGCTTGATCCGCTTCAACTTTCCTTTCGCTGTCACTTGAGAAATTTGTCCACTCTTAACCTGAGAAAGTAAGTGATGACGATATTGGTAGACATGATCTTCTTTAATTTTATGGATCAATTTAACATTCAAAGTTTCTTTGAAATATCTAAAACTTGAATTTAACTCCCATGACATTGCTTCAAAATATCGTTGAGAGTTTTCAACTTTGATAGCATCTAAAAACTTTGAAATTGCATCATCAATCGAACTAATTTTGCTTGAAGTCTTTTGCATTTTTTCAATCTCTTTTGAATTGAAAAGACCCTTTGCTAAATCAGCCAATTTTAAAGAAGCATTACGATCTGCTGTCCTTTTATTTTCAGACGCAAAACAAGTATGCCAAACATCACCAGGAAGATTATATTTCCAATACCACTTAGAATTTCTTTGGTATGTGTAGACCTTTGGATGGTAATTATAAGGTATCTCAATTTGAGTAAGTTCATTCATAGTCTTTCTCCCTTAACCTCGATAGCCCTGCTTCCTAGAAAGTTGCAGAAACGAATCAAGGTCAGATTTTAGAAAGACCAAACCTTCTCTTGTAAAATCACAGAAGGTTAACTTCCTCGATCTTAAAGCGTGATAGCGAATACTATCTACGCTACACCTACAGTAAAAAGCTGCTTCTCTTTCGTTAAACACGCAATGGTTTAACGCAATTATTACTTCTATTCGATTGTCAAAGAACTCGTTATCGGTAGACGCACAAGCCTCTTCGCCGATAACTGATTTATCGTTTTTAAGCATAGCATTTTGTCCTTGGGAAATCACGAAAAAATGGCAGAACGCCGAGTAGATTTTCGCTGTATTATTGATAAGTTAGGGTGGATTTAGTCGTCGCTTTGCGACGTACTTGTAAGTACGGGTAAGCCAGCTTGTAAAAGCATTTCGAGGAAGGTTTCTTTTGAGATATTTCCATGTTTTCTGCAATAATCTTGATACTGCATTTCAAGCCGATCCTTGCTTGAATAAGTGGCTTCTTTGATCTCATCCAAATGCTTGTCCGTTAACAGTGGCAAAGCCTTTGAGATGACATCATCGACAGTTGCTTTTTTACCAAGCTGCTTTTTATTTAATTTATTGAGGATTGCCCGAATAGTCCGAGAAGTTGTTTTCTTTACACGAATTGGAATCGTATTGTTTACAACCTTCTTTTTAGACGTAGCAATCCCTTCATCCTTGTTAGAATGTTCCATAAGCAATTACTCCTGTGTTAGTTTAAATTTTAGGGTGATATGAATTGTTGAGTTCTTCTACTTTATCCCAATCAAGGTTAAGGACTATAGAGTAGTGGCGGTCTTTTATCTGGTGGAATACACCTTTTTTCGACCATTCTCTAAAGTAGTCATTGAGTGCCGTTCCTGATCCGTAAACTTTTGGCACTCCTTTCCAAGGAATTTTATTTTTGAAGACATATAAAATACCCTCGAAAATTTTTCGTTTTTCAAGCCTTGGCCTTCCTCCTTTGGGTGATGATTTATACATTGGCAATAATGGGCACACTTCGGCCCATTGCTCATCCGAAAAGAGCATGATTAATCCTCCGTTTTAGTTTTTAGAAAATAAAAAAGAAACGGAGAGCAGAAAGCCCTCCGTATTAGTCAAAGAATATTTAAATATTTTTATCTGTATTGCATCCGATTAGTTCTTACTTATCTTTCGTATTCCACATTTAGAAGAACATTCTTCAATTCATTGATATAACGATTATTAATTGAAGGTGTCCGTTTTCTAACCCATGCAGCAGAATACCTTGACCACTTTAAACAAAATCCTCGACGTAATTTTAGGCGAAACTCTTTTACTGGTTTATCTGGAAAATGAACTTGAATTTGTCCAGATTCCTCTTTTACAGTGATTTCACCAACTGAAAAATTGATTGAATTTTCACCCATATAGCGAAGCCCTTTTAATCTTTTTTCTAGGCGTCTTATTTCTGCGGTGTCAGTACCAAAGTAATAAGCGCGAATTTGAGTTGGTGGGATTGCATAAAAGCTTTTTCGCTGTATCAAGTGAGTTACGATCCGTTTACTGTCGTCATCATCAAGCTTTATGAAATAATCGTGAGCATCTTGCCATGTTTTTAGTTTCCTCATTTTGGCGTTAGCTGCTATGGCCCACTCGTTGCCATCTTTTATGCTCTGTATTTTTTCATTAATTTTTCTGATTGCTTCGGGATCGTCCGAGTCAATGGCCCTACGACTCTCTGCTGCGTCTGCACGAACCTCTAAATCATGTGCATAGTTTCTTGCCTCCATTCCTCTTTCAATCTTATTAGCAATTTTCTCTCGATGCTTTCTTTGTTGTCTCATCCGTTGTGGGCTTCCAACTAAGGGCTGACCAAATGGAATACCGCTTTTCTCTTCACTGAAAAGATCAAAACCGTTATTATCCGCAAACTCATGTTTTTGTTTTGCTCTTTCTCTAAGTCTTTCAATTCTTGCTTCTTTTTTTGCTTCATACACGTTTTTTTCTGTTGGGTTCCCTTCATTAAAAACTTTTATTTCTGGCTGAGAGGTAGACACGCTTGGATTAGTTTTTGCGTAACTTTCAACCTGTGTTAAAACTTCAGAAGGGAGGTTTTCTATATAGTAAGTAATTTCTCTGTCGGCGTTGATATGCGCCACTTTTTCAAAGTCTCCAGACACTTCCTTGTTTCTATTCCAGACAAGCAAGCCATTCCCCAAGTGACCGCATCCTATATCAAATTTTCTACGGCTGACTTCTGGGGTTTTTACTGGTTTTACTTTTTTAGTTGGTTCAATTTTTGGCTTAAATTCGTTTGAATCGAAAGAGTGACAACAGACAGTCACAACGCCGTCAGTTTGTTGATGTGTCCACCAGCCAGAAGGGTCTTCAACAATTCCCTTTACAAAATTAATTGGGTCTTTGATTTCACCTTTTCCAAAATCCTCGCAAGTGTCATCAAGGTGGCGATACTTACAGCGAAGCCCCTCATATTGTCCGTTTACTATCGCTCTAACAACATGGGGCAATGTCCATTTTTTAGGCTCAGTTTTAAGAGGCTTGATTGTGGAAAGGTCAAGAGCGAGAAGTCTCTTAGACTCAACCTCTCTAAAGTAAAATTTAAAATTTGGTTTTTCTAATTCTGGTGGCAATATTTTATCGGTTGTCGCTTTTAGTAGTTCTGTTGTGTGAGTCGCTAGAAGCTCATTCCAAAAGGCTAAGTCAGGGGCACCATAGTTGCTATTAACAGAAAGCTCGTTGCAAACAGTTCCGCGTTTTCCCGCATTGGTTACATCCGTAATTAGAAACGAGTCGTTATTCCAAATCTTAATCTTATAGACTCTTTCATTGTGTTCTAAATACTGAGGGCCAAAGCTGTTCAACTCTAGTTTTTCTTGAATTTTCACTCTTAAATTTTTCATTTTCATACCTCCATCAAATATATTTATATTTTGCTTTCAAATATATTTATATTTGATTATCGGTAATTTGTCAAATATATTTATATTCGATAAGCAAATATTTTTATATTTGACAAAGAAATTTAAGACTGTAATATAGACTTATGATTTTTAATGCTGACGAAATTTTAGAAACTGTTTTAGGTGAAAACGATCACAAAGCTTGCTCGTTCAGGGCTTCTAAATCAATTTTTGAGACCTTTAAAAAAACTTGTAGAAAAGACGGGGCCAAGAATCACAGCCCTATACTAGAGGAGATTATCAAAAGTTTTTTGGCCTATACTGAGAAAGAAAAACCTATAAACATAAGCGCAGCCCAGGCCAACGACAGAACCGCAGCATCATTTTCTTGCTCTGCGAGTCTCTGGGAATCGTTCACGGAAAAACTACCAGAGTTGAACCTCGACCGCGCTCGCGTCCTTGAGTATTTGATGAATGAGTATAATGAGCAACGAAGAGTGAAATGAATTGGAGAAGATAGAAACGAGATGGGGAAAAATAGCGAAAAGTACAGTCAGTCCGAATTTGGCGAAAAGGCAAAGCCTAAGAATATTGAGTAGATGTACGTTTTCGTGCTGTCCCTTAGAGGACACTACTTGGACACCTTTTGGACATTAGACAAATGTTACAGCTTTATTTGCTGCCCCTTCCAGTTCTTAAATACAAATTCATCATTTTCTAATAAATCATTTTTCAGAATATAAAAAAATTTAGGATGAACGGTATTTGCTTTTTGTTCTTCAACTTTCATTAACTGAGTCATTATTCTCTTTGAGTTGCATACATACAGAGCTATCGTCACTTCACTTGAGCTGTAGTATTTTTCAAAGAACTGTTCATATCTTGAATTTGACTTATGGTAAGCATCAAATTCGATAGGTAGAAATAGTAGATTCTCTGCCCCCTCCGCAACTACTAGGCCATCAGAGTTTAAGTTCATAAATGCTGAGTAAATCCCGTCGTCATGTGATTTCCCCCAAGTTTGAAGTTCATTCTCACAAATATACCTCTTAATCTTAGGTCTTTGTAAAAAACGATGACGTATATCTACCAGAGAGAGGTCGTGTTCTACAGAGTCACTTTTAATTTCAATTCGCTGTTCTTCTCCTTTTGCTACAAATTCAGAAAACCCTTTCTTTGTTAAACTTACGACTTTTTTTCCATGACGAATTGTTCTTGAGCGATAACCTTCAATGAGTTTGTTATTCTCAAGTTTGCGAAGCCTCTTCGCTACGCTATTACTCTTTAAGCCATGATATATGTCTCGACTCGCTTGCTCGTAGCTGGCAACTTTAACCGAATGGAGATATTTTAAAAACTCAATATCCACCTTAGAAATATACATTCCTAGAATAGAAGACTTCATTCATTCTCCTTGCTAGTTTCACCATCTTTAACAAAATCCTTATAAGCACTGGTTTGTGCTTCTTCTTCAGTCTTCTTTTCCACTTCACCAATCATAGGATTGAAACACTTACGTTTTCCGGCTTCAAAGTCAGCGGCAATTTCAAGGCATCTTTGTTTAATAATCTTTTCATCAATAAATGGAGCTTGAATCATCAGTTTTTTGGTTCCAAAGTTCCAAATACCTCTTCCTGGTATTTCAGGTAAGTCCATTGCATCTTTCGATCCAATAACCTGATTACTTCCTTGAAATGAATTGGCCCGAAACACCATTCTTCCAGAAATATTCTCTGTTACAGAAGTCGGAATTACTTGATTTTCAAGTTTCTGTGTTGCTAACAGTAAATGAATTGCAGCGGCTCTCGACAATTTAGCAATCGAATCAGCAAGCTGTCGTGCTTCAAGAGCATTTTTCTTATCAGGGTCATGTGGGCCACGATTCATATACAAAACCGAGGCTTCATCTACAGCTAAGACGATCCGCTCTTTTCTATCTTCTTCTGGAACAATTTGTTTTTTGCCTTTCTTCTCAAGATACTTAAATCGGGCCTTCATTTCACGCTCAACTTGTCTAAAGACCTTCAGGGCCTCTTCCATAGTCTTAACAACACGAACATTAGGGGCCTTCACAAAGTCAATCATTTCCAGTCCTCCTTTTAGGTCAACTAGATACATCTGGATATTAGGAGTAGATTCAAGGAGTCCAAGTAAAGCCTGTTTAAAGAAAACACTTTTTCCTGATCCTGTTGTTCCAGCAATTATCATGTGCGGAAGTTCTGATACATTCTGAGTGAGTATTCCATCCATAGAATGACCGATATAAAAGCTACTGGTGGGAAGTGTAATCTTCTTAGATAACTCTGTGTAAGTGAGCTTTTCAGGGAAGTCTTGTCTATTAAGTGTGACTTCAATTCGGCCTTTATTCTTTCCATATTTGACCGACTCGATGTTTTCACGAAAATGTGCTTCTAATCTTTCTTTTTTCACTTCAAATTCAGAAAGACCGACACCATTCGCATCAAATATGTATCTTGTTTGGAATGAATCTATTTTCTTTTTCTTTATAAATTTTGGTGTTTCACCAACACCATTTCGCAAACCGACCTTATGAAAAATAGCTTTATATTTAGTCACTAAACTTCGAGCATAGATTCCGATTGTTACAACAACTGGAAAGTATAAAAGAGTAGAGATGCCCACCCAATGCCAATTCCTATGGATCTTATAGAGCGAAGACAATCTCTTATAAGTAAATAGTGAAGGTTCTAAACTGTGAATGAATTGAATATGTAATGCTTCAGTTGATATATAGTAACCGAGCCAAATGGCAGTCCCAATAGATACCAAGGTAAATGGACAGTAGACTGAAAAAAGAGATTTTAATACCTTCCATAATCCTATGGCCGAGACAACTGTTGCCTCATGTAGAAACTCATTAACAGCTTGCCCGGCCAGGTCAGGTTTATTTGAGATACCATTTTTGAATTGATCTTTGTTTTGAGGATAAGAACTTTTTGAAGTATTCATAAATACTCTCCGCTAATTAGTAGAAATTTGCTTATTGATTTTCTGAAAAATGAAGTAGTGAAGCGTTAAATACGCTTCACTACCGATGAGGCAGGATTCCCGCCCGTGGCAGCAGAAATTCCGGCATCCTTTGCCATTGTTACTGGCTCCGGTGTGCTTTCGCCTTCATTGTCTTTTATAAATGAATTGAATAACCCAAAGGCCAATATAACTGTGGGTAGAGGCCCAACGATCACTTGGAGCCAAGAGTAGATTGCATAGAATTGATAGAGCTTTGTCGTAATAAAACTCGAACTATAAAGTGAAATTCCATCAGAGAGCTTTCCAAAGGCCATCATTGTGTCTGTAGAAAGGGCAATGCTAGTCATCAAGTGATAAAGCAATGTCCATATAGGAGTCCAAAGCAAGACGGACACATATATGGCGTACCATGAAATCAAAACTTTCCATCGTCCAGCGACAACAAAAAACACCAACCAGGGAAATAGAGCGATTAAAAACATTTTAACCATTCCCTTTAAATGTGGCGCACGCTGAAGGTACTCAGAGAATTTCTCAGCTCGTTTAGCTGTTAGTGCTGCACCTACTTGATCTCTCATGCCAAACATTGTGAGGAAGCCGTCAAATGAAAAAAGTCGACTCCAGCCAATAAGGAAGTTTGCAAATTTCCCCTTAACTTCAGCTCCCTTTTGTGTACCCAGTGAATCTTCTGATTTTGAAAGATAGTAATTTACAAGTGCATCTGAGGCGATAATATTTCTCTGATCCTCTTCTGTTATCTCCCTAATACCATCGCCATATTTTCCTCCGTAGTGACGATAAAAGGATGCACCCTTACTTTGGGCGTAGTGCCAAAGGTGACTTCGGACTTCTTCCTTTAAATCCAAGCAAGATACCCTTTTTCCATCATCTAACTGAATAGGAATAGCATCTAATTCCTGATCGACAGCTCCTTGAGGTTTAAAAAACTCATCCAATTTGTCTTGCTTTTTCGCCGCTCCCAACAAAGGTAAGACCTTTTCAAAGCAACTATTTGTATAAACCTCTATTTTGTCTCTTAATTCAAGATCGTCGATTGTAGTCGATCCTGCATACATTACAGCTTTGTAAAATGCCGCCGGAGCATCTAATTCAGAATTAGTTTTCTTAAAAAGTTCATCCACTAAAACACTGGCTAGCTTAGAAATTTCTTCTGCGGATCGTGTAAGTAAATCAAAAACAAAACTTACGCTGTAGGACTCTTCAATAGTTGGAAATCGAGATTGAATGTATGGATTGGTATGCCATGAAATCCGTTTGTAATTCTTAATTCTGGCCGGAGAATCGACCTTGAGCAATGAAACGCCAATTATAAAGCAGGCCAAAATCTTAAAAAATACAGAAAAACTGGCACCACCTTTTTTTACGAAAGGCATATACCGAGAAAAATATTTCCAAGATGAAGATAGAAAGGTGATTCCTAATATCAAGATCAAGAGACCAACTAAAACCTCTTGAGAAGTGATTATTTTGATTGAGGCTTCATGAAGATAAATACCTATATAGGTATAGAACGCCTCATACGCAGTTGATGAAAACATTGAATCTCCTATTATTTTATTTAGAAAAGAAATTTAGAGAGATAATCTGTGGGAAATTAGAAATAAAAATGACCAAAAATTGAGGCTGCTAGATAATAAATTCTTCCAATTAAGCCCCTGAGCTTCCTTAGAATTGGGTTTTGCGTTTGATCCGTTAAGGCTTTTAAATTTTTGGCAAATGTATTATCTGCAACGACTTTATCTTGCGATGTCTTACCTTTAAGATACATAAAATCGTGAATATCACACGCAACAGAGACATCTTTTCCCAAAATGTTGTTAGGAACTAAGGCAGCCGTTACAACATCGCCCCCACATTCGTTAAGAATTTTCTTCTTTTCGGTTTCAGATGTTGTCCAAAAGTCTTTAGGGGCAAGTAGCCCCTTTTTTTTAGTTAAGTCCATATTTTTTCCTTGTTATTTACAGCTCACACCGTCTGCACAGTCGAAAAAGATGTTATCGACTCGATTTGAAATCTGTGTTTCACCATCAACTTGAAGCTCACGCTTTGACGCTATTCCCATATATTTTGCTCCCTCCAAATTAATCTGATGGAGCACCTTATTTACGGGATCAGAGTTTTGTTTCTCTAAGGCTAAGGTCAACTCGACTTGATCTTTAAAAGCGCGTCGTTTTCGATCCGCCTCCAACTGCCTCTTGGCTGGTAGATGGGGATTCGTACCCATCTTAGATGAGATAAAATCAAGCGTTTTGCCCATATCATCAGTATAGGTGTTCATCGCAAGAGCATCTGAAAGCTTGCGACAAGCAATTTGTCTTTTATTGTAAGGGAGATAAACTAAGGAAAGAATTGTTTGACGATCAAGGATGGTCTCACTTGGCCCACTTACATTTTTGAGGTCATCATCAGAAACAACTCGATAAATGTTTGTTTTATAGCCCCCTGAGCGGATAACTTTATCAAGAAGTCCTTTGCACAATTTTGAATAAGTATTGTTTTTCACTTCCATGAGATAGGTTCGAGGAGTTAACTGAACTCTCCTTGGCCCATAGTCGATACTAATACTACCACTTTTTATGACTGTATCGCCGATAAATGCCTTCGTTAATCCAACAACACGATCAGCACTTTCTCCCTTGAATCCTGCCCATTTTGCAGTCGATTCAATAAGCTTATTTTCAACTGACTTACCATCACCAGACCAACTCGAAATATTGTAATCCTGATAGTTTTTACAACTCTCCATCGCTTTTTCAAAATCACCACCATATTTTTTAATAGAATCTTGAACACACTTAGACCGTTCTTCGTAGTAGTCAGATACACGATTATCAACAAAGCGATTAATACTTTTACATTGATTTAAACGAAGCTGAGATAGAAAATTGGCCCGAATCTGAGAGTGCTTGAGAATACTACACCAAGTCGGACTAAAGTAGCATGTTAGAAGCATTGGAGAAGCAGCAAGAATATCTTGGCCCATACCCTGAAGATATTTAGTATCCAGGACATTTTGAAGTGCCGCTCTCATCGTGTTTTTAATGTCGATTCTTCCACAGTCAGAACCGATCCCAATGTCAACATTTAAGTCTATAGTTCTGTATTTATCAAATACAGGGTCTTTAAGTTTTCCATAGGAACCTAAAAGGTAATCGTTTGGTGAAAGTTCGTTACTTGAGCGAAAATCGACGCCTCCGGCACTGGCTTTGTTTACAAAATTAAAGCAAAAAAAGGCCAGCACCAATAAAAATTTATTGAAACTCATAGACTCTCCTGAATTTAAGATTTAGAAGGCACCCCCTTGGGATAAGTTTCAGCGAGATACCTTAGTGCCTCCCATTTGTTGGGATGGGTTTGCAGTGCCTTAATCGCTTCCCTTGCATCTAAAGCATTGGTAGGACTCATCCAACGATCCAACGCCGTCTGACGATAGCGAAATGAACCTTGGGTGGTTTTTTCTTTGTTCATATAGAACACATCTGCGTACTCTCCATTTCTAGTCCGAAGAGATTTAATAATTTCGCTATTGGCCTCATCAAGAAGCGAAGAATTTTTAGCAATGAAGTCACACGAATCTGGATTCATTTGCAAAAATACGAAATTGCTGGCGACACCCCAAAAAGCCTTTCCCACCTCAAGATCAAAATAGTTTTGTGGTCTAGGAGTTAGTGTGATTAACCAGCAACCTCGTTTTCTCATCGTTTCTGCGAAATCAATCGCAAAGTCTCGAAAAGCTGGATTATTACGTCCAAGCATGGCGAACTCTTCCATAACAAGGAAACCAGTTCTTCCTTGATTTTCAGGTAATGCCAGGATTCTCCTGATTTCTTCAATCACACTCATAGTCATAAGCGTTTGAAGAACGGGGTCGCCATCCAAGGCATCAAGGTCATAAATATAAAAGAGCTTGTTACTTTTAGACTCTCCATTTTGAGTGGCCGAAAAAAACTTAGAGTAAATCCCATCTCCATAAAATGGTCGTAATTTGGAGATTAAAGGTTCTACAACCTCTTTTGATCTGTTTTTCCCGTCATCAACTAGAGAACCTAGCTCAACAATAAAATCCTCCATAGAAAGCTCTACGCTTTCAGAGGCTTCATGCTTTAGAAGCTCTCCATCGACATAAGATAGTCCCTGACGCTCACACTTTTTAAGGTATGCTAGTTTGAGGGCCTTACTTATTGCTGTCTGATGTTCACTTTCGATCTCAAAGGAAGGAGATGTCAGTTTAACTGAAAGAGAAATTAACTTTGTAAGGAAGGCAATTTTCTCTTCATCATAAATTCCACGAAAAGGAGAAAATGGGACTTCCTTGCTACGATCAAAGATGGTCAACTCTCCATCGTAATATTCTGACAGCATCGAGTAACTAGATTTTTTATCAATGATAAAAACCAACGGCTCTGGCGACATTCTTTTAGCCGCTTGAATACATTCGATTACGAAAGCCGATTTACCTGATCCTGTATCTGCTAAGACACAAGTATGATTAGAGGTCTCGTTCTCAGTTAGAGAAAAAGGGATAATATTATTTTCTCTTGAAAGAAAAACAGACAATGGCCTTTTTAACCCTTCAAAGGAATTAAAAATAGGAACAAATTTAACAGCGTCTGATCGAAGTACACGAATTGCTCTCTGTGTAGAATAATCAGCATCAGGAGTATAATTCAAAGGCAATGAATTAAGGCAAAGGCCAAGCCCAATATCATCTTCTTCGATAACTTCACATTCAAGTTTGTTATGGAACACATGACAAATTTTTCGAGTTCTTTCATCTAGTTCATCATCTGTTTCGCCTTCGATAATGATATTAAACGTAAGATGTAAGCAACGATCATCTCTAGCGAGTTTATCTTGAACTTCCTTAATTTCTTCTTTTTGAATTTTTCCTTTTGCCGATAACGTATTTTCGAGAAAAAACTCTTTAATCCCAAAAAACTTTTTAACTTTAGACTTTGTTGGAAATGAAAAATTTAAGGACAACTTAAATGGAAAATCGAGGCCCACAAAATAGGCCATGCCTCCATCATAAGCATACAGAGGAGATGTCTTGAGTGATAGAGTTCTAGTTTTCACTCCCTCACGCTCGATAGTTGAATAATCAAGTCGAGGAGAATTGAATAAAAATTGGTCGGACAAGGAACGAGACTTATTAGAAGGAGCAAACTCACGTTTATAATAAGTCTTTGGATTAAAGAATTTTCTTAGATAGTCTAGTAAATCACTATCTGTAAGAGGAGCAAGTTTGAGTTCTGAATTGGATTCAATATTTTTCAGTAGATGTTTGAAGGCTTGAAGATCAAAAATGAAGTTTCTCATCTCACGATGAATTAACCCTTCACCTCTTTGATAGTAGTCGCTCACTTTGATGGTTGACTTTGACTCTGGGAAATAACGTACAGAGAGAAGGGTCTGACGTTTTAAAGGTGAACTTTCCTGCACAGTTTGGCAAGATTCTTTGAGTTTTTTTATCTTCTCTGAAAAAAGAATTTTTGAAACAGGGTGAGCTTTTTCATAACTATTCTCAAGCGACTTTAGTCTTTTATCAAAGTAAGAATAATTGGATTGCTCGTATTGGATTTGTAAGACACAGTTTTCAGGTAGTGAAAACCAATTTTTGGTGGAAGATACGGCCCTTAGAATCTGTTCCTCTGTCATAGCTTCATGTTCTAAAAGCTCAACTTTAAATACGGCTCCAAGAGAGCCATCCTTTAACTGAAAAACATTTTCTTCCTTAATAAAACCATCATAAGGCATTAGCTTTGAAAGTGATTCTGGGCGAGTAAAAAGAGACTTTGTGAAGAGTTCCCTTTTGCTAAGAGCTTCTTCAAAAATTTTGGGCATAGGTAGGCGTTGAGATTGCAAATGAAACCTCCAGTAAAGGTATGAATTTGTTAATGAGCTACTTTTTTAGGTGTTTGGATTTCTTCTTAATAACCAGAGGCGATTTTTTCTTTTCAACTTCCCATCTGGCATTGGAAATGACTGTACGAATCCAACCTCCACGAAAGTAATCCCCCGTAGGCATTTCATGTGGGTGAATCCAAATATCAGTTACAGTTGGATTTGTTCTTTGAGGTACTAAAAGGGGGGCATCTACAGATGAAAGTTCATTTTCGATCTGGCCCATATTGTCGTAGTCACTTCTTTTTTCCAGTAAATTAAGGCTCGGTGCTCTTGTAGTAGCACAAGAAGACAATAAAAGAGCGACGGAAAGTAAGAATATACTTTTCATAATTAAATTCTCCTGAGTTTTTTAAACTGATTAGTTGTCGAGGAATCCACTTAAATATGTGAACGAACTATTTTGAACTTTTGACTTTTCTTTACGGAAATACCAGTTAGGTAGCTCCACACTTTCTTGGGTAACAATCCATACATCTTGACCCGAACCGACATTGATCGTTGGAAGTAAACTCTGAGCGTGCTTAAGATACCACTGAGTTACTTGTGAAGCAGCGTTTCCAACTCCACCGGCTGCAATATACTTACCTTGATCTCCAGATATAATAGAGCTTGAACCACCCAAGGCGTTAGTTTGTGTCGTTGTCTGTGCCTGTTGTATGGCTTTTCCAACTCCTTCAACCACAGAAGACAAGAAGGCCATAGATGCAACACGATCTTGTTTTGAGTTTACATTTCCCATGACGGCAAAAGAATTATCCTTTGAATCTGCTATAAATCCATTCATATCTTTTTCAAACATACGGCCTGATTTTGAAACACAAGAGATTTTTGTCGCTTGCATTTCGACTCGCTCTATAGACAAGTTTCCTGTCGATTTAGCGATTAAAAAGCATCCAGTAAGATCAATTCTAGTTTTATTTGGCCCAACAAAAGCATAGTCAGTTTGAAGTAGTACAGGCAAAGTCTTTCCTTCTGGTGCTTCAACCCCTGTTAGTAGCTTGGCCTTAACAAAGGAGCCCGCCGGAAGTTTGACGGTCATTTGGTCACTTTTTCTCTTTTGCTGCACAGGAAATGAAATAAGTGAGGGGCCATTATTTTGCCTATGAAATTCTCTCTTCCGAACTGCCGAACCTACAACCTTCACTCCATTCACTCTTGAAATAGTGCCAGTTGAAAGACTTGAAGGTGCTTCATCAAAAGTTACATTATGTGAAGTTTGCTCTAATGATTTCTGTTCACTACTTTCATTGGTTGAATTTTCTTCTGGTTTTTGAGTTGATTTTCCAACGGCATCTTTAATCACCTCGATTGACTCAGCCATTTTTTCCATTTTTTGATTAATTACCTTAATGTCATTGTCAACTTTCTGAAACTTTCTATGAAAAACTTTTTCTTTTCGTTGATAGAGAGTTTTTCCATTGTCACCAAGAATTTTTCCACCATTAAAGCTCGTTACAGATGACTTGTAGTAAACCTTAGTTTCACCATCTCTATATAATCCATAAAGGTAAAAGAAACCTAAAATCATAATTGGAAGGATAGAATACACTAGGTACTTTTCCTTACTTGCTTTAGTGGCAAGTTCTTTTATACGCGTTAACTCTTTTTGAATATTCAAAGTAAAACTCCTTAGAACTTATTGGTTTTGAATGGGGGCAATGGGAAGCGCAATGTTGTAATAGACGGAGGTAGGTTTTGCTATTATTCTTAGGAAAGTGGTATTCTCTTTTGATTTTCTTGACTCAAGAATTTTTCTGTCAACTTGAGAAAGTAAAGCGACATTGGGTACACCTAAAGTCAGACTTTTAACGTCAATAGCATATTCTTTTCGGGACTCATTCCTAATTTTGAAAACATACCCATTATATTTCGGCCCTGTATAAACTCTTACAAGTTTCGCAGAAAGGCCATCGACACCAGTATTCACAGTCCGAATAAGATTTCGTACTTTGTAGCCAACCACATTATCCCAACGGATCATTGACTTCATAAGCTCCAGATCGGAAACGTCGGAGCCTTCTGAGTTTACAGATGAATCAATTAAGCGTTCTTTTGGTTGAAAGTCATAAAATGAGTCCGTTTTTTCAGGCAAGGCTTTCGGTACGATAACGATTTTTGTATTTACAACTGCTCCATCAGCAAGGATAAACGAAACTTCCGCTTTTCCCTGCGTAAATCGTGGTGTTACGGCCAAAACGGAGTAGTTTGGGTCTTGTCCATCTGCTGGCTTGATACTAAATTTTGCCGCTTGAGAAATTGTTTTAACATCTTCATTGAATCTAAAAATTGTAGGGCCACCATAAGATATAGTGACCGTTTCGACCTCTGATCCGTAATAGACTGTTCTTGCGTAACAAGTATTAGTGCCAAAGAAATATCCGATCAGAAAATAGATCAATACTGCAAAGCCAACCGTAATGAGCTTGCACAGTAAAACAGCAAAGGGTTTAAGAAATGAACCGACCTCTTTCAAAAGAGTATAGAACTTATCTTTCATTTAATTCTCCAAAATTTAATAGATTTAGCTGATGAGTCTATTTGGACTCTTTATTAGATAGATTTGATTTTGTTTTGAACGTATCTGCTTTTTCCCAAGAGAGAGAGCTGATTTGCAAATACCATCTTTTTCCACTTTCAGGAGGTACAAGCCTAAGAATCATCTCAATAACTTGATCCTCATGTCCTAAATATTGTTGATCTGCATAAAAGTCAGCTTTACCCAAGGCAACAACTCGATAGGCTCCATCTTGATTTGATGTGATTTCCATATCTGTCACTTTTAAAATTTGGGAAATATTGTCTGACTTTACTTGCTCAATCCAATCAGCAGTATCGACGTCGAACTGTACTTTTAATTCTTTGCTCATAAAGCGTTTTAAAGACTGATACTGTTCATCAATATTCGCCGCACTGACATTTCCAAGACTAGATAAAAAATCCGTCGCGGCATCATGGACATAAGAACTAGGGATCATTTGTGGAGATGCTTTGGTAAAATCCAAAACACCAGGGGCCAAGATGTACTCTTTTTCCCTTAGTTTCCCATTAAGATTAGAGATTTCTAAACGAGAAAGGAGATAATGAGAAAAGAAAAGAGCAGTGACAATGCCCAAGATGTAGTACAAAGTTAACTTCTCTCGAAGAAGGGCAGATTTGTAAGCGATGTACTTCGGCAAAACACTTAGATCAACACCTTCAAAACTTGCCTCTGGTGGTGTTGCCAGTTCTGCCTTCTTAAAACCTTTTTCAATGGGGCCAATCATTTTTACTCCTATTTCATTTGCTTTGATTTTTATTTTTTGAAACACAGATTTAAGGTAGAATCCGAAATGAAATAGAAGCTCATTTAACTTCTCTTTAAATTGTTCTAATTGTGGCTTCATCAATTCTCCTTAGTCAGAATATTTTTTGTTTTCTTTGGGGTTAATAATTCCAGGGAGGGACATCTTTAGGTGACGATAAGGCCAATGGAAAAAGATACCTTTTTTATTTCTTCTTCTTACGACTGGCCCCAACCCTAAAGTTAGGAGTAAAAGGAGAATCATTATTCCCCACGAATAAAAAACGACTCCAAAAATCAGCAAAATTAGAAGTGCTGCAAACAATTCCACAATTTCAAAATAGTCAAAAACCATGATGGGAGAATCAATCGTCTGACTTACCTTTGTTCCGTATTTTTTCCGCATGGATTCGTAGCTATACATAATGAACTCCACGAGAAATGATATAAGAAAAGAGCGTTCCACCTCCAATATCGAAGATGTTTTTTACCCACATAGGTGCCGTACCAATCACGATAGCTGCGATAATACAAACAATCGCAATTCCAAATCGTTGCTCTTTTAAATTCCAACCAGCTCCAAGAACAGCGAGTCCGGCCATCAACCTAGCTCCGAATTTAAACAGAAAGCTATCAATTAATCTCAACAGACTCCCTGCTGCTGTCAGTTTGTCCATTTGATCCGAACCTGGAAGTCTTGGAATGTTCGCAAATGCAGATGAGGACATCATCATCAAACAAGCAATGATTGCAATGAGGGATAGAAATATGGGTAACTCATTCTCACAAAATGACAATAGTTTACGTTTCAACTCCTTATTCATAGGGAGCCTCCTTTAAAATTTATTTTTTGTTTAAAAAGTTATTTAGATTGGATAGTGGAAATGATGGAATCGGCTGATTGGTAGCCATTTATCCTATAAATGACTTTCTTTTGAGTATCGCCTACAAAAAGAACTGGCCAAGCATTGATATTCTTTTCCTTTAACTCCGCTTGAGATGCTTGAGTTACGGGGAACGGAAGTCCTTGAGCAAATTTTTGGTTATGATCTATTTGTCGAAGTTCAACGAAAAACCCCATATTCTGGAGCTTAATAAGTTCCGGCATCATTCTTTTGCAATGTGGACAACTAGACTCAAAATACATTCGGAAACGAAACCTTTTAAAATCTACTGTTGAAGGCTGTGTGTTTTGCAGCTTTTGTTCAACCAACTGCTTTTCTTCAGGTTTTATATCCTTGTGTTTTTTTAAATATTCGCCCATCCTGATATTAATTTTTGCTAGGAATTCGTTTTTTTTCTTTACGACTGCGAACCAATTTTTAATGTTCTCATCAGAAGGATTTTTTGCCACTTCAAGCAGTGGAGTCGGCGGAGTATAATCTCCCTCTCTAAATACCTCTTTGAAATCTTCTGTGGTCTTGGGATTTAGATACCGATTCCAACTAAATTTATCTTTCTTAACTTGGTCTTTCTCTTTTTTTGTCGTTGTCACTTCTTCTGGACTAGAAGAATCTTTTGATTCGACTCTCTTGCTGTTCCAGTAATCAATAGATTGATTAAAATAATCAATGGCAAATGCTTGACTTGATACCACAACAAAAAGGAAAGCTGTAATTAGCACTCTTTCCATTTCATCCTCTCCATTTAAGAAATTTGTATTACTTCATTAAGGTCAATAAGCCCTTGTTCCGCTAACTTCAAACTTGCCTGTTTTAAAGTTCTATCTAGGGAAAAATTGCTTTGGTTTTGAAGGAATTTTTTAACATCTTCTTTTTCTAAATATTCAATAACGGCGACTCTTCCAACAACTCCATGCTGACACCTTTCACACCCCTTTGGATTTGTTACGGAAAGCAGAGAGTAGTCAAAATCAATTCCTTCAAATTCATTACTCAGTTTGTGAAGAAGAGTGTCATCGGCCCTTTTTCTGCATGAGGGGCACAACTTTCTTAGAAGTCTTTGAGCAATTGATAACCTTAGATTTGATTTAATCGAAAACTCGTCAATGCCTAAGTTTTTAAGACGTTCTACAACTTCAACTGCACCGTTAGCGTGAATTGTTGAAAGAACTAAGTGACCCGTAGCTGAGAGCTTTAGACAAAGCTCTGCACTCTCTTTATCTCGAACCTCCCCAACAAGAATGATGTCAGGGTCTTGTCTCATCAAGGCTCTTTGAAAGTCAGAAAATGAGTTATAATCAGTTATATTTGCTTGATTGATGCGATCTAGCTTTTTTTCAACAGGATTTTCGAGAGTAGATATGTTTTTACCATACTTATCCATTTTGCATAGCAAGGAATAGAGGGTTGTCGTTTTTCCACTTCCTGTCGGGCCTGAGATTAAAATAAGGCCATCTCTTTTGTAGGCAGTATCTAAAATTTTTGAATATGAATCTTCTGATAGCCCTAATTCTTCCAAAACAAATTGTTGATCTTGTTTTTGAAGACGTAAAACGATCTTTTCACCACCGCCGACAACAGGAAATGAACTTGCCCTTATATCTATTTTTCGTTTTTTAAACGTGGCTCTTGAGTCTTGAGGTCTTCCAACTACAGCTAAATCCATATTGATAATTGATTTTAATTTTGTCGTAATTGCATCTGAATGTTTTTTGTCGATTGTTTTCCAATCATTTAAAACACCATTGCATCTGAAGCGAACCACATATCCATTTTCAAACGACTCATAATGTATATCACTTGCTCCGACTTCTATTGCATGGTCGATGCTTTCACATACCAACCTAGAATAAGGATTATTGTCTTCAAGTAGCTCTTCATCACTTAAATTCTTCGCTATGACAATAGAACCTTGTTGGTAGCTTGTTCTCTTTTTTTCCGTATCTATTAAAGAAAATATCTCTGAATCTACGACCCATAGAGAAACCTTTTTTTGGAAATAGACTTCCGCTTCTTGAATGATTAAATCTGAAAACCTTTGGCCAACAAGAACAACATCAGAAGAGGTGTATTCGACAATATAAAGGTCTTTATAAGATCCCTGACCTGAATACTCACTAGGCATAATCAGATTTTTTTTCTTTTGAATAAGCTCGGAGACTTTCAATGGACAATGAGGCTTTAAATACTCAAAAAGCAGAGAGTCTAGTTGACTTTGATTGAGAGTTTCTAGTTCAACCAGTATCCGCCCAATTTTAGATTTTTTGAATTTTTGTATCGAAAGAGCCTCATAAAGCTGCTCCGAGGTAATTTGACCCCTTGAAACTAAATAGTCTCCGAACATAGACCCTCCATTTTATAGCTTGTGATTTTAAAGGCTAATCTAAGCCGCTACAGGCACCCTGTAGGGCCGCAAGCCAAGCATGAGTGGCTGCAATATAGGGAATGTCTCTGGTGCAACTTACAGGTTTCCAGACAACGTAAAGATAGTTTTTAAATTTACCAGACCAAAGTCGGCCAATATCATTAACCCTGTTAACACGAAGAATCCCAATATTTTGTCCTTCTCTAAAGCAAGATGATCCCTGTGGATAGATCATTTGCCATTTCTCACCAGCGTTACTCGGCACAGATTGAAACACCTCTGATCCCAAACTTTTAATACGAGAGGCAATGACTAAAGAGGCCGTTGTTTGATCCGATGATATGACAGTTCCATATCGAGGAAAATTTATGCCCCAGCCTGTGCAAACTGGCGCACTTGAAGGAGGAAAGCGTTTCATCCAACTTCGATCAAAGGAACACGAACCCATATTGGGATAACCACTTGGTCTTGATTCTCCCGTAGCACTACTTAAAGCTCCTTTTATCAAACAAGCCTTTGGCGAAGCACTCCAAGCAAGATAAGCAGGCTGCCACATATCTGCCTCTCCAGTTTTCCATAACCTTCCTAAGTGTTCACTCATAGACGAAAAGCAAAATCTATCCCACATAGCACCTCCACAAGGGAGCTGATTAAATGCCCAAGCAGCAAATGGCACATTTATGGTATGGCCATGATAAGAAAAAGCACTCTCATCTTCTTCGGCATCAAAAGGGAGAATTTCTTGGTTTGTTTGAAGTTGCGCTTGAACCCCTGGCAGTTCCTTAAAAAAAGTTTCTCTTGAGCCAGTAACCTCAATATAAAACTGAGGGACGGAATAACTAAAATGAGCGCATGGTCTTGGCGGAAATCCACACATAGAAGGAGTAATATTCATCCCAAGACAACCTCTAAAACTTGATGTTTTAACAACACTACATACTGTCGGAAGTGCATGAGCTTTGGAAATGGCAAATATCGTGATAATAGCGCAAAAAACCACCCACCAATGGCCCACGCCATTGGGTATATATTTTCTTAAAAACATAACTGATCCCAAATAGAAATAAATGTTAAATTTGAAAAGAAATTAAAAAGACTTTTAAGTGCTTTTAATAAATGCAACGACAAGTTGAACAAAGAAGGAAACAACAGTAAATCCACCAACCAATTGCCATTTTAGTTTAATCCCTTGATCTGCTTTTTCCTCAACAGTATCAATACGCCTAACTTGGCTTTCGATTTCGGCGATTTTTTCAAGCTTCTTTTCCATCGCGGGGATTTTTTTAGTTTCCAAAACCATAGGTAAATACCTATCTAGTTTTCCTTCCATTCTATTCATTTGGCGTGCAAGCATTTGTACTGAATCCATAAATACTCCTTATGCAATCTCGTCTACAGTTTCATACATTTCAGACAAAATGCGCTCGCGTAGATATGAAAAGCTCTTTTCCAAAAGTGAACGAACTTTCTTTCTACTAAAATTGAGTTCATATCCGATTTCATCATCATTAAAATTCTTCCAAAACTTCAGGGTAATGACATTTTTTTGATCTTCAGGTAGCTCTTGAACGACTGATTTTAGAAGCATCTTTACTTCTTCAGAGTCTTTTAAATCGTTGTAAATATCATCGAATCCAGTGCCACTCTCATCATAAGTAATTTTGTTATCCATATATTTCGTGGCCTCCAATGAATCAGAAATTTCCTCTAAGTGTTTGTTTTCTACATAAATAATTGAAACGTCCTTCATGTTTTGTTCTCCTACTAACTTACTTTCCTTAGCTCTGTGTTGTCCTCGATGTTCTTTTTTAGAAGATAACTAAAGCGGACATAATGACTGAAAAATCGACCACCGTTTTGGTGAAATACTTGTTTATTAAAACTCCATAGAATTTCCTCCACCTGATTTGAGAGGTGCAAGTAATCAATAAAGTCCTTGGCCGTAATTAAAACGAGATATTTTTTCTCTTTAGTAAAGTCACTTTCAGTTAATTGAATCGCAAATTTGATAGAAGTTTCGTAATACTCGTTAGACAACTCCATCAATTTACTTTCTATAAAGAGAGTCAGTTCACCTAAAGACAATTCCTTTGTATCTTCATACTGAGTTCCCACACAGGTAATTTCAGACGGTATATTTGATTTATATTTAAAATTCACAGTTTTCAAAATTCACTCCTTTTAAAGAAATGGTCTAATTCCTTGCATTGCACTTAGCTCAAAAACTCTTTGTCTATTCTGATCAATTAGCTCTTCATTAATTTTCGCCTCAAACAAAACCCATCCCGCTTTTCTAATCTGTTCTTTAAACAGGTGTCTCCAGTAGCGATGTCGTTTACGTTTTCTCCATTTTTTCCATTTCATGTTTATCTCCCTATCTATAGTAATTTTCGTTGCATCCGTTGCATGGATTATCCAGCAAGCTCATTAGGCTGAGAGGTTGAATCCTGTTTAATTTTAAGAACAGACAGAATTAAAGCTTTTGAAAGAGACTGAAGTGCGCGGTCTCGATTTCTCATTACTGTTGATTTATTTAATTTGAGTTCTTTTGCAGCTTGCCCAAGAGAGAGATTTTCCCAAAAGATTGATCTTAAAACTCTTTGTTGTTCAACAGATAGCTTTTTAAGCTCGTCCTCTAGTTTTGATTCAAGATGACTATAAGTTTCAGTATCAAAAAGGTTGTCCAACCAATTCGTATGTTCATCCTGAGAATAGGTTTCGCAATCTTGTGGTTTATCCATAAGAATTTCTTTTTGTTGATGCTCAAGTTGAGCCAAATACTCATCCCACGTTGAAGAACTCCATGATTTACATTCCATTTGTAATTCATTTTCAGACTTCGGTGTTCCGTCACTTTTTAACCAAGGTTTTGTGTTCATTTTTTTCCTCCTTACCTATAGTAAAAATCGTTGCATCCGTTGCACATGCAACAAATGCAACCCCCACAACTAATAGTGAGGGCTTTGTTTTCGGAGGAAACTATTTCAGGACTTGTGCCAATTTCAGGAATTTGTCTAAGCCACTGGAATCAATAAAATTTCAAGAAGTATAGAAACAGAAAATACAAGTTTTTGAAGAACACGATTTTTAAATTCTTGTAGATTAAAATTGATTGTGAGTTATTTCGATAGCTTGTAGTTCTACAAAGTTTGGTAGTAGTTTATAGAAATCTGTAGTTATTGATCGAAAAATTTGTAGCTACAGCTAATTCTTTAATAGTAAAATTAAAATTCAGTAACGAAAGGAGAGTAAAATTAGACTTTCTTTTTGGTCGTGGATTTATCAAATTTGAGAATAATTCATGATGAGATACTGCTCAAATTGATTTTGCGATATAAACTCATGGCTCAGAGAGCTTTTTGTTCAATAAAAGGTCAAATTATCAGGATCACAAATACAAACGATACATATTTATATTTTAGCCATTCTATTTTTGACTAGCTTATTTGCCAGTGATATTACTCATTGCATGAGAAAAAATATTTCGTCGGGATCATACCTCGAAGATCCTATTGGATTTTCACGCGCAGTTAGGATCTGCAATATAATTGCCGTCTCCGGAACTGCACCTATTCCAGACGAAAAGTTTACCGGTAGCCTTGAATCAGTTTATGACCAAACTAAGCTCTGTCTGGAGATTACAAAAAAATCGATAGAAGAAGCCGGAGGAAAGATCACTGATACTTTGAGAACAAGAATCATGCTTACGGATATTTCTAAATGGAAAGAAGCAGCGAGGGCCCACGGTGAGTTCTTTGGCAGTATCAAGCCTGCTTGTACCTTTGTCGAAGTAAAAGGGTTCATTGATCCAAGCTGGTTAGTAGAAACTGAAGCAGATTGCTACGTGGTTGAATAAAAAATCTCGGTTCTTGAGCGAGATTTTCTTTAAAGTCTGAGCCTAAGTGATTACACGGAAACGTACAGGCCACGAAGAAATTCGTGGCCATTAACTGAAGTTAAGTACTCAATATGTAATTGTGGTCACTTAGGAACTGGATTAAATAATAATTAGCACAACTTTACTGCACTTAATGCCCAATAAAATATTTTGTAGCCTCTCTATTCAGTGAAAGGTGCGCCCCACATTTTCCTGATAAGTCCGTCTTCAACATAGTAGATAAAAGAAATGGTTGTTTTTTTACCATTGGATTCTTTCACTTCAGTTGTCATAACAAATGGGCCATTAGAGCGAATATCAACTAACGTGGCTGGCGTAAACTTACCCCATTCAATGTCACTTAAAACATGAGAGCGAATTTCATCCTTCGAGGATGCAATGACTTTTTCATCAGGAAGAACTGTAACGGTGAGATCGTCTGAAAAATATTGGAGGCATCCTTCAACATCTTTATTATTAAAAGCCTCTAACTGGCTTCTTACTATTTGCTCCTCCACGGTTTCAGACATTTTTCCCTCCATTATTCGACTGCAAGTGCTTGCACTCGCATTATAAACTAAAAGCCCCATACATAAAACTAAAGTAAAAATTGGAATTGTTCGCTTCATAGTACCCCTCTTGTGAAATGATTTATTTAACAATTCAAAAGATGAAGCAAGTAACGGGCCAATTATGTGCCTTAATTGATCTTAAATAATGCCTTGGAAGTCCAATTTAGCCTGTAAATATTTCATTATTTCCCAATCAAACCTTTTGGCGATGGGCCATTTACAATTTTTTGTAATAAACAATAAACGTGTATAAATCCTTTTGTTTTATGAGGTTAGAGGTTTTTAAAGGACTACACAGAAAAGGAGGCTACAAAAAGTTGTAGAAATTGTGCGGCAAGTAAAATATAAGTGTTTTGTCAGTAGTTCTCATAACTTACTGGCATGTGCAAAAAAATGAATTTTGAGAGCTACAACATCTTGTAGAAATTCAACCACCAACTCGCACCATGCTCCACAGCTCGAAAAGCTCCAAAGTTAGTAAACGACTGCAATTACAGGGTTTAGCCACAATTTTGAATTTTGGCACAAGCCTTGCTCTAGGGCTAATACGAGTCGGATGCTCACCACGATAAGGGGGAAAAATGAAACCAAGAGTGATTGCCATTGATGATGATGAGATGTTTTTAACAGCAACTCGGACTCTCTTTAATGAAAAGCAAATTCCATTGGCCACTTTCTCCAATCCCGAAAAAGCACTTAGGTCAATCAGACAGGCCAAGCAAGAACACTCTTCATTTAGAATGGCCATAGTCGATTTTGATATGCCTATTAAAGGCCATGAGGTTATTCGATCTATCAAACAAATTGATCCGAGTATCCACACAGTAGTTCTATCTTCTAGTCTATCAAATCAAGAAGCATCGCTTTGTACTCAAGCAGGCGCAGATCATATTTACTTGAAACAAAAAAGCAAAGAAGTAATCCTTCTCATCTCAGAAGTTGCTTCATTAAAGGTAAAAAGAGGAAGCCTCTCAACAGAGGAAAAAGAAGCTAACAATGATTGGATTAAAAAAATATTAGGTCTTCGTGGATACTCTTCATCCTTGGCCAAGGTTGCCAATGAAGTCGATAAATATGCACTCGCTGGAGAAAATGTTTTAATCACGGGCCAATCTGGTGTCGGTAAAGAGCAAGTGGCTCGTTCAATTCACAGCAATTCAAAACGTAGTGGCAATTTTATTGCCATAAACTGCGGTGCCATTTCAAAGGACATTGTTGAAAGTGAGTTATTTGGACATACAAAAGGATCATTCTCTGGAGCTATCTCTAACAAGCCAGGAAAGTTTCTCGCTGCGAACTATGGGACAATCTTTCTTGATGAAATTGGAGAAATGCCTCTTGATCTACAAGTAAAACTGCTAAGAGTTTTGCAAGAGCGTGAGATCGTCCCTGTTGGATCGAACACTTCTACAAAAATTGATGTCCGTGTTGTTGCCGCAACAAATAGAGACTTGATGACTGAAGTAAAAAAAGGAAATTTTCGAGAAGACTTGTACTACAGATTGAATATTCTCCCAATTCATATACCTCCACTCTCAGAACGGAAAGAAGATATAGAGCCAATCGCTAGATATATCGTTGCAGAAAAGAATCGGGAAATGGGACTAGGTAAGGAAATCACCTCTGATGCGATTGATTTGCTAAAAACCTATGCTTGGCCTGGCAATATTCGTGAATTGGGCGGGAAAATAAGAAAGGCATACACATTAGCAGATAAAATAATTGATCGCTCTCAATTTTCAGACCAATTCGATGAAGAGGATTTATCAACTGTTCTTAATGAAATTGAACGTCCAGAGGACTTTCCAACTTATCAAGAATTTGTGGAGACAGTAAGAAATCATCTGGAGCGTGTCTACCTAGAAAAAGCAATGGTTCTGGCAAATGGAAAAAGAGCAGATGCCGCGAGATTAACTAATTTGCCCTATACAACTTATATACATAAAAGAAAAACTCTTGGTTTGACTTCAAATCAAGCAATTTAACCTTAATGGAGGGGAAGATGAATAAAAAGACAATAATGATATTAGCAGCACTTGGAATGACTCAAGCTCAGAATGTATTAGCAGATGATATTTCGACAATATCAAATACCAATATAAACGATCCAAGTATTATCGCCGAAAGTTTACAAATTAATGTTGATACAGTTCGTGTACTGAAGATGTTTTCAGACATGGGAGCATTGAATTTCGATAAAGATGGAACGGTATTTGTTGATCCTACAAATTTGCCAAACTTTTTAATCTCAAAATTATCTGAGTCCGGCGAAGTTTTATTAGATGAAAATAACGATGTTTTCATACTGGACGATGCTTTTGTAAATGTTCTGGCAACAAACCATGTCTTTACTCGACTTGGGAGAATTGATTCATTAACTGCGAACAAAACGATTCTTGAGAATTTGAAAAAACAAGCGACTCCTGTTCCGCGAAGAGATCAAGTTACTTATGCGAAGGCAAGTTTCATTTCAGGAAACTAATGACTATGAAAAGAACGCTTTATTTTATGGGGGTAATTATGTTGAGCTTATCAGCACAAATAAATTCGGCAGAAGCCGCAACTAGGTTAAACGATCATTTATATGTTCGGTTAAGCCCTTCTGAAATCCCCCCATTTAACAAAAACTCTTCTGTTGATATGCTTTATACAACGATTGAGCCTATTTTAGGGCAACTTGTCTACACAACAAGCTCCTATGATCTTGAGCCAGGACTTCTTGATTCTTTTCATTGGGACTATAAGGAAAAAGCCTATATTTTAAAGATCAAAAAAGGCTTGAAGTTTCATAATGGGCGATTTGTTACGGCAAAAGACTTAGAGTTTTCATTGCTTCGAGGATTTTATTCGGGGAAGCCATCTTTCTTTTTGTCTTTCTTAGACAATATTGAAGGCATTGAGTCCATTAAGGGTGATCGAAAGTTCGTAAGCGGAAACGTAAAGGGAATCAAAATAATAGATGACCAAACTTTAAGCGTAAAATTGATAAAACCGAACCCCTCATTTCTTCATTCTTTGGCACGCTCTTATTTTTCTGTTGTTCCCATCGAAGCACTCAAAAGCGACTATGAATCATGGAAAACTTACCCAGTTGGAGCTGGTAGTTACAAAGTAAACGAATTTAAACCAAATGAAAAAACTTTGATCCTCGAAAAAGTTGCCAATAATGGAACATCACCAAAATTCATTAATCTTTATTATGGAACCAAAGTTCAGGTTACAGATATAGATATAGCATCTGAAGGGAAAAATAAAAAAATTGTCTCCTCTAAAAGAGCGGCAAGTTTAACTAGCATATATTTTAACTTTAATAATCCAATCGTTCATAACCTCGATTTCAGAAAGGCACTCAATCTGGCAATTAATCGAGATGATATTATTAATGGTATTCAAATATATTCTCCGGCCAATGAGTTTTTAGCCGAACACTTTTGGGGTCGAATTAAAGCCAAACAACAACAGAACGTAGCCCTTGCAAAATCATTATTAATGAAGATCCCAGGACTGAATTTAGCCAATGAGTTTAAAATTCCTATTTTTAATGGTGGATTGAATGACCCCAAAAAAGGAGCCTATGCCAAAACTCTTGAAAATCAATTCAAAGCAGTTGGTCTAAAAATTAAATTCGTAGACTCTACTTCTAAATTTTTTCCTGAAAGTGACAAAACAACTCTATTTAGGATCGCTTCTCTTGGTGCCGATGTTGCTGATCCGCTTGTTCTCTTTGGCCTATTCAGAGGAAATAGTTCTCCAATGCGACCACACTTTCCTTTAAACGATCAAGGCTATGAAAACTTATTTAATAAAGCATTACTAGCAGATACATTTGATCGACGAGTTTTAGCCGTAAAAGACCTATCGAAATATCTACATGACAATATGTGGATGATTCCTCTTTTTGAAAAAAAACTGATGGTCTCAATTGATACAAAAAGAATTAAAGACATTGGACTTCAAGATGGTGGACTCACTTTCTTTCTTGAAAGGACTGTTCTTCAGTAGGAACATATATGGACAAATGGTTTTTTGACAATTCTGGATTAGAAAAAATTTGTGAGATAAATGATGCTTTTCGGAATAAAGCCATTGAGTTTGCAAATAACAAGTTATCAAAAAACTATAAGACCTATTCACCCTGGATGAGTAATGTCGATAATTTGAAAGAACTTGAGAACTATTTCGCTACTGAAGAATTAGTATTTCCAAAACATACTGATACAAAACCTCTTGAAAGAATTTTTCTAACGGAAAGCATTGAGAAGAAACTTAGTTTTGGGGGCCTATCTACAGAGGAAATGCAAATTCTGACGAAATCTATCGACCTAGTAAGAAAGCATAGTAAAGACATATCTAAATTGTTTTCAATACTGGTCAAGCACATCGTTCCAATCAACACTGAAAATGGAGAATTTCAAAAAATTGGAAACGGGTTTAGCTCTCATTTTGCTAAAGGCTGTATTTTTTTAAGCATCCCTAAAATGGATGAATACAATGAACTTCAACTTTCCATAAATATCGCGCATGAAATTGGGCATCAATGCCTATATCTCTATCAAACTGCCGATTCTATTTTTGAAAATGGAATAGATGATCTAGTTTATTCTTATGTAAGAAAAGCAAAGCGTCCAGCAATCCAATCTTTTCACGCAACAGTAGCACTGGCCTTTATGGTACATTTTTTGAATGAATTTAATGAGCCTATTTTATCAAAAAACAAGTTTTTCGCCGAAAGAAAAGAAAGTCTAACGTCGGATTTCACAATGTCGTTGGAGTCATTTTCAAGAGTTAATTTTACCCAAGTAGGCAGATTGCTCTTTGAAGATTTGAGGTCGTATGCCAATACCCTCTAATCAACAATCTATTACTTCATTTGCTCGAAAAAAAGCTAAGTCACTTTCTGCAAAAATTTTTGTTGTAGGGGTTCTTAGTACCTTCCTTATGGGTCTAGGTTTTGGGGCCTATTATTATCATGGACAACTTTCTCAAACTCTTAATGTTGTATCAAAAAGCCTGGCACAGCCCGTAGCAATGGGAGGAGACTTTTTACCGACCCAAATAGTTAAAACTTTGGTTACTTCTGGAAACTTTCGTAATGTATGGATCACTTTGCCAGATGGTTCCGTTCATATTGAGGAACATTTAAGTGAGGAACGACCCGATTTATCACAAATAAAGGGGAAAAAAATATACTGGTTTTCGAGATTACCTTATGTGCTAGTAAAGCGATCAATCTCTTACCATAACGAACACGTTGGTGATATATTTGTAGGATATAAAGTACCACTGAAAACCATTTTCACATTTGCAATGGCCATTTGTATAATTTTTTCGATTATTGCATTTTATCTCTATTCCAGAATATTGAAGCTGGCTAAAAACGTAGCAAAGCCGATTCGAGAGTATTCATCAGAGCTTGACGCAAGCACCGACATAGAAACCTTCTTAAAAGCCGACAGCTATTTAAGCCGTTTCCGAGAAATAACAACTTTCAATAATATTCTGCTCGATTATTTACACAAGAGTAAAGAAAGTGAAGCTATTGCAAGGCAATCTATTCTTGAAGCACAAGTTGCAAAAGTCGCGTCCAGAGTTCGACACGATATAATTGCATCGCTTGTCATTGCAGAGTCGGCCCTTGAACGCCTAAAAAATGATTATAACCAGATTGGTATTTTAAAATCAGTATTTGAGAGAATAAGCAATACTGTCGATGATATTCCCAAAATTGGTAGTTTGACTGAGGCTGAAATGAACCAAGCCTTACTTGGGAACACGGATACTTCAACGGAACCTTCAGATACTTTCCGCTCCTCACATCTTATAGCTTTTATTTATCAAATGGTCGGCGAAGTAAGACTTTCAAAACTTTGTGCAGAAAAAGAAATTAAATTTGATGTTGTATGCAGTAATGATGGGTTTAATTCATTTTGCGAAGTAGAGCCTAATAAATTCAAACGCGACTTATTGAATCTATACAAAAATGCGACTGAGGCAATACAAAGTCACGGCACAATTCAAACGAGAGTCAGCCTAGTTGATGATATGTTAAGCATTCAAATTGAAGACGACGGCAATGGAATGGACAGTGAAACTCTGGAAAAGATAGGAAGAAGAGGTGTATCCATTGGAAAAAATGGTGGCTCTGGAATCGGACTTGCTTCGGCTATTGAAGACTTAGAAAGATGGGGAGGAACCCTAAAGGTATCATCAAAACTCAATTTAGGAA
Organism: uncultured Bacteriovoracaceae bacterium; assembly: GCA_950070535.1. Classification (GTDB taxonomy): domain Bacteria; phylum Bdellovibrionota; class Bacteriovoracia; order Bacteriovoracales; family Bacteriovoracaceae; genus UBA845. Next base: position 13,207 of record CATMLK010000008.1, on the reverse strand, counting down.
CAACAATTAAAATATCGCTGCCTACCTCAGAAGAAAATTATTTATTTCCTACAAGATTAACCTTTGCTCCTGAAATGACTATCGTTGTCGTTGATGATGACCCTCTTGTTCATAAACTTTGGAAGAATAAATTTGAAAATTCTGAAATAGCAAAAAACTCCATTAAGGTATTGCACGGAAGGACGATAAAAGCCGCCAGAAAAATTATTTCAGATTTAGAAAAAAATGATGAAGACTATATCTTGCTTATTGATAACGATCTAAAACACCTAGAAATCAGTGGAATAGATTTTGTAGAAAAAATGAAAATTGAGTCGAAGTCAATTTTAGTGACTTCAAATGGCAACAGCAATCTTCTTTATGAAAAATGCTCGACAATCAACTTGCCGATTATACCCAAGTCCATACAAGAACATATTCCAGTTGACGTTTGTATCTAGCTGCTTTGACCAGTTTTACAGTTGATCCCATAGCTCTTTCGGATGAAGTTGAAGGACGCTACTAATTCTCAAAATGGTTGCAAAAGTGATGTTCCTCCTTTCAGCGGCATTAAAACCTCTTCTCATATAGTTTTCAAAAAAATACAGAATATTTTATTGACCATCCGGTCGGTTTGTTTTATTCTAGACTAATGAAGTTAAGAAAAGATAAGTCTGAAAAGACCAAAAAGCTTATTTTCGAAGCAGCATTTAAAATTATTCGTGAAGAGGGGTTCTCTGAACTATCGGCTAATAAAATTGCTCAAGTTGCAAGCGTCAGCAAAGGTGTTATTTTTCATCACTTCTCACAGATGGATGACCTTTATCTCTTTATGCTTGACACTTTAATTCTTCAATTTGAAGAAGATTTAGACCCAACTGCTTTTAAATCCTTTAAAGGATATATTGAATACACGGGTAAGTACACAATGCAACTTCTTGATGAAGCTCCTGAAATAGTAACGACGCTCTTTTATTTTATACTTCAAAGCAACCATAAAGAAGAATACAAAACTCGAATCAAGAATTTATTTGAGAATAGTTTTACTGCTTGGTCAGAAAAAATGACACATTTTTTTAATTTAAAGCTAACTCCAGCAAAATTAAAAAACATCGTAAGAGTCATTGATCTCTACTTTATTGGCCTAAGCGTTCACTATCTTACTTTTAAAGATAAAAAAACGTATCGAAACATAACCAAAAAATTTGGAACTATGCTAACTCAAGCAATTGAGGAGGAAGAAAAATGAAAGCAATATCGTTTATATTTTTAACTTTTTTTGTGCTGTCAAATTATGTAATGGCCGATGAATCCGTAAATAAGATTTTAAAAAACATAGACGAACTGTATCGAAGCAAGGGCAGTCAAGGGAAAATAGAGATGGAAGTTATTACGCCCGACTGGTCTCGTACTATGAAAATGGATATGTGGACAAAGGGAATGGATTATACATTCATCAGAATAAAAGAGCCCAGAAAAGACAAGGGTGTAAGTTCGCTCAAAAGAGAAGATGATGTTTGGAACTTTTTCCCAAAAATTAACAAAGTCATAAAAGTCCCACCATCAATGATGATGGGATCATGGATGGGTTCTGATTTTACGAACGATGATTTAGTCAAAGAGTCTTCGCTCATAAAAGACTATAAAACCACTAATGTAAAAGAGTCTGATGGAAATATCGAAATAACCCTAGTTCCTCATAAAAACACAGTAAGTCTATGGGGCAAAATTTTATTAGTAGTTGAGAAAAAATCTGAACTTCCTCTAAAACAAGAATATTTTGACGAAAGAAACGAAAAAATAAGAATTTTATTCTATAGGGATGTCAAAAAATTTGGAAACAGGACAATACCCGCAACAATGGAGTTGCAACCTTTAACAAAAAAAGGCCACAAAACTATTATACGATACAAAGAAGTTGAATTTGATGCCAATGTACCTGCCACGACATTTACATTAACCAATCTTCAAAAAAGAAGGTAGGTCATGCTTTTTAAAATGGCATTTAGAAATCTGTTGAGGAATAAACGAAGAACTCTGCTGACATCCCTGATGATGATTGGTGGGTATACATTTATTTCGATGAGTTTAGCTCTTGTTAATGGTTCTTACGGTCAAATTATCTCAGCGTTCACTGAACAATATACCGGCCATGTCCAGGTTGCTAACAATGATTTTGTTGAAAACCCTTCTCTTCAAAAAACTATCGCTCATTACAATGATAGAATAAATGAAATTGAAAAAAATGACTTAGTTCGTATTGTTGCGCCAAGGATATATAGCGAAGCATTGCTATATTCAAAAAATAAAACATTTGGGGCCGAGATTGTGGGAATTGATCCTAAAAGGGAAATGGATGCAACCCACTATGATAAGAGAATATTTGAAGGCATACCATTTGACAAAGACGATACAAATTATAAGGCCATAATTGGAAAAAAAATTGCAAAAATTTTAAGTGCAAAAATTGGAGAAGATATTGTTCTGATTTCTCAAGGGGCCGATGGTTCCATTGCAAATGATATTTTTAAAATAGTCGGAATCATTGGGACAGAGCAAGAAGGAAAAGATGACTATCGCGTTTATTTACCATTAAAAACAGCAGCAGAATTTTACACTTTATATGGTCGAGTCCACGAACTTTCAATTCATTTAAAAGATTTCAATAAGGCAAGAAACTTTGCCCAAAATCTTCATTTCACGGATAAAAATTTAATTGCTCGCCCTTGGCAAATTGTCGAATCTGACTTTTATCGAGCTATGAACGCCGATCAAAGAGGAAATAATATTAGTATCTTTATTTTAATATTAATGGTTGGCGTTGGAATATTAAATACCATCCTTATGTCCACTCTTGAAAGAACTAGAGAGTTTGGAGTTTTAAAAGCACTTGGTACTCTTCCAAAACAGCTATTTAGTTTAATACTAATGGAAGGAATTTTTCTTTCACTTATTTGCACAGCCGTTGGACTAATTTTTTCCCTGAGTCTTAACTATTACCTAACGAAAAATGGAATTGTTTTTTCCGAGCCCATCCCAGTTGCAGGAACGACAATCTCAGAATTAAGGGCACAAATTTCGCTCGATAGTTACCTTTATCCAACATTGCTTATTATTTTAACAACATTACTAGCGACTCTATACCCAGGAATTAAGTCTTCCAAAATCGGAGTTTCAGAAGCCTTGAGGGAGATTTGATATGATGTTCATTAAAATAGGATATCGTAATATTTTTAGAAACAAAAGAAGGTCATTACTAACAAGCATTATTATTGGTCTCGGACTGGCGGCAATGATAATAACTGATGGCTTTTTATCTGGAATGAATGAAAATATGATAAAAATTATCACCAATAGCTTAGTTGGTGAAGGACAAATTCATCATCCGAAATTTCGTGACTCTATGAAAATAGAAGATCAAATTCAAAATATTTCTAAAGTAAAAGAAATATTAGATTCAGACGTTGACGTAAAGGCCTATTCACAACGAACAATTTCATTTGCCATGATTTCTTCTCCAAGGGCCATGAAAAATGTGTCTCTATACGGTATTGAGCCTGATAAAGAAATTTTAGTCTCCAATATTAATAAACAAATAATTGAAGGAGATTTTGTAAGCAATGAAAACTCACTTGTTATTGGAGACACCTTACAAAAACGACTTTCAGTAAGATTGGGTGATAAAGTTGTTGTGACGGTGGCGAAAGCCAAGTCTGGTGAAATTTCCCAGGAGCTTTTCCGTATTACAGGAATTATTAAAGCCGGATCAAAAGAAATGGATGAAAAATCAGCATTCATCCATATTTCAAGAGGGCAAAGGCTTTTAGGTATCGAAGATAATATCCATGAAATCGCAGTGAAATTTAAAAATATTAGCCAAAAACAGAAAGATCATAGTTCACTTTGGGAGAAGATTAATGTGACAGGAAATTTAGGAGAAAGTTGGGAAAATATTGTTTCTAGCTTTGTCGGGATGATGAGCCTTGTCGATCAGCTTAAAGGACTCATTGCAATGATTCTGATTGTTTTGGTTGCTCTTGGAATTATTAATACTCTTTTTATGGCCCTCTATGAGCGAATGTTTGAGTTTTCAGTTCTTAGAGCATTAGGCACAAAAGGACGAGAGATTATTTTGATGATTGTATCTGAAGCTGGTTCACTCTCCTTAGTAAGTATTATTGCAGGTATAATAATAGCTCTTTTTATTGCTATTCCATTAAAAATTTGGGGCGTTGATTTTACGGGAATTGATCTTGCCCAGGTTACTTTTAAGGAGCCTATCTATTTTGTTTTCACATACTCACAATTTGTCATTTTTCCGATAGCAACATTTATTTTCACTCTTATTGTTGGATTTTATCCAGCAATACACGCCAGTCGTATAAAGATGAGTGAAGCGATGAAAAGGAGCCTATAATGGATGAAATAATATTTGATGTTAAAAATGTAACTAAAATATTTGGAGAGACTGAGGAAACAAAAGTAAATGCACTCAAAAATGTTAAGTTAGAAATTCATCGGGGTGAATTTACCGCATTTGTTGGGCCTTCTGGCTCTGGAAAGTCAACTCTTTTAAATGTTATGAGTGGGTTTGATACTCCGTCATCTGGTCACGTTTTTCTATCAAATAAGGAAATTGATAAGATGTCGGGTAATGAGTTATCAAATTTTAGAAGAGACCATATTGGTTTTATCTTTCAATCCTACAATCTAATTCCAGTATTAACGGTTAAAGAGAATGTTGAATATGTTATGACTTTGCAGAATATAGACAAAGATGAACGAGATCGTAAGGTTTCACAATATTTAAAAAGTGTGGGTCTCGAAGGGAAGGAAAATCGTTATCCTTCACAATTGAGTGGTGGTCAACAGCAACGAGTGGCCGTGGCCAGAGCAATGGTTTCAAATCCTGATATTGTTATTGCGGACGAACCAACTGCAAATCTCGATTCTAAAACAGGCACAGACCTTATTGATATGATGCTTGAATTGAATGAAAAATTTGGAACAACTTTTATTTTCTCAACCCACGACCCTATCATTATGAAAAAGGCAAAGAGATTAATTACTCTAAAAGATGGTCAGATTGTAAGCGATGAAACTAAGTAGTGTTATTTGTTTGATTTATTTTATCTCAAATACTGTTTATGCAGAGACAGATATTAGTGGGTTTATAAAACTAAACTATTTGAATTATCAGAGCAAATTTGATTCTGAGACAAATAATGAAATATTTCAAGTAAACAGGGTTTCAATTTTAAGCCCTATAAATGATAACATTACTCTTGAGGGTTCTTATCAAGTCATTCAGATTTACAGCAATGTAAACTCTTCTGAGGTGTTAAGAAACTATGATAATCAAAAACGTGTTTACAGAATTGATGATTTTAACTCAACTGTGATTAAGAAAAATGACAACTATTACTTAAATCATAATTTTGATCGAGCTACCGTTACTTGGAATGGAGATACTTCAAGTGTAGTTTTTGGTAGGCAACAATTAGCATTTGGTAGTGCCAAAACAGTTAACCCAACTGACATTTTTACACCATTCAGCTTTACGGCCATCGACACTGAGGTTAGAAATGGCGTTGATGCTTTCCGCTTTCGTCATCAACTTGGAGAAATGGGACAATACGATGTTGGTGTGGTTTTAGGTGAGAACGCTGACAGGAAAAATTCAGCAGCATACGGGTTGATAAAATTCTCCGTGGATAAATACGAAATTAAGCCAATGGTCGCAGTTTTTCAAGAAGCCCACATGGGAGGACTTGATTTAGAAACATCACTTCTTGGTGCAAGTATATGGTTTGAAAATGCCTGGGTTGATCCTAAAAATGAAAGTGGATATTTTCGATCAGTGTTAGGTGGAGAACGACAGATTACACCTGATACCTCAATGTTTATTGAATATCACTATAATGGAGCTGGAGAAACCAGTCCTTCTGAGTATTATAATTTACAAAATAATTTTGCGTATCAAAAAGGAGGTGTTTTTTTACTCGGAAAAAACTATCTAAACGCCGGAAGCTCAATTCAGATAACACCTTTACATAGACTTGATCCTATCATTATGACTAACTTTGATGACAAATCACTATTCCTCAATTTGTCATGGGAATGGAATGCAAAGGAAAATTTCTATTTCAACTTAGGCTCTTTTATTACGCTGGGTAAAACATCTGATAATACTCAAATTTTAGAATCAGAGTTTGGTTCTGTTCCTTCTACCATTTTCACTAGAATCAGGTATTATTTTTAGTCTATTTACAGAACTACTAAATCAATCTGTACTAGAAATAGGATCAGATAGAATAAGTCCTAGGCCTATTCTTCTACTTTCATGGTCGTAGTCTTGAAGAGAAATACCATAGCCATAAGAGATTTTACGGATTTCAGGTCAAACTAAAATTGATGGTGAATACTGCTATACTCGAATTTGGACAAGAGTAGATAACCATTATCAAGTTGCTGCTGGACAAGTAGCGTTCATCAAGTAATTAGCTTAGATGCAATAATTACAAAAAGCTTTCACATGGCCCAGTTGGTCAAAGTTAATTCATTAGAATTCGAGTGGTTTTCCTACTAATAGAGCCATTTACTGTACTCAGGAACTTCTTTCATATCTTCGTACAGCCAAACCATTCTATCCAAGTACCAGCTTTTTCCTAAATATGTTAAAACTGTTCCCAAAATAGCGCCCCATATTGAATAGCTTACTATTGACCATATAGAAATCAACATTCCTATCGAGGATATAGTGTTCAATATCTTGTATATGGAACTTTTGTGAACTAGAGGTATTTCAATTTTATCTCTATTAAGAAAAACCCTTTCTCCAAGTACTGATTTTGATGCCCAATTTCTAGTAGATTTTGGCTTTTTGAAAAAAATTGGATTAAAGAACATCCATGCAATAGATATTAATGCTGGAATTAAATGCCAATAACCAATCCAAGTTCTACTCCAAAATGAAATTATGATAACTGGTAATACCGAATACCTTGTCCAGACACTCCAAGGGTTAGCATGTTTCATCCAGTTTTCTTCTGTAAGATTAAAGATTTTTGCGATTTTTCTCTCCAGAGTCATAGAGTAACCTTATTTCTGATTAGCCAAAAAGGTTTCAAGCTCACGATCCATCTCACTTTTTGTTACATTTTTAGTTTTATTAGAAAAGCTATAGCTACTTGGTTTTTTATCAATATACTGTTGCTCCGCAAATTCTGGTGATAATTGATCACCAAATAGACCCAGCACTGGAAAGTAATGGTTACTTTTCTTCATTCTAAAAAACAAATTTGAGCCACATTCCTTGCAAAAAGCTCTTTCAGCGTGATCTGAAGAACTATATCTTGTTATAAACTCTTCTCCTGAAATCTTGACCTTGCTACCTGCACTAAATGCCATATAAACGCCACCTGTCCATGTTCTGCAATTTTCACAATGACAAACACCAAAAGATTCTGGAGCTTTTTCAATCTCAATACTTACTTTACAACATAAACAAGACCCTTTAATGCTTTTCAATTGCGCCCCCCACTCATAAGTTGAATAGTCTTTAATCTGAACTTTTTAATGGTACCATTGAGAAAAGGATAAAGTCGAGAGTAGTTATTTTTATACTTGTAAACCTTTTCCTTGAAAGAGGTATTTCACGCCCAAGTCAAATTAGATGTTAAGTCTAAAAGTTCATCAATTAATTGTCTTAGGCATCTTTTCTCTTTACAACATCGACCTAAATATAAAGCCAGACATTATTGCCATTCCAAGGATTACAAATAAGAACGCTGCAATCATTTTGTTCTTAAAAATAGACTTTAAAAGAATCACTTCAGTTAAGCTTGCTCCAGCACTACCGATAATTAAGGCCATAACTGCACCAAGCCCCATACCTTTTGTAACTAGTGCAGCACTTAGAGGAATAACTGCTTCAGCTCTGATATAGAGAGGAATGCCGATTACTGCTGCAATTGGAATAGAAAGTAGGCTATCTTTATTAGAGTATTTTGCTATAAACTCAGTAGGAATGAATCCATAGATAAATGCACCAATCGCTATTCCACCAAATAGATAAGGAACAACTTTAACAAAATCAGACCAAGTTGATCTCCAAATCTTAATCCACTTGCTTTCTTCTATTGCTGTACTTGAAGATGTTCCACATCCACTAGAAGTTGAGCAACTACTACTAGAGCTAACCTCTACCTTAGGAGCTTTAACTCCACCTGTAGCACAACAAAGAGTCGGCTCTGTATATGCAACCTCTGCTATCGTAGAATTACAATCAGATTCAATTTCTTCAGAAACAGTTTTTGCCCCTTCTCCACAAGAACTATCTTTACTACTAGAAGAGCAGTTCGACTTTGTAGACTCCAGATAAGCTTCTGGCTTAATGTATTTTTCAAACCCAAGTTTTTCTAGTAAATACCCAGCTACTACAGATACCCCCATAGCAAGTATGAAGTAAGAAACTGTTACTTTCATTCCAAAAGTCGCAAAGAAAAGTCCTATAATGATTGGATTCAATAATGGGCTCGTAAATAAAAAGACCATCATTGGGCCAAATCCAGCGTTAGCTCTCAATAGTCCTTTTAAAAATGGAATTGTTGAACACGAACAAAATGGTGTAATTGAACCCATAAGTCCTGCAACAATATAGCCCTTCCCATTTTTAGAGCTTAAGATTTTTTGAATCTTCTCTGGAGGAATGTACTCTTGAAGAACCCCAACAATGTAACTTATTAGTAAAAACAAAATTGTTAATTCTACACTTAAGAACAGGAACATTCCTCCGGCTTCTTTTAACATTGGCAAATATTCCATCTAAAACTCCTTATTATTATATTACCGGTTATATCGTAATTTAACATAACAAACTTGAGCCTTCAACATATTTCTGGTAATATCGAAATATATTCCAGCAAGGAGTTGACATGGAATTAGAAAAAGTAGCTAAGGCTTTGAAAGAACTAGGACATCCTGCAAGACTCAGTATATTTAAAATTTTAGTAAAATCCGGTCATGATGGGCTACCTGTAGGCTCTCTTGCTGAAAAACTGAAGATGCCCAACTCTACTTTGACACATCATCTTTCTGGATTAATTCGTGCTGGGCTAATAGAACAGCAAAGAGATGGAAAGATATTATATTGTGTGCCTCAATATGAAATGCTTGAGGGAGTTATATCTTTTCTTCAAGATGAGTGTTGTAGCGATGTAAACTCATAAATCAATAAGTAAATACTTATTAAAGTAGAAAGTATTTTGTTAAGAGTCTGATAAGTACATTTTGAGATGTTTACCAGTTAAGCTTTTTACACTATTTATTAAATCCCTTGGCGAACCTTCAAACACGTGTGTGTCTTCTTAACATTTGGGACAAATTGGGAATACTAAAGCTTACAGTTGAGCGCTTAGGTATGGTTTAACCCACTATCCCATGCTCCTTTGTTCAAAATATTGAACTATAAACAAAGGAGATAAGTTCATGAGCAACAAAAACATTCGTGAAATCAAAAGAGCAACCCGCAAGAAGTTTTCAGCTGAACAAAAGATCAGAATTGTTCTAGAGGGACTTCGAGGAGAGATCCCTGTGGCTGAATTATGTAGACGTGAAGGCGTAGCTTCAGTGACTTATTACAAGTGGTCTAAGGCCTTCTTAGATGCGGGTAAAAATGGACTTACAATTGACACCAAAAGAGATGCTACCAGTGAAGAAGTTCGCCACTTAAAAGAAGAAAATGGTGATCTTCGAAGAGCGGTTTCTGAACAGACTCTTGAAGTCATTCGCTTAAAAAAATCGTTGGGAATTCTTGCCTAAAAAAATCAAGGTATAAAAGAATGAACATTGATGAAAAGTTAACACTACTTCTAGCTGTAGAAGAGAGTGGATTTAACGTTAAAGAAAGTTTAAAGAGAATGGATATTCCAAGATCCACTTATTATCGCTGGAGAGCAAAGTTTAAAAAGAAAGGTCGCATTGGACTTAAAGATAAAAAATCCATTCCCAAGAAACAATGGAATGCAATCACTCCAGAAGAGGATCATAGGATTTTACAGATCGCCAATGAGTTTCCAGAAAAGTCGTCTCGTGAAATTAGTTTTTACATTACAGACAATGAAGCTTTTAGCGTAAGTGAATCAACAGTGTATCGAGTGTTAAAACGAGAGGGGCTAATTCGTGAAAGCAACGTACAAAGTTTTCCAGCTCAAAAAGAGTATCATACGAAGCCAAAAGAAGTTAATGAGCAATGGCAGACAGATGCAACGTATTTACATGTTCAAGGCTGGGGTTGGTTTTATTTGATTTCAGTCTTAGACGATTACTCTAGGAAAATTATTAGCTGGAAACTTCAAAACTCAATGACTGGAGAAGATTTTACTGAAGTGATTGAAGATGCTTGTCGAATTGCTAAAGTTGAGAAAAGAAATATGCCAAACTTGGTATCTGATCGAGGCCCGGCCCTAATCTCAGGAGAACTCGCAGATTATTTAAGTGAAAAAGGAATTTATCACATTCTTGCGAGCCCATATCATCCTCAAACAAATGGAAAAATTGAGCGCTATCATAAGTCGCTTAAGGAGCAAGTTAAGCTTCATGTCTACGATTGTCCAAATGTTTTAAAAGCAGAAATAGGAAAATTTATAAGTGAGTATAATAAACGCAGATATCATGAATCATTAGGTAACGTGAGTCCTGATGATGTTTTTTATGGGAGACGTGATAAAATTATTAAAGAAAGAAGAGAAAAACAACGATTGACATTTATGAGAAGGAAAGAATACAACACCATCTCAAATGCAATCATGACGTGTTAGGACATAAAATGCGGTAATCACGAAAAGCGTTTACATAACTCTCTTAGTCAAAGCTAATTCATTCGGCCACTATTTCTTCGGGTAGTGGCTGATTTTCTTGAACATATTTTTCATAAAGTTTGTAGCCCTCATCAAAAGTTTCAAAAGGGGTACGGCCTTGGCACCGTTTTCCTTGGTTTGTTCGATCGAAGTTGTACGTTTTTATGTACTCGTCGAGGTCAGTCTGCATCTCATCGAGCGATGTATAGAGCTTCTTTCTGAAAGCTACCTTGTAAAACTCATCTTGAATAATTTGATTCAATCTTTCAACGGAGCCATTAGTTTGTGGCCGTCTGATTTTGGTTCTTGAGTGTTCGATGTCGCTGAGGTGTAGGAAAAGCTGGTACTTATGATCTTCAAGTCGCCCACAATATTCTCGCCCATTATCCGTCAAAACTCGATGGACTTTCATCCCGTGCTCATCAAACAAAGGCAGAACTTTATCATTTAGGAAATCTGCTGCTGTAAGAGCTGTTTTTTGAAGATAGAGCTTTGCAAAACCGAGGTTTGAATAAGTATCGATGCCTGTTTGCTGATAGATCTTCCCAATGCCCTTAATATAGCCGACATAGTACGTGTCTTGAGCAAATAGGAAGCCTGGGTGATAAGTTTCTACCTCGCCGTGGGCTTGTTTTTCTTCTTTGGCATCTTCTAGAGCTTGGATTTGGCTTTCTGTAAGGATAGCATTGTTTTCTGCAGAGTATTTTTCTAGTCGCTTTAACCGAAGAGCCTTTGTGGTCATATCGTGCCGATCCCAAATACTTCGAACACCACCACCACTAATGATTATGGAGTGCTTCTTTTTCAGTTCATTGGCCGTACGATTTTGGCCGTGAGTTGGGAACTGTAAAGAGTAATCTAGAACCATTTGCTCAACCTCTGGAGCTACTCTATTTCCGATTCGAGGTTTTGACCTAGACTTTTCAAGTAAACCCTCGATCCCTTCTTCTTCCACAGCCTGTTTAATATCGTAGTAATGTCGACGACTTACACCAAGTCGCCGACAAGCTTCAGTTATATTCCCTAACTTTTCACTTAGTTCTAGAATATTTAGTTTTCGATTGATAATGTATTGTTGTTGAGTCATTACTCTTTCTCCTTTGTTATAATAAATGCTTAGTAACTTTTATTTTTAACTAAGAAAGTTAATGACTCATTTTTTATTAAAAATGGTCTAGTCCTGTAAACGCTTTTCAAACCTCTAGCACATAAAAGAGCATGGTTGTCTCAAATGCGCTGAAGATTCACAGAATTAGTACAACCGAAGATAAATCATAAGCAACTTGTTCTCTGTCAATCTGAACAAAAAATTTAATTGAATTCAGCTTTATTCTTTTTAAGCTGACTAAGCAAATGCCCTCCTAATTGTTTAACCCAATTAAAAAAAGTTTACAGGGATTACACAGACACAAAAAAAGGGAGTGCCTTGTTTGGACACTCCCTTTTCCTAATTTACATCAAAGAAATCCTTGCGTGTTGCTCAAAGAAATCGACAAGTTTACCAGCACATTTTAATCGCTCGTAATCATCTTCTGTCGCCGTCTTATTCTTCTTTAGATAAAGTTGCTTAATCCGCTTTTCCTCATCTCTCCATGTGATCGTTGACTTGCCAATTTCATCGACTAGCTCTGTAGAAGACGCTTTTAAGTGTTGTAGAATAATTTGGTCATAGGTTGGTGTCTTACCATACTTCTTGATGACTAAATCTCGTATTTGGTCAGCAATTTTTTTTGGTTTCTGGTAGTACACGAAAGCCATGTCCATTGTTTACATCTTTAATTTTCTCTGTTGAATTTTCCATTTTTCCTCCGTTAATTTTAAAGATTAATGACGCAAAATGTCTTACTATTGCTTGTAGAATGAAAGAGATGAAAAAGTTGAAGCTCCGAGGGAGTTTTGTAGACATACTTTTTGAATTTAAAGAGGTTCCTTGTTACAAAGCCTTTTGTAACAAGAATAGGAAGCCCTTTTGTTGTAACAAATAGGTAACAAAAGGCTCGTCGGTTCAACGTATTTTCAAGGTTTTTTGTAGGTATGGTGAAAGTCGAGAGTTAACTACTGAAATCAACAAGAGACATGATTTGGCCTCTTTTTTGTTAATAAAATTAGTAACTTAAACATTGGTATAGAGAAAAGGTGTAAATTGGCGCACAAGATTGAGGGCCATGTGGGCGCAAGCCTGTGAGGGTTCAAGTCCCTCTCCGTGCACCACTTATCAAACTCGAACTGAAAAGCCTTCCTTTGTTGAAAGGCTTTTTTGTTTCTGGAATCATGTTTATTCTGTCTACATGGGATTCTTTACACTTCGTGGTGGACTGCACCGCACTCAACCCTTTAACGACTGGCATAGAGCAATCTCAAACGATAAT
>CATMLK010000007.1:0-108560 GCA_950070535.1 uncultured Bacteriovoracaceae bacterium | reverse complement strand
CTTTTGTTTCAAGTTGGCGAGTCACGGCCGGAGGTCTGTCGGTGGCACTACCTCTTAGGGATGGGTTTAATTATAATTTCACAGTCGATTGGGGTGATGGCAACACAGCCGAAGTAACTTCTTACAACGATCCAGACATCAATCATACTTACGCTTCCGCTGGCGATTATAATATTACAATTTCTGGCCTTGTTGAGGCATGGTATTTCAATAACACTGGTGACAAAGATAAGATCATTTCTATATCAGAGCTTGGCACTGTTGGTTGGAGAAGTTTTGAAACGGCCTTTTACGGTTGCCAAAACTTGACTACAATCTCAGGTGGTGACACATCCAATGTTACTAACATGTCCTATATGTTTGTGACTTCGAGTGCAGATCCTGACACAAGCAATTGGGATACCTCTAATGTGACTAGTATGCTTGGTATGTTTTTTTACTCAACTGCCGCAAATCCAGACACAACTAACTGGGATACCTCGAATGTGACCAATATGGCATATATGTTCATGGCTGCGAGTGCAGCAAGCCCTAACACAACTAACTGGGACACCTCAAATGTTACAAATATGCACTCTATGTTTGCTAATACACCCCTGGCAAATCCAGATACAAGTAATTGGGATACCTCAAAGGTTACCGATATGACTCAAATGTTTGCAACTACAACCCTGGCAACTCCAGACACAAGCAACTGGGACACCTCAAGCGTAACAACTATGACTGGTATGTTCTTTAGTGCTTCTGCCGCAAATCCAGACACAAGTAGTTGGGACACCTCGAGCGTGACTAATATGGATTCGATGTTTAGAAATGCAGCCTTAGCAAATCCAAATACAAGCAACTGGAACACTTCAAGTGTCACTGATATGAGTGATATGTTTCGTGATAATACTGTCGCAAATCCAGACACTAGTGGTTGGGACACCTCTAATGTAACTGATATGAGTTTGATGTTTTACTTCGCAACAGCAGTAAATCCAGATACTAGTGGATGGAACACCTCTAGTGTTACTGATATGAATTCAATGTTTCTAGGTGCTAGTGCAGCAAATCCTAACACTAGCGGTTGGAACACATCTAATGTAACTGACATGAGTGGATTGTTTATGGATGCCGTTGCGGCAAATCCAGATACAAGCAACTGGAATACTTCTAGCGTAACAAACATGCTTTCAATGTTTAATGGCGCAACCTCAGCAGATCCAGACATGTCTGGATGGGACTTCTCGAGCGTAACAAACCTAGGAAATATGTTTAGAGATGTGACATTATCCACAGTAAATTATGACAACATGCTCATAAGGCTGGATGCAACTGCTGGTTCGGGACTGGCACTTCATGCAGGTTCATCAAAATATACAAGTGGTAGCGCTGCTTCCACTGCAAGGGCAAACCTAATAAGTGATAGCTGGACAATCAACGACGGCGGTTCAATCTAGCCAGAAATGGCGTACTTTCTTGGCATTTTTCAAATCTCCCCATTTACTACTTTCTAGTTTTCAATACTTTAGCGACTACCGGTTAAAGTTTTTTTAACCTTTTCCGACTAGACTAGTAAGGAGTTATAATCATGTTAATGAATATTAGCAGCACGTTTTTAGGTATTAGTTTATTCATTTTAACAAGCTGTGGTGGAGCAGCAAGCGACTTAGCCGATAAGCTACGAAACTTAAGTGAAGACAATACTAATATTGTTACACTTATTGATGCCCAAGAACAGACCATCACATTAAATTACGACAGCTCAACAATCTCAAATCCTACCAGCTGTAGCATAGTTGATCCCGTTGGAATTTCTATAACTACCCCATGCTCTTGCTCTGCTGGAGTCTGCACAGTTGGAGTTACACCAACTGGTACAGGCAGTGCTAGTTTTGACTACACCGTCACAGCTTCGGAAGGGTCTGACTCAGGACAATCAAAAATAAAAGTTACAGATGTTGTTCCGTTTATTTCAACTTGGAGGGTCACGCCCGGAGATCTAACCGTGGCGCTACCTCTTAGGAATGGGTTTAATTACAACTTCACAGTTGATTGGGGTGATGGGAATACTGACGATATCACTTCTTACAATGATCCAGACATCAATCATACCTACGCCTCTGCAGGTGATTATAATATTACCATTTCTGGACTAGTTGAAGCATGGTACTTCAGCGATGCTGGGGATAAAGACAAAATTATTTCGATATCAGAGCTAGGCACTGTCGGTTGGAGAAGTTTTGAAGAGGCCTTCTATGGCTGTCAAAACTTGACTACAGTCTCAGGTGGGGACACATCGAATGTTACCAACATGGCCTATATGTTTAGTGAAGCATCGAATGCAGATCCATACACAAGCAACTGGAACACTTCAAACGTTACTAACATGAGCGATATGTTTAGTCTCACAGACTCAGCAAATCCAGACACAAGCAACTGGAACACCTCCAACGTTACCAATATGAGCTGGATGTTTTACCAGGCCCAAGTGGCAAATCCAGATACTAGTAATTGGGACACTTCAAAAGTCACTGACATGAGTGGGCTTTTTGGCGAGGCACCACTTGTAAATCCAAATACTACCAATTGGAACACATCAAACGTCACCGATATGTATGCGTTGTTTATACATACAGATGTGGCAACCCCGGATACGAGTGGATGGGATACATCCAAAGTTACAGATATGAGTTACATGTTCTACTACGCAATTGTTGCAAATCCAGATACCAGTGGATGGAATACTTCAAACGTAATTGACATGAGTAATATGTTTACACATGCATATACAGCTAATCCAGATACAAGTGGTTGGAACACATCAAAAGTTGTCAATATGAGCAGTATGTTTTTAGAGACTGAAAATGCAAATCCAAACACTAGTGGGTGGGATACTTCAAGTGTATTTAATATGGAAGGAATGTTTGCAAATGCAGATGTGGCGAATCCGGACACAAGCGGATGGAATACCTCGAGCGTAACCAATATGAGGGACATGTTTTATGGTGCTTTATTTGCAGACCCAGATACCAGCGGATGGGATTTCTCTAGTGTTACTGATTATGATTCTTGGATCGCTCCAGGAAGAATGTTCTTTGGTTCAGGATTATCTACACCAAACTATGACAAACTCTTAATAAGCTTAGACGCTACGGCAACCACATCAGCAACAATTGATGTAGGCTCTCTGCCTCATACTAGTGCTTCATCTGCAGCAAAGGCGAGACTGGAAACAGACGGTTGGTCATTCACTGATGGCGGTTCAATCTAAGCTTGATTCTCTAAATTTAAAAGTTTAGAGAATCCCAACGAAAGGTTTTTCAAACAATGACAACATCGGTGCGGAGTTATTATATGACATTTAGACTTAGTGGCACGTTTTTAGTTTTTAGTTTATTTGCATTAGCCAGCTGTGGCGGAACTAAAAGCGATGTTGTCAACCAGTCGCGAGACTTAGGCAGTAGCGGAACCATGTCCGTCAATATTATCGATGGAAAAGAGCAATTTATAACCTTAACCTACGATAGCTCCAAGATCTCAAATCCCTCTAGCTGTACTGCAGATTCAGCGTCAGGTGTGAGCATATCCACTCCATGTTCATGTTCAGCTGGGGTGTGTACGGTTGGAGTGACACCTTTAGAGCCTGGGAGTGCCGGTTTTGACTATATAATTGCCGGCAATGAAGGAACTCTTTCGGGAGTTTCAAATATTACGATCAACAACATGGTTCCATTTATTTCTCTGTGGCGTATAGGTAATGTATCCTTTGGTGACGGAGACAATACAGTAACACTTCCCTTGAGAGACGGATTTAATTATAACTTTACTGTTGACTGGGGTGACGGCAACACAGAAGAAGTCACTTCATTCGACGATCCAGATATCAACCATACCTACTCTTCTGCCGGAGACTACACCATTACAATTTCTGGACTTGTTGAAGCGTGGTACTTTAACAACACTGGTGACAAAGACAAAATCATTTCAATTTCTGAGTTAGGAACTGTAGGTTGGAAAAGCTTTGAAAAAGCTTTCTATGCATGTAGCAACTTGGCTACCATCAGCGGTGGTAATACTTCAAACGTCACTGACATGAGTAGCATGTTTACGTATGCAACGGCCGCAGACCCAGACACGAGTGGCTGGGACACCTCGCAAGTAACAAACATGGCCGGAATGTTTTACGATGCAGATGCGGCTAATCCCGACACAAGTGGATGGGACACATCAAGTGTGACGAACATGTTATATATGTTTTATCATTCTGCTGCAGCAAACCCCGACACTAGTAGTTGGAACACCTCTAATGTAACATCAATGGCCGGCATGTTTATGGACGCAAGTGCAGCGAATCCAAGTACAAGTAACTGGGATACATCCAAGGTGACTGACATGAGTGAGATGTTTAAGAACACGAATACAGCGAATCCTGATACGAGCGGGTGGGACACGTCCAGCGTCACAAACATGGGCGGTATGTTTGATAATGCAAATGCGGCAACCCCAAACACAAGTGCGTGGAACACATCTAATGTAACCTCAATGGCCAGAATGTTTGCTGGGACGGCCCTGGCCAATCCTGACACAAGTGGCTGGAACACATCAAACGTGACAAGTATGCGGACAATGTTCGCAGCTTCCAACTTGGCCAACCCTGACACAAGTAGCTGGGATACTTCGAATGTAACAGACATGTACGGGATGTTTATCAACTCCAATACAGCAGATCCAGATATGTCAGCATGGGATTTTTCTAGTGTTACAAATCTTATATACATGTTTACGAACACTTCAATATCCACAGGCAATTATGATAATTTATTAATTAGGCTGGATACAACTGCTGGATCAGGTCTAACGCTTGATGCAGGAACGTCTCAATACACAAGTGGTGGAGCTGCTGCTACAGCGAGAGCAAACTTAGTAAGCGATAGCTGGACCATCAATGATGGTGGTAGCATTTAAAAATGTTTAATTTAGTATTAATGAGAGGACAGACCGCCGACATCCACCTTGTACGGTTGAAATGATCAAGTTTGATGCTCTCCACCTTGACGAGCCTATAGAGTAACGAAAGAACTTGCCACATAACTACTCTGAAGAAAGATCTTCAGCAAGAAGTACGAAGTCTTCTTGCTCAGAGGTTTCAGCGTCCTTTCGTTGAAGAACTTGTTTCGCCGCCAAAAAAGCTCCTGAAGAGGAGCATCTTTGTTTTTACTTTGGTGGAGGTGAACACAATCTCCACTCTTTTGGAGCATCAAGTTTATACCCTTCAAACAATAAGCCTCCAAATGGGTTTAAAATCTCTTCAGATAAAGAAATTACTTCATCTACATTTCCATCTTTAAATAAAGAATCAAATGCCGAATTGAACCTTTTAGCTAATTCTGGATTTTCCTGGCCTAACTTTCTTGGTATTGTTTTTCCTTTCGCACTCCATATATTTTTAGTTCTGAAATAAAAATTTGCTAGAGCATCATATAGCTGGCCTGCAGTTGCGTAAGACTCTTGATAATTTCTAGGCTCTCTTAGATCATCAACAAAATCAGTAATTCCATATCTTGCTCGATCAATAGCCTCAACACTCCATGGTTCAGGACCCCCCTCAATGATAGTAGATGCATATTTTTTCAAATAATCTGAAAACTCATCTCTTCCACTGATAACAATAGATTCCTTTACCATTGATGGAAGAGATGGATAGCCTGAAGGTGCATCCACCTTCTCAAAGAAATACTTTAACGTAGACTCATCATGGACAAATACTTCCACTGGCCAATCTTCATAAACAAATGAATCCCTATATGCTGCTTCAATTTTTTCAAAAACTATAACAATATCCAAATCAGAGTATGGTGTTGCTTCTCCTCTTAAAACTGAGCCAGCGAGGAAAAATGCCTTAGCATCTGGGTATTTTTCATTGAATAATTTTTCTGCTGTTTCCTCTGCACTTAGTTTCATTTACTTCCTATTTCTATCAGTCCATCCATCATGCTCACCTAATTCTTTTCTAGGATGCCCTCCCCAAAATGCACTTTTCTTTTTCATCTCTTCATCTCGAGCAGGATGCATTGGATAAAATATTTTATCAGTTGGCACATGACACTCTCCCATCACCAATGCTCTTACATTTTCATCCGAGTTGTTTAAAAGTGTATGGGCATGACCAGTTCCTGGAGGCAATCCTACACAGTCACCAGATTTAAGGTCAAATACATTACCATCAATCCAAATTTGTGGTGTTCCTTCTAAAATAAAGATAAACTCTTCAGCTTCCTTATGAGTATGAGGCCATGAACTTCTATCCCCTGGAGCCAAAACCTCGTAGTTAATTGCAACTCTCTCAAGCCCCAACCTCCTTCCAAGTGATGCGCCAGTTCCGAAAGTCTCTGAATCACCAGGATAAGAAAAAGTTTCTTCTGTTCTTAATTCTTCACAATGTTTTATAAACTCAGGTTTACTCTTCATCTAAAACTTTCTCCATTCGATAACAAGTTCGCTGTTCTCCCAAACATCTGATGTATATTTCACTCCAGCAAATTTTTCAATTTGATCAGGAGTATAGTCTTTAGTCATATCTTCTAATTTGGTTTTTCTAATTACATAATCCAACACTTACCCTTAACAAAATGCTCAACCATCACTCTCAAAGTCGCCATATACTTCAGATCAATCTTTACAAGTAACGATTCAACTACATCCTTATCAGTTAGATCTTCTCTGTATTCTTTCACATGTTTCTTAAAAATAGAAAGGCCCACTCCGTAACAGTCTAAAAATCTCTGAAGCCTTGGCCCCTCTGGGATATTCTCTCGTCCATTTTCAATCTGCGAAACTAAAGTTCCCATACTCTCACCTGCTTGACGCATTGAAAGAACTGCCTTCTCTCGAATCCTTCTCAACAGTTTAGCCTCATTACTCATAATAACATTTTTAATTCTTCTACTCATATGCCAAGTTTGAATCACATCTAACAAAAAGACTACACGTTTTAACTACTCCCAAATACTTCAAATGTATGCAACTGCGGTTATTTCAGGTGATTTCCCTTCTTCACACTTCAAAGATGGAGTGAATTATTTTAAAAATAGGATTACAAATGCCAGAACCGAAGGCTTTAACAACGTCGCAAAGCTCGTCCAGAAAAGGGCTTTCGGATATAGAAACTTTGGTAATTATCGTTTGAGATTGCTCTATGCCAGTCGTTAAAGGGTTGAGTGCGGTGCAGTCCACCACGAAGTGTAAAGAATCAAATGTTTGATTAATTGTTTAAAGAAGTGGTGGGCGTTGACGGGATCGAACCGCCGACATCCACCTTGTAAGGGTGGCGCTCTCCCAGCTGAGCTAAACGCCCACTTCGTTAAGAGCCTATAATTTAGAGAAATAGTCTCTTGCTGTCAATGTGTTTTTTCAATTTTTTCAAAAAAAAGGGGAGGCCAACGCCTCCCCTAATGTCCATAAGTCATCGAATATTTAAAGGCCTAGTTGGCAACATGCTGTCTAGTGTCCTCATTTTCACCATCAAGCACTTTGAAAGCTCTCTCTTTCATGAAGTCTTCTGGCTTTTTAAGATCTAGAGCGATCTTAAGAACTTTTTCGGCCTGATCCACTGGGTGGATGTTAAGGCCTTGCTTGATCTCGTCTGGAACTTTAACAAGATCTTTAGCATTCTTTTCTGGGATGATCACAGTTTGAATTCCAGATTGCTTAGCAGCTAAAAGTTTCTCTTTTAGACCGCCGATTGGAAGAACTCTCCCTCTAAGCGTGATCTCACCAGTCATTGCAACATCCTGTCTTACAGGGATGTCTGTAATGGCACTGGTTAGAGCTGTTGCCATAGTGATACCCGCACTTGGCCCATCCTTTGGAGTTGCCCCCTCTGGAACGTGGATATGGATATCATTTTTGTTGTACCATTCGTGGTCTACTTGAAGTCTGTCGCTGATGCTTCTTACATAACTAAGAGCAGCTTTTGCAGATTCCTGCATTACCTCTCCAAGCTTTCCAGTAACCTGAATTTTTCCATTACCTGGAACAGTTACTACTTCAATATTCAAGATCTCACCACCGACACTTGTCCAAGCAAGTCCGTTAACAAGACCAATTTGAGCTTCTTCCTCTACAGACTTGCTCTCATACTTCCAAGGGCCTAAGTATTTCTCAACAGACTTCATAGTCACGTTGTACTTCTTCCCCTGCTCCACATCGTTAGTAACAACGTCAGTGGCGATCTTTCTAGCGATCGTGTTTGCAAGTCTTTCAAGCTCTCTAACACCCGCTTCTTTAGTGTAAGAGCGGATTACGTGCATAAACACGTTGTCAGAGATATTTACTGGGTACTTACCAAGTCCATGGTTATCAACCGCTTTCTTGATTAAGTACTTCTTAGCAATCTGAAGCTTCTCGTGTGGAGTGTATCCAGCAAGGTGGATGATCTCCATTCTATCTCTTAAAGGTCCTGGGATCTTAGAGATATCGTTAGCAGTCATAACAAACATTACTTTAGACAGGTCATACTCTACTTCCACATAGTGGTCTGCAAAGTTTTTGTTCTGAGCTGGATCCAATACTTCTAGCATTGCTGAAGCAGGGTCACCTCTAAAGTCATTGCTCATCTTGTCGATCTCATCCAAAAGAACAACTGGGTTTCCGCTTCCAGCTTTTTTCATAGCTTGGATGATCTTGCCTGGCATAGCGCCTACGTATGTTCTTCTGTGACCTCTAATTTCAGCTTCATCTCTTACACCACCTAGAGAAATTCTTACGAACTTTCTATTCATGGACTCTGCAAGAGACTTACAGATAGATGTTTTACCAACACCTGGAGGCCCTGCAAGACAAAGGATTGTTCCATTGCCTTTTTCTGGATCTTCAACTAAAGACCTTACGGCCATGTATTCCAAAATTCTTTCTTTTACATCCTCAAGACCAAAGTGCTCATCATCCAATACTTGTTTGGCGTGTTTTACACTATTGTCATCTTCAGTGTACTCGTCCCATGGAAGATTAAGCATCCAATCAACATAGTTTCTAACAACAGCACTTTCCGCTGACATTGGAGACATTGATTTAAGCTTCTTAATCTCTTTGGCAACTTTCTCTTTTGCTTCCTGAGGCATTCTCTTTTTGGCAAGTTTATCTTCCATATCGCCAAGCTCGCCTTTGCCATCATCCTTGTTTCCAAGTTCTTTTTGGATGGCGTTCATCTGCTCATTTAGATAGTACTCTTTTTGAGATTTCTCCATCTGCTGCTTAACGCGTGAGCGGATTTTCTTTTCTACATTTATTACTTCGATCTCGCCTTGCATCTTCTCTAAAAGAAGCTGAAGCCTAGTTTGAACGTTAGTTGCGTCCAAAATCTCTTGCTTCTCAGGAATCTTCATAGTCAAGTGAGCGACAATGATGTCGGCCAGTCTTGAAGGATCCGTGATTGAAGAGATGCTCATTAAAAGCTCTGGCGGGATTCTCTTATTAAGTTTCACGTAAGATTCAAAGATGTTCTTTACACTTCTAACAACGGCCTCAAGTTCTACTTCGTCCATTGCTTCGTCAGGGCATTGCTCAACATCAGCAAAATAGCCTTCAGTCTTGCATTCGAAATCTTTGATTTTTGCTCTGTGCTTTCCTTCAATCAATACCTTTACAGTATTATCCGGAAGCCTAAGCATTTGAATGATATTGACAACAGTGCCGATATCATAAACGTCTTCCCTTTCAGGGTTAAGAACGCTTGCATCTTTTTGAGTAACTAGAAACAGTTCGTTTCCGTTTTTAGCAGCCTTTTCCAGTGCCGCGATGGACTTCTCTCTTCCGACAAATAGTGGAACCACCATGTGTGGAAAGATAATTACATCCCGCAATGGCAATAAGGGATAGTTTTTTGTGTTCGATGACTTCTTGTCCGTCATAGCACCTCCTGCGCATGATCTTCTACAAAAATGCCGGTTATGGACTAAACCGGCGACTTATATTTATTGTTACCTAAAAGGGAATTCAGGTCAAAAAAAAAGCCTAGGAAAATAACTCCTAGGCCCTTATTTAATCTTACAGTACGAAGATATTCGGTAAATTATTCAGGCTTTACGACGCATTTTCAATGTCTTTGGCCGACTTAATTGATGACTTACTCGGTTCAGTTTTTTTTCGCTCGCCTTCAATTAATTTTGGTCGCTCTTTTCCTAGGATGGAATCCTTGGTAACAACGCATTTTCCAATCTTCTCATTTGCTGGGATTTCATACATTACATCAAGCATAGTTTGCTCAAGAATGGAACGTAGTCCCCTTGCACCTGTTTTCTTGCTAATTGCCGTTTTAGCAACCTCTCTAAGTGCTTCTTCTTCAAATTCAAGCTCTAGCCCATCAAAGTCAAAAAGCTTTTTATACTGCTTAGTGATGGCATTCTTAGGCTCAGTAAGAATTTGCATTAAAGCTTCTTCATCGAGTTCCTGCAGCATTGCATTTACTGGCAAACGGCCAATAAATTCAGGAATAAGACCATATTTAGATAGATCTTCCGGCTCAATTCCGCCCATTTGCTCAATTGCAGACTTCTCAACCTTTTCTTCTTTCTTAGTTGAGGCCGCAAGACCAAGAGCTGGTTTCTTGTTTTGTCTCTGTTCAATAACCTTGTCTAGCCCTACAAATGCTCCGGCAACAATAAATAGGATGTTGCTTGTATCAACTTGCAAAAACTCTTGTTGAGGGTGTTTTCTCCCGCCTTTTGGTGGAACACTTGCGATAGTGCCCTCAATAAGCTTTAAAAGTGCCTGCTGAACACCCTCTCCAGAAACATCTCTGGTAATTGATGGGTTTTCAGATTTTTTGGCAATCTTGTCGATCTCGTCAATATATACGATGCCTCTTTGAGCTCTTTCAATGTCGTAGTCACAGTTTTGAAGAAGATGAAGAATAATGTTTTCAACATCCTCGCCTACGTAACCAGCTTCAGTTAGAGATGTCGCATCTGCAATTGCAAAAGGAACATTCAAGTATTTGGCCAAAGACTGTGCCAAGAGCGTCTTACCAGAACCAGTAGGACCGGCGAGAAGAATGTTTGATTTCGCCAATTCAACCTCATCGCCTTTTGCAGGACGGTGAGTAATTCTCTTATAGTGATTGTGCACAGCTACTGAGATAATTTTCTTAGCTCTGTCTTGTCCAATTACATATTGGTCAAGATGCTCTTTAATTTCATGTGGCTTAGGAACGTTGTCTAGAGAGGTCTTTGAAACCGACTTCACTGAATCTTCATAAATAATGTCGTTACAAAGCTCAATACACTCGTCACAGATGTAGACTCCAGGTCCAGCAATAAGCTTTTTAACCTCTTTTTGAGATTTGCCGCAAAAATTGCAGTGTAGTGTTCCGTAGCTTCCGCTTTCTTTCTTGTTACTCATAAGTTTCCTTCAAAATCTCAATAATTACGTCTAATCTTTTGACTTGCTCTTACCTTTCGGTTGAATAATGTTATCTATTAAGCCCATTTCTTTAGCTAGACCTGGGTTCAAATAACGATCTCTATCCATTGCCAATTCGTACTCTTCAAAGCTCTTTCCTGTTGAAGTGTGGTCTACATAGATTTGAGTTAGTTGCTTTTTAAGATCAAGGATCTCTTTTGCCTGAATTTCAATATCAGACGCCTGTCCTCTTGCACCACCAAGTGGTTGGTGGATCATGATTCTACTGTGAGGAAGAGCGTATCTATTATCTTTCTCACCTGCTGCCAACAGCAAAGAGCCCATAGAGGCAGCAAGACCTACACAGTATGTGTAAACAGGACATGAAATGTGTTGCATAATATCGTAGATCCCAAGACCTGCGTAAACGCTTCCACCTGGACTATTTATATAGAAGTGAATTGGAGCCTCAGAATCGTTTTGCTCCAGGAACAACATCTGGGCAATCAAAAGGTTTGCCACGGTATCGTTAACTTCAGTTCCTAAAAAGATAATTCTATCTAGCAACAATCTTGAATATATGTCGTATTGACGCTCTCCTCTAGCAGTTTGCTCAATAACTACAGGATTAGGGATGTACATTTTAGGGGCTGTCATTGATACCTCATTTTCATTTGTTTGATTATTTCAATCGTATTATTCGGATTAATTAGTGATAAACTTGAGTAATATTTCGCCTTAAAGCGAGCTTTTTTAGTTATTAAAACATAACTAAATTAATAACTTATATCGAGTTTATGTCAATCGATATATCTTAGACGGCCAAAGCCTTTTCATTACTGACCTGGTGACATATTAGCTCCGGAAAAAATTGCTGGTGACACAGTGACGATGTAAATTTTATTCATTTTTCGCGCCCTATTAACAGTAAAGATTACAATGCCTTGAAAATACGAGTGTTGTTTCTTGAACAAGCGTATTCCAGGCCCTATAAATGCTCTGTTCTAAGTGAAAAAAAGCAAGTGCCTTTATTAGGGAATTGGCACGATCATTGCTTTATATTGAGGGGAAGAGGCCAAGAGGCTACAGGGAGTATCATGAAAAAAGTTGTTTCACTTGCTGAAAAAAGAGAAGAGATCTACTTCAAACGCAAAGAAAGCGAATTCAAAAGCTATCTTGGTAAACTAAAAATTGGCGAACTTCGCCATGAGGCAAACTACATTATTGAGAGAATGAAAGAGGAAAACTTGGATGACGAGTTCCTTTTAAAGGGTGCTATGTTGATGGAAGAGCTTGCAAATAGAGTTAATGAGAAAAGCATGTCTGACCAAATAAGCACCTTTGCCTACAATCTAAAATCAAAAGTGGATGAACCACCAACTCTGCACTAACCATCATGAAGGCAAAACTTAAACATGACTTCACAAATAATTGTTTAAGACTTGAAATCCTTCACAAGATCATCCTTGAATCACTTGATAAAGGTGAAGGTATCAAAGAGCAACTCGCCGACTATGGCGAGTTCTTGGACTATCAAAAAGAACTAATCAAAAACATTTTAGACGAAAATCAGGTTTAACTAAGCATTAGGCAGGCAAAAAAAAGCCCTCTCAGAGGGCCAGTTATTTTTATTTATAAGGAACTGCAGAATATTTATTGCTTGATTACATTAGCCGTGGGGATTCTAATTAAGGTGCTATTTTTTCAATCCTGGACTTAGCTCAAAGATTATCGCGTTAATTATTTCAACATTGTAGGCGATATGCTTGCTGAGACCCAGGTTCCTGCTATTGAGGACTTGCTTGAGAGTCCCCGAGTTGGGCGTTGTTTTGTAAATGCAGGCACTTATGCAGTCTTTGGAGCAATGGTGAAGTTTAAAAAGATCAATGCTGATGTTGGACCTATAGGAGATCAATATCCCGAATATAGTGTAAGTTGGGGAACTTCTGAGCCTGGTGCTTATGATAACGTTTCCCTAGAGGATGTAGACCTTCCTTTGAAATGTAAAACCTTTATCGTTGTAGCTTAAGACCTTAAAGCCATTGCAATGATTTGTAATCGTGATGAATTTCTTTTCTAAGCTGTGAGATTTTCATATCAGGCTCATAACCCATAATCTTTGAAAGCTCCCTCACCTTCTCAAGACCTTCATCATCGGAGTTCATGTTATCAAGAAGGATTTGGAGGTAGATCAAATTGCCAGCGAAGACATTCACATATGCAGATATGGCCTTTTTATCCGAAGGGTTAAGGTTTAAGAACCTTGCACCAACCTTGGTTGAAAAAACCGCCTCTAGCCTATTTGACTCTCCAAATTTTCTAATGACTTCGCACTCCAATCTCAAAACCTTTGGTTTTAAGATCTCATCATTAAATGACTTAAGCCTCTCTAATGAGAAATTTTTAAATAAAGGATACTGAGGAAGAGAGATTAATAAAGGTGCTGATTGACCAGGCTCTGGAAAGTGAGGGACTTGATCCAAGAGCATTCCACCTTCTGATATGTTTACGGCCCTTGCCTTGAAAGCAAAGTTGTCATCAACATAGAGGACGCAGTATTTAAACGGCGCCCTTAGGTGTTTTCTTTGGTAGTCCCTATCAGTAATCATTTTCCTATTAAAGCAATTCGCTGGCTATCTCTGACAGTGGAGATCTTTCGCCTTGCTGTAATTTAGTATGGGCAACAATATCCACATTCTTCAACTTATCGATAGAATAAACCAAACCATTGTTTATAGAGTCAAGGTAAGGATTGTCGATTTGCTCACTATCACCGGTCAGAACAATTTTCGTTCCCTCACCCGCTCTAGTGATAATCGTTTTAATTTCATGAGGTGTCAGGTTCTGGGCCTCATCCACAATCATATATTGGTTTGGAAGTGAGCGCCCTCTAATATAAGTAAGCGGCTCCACATGCAATAGGCCTTCATTAATTAGCTCATCCCAAGTAGTTGCTTGATTATTTGATCTTTGGTTTCCAAAAAGAAAGTCAATATTATCAAATATAGGCTGCATCCATGGACCAAGCTTTTCATTTACATCACCAGGAAGAAAACCAAGGTCTCTTCCCATTGGAACAATTGGTCTTGAAACTAAAACTCGAGAAAACTGCTGTTGTGTAATTGCACACTCAAGGCCAGCTGCAATCGCTAAGAGAGTCTTTCCTGTTCCTGCTTTCCCAACAAGACTCACGAGCTTAATTTCGTTATTCATTAAAGCGTCAAATGCGAATTGTTGCTCGACATTCTTCGGGTAAATACCCCAAACACCCTCTCTGGATTTAATCAATGGAACGATGCCACCCTTTTTGGCAAAGTACCTTCCAAGTTGTCTTCTTTGAGGATTGTTTTCCTCATGAACAATAAGATATTCGTTTGGATAGAATTGCTTTTGTTCTTCCTCACTAAGTTCCAAGAATCTGTTTTGCTCGAAATCTGTCAATCTCTGCCCAGTGACTTCAAAGTTTCTCTGTCCAGAATACAACTCTTCAATTGTTATTTCACTTGTCTCGTAGTCTTCGGCCTTTAGCCCAAGAGCATCGCCTTTTAGCCTTAAGTTAATGTCTTTACTAATAACAACACACTCTTCCCCCTGCTCTTTAAGATATAAAGCGTTGGCCAAAATAAGGTTGTCATTAATACTAAGGTCAATCCCTGCATGCTTTGTTGCAGGCTCTCTAAGGATGCTTATTTGAAGAGTTCCACCGTTGGCAAGCTTAACACCCTTAACCAATGATCCTTCTTCTCTCAACTCGTCTACTAGCCTTGCAAAGTAACGAGCGTTTCTTCCGTTTTCGTTTTGATCTTTTTTGAACCGGTCCAGTTCTTCGATTACAACAAGAGGGATGAAAACTTTGTTTTCTCCAAACTTATTTATAGCTGAGGGGTCAAATAGTAGAACATTTGTGTCAAGAATAAAGGTTTTTGGTGTTGCCAATGAATTTTCCTCCAGAACTGGTGAACGTTAATTCATTGTAAGTCAGAAAAGTTTAACCATCAAATGTAAAGTCCAACATGCTCAGATAAATAACTGCTCTTTCAGACTTTTGCTGACCCAGAGTTTCTCCAATATCCATAGAGAAAATACCTGCATAGATTTTTAAAAGTCCGGAGTTCAGTTTTAATCCATAGCTGTACTGGCCTGCATTTAAACCGCCCATAACAGATAATGCCGGTGTTAACCCCAATTCCATTCCCAAACGAACTCTTCTCATAAAATCCATCTGTTGCTCAAGATTTCTTAGGTCTCCAGACAATGTGAAGTCTAATCCAGGACCAATTTCAACATTCCAAGCTGTTCCCAAGTTAACCTGCATCGGCTGAGGCTGAACCTCCCTGTTATCAGGATTGCTTTCTGTGGATAGTTTTGTGTACACATCAAGCATCGCAAGACCTACACTGATGGTTTGTGGCCCAGACTTTGTTTGATAGTCTAGCCCAAAGTCAAAGCCCCAACCATCTCCATTTACTTTACCAAGAGCATTAAAAACATCTTGAATTTCACCTGAGCCAAATGCATCTATAACCGTTGGACTGGTCAAGTTATAAGTTCCAAAAATAGATTCTCTTTTTAGGTACTTAGTTGAGACACCAACTGAGAGACCTTGCTT
This sequence comes from uncultured Bacteriovoracaceae bacterium, assembly GCA_950070535.1. GTDB lineage: Bacteria > Bdellovibrionota > Bacteriovoracia > Bacteriovoracales > Bacteriovoracaceae > UBA845. The sequence continues at coordinate 92,569 of CATMLK010000007.1, read as the reverse complement.
AAGTGGAAACCCATACCCCATGATAAATCCTTTATCATAACGGTAGTCAACATCAAGCATTGGGGTTACCTGGTTCATCAGAGTGAAATTTGAGTTGTAGTTTAGAATTGCGTTTATCCCGAAGCGACCCATTTTAAAACCAGGGGCTGCTCCAAATCCAATGTGAATTGGTTGGTCCATCAAAGCATCAGATATACTGCTTGGATCTGATCCAAGATTGCTAAAAGAGTCTAAATCTACCTTCATAGGGTTTGTGACAGTAATTGAAGGATCTATAGGCCAAAAAGAAAAACCTTCATGTCTTCCCAAAACTGCTGGATTGTAGAAAAGTGTGTATTCATCATCAGCAACGGCAGTATAGGCATCACCCATTAAAATGCCACGGGCACTTCGGCCTAGATACCTTTCCTCTCTGGCCTGTGCACAGGTGATAATTAATATCAATGCCGCTGCTATTCTCACTAATCGTTGTCCGGTAGAGCTGTTTCAAAAATGATTGAGTACCACTTCTCAAGTCTCTGTCTAGGAAGAGCTTCGCAGTCACTTTTGCTTGTTATTGTTTTAATTGCCGCTATTGAATCCTGGTAGGCCACTTCTGTATTAAGACCTGCACTTTCAGCACTCTCAGCATCGGCGATCATATCATCAAGAACATCACCAACATCTTTGAGTGATCCAAAGGTGCTGCTGTTTCCAATGGTAACATTGCTAAGAATATCCCTTAAATTGTTGAATAAGTAGATGCCCTCACATAGCCTTGCGTCTATTTCATCATCTGTAACCGGTGATTCTAGAAAGTCACTTCCTTCGTCGCCACCAACACTATTACATGTAGGTAAGATGGTATTAGCATAGTTGACGGCATCAACTTGGGTGTATGTAAAAATACAAGTGTTAGTAAAACTTCCATCAGACTTGTCCCCGGCAGCATCGGTGTTTCCGTATAACTGAAGAAATTTTCCAAATTCGACAAGAATTAAATAAAGGGCCTGAAAACTTAAATTGGTAGCACCAGTAACACCAAACTTTGACTCTCTTGCAGTGGCACTTGGGGAGGTTCCTGCAGAATTAAGAAGTACATCAATTGCATTCATTATATTTGTGTAGCTAGTTGAGTCCGGAGCGGTCTCATTGCTAGTTCCAAGTGTTGTAAGGGAGCCTAGAAGTTGGGAGCTGTTTGCAGCGATTGTTGTAACTTCATCGAGAAGGTCAAACTCAGAGTACCCAGCTTTACACGCATACATGGAAGCATATAGTGACAGATACTCAGCATCGTCGTTTTGATAGCCGGCCTCATCCAAAACCTTCTGGGCCTTGGAGCAATTATTATCGCTGAGATAGTACTTTGCTTCTTGCTTTGCTGAATCAATAATTTGTTCGTCTGTTTTTGCGCATGAGACTAGCAAAATGAGACTAAATATTGCGGATAATCTTAACACATACCCCTCCACCACTAATTATACCGGAGAGAGTGATAGGACTTAACCTCGCAACATTTGCCTCTTAACCCCTCTTAAGAGTTCTTTTTGGCCATATAGTTTACGAGTCTATCCATGGCCTCTTCAAATGGAGCCGTTTCTAGGGTCATGCTCATTCTCGCACTATTTGAGTGTCCAAAAGCTGTTCCTGGCACCAAAGCCACACCAATTTTATCAAATATATCTTGGACTATTTCTTCTGATTTATCTTCTGAGGGAGCATCGAAGGCCTCAAAGAAAGGCATTCTGGAAAAATCCACCAAACAATAAAACGCTGAAGTTGTCTGATACCAACAATGAGAAAGTCCGTGATCTCTAAATTTCTCTCTAAGAATTTGTGCACATGTTCTGAGTTGCTGTTTTACTGGATCGAAGAAATTTTGAAGAAGATCAAAGTCAAAATCTTCAAGCGCTCTTTGAGTAAGACTGTTTGGAGCGGAAGTGGTTTGACTTTGAATTTTTGCCACGGCGTCAGCGATCTTTTTTGGAGCGATACAGTGCCCTAGTCTAAGGCCTGTGCATGCAAAAGTTTTACTAATGCCGTCTATAATAACGGTTTGTCCTAAAAGCTCAGGATCATGTTGGTAGAAATAACTTGGTTTTGGATCAAAGTAGCTGACCTCAGAGTAAAGTTCATCTGAAATAACCACTAGCTCAGGATAGTTCTTTATTAACTTGGCAAATCCTATCATCCATTCTTCAGGATAGTGAATACCCGCTGGATTATTAGGGCTATTAACTATAATGGCCTTTGTTCTTGGAGTAAGAGCTCTTTCAATCTCTTCTAAGGCAGGAGTGTAATTATCAAAAGTTTTAGACTTTACAAGTGTACTTACTCCCCCCCAAAGTTTAACCATCTCTGGATATGAGACCCAATAAGGAGTTAATACGACAACTTCGTCCCCTGGATTTACCAGTGCTCCAAGTACATTAAAAATTGATTGCTTTGAGCCATTGCTCAAGACACAGTCAAAGTCTCCTTGTGCAAAACTAATTTTTCTCTTGGAGGCAGTTCTTTCTAAAATCTTGGTTCGCAAATTTTGAAAGCCAGCATTCGGACTGTACTGATAGCTCTTTAAAAAGTTTAGCTGCCTTTCAAGTGAATTAATAAACTCCGGTGAAGGCTTAAAGGGAAGCTGCCCGGCAGTCATGTTGTAAACATGTTGTCCTGATGCAGAAAGTTCAGCTATTCTTTCATTTATCTTTAGCGTTACACTTTCACTGAGATCGAGCACTCTGGAGCTCAAATACATTAACTACCCCGTTTTTTTTCCATTTCTTCCTGGACTATTTTTGGCACAAACTCTGAAATGTCGCCACCGTGATTAAAGACCTCTCTAACCAAGCTTGAAGAAATATAATATAGTTTCTCACCTGTTGCGAAAAAAACTGTTTCGCACTCAGAGTTCAGTTTTCTATTCATTGACGCCATTTGAAATTCAAATTCAAAGTCCCCAGTAGGACGCAGGCCTCTAACAATTGATTTTATTTCATTTTCACGGGCGTAGTCCACTAAAAGACCATCCCACATATCAACTTTAATTCTAGGTTCGTCTGCAAATATCTTTTGCAGTAATTCCTTGCGCAAAGGTCTTTCCAAAAAGGCCTTCTTTGATGGAGAGACTGCAATCACAATGTAGATTTCATCGAAAATGCTAAGTGCACGCCTAACAATATCTAAATGGCCGTTGGTAAACGGATCAAATGAGCCGGCGTAAAGCGCTTTCTTTTTCATGAATAGTCTCCTTGCCAATTATTATAGATCATTTAGTTCAAATCATAAATGTAGAGAAAACTAGTACCCTGTCGATAAGATTTGTCAGGTTTACCCAGCCACTCTTGCACCTCTTTCTCGGGTGCTGTTTTTTGCCTGCAAAACTCCACAATAATTTTTGTGAATAACTTTGGCCTCTCTCTTAGCAACTCTCCGAGTGCAATATACAGATCTTTACTTTCATAGGGAGGATCAAAGAAGAGAACTTTTTCCCCCTCACCTTCCTGCATTTGCTTTAGAAACTTAATGGCGTCAGATTTTATAAATTGAGTTTCTGCCTCGAGAGGATACTTCTTTTTCAGTTCCTGGCAGTTCTTCTTAGCTATGCCTAATGCTTTTTGATTAGACTCAACAAAAATAACCTTTTCAGCACCTCTAGACATTGCTTCAATGCCCATAGAACCACTGCCAGCGCAGATGTCGTAAAATTCGATGCCTTCAAAAGACTGGTGGGAGTCAAAAAGTCTTCTTTTTAAAAGTACTGATGTGGGACGAGTATTATGGGAACTAGGAGTCGCCAGCTTTGCGCCTTTAGCAACTCCTCCCAAAATGGAAATGGACATTTATTCTAAGACGCTTTTTTATGCTCAGCGCCGTGTTCTACAGGAATAGTGAACTTTGCTCCACCATCAAGGCCAATCTCAAGTCCTTCTTCTGTTACAGTAAGTCCAACAAATTTTCCTGAAATATGAAATGAAAGCTCAAACTTCATGTCGCCTTCAACATGAAAGCTCATAGCTGTGTGTCCTTTTGGTTGTTGTTGTTTATGACTCACAGTTTCCCTCTCTTTGATATGATGTACATTCTCTTCATGCTCATCGTTATTTACCGCCGTTGGTACAATGTCCTCAACTGGCATTTCGCTTAGGTTCCCAAGAACTTCAGCCATTTCTTCTTTTACTTCTTGGATCGGTGCCATCTCTTTAACTGGCTCCTCAGTGTGCACTGGCGCATCATGTTCATGAGCGGCATGTACCTCTTCCATATCTACAACTTCTTCAGCTTCAGCATGGGGCTCAACAACTTCTTCGACCTCATTGACTGACGGCGTCTCAATAAATTCCGTTTCCTCAGTTGACTTCATTTCAACATTTTCAGCTTCTTCTGCTTTGTCATCGTGCGCAAACTCTTTTTCCAATGATTCAATTTCGTTCATGATGTCTGCTAGTTCATCATCATTAAAGCCCTTTTCCATGTGCTTCTCCTGTGTCCATTGTCCATATTCCAAGCGGTTGTCCACCGACTATATAAATTCTTCTCGACTTGAGTCTGTGCCAGCTTTAAGAAAAAAAACTTTTGCTTACATTCTTAAATTATGGTGACAAAACTTGCCTAGTTGGATACAAATTCCCCTCACAAAAAACCACGCAAGCAACTAATTTTATTGAAGAGTGTAGAGAGAGAGGACGCTTGAATAAAAGATCGTTTCACGCTGGGCATTGGTTCCTAAAGGAATCTAATGAACCAGAACATTCAGAAGCTAAATTCTCTGACGAAATTGATCAGGGCACGGCTATGTCTGAAACTGTCAAAAACGCTCTAAGCCCTTTTGTTCCGAAGTCTGACCAGGAGTCCGACAGTAGTTTGCAAAAATACTTTATTCCCGGCTGGAAGGGTGAATCTTTAATTTCAAAAGAAGTAAAAAAGTTCAAAGAACTCTTGGACGAATTTTACAAAGACGCCAAAGTTAATTTTCTTAAAAGAAACAACTTTAACCGCAAACTTCGAATTTCAATTTACGAAGAGTTCATCTCTTACGTTGAATTTAAAACATGTATATGCTCTGAGATGGATGACTATACTGTTTTTTGGAAGGAGATTGAGAACCCGGACTCTAAATACAGAGACCTCCTTGATGAGTTCATCAATATTTTTAGCTTTAGAGTTTCTGTAATTTATATTCTAAAAATAAGATTCATTAGCGTTTTAATGGAACAGACTGCCATTGACTCTGATCCAAAGAAGCTTCTTTATCCAAATTCTTTTCTAACCAATGTTTTTCAAAAGGGTGGAAGTAGCGAACTAAAATCGAAAGCTTTAGAACAAAATATCTACAGTTGGTATCGTCCATCTGAGAGATGTCAGTCGCTACTTGGAGAGCTACAAAGAACCTCTTTCAACCTAAATGTTACAGAGATTATTAAAAACATCTCAATCAAGTCAGAAGAGCTTCTTAGAACAAACACTTTGTATTCTCACGCGTTGTCTCACAAGAACTTTGGACTGTTTTTAAACTCACTGTTCATCAACTTTCCACTTTGGTTAAATACTCAAAGCAATAGGCCATTTAACGGTTTTAAAACTAGCTCCCAGGACATGGAAGTTATAAGCTGCAAGTTTGCTGGCGATTACCTTGAGTCCCTGGCCCTATCACACTGGCTTGCTCAAGAGGCAAATAAGAAAGAAAAGTGGGATCAAATTCTTTGTCCAGACTTCAAAAGAAACGACTTTGAGGCCGGACAATATTGGAAAATAGTAAATGAACTTCAATTTTTGACATTCTTGGCACAAATCGCAAGAGACAAGGGTAAAGAGCCAGTTACTTTCGTCAGCCAGGTTGCTGGTGGACACTTGAGAAACAGAAAAAACTCAAGTGTTGGTCAAAAAAGTTTAATGATAAACGATATTTCATTGAACCATTCAACATACGATAGAATTACTCTAAACCTTACAGAGTATCCAAAGAATAATTCTCAGCACTTTCTGCTTGGAAAAATTCAAGAGCAGAGCACATTTCTTAAAGAAGATGGATTCCTCTTTGTTATAAGCTCTAAAAAGCTATTTGTTCCAAGTCAGAAGAATAAAGTTGAGGGCCTTTTAAAACAGTTTAGAGTTGAAGGTATTTTCAATCTGGAGGAAGTTAAAGGCAAAGGTGAAGTTGGTTCTTACATCTACATTTTCTCAAAGCAGAGCACGACCTTCACCAACCCTAAGAAGCAGACTTGTTTTACTTTTAGACTTAGTGCAAACTTAGACACTTTTCAGCACTACTCTCAGCTTACAAAACTGATACAAGACTTTTTTATTGCCAACTTGGGAGATGCTCCAGCTCTTTATCAAAAGAGCTTCCACGAAGCAAAGTTTGAATTCTTTCAAGATGCTATTGTAAATGGAAGACTTATTCATTCTTCCTCAAAGGACGCAAATAAAATCACACACCCGCAATTCTTTAACAACCTTCTAAAGAACTGCATGCCACTGGACTTCTTTTTTGATATTCAAAATATTGACTTTAATAATACATATAGGGATGAGGACCCATTATTTGAGTATTCTCACGCAAATAGTGCAAACCTAGCTCCTTTTGTAATAATTGTGGACCAAAGAAGAAAAGAAAAGGTTCGCTTAGAAATAATCCTATCCAGCTCTCTTGAAGTGAAGTCTTATGAATACGGACACTCCATGTGCTTTTACTTTGGAGCGTATCCAAAATGGCCAAAACTTAGTATTGACGCCGTTAGAGATTTTTTCGACTCCCCTATTGGAGAGCAAATTATTGACCTTACCTTCACGAGTGAACTTAAGAAAGTTAAAGCAAGCCTAAACAAGCTTCTGCTTCCAAAATTTTTCTATCAATACAAAGACCTACCTGATCATATTGCCTCCGGACTATCCCTTCTTTCAGCGGATTCCGACGATATTTTAGAAATGAGGCCAAGCCTGGTTCAGGAACAGTTCTCTTCAATTGAAAAGTTTCTTGGAGAGGTTGCCAAAAATTACCCTTGTGCGGCTTTGGATAAGCTTTCTGGTTTTAAGAGAATGATTACTAGGGCCTTGGATACTCTGGGCAATAGCGAAACACATAAGGCAATTAACTTTAATAACCCAATTTTAAAGACACCATTAGTGCTTTCAAAGACATATTCGATCTACCCTGAGAATGAGGATATTTTCGTAAACTTTGACAACGAAGGCCCAATGAATTTGATCCACTCCCCACTTCAAAAAACTAAGAAGAAGGTGGAGGTACATGAGGGACTTGAGTCTACTTGTCTTAAGCTTTTTGTTCAAGATCACCCTATAATTACTCTTTACTCAGATGAAGAAATGATTGCTTTTCTCCAGTTCATATTGGAAAACCTTAAAGGAATTCCAGTGTCTCAAATCCTTCAAGGAGTTTCCGCTCCAAGACTAGATGATCTAAAGTCTATAATTGCAGGCTTTAATTCACTTAGACAGACATTGGAAGAGACAAGAGAAAAAATTCCAAGACTTTACAGCACGTTAATAAATCAATCGATAGCACGCGGCTAAATTTTTTACCTTAACTTTTAAAACTTTCCCTCTTAAACTAAATTAAAGCAATTTAAGGGTTTTCTTTGAAAAAGCAATTAAACGATCTGCGTCGAAAAATTTATCGCAATCTAAAACAAAAAGCTTATTCTTTGGAAGGCTCAGTGTCGGAAGAATTAATAGCCTACCGCGACGATCAACTTTCCTTTTCAAAGCGTCCCTTCTCTCCCTCAAATATCGAAGCACTCAAAAAGAGTGTACTTTCTTCCAATGTAGTTTACCTTGGGGACTTTCACACATTTGACCAGAATATAAGAAATGTTTTAAGAATTCTTAGGGTGTCTGCTCAAGAAAATAGAAAGTGTATTATTGCCTTAGAGATGGTTGATGCCAGATACCAATATTGTATTGACGCATACATGGAAGGCCATTTAACAGAACTAGAATTCCTTGAAAGCGTTCACTACCACGATTCCTGGCGCTTTCCTTGGACGCATTACAAATTAGTTTTTGAGTTGGCCAAAGAAAGCGACGCAAGAATCTTGGCAATAAACACAAGGGGTGGTTTGAGAGAGCGTGATGAATTTGCAGCCGAAACCCTTGCTAAAACATTGGAAAGAGAACCTAAGACCCACATAATGGTTGTATATGGTGAACTTCACATTTCACCGAACAAGATACCTGCCCTGTTATCCAGTAAAAGACCTGACACTATCCAAACCATCGTCCATCAAAACCTAGATGAAGTTTATTGGACTATGAAAGAAGAAAGTGCCAATGATCCAATCATTGCATTTAGCGAAAGAGAGTTTTGTATAAATTCCGCACCTCCATGGGTCAAGTATGAAAGTATGATCTATTGGTATGAGAACCTAGACAGCGATCCCGACTTTGATATCCATGAATATATTATTGAGAAGGGTAAAAAGATTTTTAGCGAGGACACCCACGAAAACTTTCTTGGAATTTGCCTTGAACTCGTTAATATTGCAAACGTGAACATTTCAGAAGAAGAACTGGAAGACTTTAATCTTCACGATCACACAGGGCTAGAATTTATTGAAGAAAAGATTGAAGAGCTTGGAGATAAGGAGCTGCTTGAATTTTATCAAGAGCTAATAGCCACAGGCCAATCATTTAGGCTACCTTCCGGTAAAGTATTTTATTGCTCAAGCTACTCTATGAATAGAATTTCGTATTTGGCAGGGATTCACATTTTTCATAGTTATTTAGAGTGCATCGATCAAAAGCGTTCAAAAATAAGTAAAGATCCGAAGTTGCTCGCATCCCTATTTATTCTTGAAAGTATGTATGCTTTCTTTTTCTCAAAGATAATGAATCCCCACAGAAAATGTGAAATGTATTGGAACCTTAAAAAGTCTTTTCATACAACTGGCAACAAGGCCATGGAAGCTTCTCTAAAAATCCTAGATGGTGAAGACTTGTCAGAAACTATAAGGGCCTATTCGCTGTTTGACATTCATCAGATGGCCCAATATGTGGGTCATATTTTTGGTGAGTACATATATTTAAGACTCTTCCAGATGGATGAAAGTGAACTCAAACTTCAAGAGGACTTCTTGGACAAAGGCCTAAACGCCCAAACGTTCGATACAATAAGAAAAATTCTTTTAAAAGATCTAGATTATAAGTCACACAAAAAAAGGTATTTTTAGTGAAAGTCGTAATTCAGAGAGTGCTCGAAGCAGAAGTAAAAATTGATGGTGAAACATCTGGAAAAATAGGCCAAGGCCTTCTACTCTATGTTTGTCTTGAAAGCGACGACACCATAGAGTCAGTTGAGATGGCCAGCGACAAGATTTTCAAACTAAGAATCTTTGAAGATGAAAAGGGTAAGATGAATAAGAGCATTCAAGACGCTCAGGGTTCTATCCTATCAATAAGCCAATTTACACTTTCATGGGATGGGAAAAAGGGGCATCGTCCAAGCTTTGATCGCTCAATGGCGCCATCTAAGGCCAAAGACTTTTACGAGAAGTTCAATCAAAGTTTAGTCGAAAAAGGTGTAAGTGTTGAGGCCGGCAGGTTTGGCGCAGATATGAAAGTTTCTTCTATCAACGATGGCCCAGTTACCTTTCACCTAAATTTCTAGCAAAAAAAATCCCAGCTCAAGGCCGGGATCTTTAAATTCAATAAATTTTTAATACTCAGTTTTATGCTTCTGATTGCATTGCCCTAAGAATATCTTTCTTAGAACCTTTCATTAATGTCCTAAGTCCTGACTGCTTCTTTAAAGGCTTAAGTCTTTTAAAGATGAGTTCTATTTCAGCCCCAGAAAAGTTGCCATTACTGTTAAGAATGTTCTTTGCACCTAGATTAGCATCGAGATCCGTAGCAAGCTCCTTCAATACTGCAAGATTAACATTGCTGGAGCTTGAATCCATAGGGCTGTGGAAGAATTCCATTTCATCTGAATTTAAAACAAGATCTGATATTCTTACCTTACAGTATGATATTCCACCCAAAGCCTTAGAGCGAATATTTATCTTTTTTTGCCCTTCACTTGAGGCTGATTTTTCGATTGCAAAAGAAAATAAATTAAATAGAAGTTGCTCTAGGCCCTCTTCATTGCCTTTTACAAAAATCTCGTCCTCCAAGCTCTCCTCTATTGCAATGCCCTCAGAATCAATTTTTGTTCTCATTCTGTTGATCAGGGACCTGGCGTGAGAGTTGAACTCCACTTTTTCAACGTTTTCTTGAGCTTCTTCTTTTGAAGAACTTGCAGCGAGATTTTCACCCTGCTCTTCATAGCTGCCAATTTTAGATAAGTGAGTGCTTCTGCTCTCTAATAGATCTGTTTGGACTTGGTTAAAAAGCTCAAAGCAAAAAGGGGCCTGTAATTTTTTGAAAACCTTCTCCATGAGTCTTTGAGTTCTAATACTGGACATCTCGAGATCGTTGAAATTTTCTAGCGTGTCCTTGGCCTGGTCATTTAAATCTTTGAAAAAGCTTTTCTCGGCCTGACGCTCTCTAGACACCAAGAGGTTTAGTGCTGTCATAAGGAGTGCTCCAAAAATAGCCAATCCAAGCCAAATATTCTTCCAAAGATTTAGTGAACTAATTTTTTCGTTTAACTTCTCTTGTAATTGAAAATTTAGAGTTTCAAGCTCAGAGAACTTACTTAAGATATTTGAACCAACTGTTAATTGAATCTTTCCACTTTGGGCCATCTCCATAAGTTTTTGTGTCTTCTCATGAAACCAAAATAAATCAGAGTTTAGCTTGTTAAGAGGCTTACCTGCAGCTGCGTAAGTTGCACCATAAAGAGACTCAAAACTTTTATTGAGCTCCGCAAAGCACTCCCCTGTCATCGACATAAATGAGCTCTTTAAGTATGGTGAAGAAAAGTCCTTAATCATCAGGGCCGTGAATGTTTGCCCAACTCTTGCAAAGCAAGTTGATGAACCTTCATTCAAATTCCTAGTAGAGCTTATCTTAGAGCCTGTAAACTCTGACAGCCCAAAGGGTATAACAAGCATGGCACATGCCAACACTGACATCATCACGTTCTTCCTTGAAGCGATAAAACTTTTCATTTAAACCTCTGAAATTATTAATTGGCAAGCCGACCAAACGGCTTCAATTTATTATTCCAATACCAGCAAACAAACGTCAAGGAAGGGAAAGTTTTGCTATGTAATTTTAATCAGTTAGAGACGTCATAAATGTACTTTTTTGTATAGTTTTTACATTTACGGCCATAATCAAGGCCCTAGCGTCTTGTCCTGTTATATAATCAAATGTAACCTTGCGTTGAGGAGGCATGATATAAGATCACGTAAAGGAATACTCCTATTGGCCCTAACAATAAGTTTTATTGTTCACCTAGCCATTATTTGGTTGGGAGGCAGCTCTGGGTCTGAATCCAAAGTCGCTCAAAAACCTCATCAATTTAAAGTTAACTCCATCAGAACTGTGGGTGTGCCAGAAAAGAAAAATAAAAATATGGTTCACATCCCCAAGCAGGTAAAAACTCAAACTCCTACTGACAAAAAACAAGCTCCTAAAGGAAAGGAGTTAAGTCTCTCCGACCTAAGTGCAAAAACAGCAAAGGTTACTCCACCCACGCCTTCAATGAAGGCTCCCATAAAAACTGGCACAAAGCCTATTCAGGCCCTAAGCTTAGATAATAAGAGTGTTCAAAACTTTCTTCAAAGCACTCCAAATGCCGGAGCCGCTGGAGAATACGCCAAGGCCTTCGGTGAAAGTGATGTGGTTGTTGAAATGGAAGTTCCAGAGGGTGTGCCAGAGGATGAGTTAAACAAGTACGAACTTGTTTTTTATAGTTTTAGAAAAAGGACAGCCTTAAATTACATTAATTCGTTCTACACAAAATTAAATGATTTTCAGCGCGCAAATCCTCACCTTAGATTCCCACTCACAGAGGATAAAGAGTCTATGACTGGCAGAATTACTTATGATGAGAAAGGCGATATCGTCAGAATAAAAATGCTAAGATGGACAAATAAAAAGAAGCTTCAAGAGTTCTTCCTTCAAGTTCTAAAGAACATGAATAGTTTGCCCAACCCACCAGAGATCATCATAAAAGATGGTGAGTTTCACGTTTATTACTCGCTTACTGTAAATGGTTAGAATTCAAAAATAGTGGTATTTAAGACAGAGCTTATTCGGGAGGCAATAGAAGTTTTCTTAGCCTTCATCAAGTTCTTATTTATATCCCTAACCTCTCGTTTAAGGGTTCTAAGGGAATCTTTGGTTATCTCTACATGTGGTATTAGAGATTTAATTTTATCTCTTTCATTAGACCTTTGCTGAAAGATCTTGGAAGCGCTTGGATTGGTTGCAACAATCTCTTCAACATAAGACTCTTTTTCTGAAGTCAGACTGCCATCAAGATAAGCGTTCACCATTGCGGAGAAGCCACCAGGAACTTGATTTTTTAATTCATCCATTTCTCAACTCCGAGGTGTTTTTTTCATTCAAAAGCATTTTACCGTTATACAATGCCTCCATGACCTGATGTTTTTCCAAAACAAGAACCTCTTGTAGCATCGAGACAGTCATTCCTAGACTCTCTTTAAGGTACAAGGCCGATCTTTGATGAAGGTCTAATCTATAAAAAGCTGACTCTTCACCCTTTCTTCTAAAAAGTGATAGTAGGTGACCTGCTCTTTTTGATGCCAACTCAACCATATCAGAACAAATTTGGGATTGAACAAACCTCTTAACTTTGGCCCTCTCCCTTGATTCATTAAGTTCACACTCCTGAATAAATTCATCCTCTCTAATGACAAATACTGAATAGGCGTCCATAACCAACTGTTCCGCCTCCAATTCATCAGGAATTAGAGCGTATCCAAAGCTATAAAGCCCGGGAATTAAAGAGTCTATCAATGTCATAAATTGGCCATCTTTCATACCATCCTATCTTATCAAGAAAGAATCTAACATTGCAATAGAGCTTATTTTGATTCCAAATACTTAAAATTACGATTATTTAATCTTTCTGCTCAAGTTTATGCCACAACCTCCGATTAATATATTAGAAAACTGAAAAAGCGAGCCTTTTTATGAAGACGAAAACTTTACTTATTGCTCTAAGCCTATTTGCTTTTACTTCTTGTTTAAGCCCTGAGGCTACATCCACCAGTAACACCACAGTCAACAATGATGGTGATTCTGGCGGTGGCTCCTCTTCTGGTGAGGATTCAGGAACTGGAGGTGGAGGAACTGGAAGTGGCGGCTCCACAGGAGGCGGCGGAGCAGGAGTAACATGCTACGGTTCCCAGTCTGACGGCCAGGGCCAAGGCTTCCCTCTTAGAGAAAAAGAATTTTTACTAGCAGGCCAAACAAGCTGGAAACCTTGGAATAATAGTGACAACTATAATCAGCTGGGTAAAGACTCTATATGGGCAATCGATGTAGCGGCCAATGCACTTCAAACAGACTCAAGATTTAAGTTTAGAGTTAAACTTCATGCCCAGCCTGAACCAGGCGGATCACCTCAAACAGAATACTGTTTTGGTAGAACTTACCCTGGAGCAGATGATCAGCATCTCTACACCAAGATTAAGTTCAAAGTTAGCTTAAGAGATGTTCAGTGTCCAAACGGACAACTTGACAGGAACTGCACCCTTGGTGCTCGCTATTCAACAGAAACAATTGGACCAGTTTCCGTTTCGCAATGCTCACCAATCGTGGATTTTACTAACAAAAGAAACTTCTCCACTTACGGCACAGTAGTCGAAATTTGGGATGTTCGCTCTGACAACGCTTGCCAAGTAACGGGAAGCGAGCATGATTGTGGTAGTGATGAAACAAGAACATTACTGAGAAAGCAAAGCTGTTGGTCAGCAACAATGCAGATCTCAACAGACTACACTCAAGACTTTAAATAATAATTACCTAAAGGCCTCTTACTAATTGTAGTTTGAGGTCTTATTTGCTAAATCACTTCGCCCAATAAACCAATAGTCCCTATTTTATAAAGAAGTATAAGCGACACTCAGAGCACCCATTACATGTTTTAGTCACTATGATTTGAACGGAATCTAGCACGCTAGGAATGGAAATTAACTAAGTAATTAGCTGGCTGACTGAAGCTAAATAACTATGCAGCTTTCTTGTTTTTTAAGGACTTGCTTGACGTCTTCTTGTCTTTTTTATCGAACTTAAGATCAATACCAAGCTTCTCTATGCTAGCTTGGGTTTTAAGCAATTCAGCTTTAAATTCTTCCATTGATTCTTTGGAATGAGCATAGCTTTGCATGAAGTCACCCCATTTCTTTAACCAATTCGTCTGGGATAGCTCTCTCCCCTCATTATAGCGATTCCAACTTTCCATGTGTACTTTAACCTGATTTAGATTTTCTACGATCTGGTCTTTCCCATCATTTAAAATACTAAATTGTGAATTCCACACTTCTGTAATATTGTCACTTCCACTATGAATTAGCTTACTAAGAGCCCTAGAACAAATCTGGGCGTCCCTACGTGAGGACCTAAGCTCCTCTAGTAAAGTATCTAAGACTCGGAACTCTTTTGCTTTTACATCTAACTTTAAAGACTTCTCCTTCAACTTTAAGGTTACAGAGTCTAATTTTTCAAGATGCTTAGTTAATAGTCTCAGTTCGGACTCGGATCTTTCAAGCATAGAAACAGCTTGGTTAAACCTTTGGTCTAGTTTTTTAAAGTTTAAGGATTTAATTGTTTGTCCTTGCTTATCTATCGATTCTTCCAAATTCAACTGAGCTCTAGACAGTTTATTAGAGTCGGAAAGATCAGGCTTTGGAATTTCAGGTTCAAGTGTAAGCAGTTTAGAGCTTCTAAGTCCGTCTAATGCCCTATAAGTTGATTTTAGTGCACGGGTTGCAGCTTTTAGCTGTTTAGTCTTGGAGAAGGAGTCCTCAGCACTCTTCCACGCTTTAGACACTTCCAGCTTTAACATTTTTTGAATTCTAATGTTATATACAAATCCTACAATAAAAAGAATTCCCATTGCACCTGTTGCTAGCAAGAGATTTTTCCAGATTGAAGCAAGGGCATTCTCTTTGCCAAACTTAACGATTAAAGACCAGTCAAAGTCATTTATGAAGTTCTGGTGATTAAATTTTGAAACAATAAAGAAAGGGTTATTAAAAAAAACCTTCAGTGACTTTAATCCATCTAAAATTTTTCCTTCCCCCCACAACTTAGAAAACTGTGCGGTTTTTACGTCAAAAGATAATTTAGAAAGCGGAGCAAGTCCCAGAGCTTTATTGGAGGCTAACACTTCATTTTTAGAATTAACTAAAACTGCTTCAAATCCAGACTCCTTATCTCTCAAGACTTCGGAAGATGCTGAATGTAATAGCTTGGAAAGCCACTGATCATTTACAAAGGTAGTAAGGTATCCTACAACTTTCTCATTTCTATCCCTTACTGCAGAACTGAAATGCATACCGTACTTTTTTCTTTTATAAATAGACGATGCCGTCCCACTTTCCTGAACGTCCAAACTAAGAGAGCCAAAAAGTTTTTTAGTGAAGTCTTCACTTTTTTGGCTGGTGCTCATTGACTGGAACCATTTGCTCTGAGAAAAATCATCACTTCTTTTCCAATCAAGGGCCTCCCCTGCAGATCCAATTGTATTTGCGGCGACAAGCCTGCCAGAGGTGTCGGTTAGGATGATTAAATCATAGCTTGGGTAAAGGGCCACAAGGGAATCAAAGTAAAGGATACTATTGGTGGGATTCAACCTTTTGACACTAGAATTGAAAGAGATGTTTTGTACATTGTGGTAAAAAAAATCAAACTTACCTGAAAGCCTTTGGCTTATTCTTTTAACGACATTTAGGTAGTCAGAGCGAAGATCTGTATAGTGGTTGTATTGTGCCACCCCAAATATACATATGATCGTAAGAAACACGATTATGTTAAATTTAAGGTGCAATTTAGACAATTTTCTATTCATACTTCCCGCCCGTCTAACAACCTATCGGCTTTTGGCCTTCGAGTTGTGAGTGGGTAGAGCCAGGCGGGAAACTAATGCCTATTTTTTCTGAATGTACTCAGGAACCTTAGATTTTTCCCTAGTCCACTCAGTTGTTTTTCCAAATAAAGGGACTCCTACATACCCTCTAAGCTCTAGTTCATTTTTATCATCAAGCTCCATTTTTGCACTATAGGTCTTGCCAGTCTTAGGATCATAAATGCTTCCACCACTCCATTCATCATCGCCGTCAAACTTAAAGCCCCAAGTATTCTTCATTCCCAGGATGGGGCGCTTGCGTAGTTTTTCTTCAGGGTTTTCAGTATCAAACCTTTCTTTGACTTTTCCGGTATGGATATCCTTAATCCAGACAATCTCTCCGTAATAGGTATTGTCTTTATCTTTTTGAATGTGAATAACACCAGTCTTTTCCTCTGTTAACCAGTAGCCTAGGATATCGTCTGCTTTGACATGATCGTCAGCAAAAGCTCCAAAACTAAAAAAGAGAAGCGTACAAATCAGCGAGATTTTTTTTATTAGCATATGATACCTCCACAAATAATCCAGGACATGTAATATTAACTTCTGTTATCGCCTCACCTAAAACATCAAAGGCGATTATTCTGATTCCATCTTTCAGTAATTCACGAGCAGTTTGATCGCAACTCTCTTTGACACCTGGAGGCAGTTCAACCTTCTCATAGGCTGCCCCTTGAGCGATGTTGGTCAAGAACTCCCCGTCTTTAGGTCTTTTCATTATTGAACCGACCTCGTTGCCATCAAAGTAAACGGCGCGATACTCACCATCGTATACGGCCTTTAGAAAAGGTTGAGCTATAATCGCTCCGTGGTACTCTTCCACTTTATTGGTAAATTTTTGTATTAGCTTTTCATCTGAAATTGAGAATTTTTCAACACCAATTCCACTATAAAGATCTAAAGGTTTAAGTATAATTTCGTCATACCCCTGCTCTTTCAGCTCCTCAACGTATTGTTCAAACCCTTGCCTACTTGCTCCAACAAAGCTATCGACACTTTTTTTCTGTTTGAACGCTTCAATCTTGTCATTGCGTTTCATAATGCCAACTGGATTGTTAACAACATTACAACCTGAAGCAATAGATATAAAGTCGAGCATCCACAGATACCTGTGGTAACGCATATCGTATGGTGGATCTATACGCATATGGATTGTATCATTCCTAGAGACTTTGACTTCTTTTGCCTTTTTAAGACTAAATTGATCAATGTAATAACCGTCTTCTTTCATTTTCCCTTCAAAGTCATAGACCCGAAGTTTTGTTTCTTTAAGGTTATTTACATAAAAGTCTTCTTCAAATAACAGGTAAACCTCTTTATTCTGTTTTTGAAAAGAGATTGCGGCCATCAGACTAGAATCTTTTTTTATGTTAAGTTTCTCTATAGGATCAATAAATAAAATATGGGCCACTCTAAATCTCCTTAAATAGCTTTTTGCCAAAAGAACCTTCACTGCTTAAATGATTCTCTCTTTCGTTTACCAAGAATGCGAAAAAGGTCTTTAGATCTGGAAGGTTTTTATGTTTTCTCAGTTTTTGTATTCTACCTTGGCCGCTCTCATAGGTTAAAAATGCGGCAAACCTGGCGTTATTCCAAGTCTTCTTTAATGGCCAACAGTTAGAAACCTTTAACTCTTCACAAGTTTTGCTGATTTCAGGTCTAAAAAGTGTTTCGAGAAACTCCTCTCTTACACTTTTTGCATTGGATATGATTCTACCTTTATCCAAGTATTGAGCCTGCAGCTCCTTTGCTAACCCTGCAACTTTCCCTGTAAGGATTTTATCTTTTTTATGTTTCTCCCAATAAAGAGCCTTCTGTTGATCGCTATAATTAAAATATTCAAATACGAGTTCTCTGGAAAAGAATTGAGCTAAGTTTTCGTTAAGATCGACCTCATTTTTAATGAAAAATACCGTGTGAAATAACTCATGAAAAATCATCTCAGCGAGTTCAACTTCATTATACTCAAAGAAGGATGATAAAATATTATCGTCAAATATCCATTGGTTTAGCGTGGAGTAAGCATAAACTGGACGAGTATAAACTTCATAACCTTTATTTGTTAAATCCAAGGCAAAATTCTTTGCTTCCTTTTGACTAAAAAAACCCAAGTAAGGAAACTCTCCAACTATCGGGAAAGAATGTCTTAAAGCTTCTACTTTATCTACAGGAGAAGCAATTACCAAATAAGTTACTGCAGGACGGTCTAAAAAAGTGGTTTGAGAATAGATATTAGTAGGTTCTTTATCAAAGTAATCGTAGAAGAATTTTTTATAGGCCATAATCTGCTTTATCTTCTCTTTGTGTTTTTTATCAACTTTCTCATCGGCGAGAACTTCTTCATTGCTTCTGGCCTTCCACTCCAAAGCAACTTGCCCCACTCCCTGATCCACAATATAAGAAAGTTTTGCACACGAAACAAAGATACTGCACAAAACAAGAACCATAAACTTCATCAACTAACCTCATGTAAACAACAGAGAACCTACTGTCCTCTTTCTATATTCAAAAAATGTTAACTTAAAAGACCCAAGAAAATCCAGCTGAATATATAAGGTTGTCCTCCATCTTGGAAGTGTCAAAGTCAGGCATAACCGATTTTGCAGACAAAGAGAGTCCCATAAGTTTGGTGAGTCTAAATCTGAGCGATAATGTCACATAACCGGAATTGCTGGTTTCCTTGTCTCGCTCTAGAGATATTTCTTGATCGGTGCCATTATCATCAACCTTGTAAGTGGTTTCACCTGAGGTAATAAGTTGAGCGTAGCCTACTGAAATAGATGGAATAATTGTAGACTTTCTTGAAGCAAATGACTGTCTTAGTCCTGCACCTTGAACCTCTGTAACAACCAAGCTATCCACTTCTTTTATAGTAAAGGTTCCGTCGCTATTCGAGCTCTCTCTATCATCAACCAGTCTTTCGCTTGTGCGGGAGTAATTGAGTTCCAAGGCTGTGTATTCCCAAATAAACCAGCCCCAGTTTATTGACCAACCTTCTGTAGTTGTAACAGCCTGGCCTTGGTCTTCGTCTGATAACTCTGTGTCAGCTCCATCGATTTTTCGTTTAGAGAAGTTGTAGTTAAGGCTCAAATCTACATAAGAGTAGGCAATGTCTGACATAAAAAACAATGTTAGTATTATAGCTAAGTGGCGCATAAACCCTCCAAATGCACTAAAATTTTAACATGCAGGGTTATGTGAAAAGTGTCAGAGGCAATTCCTACCTGGAATTACGCGTGTAAATGAAGACTGAAACGCAGGCCCAAACAGTTAACATTACTAGCTTTATCCATAGATCACGCTCAGTGAAGAAAACTGTATACCCGATTGCCAAGCTCAACAATGAAATTGCATAAAATTTCACTTTGGGCCGTATGGCCTTGTTCACTTCCCAATCATGGATCATAGGCCCAAACGTAGGTAGACCCAGCAGCCAGCGATGAAGTTTGGGCGAGCTTTTGGAAAAGAAAAAGCCGCTTAATAATAAAAATGGTGTTGTGGGGAGTATCGGCAGAAATGCGCCAACGACTCCCAGAAGGAGTGCAAAAATTCCAAGGACCATAAATAATGGCCTTAGAGTTGGCCTAATGAGCCCCTGGTCTTCTACCATAATCTTTTACTATCTCGCCTTGGCAACTCAAAGCAGTAGCACTTGTAACCTTTAGATCTACCCAGTGCCACTGATAATCCGCCTCTGGTCTTTCTCCCTCAAAGTGTACAATTCTGAAACAACTGGTTCTGCCTTTCCACTTGGCCTGACCTTTCATAAAGCCTTTTCCTTCAACAAGAACACGATAGGTTTTTCCAACCATTTCTTGCCTTACCTCGGCCTGTATTTCCAATTGATGTGCTTGAATTTCTCTTAGTCTTCTTCCTCTAACATCTTTGGTTAAAATGTCTTTCATTCTAGCGGCCTTAGTTCCTGGCCTTGAAGAAAAATTATAGGAATAGATGAAGTCGTACCTGGCCTTATCTAAGAGTCTTAGAGTTTCCCTATGTTCTTGTTCTGTTTCATTTGGAAAGCCAGCAATGATATCTGTACTTATTACGATATCAGGATTGGCCTCTCTTAACCTATCAAGTCTTTCTAAGTAGTGTTCAATCGAATACTGCCTTAGCATTCTTTGAAGTACGGTGTTAGAACCACTTTGCACTGGCAAATGTAAGTGATTTGCAAGTTTTTTACTCTTGCCGTGCACCTCTATTAATTCGTCTGAAATATCATAAGGATGGCTGGTGGTATATCTAATAAGCTCAAGGCCATCAATCTTCTCAAGCTCCATAATTAATTCAGCAAGTGATTCGCCGTTTTTCTTGCCAAAAGAGTTCACATTTTGTCCCAACAGAGTCACCTCTTGGACACCTTGATGAGCCACTAGTCTAGCTGTATCGTTTACGATTTCAGTGATTGTCCTAGACTTTTCTCTTCCTCTAGTAAAAGGAACAATGCAATAGGAACAAAACTTATCACAGCCTTTAATAATATTTACAAATGCCTGCGGAGAACCATGGGAAATTTTGGTCTCAATTGAATAGTTGTCGCTTCTATCCCAGCTTGTTACCGCAAACTTTTTATCACCGGCATAAGCTCTGTAAACAAGCTCTCCAACGCTGTCTATGACATCTGTTCCAAAAGCAAAGTCCAATTGAGGATACTTCTTTAAAAGCTCTTTAGATTCGGTCTGAGCAATACAGCCAGCAGCCGCAACCTTTACTTCTCTTTGTTTTTTCTGGTGTTTTGCGTTTCCAAGGTGGGAATAAAACTTCTGATTCGCTAGATCCCTAATCGCACAGGTATTAAAGATCATAAGATCAGCATCATCTTTGTCTTCTGTTAGGGAAAAGTTTAGGCCCTCTAAATGACTAACGATTCTTTCGGTGTCGTGATAATTCATCTGACAACCGTAGGTTTTAATCCAAACTTTCCTTGGAGGAAACTCAATATCGCCAACAACTTTGACGTTGGCGTCAACATTTACTTCTGTAGTGGACATAAGCATACCCTGTTTAATGGTTCTTATTGTGTCGCGCAAAAATAACAGAAGCGAAATTAGCTGTAAATGGTTAAATTATTCCTTTAATTACAGCAACATAGAATAGAAGGTTGAAAATAAAATGAAGAATAATTGGCTCCAGCACTCCTCCGGTTCTTATTCTTGCCTTCCCTATGATCCAGCCCATACAAAATGTATAGCCTAGTTGAATGTACACAAAAGCCGCAAACTCTTGAGGTAGATGCCACATGCCTGGAAGGTGGGAAATTGAAAATAAAACTGAACTTGCGAGAAGCCCAACATTTTTGGATTTAATTCTTTGAAGATAAAGTCCAAGAAGTGCATACCTAAACACGAACTCTTCAACAATAGGTGCCAGTATTAACAGTTGAATTATTGGGTGTTCGAGAAATTTGAATGGAACTTCAACGCCACTGTAGTTAAGTACAAAAAGTGACAGGCACCCTAGGGCCGTAATGGCCAAAATTCTAACCACCATTCCATTTAGGTTTGAGCCTTTTAATGGAACAGAAAAAGTTCCACCAACAACGACACAAAAGAGAATATCCCACAGGTAGGAAATAGAAATAGTAGAGTTAATTTGAAAAAGTTTCCATGGGAAGAACCACGCGACACCAAAGTAGATGAGAGTGGTGCCAATCGCAATAATTGAGTGTTTATTTGTCATTGGCCTAGGCTAGCTTTTTTAACTTGGCTTCGCAATAATTCAAAAACTCTTTTTTAAAGGTACTTGGATCAAGAATCTCAACATCAGCTCCAAGCTCATAAACCCATTGAAAAATTTCATCACTGGGTTCTACGGAAGCTGCCCATATATGCTCCCCTTCAGCATTGGTAACCATGCACTGATTGCCTAAATGGTGGTTTCTTAAATTTGAGTTAAAGTTTTCCTGTGAATAAACTTTTAAGACAAGTCTTACTTCCGATTCATCCACTGCCCTGATGCTGCTTAGAAAGTCTTCAACTTCTATTGAAGAGAACATCCTATTTCTACAAACTTCAATCTCTGAAGCACTCTGAACTCTTTCTACTTCAATATTTAGCAAGCAGTTGTCAATCGCACTCTCCCCCACAATGGATAGGGCCCCATCAATAAAAACAACTCGGTGGGGAAATACAACAAGACTTTGAACATTTGTAAGATTAATTTTTAAGCAGACTTCCTCTTCAATCGCTTCCTCAATAAACTCAACTAAATCTCCTCTGACGTTCAGCTCTTTAACAGGAGCTTCAAACACGATGCTCTCGAGGTCAAAGCTTTCACTTTCCAAGTCTTCTAAGGTTAAAACTTCATCTTGTTCTTGTGTGTAGTCTTTCATAAGTTCCATTAATTTTGTTCTTTGGTTCGGATTAGACAACGTTATTTGATCATCTTCAGTTATAGTTAACTCACAGTTGGCCTCATGAAGATAGTCAATGAAATTCAGCAATTCCTCTCTACTCAGCCCTGCTTCCTCACACACTTCACTCAGGCCTTTTTCCACGCTAAACTCAGTGAAATACTCTAAAATTTCGCACATTCTCTTATTACTCAACATTAACGGAGAACTCATAAAACCTCTCAATCATTCTTGACTAGACTTGTCGGCTTATTGTTATAATTCTTTAGTGATTTTTACTGATATCTCAGGCATAATTTATCTATGTTTGGTAAAAATGCTATGAAATATCCAGCACTTGTAGCCGGAGTTATAATGTTCGCACTCTTTCTTGCGGACCCTAAGACCAAGGTTTGGTGGAACTCTCTAGGTGACAGGTTCATCCCTAGTACATGCAAGGCACTAGTAGACAGGGTCTCTCCAAAGAGCCCCGAAAACTGGTCAATAGAGTGTCCTGGCACCTCAAGACTCGTACTTTCAGTAGAATCAGAGTTAGAGCCTTCAAATCCTGAGTTGAGAAAACTCATGTACCGATCAATGGCCAATACTTTAAAATCTTTTGCCGTCATGGCAAACCCTGAAACTCTTCAAAACCTCAAAGTTTTTGAAGTAGTTCTTAAAAATGATGATTTTTCAATTTTAGGAAAAACTGATGGCCAGGCATTGGCTAAACTGGGAAGAATTGATGGGGCCAATAAAATCGCCCAACACCTAAGACTAACTGTTAAGGTTAAAGAACAATTCAAATAGGTCCATATGCGGATCTTCGAAGACCTTTCCTTCTATACTATATGAGTAACAATGCAAAAAAAGCCTCTGTGCCTCGCTTGCACCGTATAAGGTATCACCAAGTATTGGAGTGCCCTCGGCTGCTAACTGAACTCTAATTTGATGTCTGTGCCCTTCTTTGAGTTTAACTTGAAGAAGAGTCAAGTTGTGCTCTTGATTGTGGTCAACTCTCTTGGCCTCTAGGCTTGCGGTAATCCCCTCTGAGTGAGATATATCCATTGCTTTTGCTTTTGAATTTTTTTCTCCGCCGTAAATTAGTTTATGAGTCAGAGATCTGCTGGCAAAGTTTCCTTCAACAACTGCATAATAAGTTTTTTCTTTAACAAGAGTTGAAAAACTCTCTCGCAGTTCCTTATGAAGAAAATCTCTCTTGCAGTAAATTAAAAGACCCGAAGTTTCATAGTCTAAGCGATACAACAATCCCCTATCATAATGACTAGGGTTCACTTTAAGAGTGGTGTCTTTCCACTTTGATCTTATAAAGCTTAAAACATTATTTGTGTCTGAGTACTTCAGAGGATGTGAGTGACATTTAAATGGTTTTGATAAAACTATGAATTCGCTTGTTTCATCTATTACCTTTACTTGGTGCTCGCAAACGGGATTAACTTTCAAAAAGTTTAGTGCATCCAAAGGTATATCCCTGCAATCCCCTTTTTCAATTGGTGCCTCCCAGTACTTCTTTTTTTCACCAAGTTTTTTTACCTGACTTTTAGTCACCGAACTGAAAGAGCTTATTGCTTCATATAGGTTTGGATGAGAATCAAGAAAACAGATACCGACCTTCATTATTGGGCCGGCACCTCACGGCCTTTGGATTTCAGATCGCGTTTGCGAAGGATGAACTCAACTTTTCTGTCTGATATTTCACCAGTCGAGCGAGTGTCACCATAAAAGACCGTTGTGATTTTTTCCGGACGAACTCCCCTTTTGATTAGGGCCTTGGTCACCTCTTGGGCCCTCAACGCACTCAATTCAAATGGTCCTTGATTTGGCTCTTTGGCATATACCTCGCCTTCTGCGGCGTAACCTTCAACAAACAATGTCCAATCATTGTCTCTCATAAGTTTAATAATCTTTTGAAAGACGGGGACGACGCTCGAGTTTGCCATGACAGTGCTTCCTTTCTCAAAGAGGATTTTGTCCTTAACTCGTATTTTTACACCTTCGGACATTTGCTGCATAGTCACGGACTCAGACAAACGGTAATCCTGCAAAGTTTTACGCATTTGTGAAATATCTTCGTCAGACTCTCTATTTATTTCGTGTTTATCCAAGATACCTTCAGTTGTTAGAAGGTCGATTGGAAACGGTTGAACTGGCTCTTGAGACTCAATCATTGTTGGAGCGTCATCGGGCGACTTCCCCAACTGAATTGTTTCCCCTATTTTCATCGCGTTTCCTGCGAATGCCTTTCTAATCGAGCCAGCAACGGACTCAAATTTAGAATCATCTTGCTTGCTCATTGCGTACAGAAGAACGAAGAATGTTAGAAGCAATGTTACCAGATCCGAGAAGGTTGCCATCCACGCGGGGGCACCCGGTGGTGGACATTCCTCGCACTTTGGCGGTTCTGGACATTCCATAGTGTCGTCGGCCATTACGCAGCTTCCTCTT
Organism: uncultured Bacteriovoracaceae bacterium; assembly: GCA_950070535.1. Classification (GTDB taxonomy): domain Bacteria; phylum Bdellovibrionota; class Bacteriovoracia; order Bacteriovoracales; family Bacteriovoracaceae; genus UBA845. The sequence continues at coordinate 67,793 of CATMLK010000007.1, read as the reverse complement.
CACCTTTTGATCTCTCGCCAGGAGGCAAGAAAGAATCAAGTTTTTCACGTATTACTCTTGGGTTTTCACCCGCCACAATCCCAAGAACTCCTGCGATGATAATATTCATCTTTAGTGCTTCGGACTCTGATCTAAATTTTAGTTTGTTTGCGATAGGAAGGGCAAAAACGTTTGCCAAAACCGCTCCATAAAAGGTTGTTAAAATCGCAACTGCCATTGACTTACCAAGCTCTTCAGGCCCCCCAGAGAGGTTCTGAAGCATGATTACCAGACCAATAAGAGTACCAATCATTCCAAATGCAGGTCCGTCATTTCCAACCTCAGTCATAATTGCAATACCAGTCTTATGTCTTTCAACCATTGAGTCGATTTCAAGTTGCAGAATAGATGTAATAACTTCAGGTGGACGATTGTCCGCCGCCAATGTTACGGCCTTTTTTAAGAAGGTATCTTCAACAGGAACCTTTTCAAGAGCAAAGACTGATTCTCTTCTTGCAGTTTCAGCAAGCTTTTGAATCTCTTCAATCATTCCCTTTGGGTCTGTTGGTGTGGTAAAGATTGACTTCATGTAAACAGGAACCAAAGTTTTGATTTGGTCCATTGGCCATTTAATAAAGACCGCCGATATAACCCCTCCCCCAACAACTAGAAGTGAAGGAGTATCAATAAAGGCTAGGATCGTTCCGCCCGATAAAATCGAGCCCACGATTGCGGCCATTGCTAAGACCAGTCCGACGATGGTTGCTATATCCATAGTTTATCCCATTGCAAAGTTTGCTAGTTCGTCTATAGGATCGGACTTACCAGGAATGAACTTTAAAAAAATTTAAAAAATTTAGCAACTTACAGGACTAAAGGGATCAACTTATGCACTAATTTTAATGGGAATGTCTTTTGTTAAGGCCTTTACCTCTTCTTCAAAACTACGTTTTATGACACCTTTGGCGGTCTTTTCTTCCACGATCTTGAAGAAGATATTATCTTCATAAGATATAGAGCACATTATCGTAAGTAAATGAGTCAGCTTTAAATTTAGCTCTTTAAGTTCAGAGTTTGATAAGGTGCTTGGAGCTGCAACTAAGTTTTTCATCCAATCCTTAATAGAGATCAGACTTCTAAGCTTTGAATCAAGAGCACGGCAGGTAAAAGACTCTACTAAACTCTCCTGGCGACATAGGAAATTTTCAAGCAATAGATACTCTTCTTTGCCAATTTTTTTAACAAATCGACTTTTCAAAGAAAACAATAAGGATTTGGCGGTATCAAGATACTCTAAAAAGGTTTCTAAGGATTTTAATTGATCGCTATCGCTCTCAAGAATGTCATTAATGATTACTTGCACCTTTGGATGGATAAGACCTGACTGCATCTCATCCCAAGCTTCACGTAGACATGGATAATTCACGAAGGCCTTAATCAGCGGCCTAATGTAAACCTCATTTAATTCGTTTATGACAGCGCTAATGTAATTTTCCAAACTTTCTTTTAGAAGTTCAGTTTTTTCCAGGTCTCTATACATGAAGGCCTTGTGCCTTGCTTGCTCGGCCACAATCAGAAAGTGTTGAGTACGCTTACTAAGAACCTCCCAGGACTGTTGATAAACGTTGTCCTGAAGCTCGCAATTTCTTATGAAATAGTCATAAGTAAGGTTTCTCTTCATCTCCAACCAACGAGGGTACTGATTGTATGTTTCCCCCTCTTTCTTTCCCAACGCGATAGTATGAGCGGTCACGAAAAGATTTTGGGTTTGCTGCGAAACAATTAAATCCTCCAAGGCCTGCCTGATATCCCCAGTGTCCCTTGCATGATTTGCCTTATATACAAAAAGATCACCCACCTCAAACCAAACATTGTATTTATGTGTGCTGTTCTGGAAGTCTTCTAAACATTGATTCTGCCTCTGTTTTATTTCATCAGGTTTAAAGATCCCATCAATACGCAAGATATGAATCGAGTCATAGTTTGACATTACCAGGTGAGTCTCCACTCCATTTTCAATCTGTGCTCGTATCTCTTGATAGACCTGATCTTTCAGGTGCCCAGCTCTTAAGTCCTTTTCCATAAATGGAACAAGTGAGCTTCCTTTGTTCTCTATCACCTCTTTTAATCTAAACATGAGATCATGGGCCTCTTTTTGATTCCAAGGTATAAAAATGTGCTTTCTGATGTTTTTTTGAAGGAGGGGATCTTTTGAAAAAGTGTAGATATTGGAGACTCTTTCAAAGACCTTGCACTGGGCCCATTTCATTGGAGCTCCTAGGACAAAGGTTAATGACTTAGATCTCCATACTAAGGCAGTGCACAATACCAAACAAGAACAATCGTGAATTTTTTAGGATAATTATTAAAAATTAAGGACTTAAAGGAAACAAACTCCCTACGAGTCTGCTTCCTCTAACATAGTGGCATCAATGTAGTTGACCATTGCTTTTCTCAACTCGTCCAAGCTGATCTTCTCGTCCGCCACGTCAGAACTAAAAAGTTCCTCTTTAATCATTTTCACTGGAAAGCCGGTCAAATTGGCCAAGGACTCCAAAGAAATCAATTCTTGGTCTTGGTTCGTTTTTTCCAACATGCTAAGCTCCTTGCTGTTGCTAAACCGAGCCTTTCCTTGGCCGGTTCCCCTCTCTTGAAACCAAGCATATCCGTATCAAAAAACTTATGTCAAACTTTCTTGATCAGATGTAAGTTTTTTTAATTTTTACTTCATATTTTTTGATTAAGTTACTGTTTTTATTTAGGTTTAAACCTTAAGAAGCTGAAGAAAGCTTTCCATTTTCGCATAGGTCTCATCGAACTCTGAGGCCTCATTACTACCAAGAGTGATTCCGCCACCTGAGCAGTACTTCATCTCTAAGCTGCCAAAGTCCAATTCACAGGAGCGTATATTTATTGATGCTGCCTTCATATTTTTATGAATTGCTACCGTGCTGCCACAATAAAATCCCCTATCGTAACCCTCTAGTGATTTTAAAATTTTCAATACGTTTCTTTTAGGAGCACCGGTAATACTTCCACCAGGAAAAAGACCTTTTATGACTTGCAAAAGGTTTAGACCTCTCATTGCGTGAGTTTTCACAATGGAAAATTGGTGAACAATACCTGGGACATTTAAGGCCTGTTTTTTGGCACATATGATTGATGGCGAAAGTTGAATCCGGGTGAGGTCATTTCTTACAAGGTCAGTAATCATAAAAAGCTCGGCCTCATTCTTCTTGCAACTCTTGAGCTTTTGCCATGCTTTATTTCTATCTCCATTACTAAGCACCGCTTCGGTCCCTTTTATCGGCATAGAGTAGATTGTTGGTGTGGGAGAACGTTTAAATTGAAATAAGCATTCTGGTGAGTTCGAAAGAAAAAGTTGATTTAACTCGCTAACAAAAGTGCAGTGGGCAAATGCACCTATTTTATTCTTATTCTTCCAAACCTTTCCTATAAAGTCCTCTGGTGAGAAAGACTGTGAGAACTTAAAGAAAAATGGAGAGGTTAGATTAAACTGATAGCACTCCCCATTAAGAAGCTTCTCTCTTCCCTTCCTAAATTGTTGTTTATACTTTTTAAAAGAAGGATACTGAACAGGCTCAGGCGTTGGCACCTCGCCAGATTTCGGTAAGTCAAACATGGCACTGTTTTGATAAACAAACTCCATGGCCAAAGGAATATTCTCCTTGGCCAACTCCTCGCAGTTCTCAACTATGTAGCCTACTTCATAAAATAGATGAAAGACATGTGCGTTATCAAAGTTGTTAAAGAGTTTAATATCCTCCAAGCGACTTAGAAAGTCTTGAACCTCTATGTTCTCTCTAGTTCCAGTAAGGAGATTGATTCGGAAACTTTTATATATAATGTATGCACTTGTCGGGGCGCTAAACTTTACAAAGCGCCCCTTGTCCTGAAGGTAAAAAAGACTATATGTTTGGCTATTGACCTTGGTCATTTGGATTAAATTGCAACTCAGCAAACTTCGTTTGTGCCGCAATCCATGCTGTTTTCACGGTCCCTGGTTCTCCGGCCCTGTTCTTTGCAACGATAATCTCGGCAACGCCTTTTTCAGCAGTATTCTCGTCGTAGTAATCTTCCCTATGAATAAGCATAACAACGTCGGCATCTTGCTCTATGGAGCCAGATTCTCTCAAGTCTTGAAGTTGAGGACGTCTATCGGTTCTTGAGGTGGCGGAACGGTTAAGCTGAGACAATGCCATAATTGGACATCCCAACTCCTTTGCAAGCTCCTTAATCCCTCTCGAAATTTCAGCAATTTCTTGTTCTCTAGAGCTCTTTTTCACATGGGGCTGCATCAGCTGCAAGTAGTCGATAACAATCATCCCCATGCCCTGATCAGCTTTAATTTTTCTACACTGCGACTTCATATCCAACAAAGTGGTAGCAGAGTTATCGTTTATATAAATTGGAAGCTTAGATATGTTTTGAACGGCATGCCCTAAATTTCTAAGATCCATTTCATTATAATCATTTGTTCTAATTTTTCTTGAGTCAATATTTGCCTCAGAACTTAAGATCCTTCCACTTAATTCCGGAGCTAACATCTCGTATGAATAAAGCATGACGGGAAGATTGTGTGCTTTACATGCATTCATAGCAATATTTAAAGCAAGGGCAGTCTTTCCCATACCAGGCCTTGCAGCAACAATAATCATTTGTCCTGGCTGCATTCCTAATAGTCTTGTATCTAAAGATTGAAAACCTGTTGATAGGCCGAGGATCTCTCCTTCCTCTCTTTTACCTTTCTCAAGTTGGCGCAAGTTTTCCTTCAAGGCCTCCTTTAAAGTAACAACTGTGTTTTTCTTGGACTGTGCCGCCAAGTTAAAGAAACTCGACTCAACCTCGTCAATAAACTCCTCTACATCTCCGACAAAGTTTACACCTTGATCAGTTATCTTCATTGAAGTTCTAACGATATCCCGCAGGATTGATTTGTTTTTAATTATTTTGGCATAGTGATAAATATTCGCAGATGAAGCAGTGTCCTCAATTAGATCAACCATCGCACTTTGTCCGCCAACAGCTTCAAGCTTGCCCATATCTGTAAGCTTTGAGCAAATACTGACTAGATCAAAAGGCTTACTGTCAATTGACAACTCTCTAATTCCCTTAAAGATAATTCCATATTGAGGATGGTAAAAGTCTGTATCGATAAGTCCTACATCGGTGACCTCATCAAAAGATCTGTTATCCACCAATAGACAACCCAAGAAAGCTCTTTCGGCCATTAGGTCGTGAGGCAACTCTCTTCCTTCTCTAGACATACTTCTCCTTAAAGTGAACACTTAAAATACAAAAGGGGGACCTCTGCGAAGTCCCCCTTAGGTTTGTTTTGACTAAAATTACGCTTCAGTTTCTTCAGCGTTTTCTTGAGCTTCAGTGCCTTCAGCTTTCGCTTCTTCGCCTTCTTTAGCTCCTTTTCTGCCAGCTTTTTTAGCAGCGGCTTCCTGCTTTTTCTTCTCTTCTTCAACTTGCTTAGGATCCATTTCAACTTTAACTTTGAAAGTAGCATCTACGCCTTGGAAAAGCTGAGCTTTAACTTCAAAATCACCCAAAGTCTTAATTGGATCGTCAACGTTGATAAGTCTTTTTTCTACAACAACACCTTGTTTTTCTAATTCTTTAGAAAGCTCAGTGCTTGTAACTGTACCAAAAAGTCTACCGTTCCCACCAACTTTCTTAGTAACTGTAATAGTCTTTCCATTAAGTTGTTTTGCAAGGTCAGTAGCAGCTTTCTTTTCTTCTTCAACTTTCTTAGAAAGCATTTTTTGGTAATCTTCCATTTGCTTAGTATTACCTTCGTCAGCAAGAAGGGCTAGCTTATTAGGAATCAAATAGTTTCTGGCATAACCTTGAGATACGTTTACTACCTCACCTACGTTGCCAAGAGTCTTAACTCTATCAGTAAGTATAACTTTCATTTTATTCTCCTTGATCTTTTCTTTTCATAAATTTTCTGAAGTTGACAAACATGTCAAACAATCCAAACAAGGCCAACACTTGAGCGGCCATCATAACAGTTAGAATAACCAAAATAGTTCTTAGAAAACCGCCTATTCTTAAAAAGTTCAAGAAAGATAAATAAAGACCAAAACCTTGGAAAAAATAGAAAACTCCCAGGCCCATAAGCATCGTCATTCCGATGGCCGGAGCATTGGAGTGAAAATCTTCTCCAAACACGGTTAATGTTAACGCTGCAATCACCCCCCAGATCAAAAAGTCTGGATTTTTAAAATGAAGAAGATCATAATCGGTGTATGGTAACTTTGCACCTAGCATAGTTCTTTTACTTTTCAGTAATAGAAATAAGTTAGCCCATACAATTAAAAAAGAACCAATCAGTAAATATCCTGGTGCTTCCTTAATTATATCTTCAGCCATTTTTTCAGGTTTTTGCAACATGGCCAACATTTTAAACGCGTCATCAGTTGGTTTGTCTTTTAACTCTTTTTCAAACTGCCCTTTATTCTTTTGAATCTCTTGGCTCAGATACTCTTTAGGACTCATTTCAATGGAATTAAATGTTGCAAAGAACAAGCCTGCCACTAATGCAACGATCAAGCTTCCGCCGACCAAAATTCCTTTAATTGGCCTAACATTTCTCAGGACCAGTTCCGCGCCAATCACAGTAACAATAATGCTACAGGTGTAAGTCGCGAACATAATAGGATTTCGCAAAATAAAAAACGAGATTACAAAGCTTGCAATCCAAGCGATTACCATGGCGCTATATCCTTTCGCCCTTCCATAAATTACTGTTGCCAAAGCTACAGGAAAGGAAGTGAAAATAGACATAATCATACTCAAACACAACAGGAGCGACGCAAGGGTTAAAACCGCCAAGCGTTTAAGGCTGTCATGCTGGGATTGAGTGTCTCGCCCTAGAACCATATCAATTATCTAGCAGTCTGGTTGGACATGTAGCTAATAAGACCCATACATCTACCACGCTTAATAGCAGTAGTAGCCATTCTTTGGAACTTAGGTCTTAGACCAGTAACACGAGCTGGAGAAATCTTTCCAAATTCGTTTACAAGCCAAGCGTAAGAAGAAGGATCTTTCCAATCTGGTTGAGTTTTCTTAGCTGAGAAGTAGCAAGACTTTCTCTTTTGAAACATCTTCTTTTCTTTTTCAGCATCTCTACCAGCTTCGTCTTTACTTCCGTGGTTAGGGTTGCTGTAGGCCTTAACAATGCTTTCTTGGTCGCTGTCTTCTCCAAGTCTAACAAAGATAAATTTCTCAACTTCTTCGTTAATGTTAAAACGTCTCTCGATCTCTTTGTTAGTTTGAGAGTCAGTTTTGTACATTACATAAAAGTAGTTACCTTTAGTGTGACCTTTTGAAGTTGGTTGAGCGTAAGTTTTTACACCCCAATGGTCTTCTAGTAGAATTTCACCTTTGTTCTCTTCTACTACTTCTTTAACGATAGACGCCACTTTTTGGATGGCCTCTTCATTTGCCTCTGGACGAAGCGCGTAGGCTGTCTCATAAATCATACAATTCCTCCTGGGTTTATATTTAAGCCCAAAGCATTTTACTTTGAGCGAGTAAATTGTTTTTAAATGTCAGCACAATTTAGCGCAAGGCAAGTTAAAAGGAAAGAGATTATAACGCTTTACACAGTGCCCAAACCTCTGTTTTTTAAAGAAATTGAATAAACTATTCTAGTTTTCTTTCCTTCCTTATCCTTAAGGTTTCAACTACAATCAACCCTTCATGAAGTACTTATTGAGTTTTATATTGCTACACGGGATAAGAATATTCGCAAAAATATTCTATCGCTTTAAGATAAACTGGTTAACCGGCAGTCAAGCAGACTGGGACGAGATACGCTACGTGGTTTTTCTAAACCACACCTCTCTTTTTGAGCCTCTCTACTTGGGAGCCGCCCCTAGTTGGTTCGTAACCAAACTTTCAAAGAAAATGGTGGCCCCAGCCGCCGACAAGACTTTAAATAGGCCAATTGTTGGAAAGTTCTGGAAACTTCTCTTTCCTGGGATCATCTCTATTTCGAGAAAAATGGATGCAACCTGGAGACAGTTCATGCAGGCCTTAGAGAATAAATCCATTATTATCATCGCGGCCGAAGGTCGAATGAAAAGGGCCAATGGTCTAGATGCAAATGGTCGCCCAATGACTGTTAGAAGTGGAGTTGCTGACATACTTGATCAATTAGATGGAGGTAAAATGCTAGTGGCCTATAGTGGAGGTCTTCACCACATTCAAATTCCAGGTCAAAAGATTCCCAGATTATTTAAAACAATGAAGCTTAACTTCGATATTTTGGATATTTCAGATTATAAGAATAGTTTCCCCGTTGAGGGTATTCAGTGGAAGCGGGCAGTTGTAAGAGATATGCAGGAGAGACTCGAAACCAGGTGTCCAAAGATTTAAGGCTCACATTCAACGTGAATTTGTTTGATGATACAATTAAGGTCTAACTCAGAACTAACATCTCTGTCGTAAATAGAGCGCAGACTCCCCTTCCCCATTTCATGTGGTAAGTTAAGCTCGAGAATAAACTCATTTTCATCAATTGTTTGTTTAAATTTAAAAACAGCACCTGACTCGGTACTAGTTAAAGTTCCATCGTAAACCGTAGCACCATAGCGTGACTCTTTTACGAGTGTGGCAGGGGGAGTTGGGTTTTCCTGACAGTAAACTTTAGGATTGAAAAACACTCGAACGGCAACTTCCCCAAAGTTATTAGTACAGGAGTAGATTTCTTCCTTAATGGTTTTGCCCATTAGACTGCCGGAAATAAATGTAAGCATTATTAAAAGTTTGATCATCGATCGCAGAATACGGCCTTTTTGATGTAAGAGAAAGTGGTGTTGAATATATTTCCACCAAATGGGACTAAAAGAATGTTTTAATTCTCAATAATTGAGTAATCGTCTAACAGGTAGAATTCCGTATCATCTTTGGCAAATTTTTCAAGCTCAGGCTTTAAAATCTTATGATCCTCCCCCCTTCTTTGAAGCCTCTTAAATCCAGCAATAAGAGGTTCTAAAAGGTGGGCATGTTCTTTCTTTACAATTAGCCCCGCGTGGTCTTCGTAAGAGGGCTGCTTCCTAGTAACAATATAATTTTTCCTTTGGTCCACTTCCTTCGAAATAAAATGCCGCATAGTCAGTTCTACGGCCTGAATTCCATCAATTCTGTCGGCCAGAAGCATTTTTATTCCAGCAGGATAATTCACCATCTCAGTCGGAATGTAACCCTTGCCCTTCAAAAGGTTTTTAATTTTATAAAGCCCTCTTTCATAAGCTATTTTCTTTAAGACTTTCTTATCTTTCATTCCAAAGATATTGGATTTAACTTTTGTAATCGGAAGCATTCTATATTCGCCGGGAGGAATAACCCTCATAGTGGCTAGAATGAGAGACTCTGATTCGAGAAATTTTTTAAATGCCCTCTTAACTGGATAGAATTGAATTTTTATATCTACTCCAGAACCCTCCATTGCTGCGTGAATAAATCTTGGTGCCATTCCTTGATCTTCTCTTGCAGCTTCCATGTATGGTGGATACTCAACGGAGATAATGTTAATTTCCTTTGAGAGCAGAGTGCTAGATAAAAGAATGGCCAGAAGACTAATCTTCATGGGCAAAAATCTCATACTGCTCAATGTGGTATGAGTTGTCGGCTCTTATAACCAACTGGGCCCCATAGTTTTCTTCTATGGCCTCTATTATTTCAAAGTCTTCACTAGTTAGTTGTGCACTAACTTCAGGGTGTGCAAAAACGCTCACACGAGCGCCATTTGAACGCTTCACCGTTTTAGTAATTTCTCTTAAGACCTCATAGCAAACAGTGGTGACACTTTTAACCCTTCCGGTTCCTTCACAGTATGGACATGGCTCGCACATAACTCTGGTCAATGTGTCTCTAGTTCTCTTTCTAGTCATTTCAACAAGACCAAACCCTGAAATCGGTAGAACATTTGTTTTTGCTCTGTCTTTTTTCAGTGCTTCAAGAAGCGAGGTAAAAACCATTTCTCTGTGTTCTTCCCTTTCCATGTCAATAAAGTCGATAATGATAATACCACCACAGTTTCTCACTCGGAGCTGGTAAGCAATCTCTTTTACGGCCTCAAGATTTGTTCGAAGAATTGTTTCTTCAAGAGTCTTTCTTCCAACATACTTTCCAGTATTAACGTCTATGGATACAAGGGCCTCTGTTTGATCAATATTAATTGAGCCCCCAGACTTCAAGTAAACTTTATTTGAAATTGCCCTTTCAATCTCAATGTCCACACCATAGTGCTCAAAAACAGGTATGTCCTGCTCGTAGAAAGAGACCTTTCCCTTCATATTTGGAAGATATTTTGAAACAAATTTATCAACTTGTTTTTGTACGGATTTAGAATCAACTACAATAGAATCAACATCTTCATCAGTAATATCTCTCAAGGCACGTTGAATAAAGTTTAAATCTCTGTGAGCTTCATACGGAGCTTTTTGCTTTTCAAGCTTCTTCTGCACGTCTTTCCAAATTTTAACCAACAGGGAATAATCAGACTTTAGGGTTTTATGTGATTGTCCTTCAGCAACGGTCCTTGCAATGATTCCTTTGCCTTCTGGTTTAATAGACTCCAAGATCCCTTTTAGCCTATCACGCTCTTCATCGCTTTCAATTCTTCTTGAAACGCCAACATGCTCTATGAATGGCATGAAAACGATATGCCTTCCCGCCAATGTGATATGTCTTGTTACTCGTGGACCTTTAGTTGATATTGGCTCTTTTGCAATCTGTACCAAAATTTCATCACCCTCTTTTAGAAAGTCTTGAATCTTGATATCAGGTCGATACTTCATATCAACAGTTTCGGAGAGAGAGCTCAATTCGTCAGGAATTGTTTTGGAAAGGCTTGCTCTTGCCTCCTCCTTCTCCTTCTCTTCAATTCTTTTTGCCATTTCCCTTTGTTCATCGAGAGTTGGAATATACGCATCATCAACATATAAAAATGCCGCCCTCTCAAAGCCAATATCTACAAACGCAGACTGCATTCCAGGAAGAACTCTTAGAACCCTACCCAAGTAGATGTTTCCTACACTTGGCTTGTCTTTTAATGTTGAGCTTCTATCAATAAGGAAGTCGAGCATTTCCCCGCTCTCAATGAGGGCAACCCGACTCTCATTGTGAGTCTGGTTGATAACTAATTCTTTTGCCATTTTTAATACCTTAAACTTTAAACTTAAATCTATACAAGTTTACACCCTAACAGATTTAATAGAAAGATATTTGCGGGCACCAGGGCCCGCTGCAGGTTGGCAAAAGCTTTGATTTTATTAAGGTTATTATATAAGAAGGCCTGCAATGCACGCAGTCATGAAGCATGCAAGAGTTCCACCGATCAATGCCTTGATTCCCAAGCGGGCAAGGTCATGTCTTCTTCGCGGTGCAATCCCTCCAATACCGCCAAGTTGAATTGCTATAGAGGAAAAGTTTGCAAAGCCACACAGTGCATAAGTTGCAATTGTTGTAGATCTTGGACTGACTGCAGCATTTTTAATCGCAGTTTGTAAGTCTAGATAAGCAACGAATTCATTAACAACCGTTTTCTTCCCTAGCATGATTCCCACTCTTACACATTCATCCCAAGGTATTCCAAGTAGAAATGCAAATGGAGCAAAAGCATACCCAAGTAAAAATTCAAAGCTGAGTTCTGGGTGGCCAAACCATCCTCCGACGAACCCAAGGATCCCGTTGAGCATTGCGATTAAAGCTATAAATGCAAGTAACATAGCTCCAACATTTAGTGCCAAAGTCAATCCCTCGCCTGCTCCGTTCGCAGCAGCGTCTATAACATTGGCGTTTGTCTGTGGAAGATTTATATCTACAACACCAGCAGTGGTCGACTCTTCAGTTTCTGGAATCATAAGCTTTGCGATTGCCAAAGCCGCAGGAGCGGACATAACTGAAGCTGCCAAAAGGTGGCCTGCATCAATCCCCATCCCAACGTATGCAGCCAAAACACCACCAGCGACAGTGGCCATGCCACCAGTCATAAGTGCCATTAGCTCAGAGTTTGTCATTTTGTCCACGAAAGGTTTAATTACGAGAGGAGCCTCTGTTTGCCCTGCAAATATGTTTGCAGCAGCAGCTAGTGATTCTGCACCCGAGGTTCCCATAAATTTCATCATGATCTTTGCAGTCCACTCTACCAGTTTCTGCATTATCCCTATGTGATAAAGAACGCTCATTAGTGAGCTCATAAATATAATTGTTGGTAGAACCATAAAGGCAAAAACGAAACCAAATTTTGATGGATCTGAAAGTCCACCAAAAACGAAAGAAGATCCTTCATTTGTGAAGGCCAGAACATTATTAAATCCTTCCTTGATTAAGGCAAAGAACTGTCGTCCAAATGGTGTTTTTAGGATAAGGAGTCCAAAAATGGCCTGTAAGGCAACACCCATTAACACCGTTTTCCACTTGATATGCTTTCTAGATGTGCTCATGGCATAAGCAATGCCAACCATTGTAATCAGTCCTACTAAGGACATAATCCTTTCCATTAAATTCCCCTTCCACAAAGATTAATCAAAACCTAGATATTACTTTAGGAGAACTATTTCAAGGCAAGAATAAAGTTTTTAGTATCTGAATGAGTAGGTTATGCCAAAGGGCGTCAACTCGCTCTTTCTGGATTCAACAATATTTTCATTGTGCCATTCAACTCTAGCATAAGATCCAAAGTTGCTTTCAGCTTCGTAACTCGCTTCTGGCTCGCCATATAACATGTCTCTACTCTTATTTGCCTGAGAAAAAGCTACATAGCCTACACCAGCAATAATACCCAGAGATGCGCCAACAAGAATGTTTTTAGTATGATCTTTTGGCTCGTCAACAAAGGACAGTGTGGAAAGTCCTAAAATTGCTCCGGCCAACCCTCCTCCAACAACGACAAGAAGGTCATTTTTTGATTCACTAACCAGTTCATCTACATCACCCTGGTTCTGAGCAAAGGCATTGAAGTTAAGACTAAATAATAATGATAGAGATAATAATATTCTAAAAAAATTGCCCATTAATCCTCCGATTCAAGGCGCGTGACTTTCTATGATTGCAAGTATAGTTAATTTATCATAAATTTTGCTTTCAAATAATGCAACAAAACCGGAATTAAAATGCAATATTATTCGATGTACGAAATCTTAGATAAGAAGAAGAATGGACATGAGCTTTCAAAAGATGAGCTCAAGTGGGTCATTGACTCACTGATGAACAATTCAATTCATGAGTACCAAATGACAGCCCTACTAATGGCAATGTTTATCAAGGGACTTAATAAAAAAGAAACAGCTTGGCTAACAGACGCCATGCTCTATTCGGGAAAGACTTTAACCTTTGATGGTAAAAATGTTGTCGACAAACATTCAACAGGCGGTGTTGGCGACAAGGCATCCTTTATTTTGGCTCCAATCGCAGCAGCTTGTGGTGTAAAAGTACCAATGATAGCCGGAAGAGGTCTTGGCCATACAGGTGGAACAATAGACAAAGTAGAGTCAATTCCAGGCTTTAAAACAAACTTGCCACTTAGTGAGTTCAAAAGACTGCTTGACGAGAAAGGCGTTGCTCTAATTGGACAAACAAAAGAAATCGCTCCAGCAGATAAAATTATTTACTCTTTAAGAGACGTCACTGCCACGGTTGACTCAATTCCTTTAATCACAGCAAGTATCATGAGTAAAAAACTTGCCGAAGGTGCGAATGGAATTGTTATGGATATAAAGCTTGGCTCTGGAGCATTCATGAAGAATAAGACAGAGGCCAGAAAACTTGCAAAGTCTATTCTTGAGACTGCAAAACGATTTGATAGAAAAGCAGTTGCCCTGATCACAAATATGTCTCAACCACTTGGCAATAAAGTCGGAAATGCAATGGAAATTGTTGAAAGTGTTCAGACTCTAAAGAATGAAGGTCCTAAAGATCTGGCAGATCTTTCACTGGCCTTAGCTGCAAATATGATCCACGTCGGCGGTGTTGAATCAAGCTACTCAAAATCCCTAAAGGCTGCAAAAAAAGCCCTTAATAGTGGGGATGCCTATCGCTGCTTCTTAGATATCGTTAAAGAACAAGGCGGGGATGTTTCTTATCTCAAGGACCTATCAAAGCTTCCACAAACTAAAATCACCAGAGAGATCAAAGCTCCTAAGGCAGGTTATATTAAGAGTTTGAAAACCGATGAGATTGGGCTTCTTTTGACAGAACTTGGTGGAGGCAGAAAAAAGAAAACAGACAAAGTAGACTTTGCTGTTGGATTTGATTTTCACAAAAAAGTCGGAGAAAGGGTTAAAGAGGGTGATACAATCTTTACAGTTCACCACCATAGAAACCAATCATCTACGGTTGACCAAATTGAACAAAGATTCTTTAAGGATGTACTTAAAGTTGCAAAGGACAAAGTAGAAAAACCATCAATAATTATTGAAAAGATAGAACAATAAAAAAGAGAAGAACATGTTTAAGAAACTACAAGAAGCAAGTGACTACATAAGATCAATCAATAATACTAAGCCAAAAATTGGTATTGTCCTAGGTTCTGGCCTGGGTGTATATGTTGATCGAATCGAAAATAAAACTGTAATTCCTTATAAAGATATTCCCCACTTTCATGAAACAAGTGTTGAGGGACATGATGGCAAACTGATCTTGGGCCAAACCCAAGGTGTTGATGTTGCCGTTTTTCAGGGTCGTTTTCACGTTTATGAAGGACATGATTTGGAAGATGTAGTTCTCCCAGTTAGAACATTGTCATTCTTAGGAGCTGACTACTTACTATTAACTAATGCCAGTGGGGGCATTAACGAGAGTTATAGACCTGGAGAACTCGTCATTATAAAAGACCATATTAATATGACAGGGAAGAACCCATTAGTTGGTCCAAATATCTCAGAATTGGGACCAAGGTTTCCTGACATGACTCAGGCATATGACCTTGAGCTGCAAGACTTGATTCAAGAAAGTGCCAAGAAGATAGACATAGATATTAAGCGTGGAATTTACGCAGGTGTCTTGGGTCCAACTTACGAAACTCCAGCAGAGATCGGAATGCTTAAGGCCATCGGAGGAGATTTAGTCGGAATGAGTACCGTTCCGGAGGCAATTGCTGCAAACCATCTAGGTCTTAGAGTTGCCGGGATTAGCTGTGTTACTAATATGGCTGCTGGTATTGGCGGTGAAAAGCTAAAGCACGAGGATGTGAAAATCGTTGCTCAACAAGCAATGCAAAAATTTTCCGACTTGGTGAACGAGACAGTTGCCGCGATTGGGAAGCTATAATTTATGAATAAAATAGACTCTACAGAATTGTTGAAAGGTCTAAGCTTCTGTGTAATCGACTTGGAAACGACAGGTGGCAACCATGAAAATGATCAGATCATTGAAATTGGAATGGTTCGCGTATCAGGACTTGAAGTCTGCGACGAAAAGAACTTTCTAATAGATCCCGAGATGCGCATTCCAGATTTTATCCAAAAACTAACATCGATTAGACAGAAAGATGTGGAAGGCTGTCCCAAGATCGAAGAAGTCATTGAGGAGATAATTGATTTTATTGGCGACGACATCATCGTCGCTCACAACATTTCTTTTGATCTTCCATTCCTAAACTCTGTACTAAAGAGACTTGGACGTCCCGAGCTTGAAAACAGAAACTTGTGCACGAATGTAATGACCAAGCATATGATCCCCGAGATCATGAGCAGCAACCTAAACTACATGAGCCAGTTGTTTGAAATCGACCACTCTAAGGCGCACAGAGCATACGACGATGCAAGAGCTACAGCGAAACTACTTTTGAAATTCTTAGATATCTTTATTAAAAAAGGTATAAAGAAAATAAACCAGCTCTACTACCCTAGAAATAAATTCGAACTAGATAGAATTCATTTCAAGAACTCTCCAGGGCAAAAAGAGAAGGCACTGACCGCCATTGCAAACAACGAAACTTCAATGTCTATTACCCTTAAAGGGGAAAGAGGTCTTATCTTAGGCGTCCTGCCAATCGAAAGACCTTCTGAGCAAATGGACATCGTGGAAAAGTTCATTTCGGGCACAGATTGGGAAAGATTAACGATAAAGTTGATCAAGCCAGCTCTTGAGGGTTTATTTCAGTTGAACAACCATATTTTAAAATTCCCGCAGGAAAGTAAAGAGTTACTTCTTAATTACTTATCAGAACGATATAATGTGAACGGTAATGGCACAGAGTTCAACTTAGAAGAGTTAGACTTCGTTTTAGCCCATCATCTGGTTAAAGATCAGATTATTGTCTATTCTTTTTTAAACCTGAATACAAATACCAAATCTATTTTTAAATTCCCTGCTCAAAGAAAAAAGCTCATCAATTTCTTATCCTCTCAATCCAAGAAGTTTGAACAAAAGCAAAAGGGAAAAAGAAAGATCAGTATCAATAATGAAGTCCAGCCATTGATTGAGAACTTTCTGGCAATGAGTAAGTCCCAAAATAAGTACTTATTTCTTTCCAGGAAACAACTTAAAGAGTCAGAGTCTTCAACGCTAAAACTTATTGAAGAGTTTAATCGCGAAGACGACATGGAATATCGTTTTCCAACAAAGCACTTATAAAGACTTCAGAAAAACTGAATGCGGCCTGGTCTCTACAGAGAGGCCTTGGATATCTAGAAGATGATTTAATAATTTGGAACTTAAAAAGTCTTCACCAAGCTTAAGGCTACCTTTTGTTTTTATCTCAAGCGATGTCTCTCTTTCAACAACTTCAAAATCAAATGTTGCAGACCTATCATTGGCAACTAGTTTTTGATGCCCAAAGTTGGTAAGCAAGTCACCCAACATAAGATATAGAGTCATAGAAAGAACATGAGGATTATAGTTAAATGAGACCATCCTCTCAGTTGAAAAGCTGGCCTCCAACTTAATATTGTTCTCTATAAGTCTAAAGCGAATAAGATCAACTGCAGAGTCCATACACGCCCTAATACTATATGATTCATCTTTTGAAACGCTTGCGGCATGAAGCTTTGAGAAACCAAGGAAGGTCTCAACCAGCTTCTTACACCTCGCAACACCAGCTTTCATTTCGTGGAGGCGCTGTTCAATGTCAGATGAATGCTCATCAAGCAAAATAACATCCAGGGCCCCAGAGATTCCTCCCAAAGGATTATTAAGTTCATGTGCAATTGAGCTTGTAATAATTCCAAGTTCTTCAGAGGAAGGTGAAGAGCTCTCCCCTAAAAACTCTTTAATTGGAATAAAATAAAATAACCTGGAGTCTTGCTTTTCAAGTTCTATTATTTGGGCTCTATAGAGTTCACCAGATTGGGTAAACTGCTCGCCGTTCTCAAGACCTAGGCATTGCTTTGAACTTAAGTTTAATTGAAAGAACATGGGGTTATGCAAAATTAACTCGTCTTTTTTGTTAAAAAGAGCAAGTGCCACCGGCAGATCAGAGAGAATGATTTGCAAATCTTCTAGAGATGTTTCTTTCTTAAGCTTGATGGAGGCAGCCTCAAGTAAATCCTCAATTAATGAAAAGAACCATAGAGTCTCAAGCTCTTTGTCATGGTAGCTCCAACACAAAAAGATTGGATTACCGTCAAGCATTCCAGCAAGTAAAATGTTCTTATGTGACTTATATGCGCTAGGTGCTTGAAGCAGAGATACTTCAATACCTAAGAAATCCTTTGCAATTCTTTGTGCACTTTCAACGCTTTGATAAAAGCTTGGTTGGCCAAATAATTCAGCCTCGACTTCCTGTATTTGGTCTTCAATTCTATCCATATTAGACTTAGAAACAACCCTAGAAAGCTTTTTAAGATTCTTTTGTGAGTCAGAGACCAAGCTATTTAGAGCTTTATGAAAAGAGTTTGCAAAAAGAGAGGACACTGACTCTAAAAAGTCCTTCCAGTCAGCTGTCTCATTTATGTTTCTAACAACACCTTCAAACTCTTTCTTCCCAAATAAACTCATATTTGAAGAGCCAAACAACAAGACATGGTCAGATTCTCTTACTGAGGGTTCGGTGCTAGTGTCCGATAGAAGTAGAAAGATGTTCGGAAGATTTTCATCCTGTGTAAGTTCATCAAGATTTTCACACCAATCAAGTGCCAAACTTTCGAAGTCTTGAACAACCTCTCTATAAAATTCTTTATCAAAGACTTTTAATTGAGGGTCCAGAAAAAATTTTAAGTTTTGGACCCAGTTAGGACTCATCGCCAAGGTGCACTTTTGAGGCCTCTATTAAAGAAAAGCCATCAATCCAAGAGCCATTAACCCTAACTCCCCAGTGAAGGTGAGGTCCCGAAACTCGCCCAGTCGCGCCTGCAAGTCCAACAACATCCCCCTGGTTAACAACAGAGCCCTCAGTTACAAGAATTTTAGATAAGTGGCCATACATGGAGAAAATCCCCATGCCATGATCTAGAACAACTACATTCCCGCTAAAAAATAAATTGCCGGTATAAACAACCCTGCCTCGGTTGGCTGCAGGAATTTTAGTTCCCGTTCTAGCTCTTAAGTCGTTGCCCAAATGCTGTGATTTCTTTTTATCATTGAACAATCTCTGGTTCCCATAGTGGCTGGTAATATAGCTATTAAGTGGTACTTTAAAAGGTTTATCAAAAAGAAAAACGTCAGAGCTGTTCATGTAGATTTTCTTTTTAATCGATTTCTCTCTGATAATTCTCGCCAAATCTTTTTTGCTATAAAAAACTTTGCTTTTTGGAACATTTAAACTTTCTTTTGGGTAATCAAACTGATCTATATTAAGAGTTAAGGCCAATTCTTTCTCACCTCTTTCAGTATAGGTGCAATCCACTTTCACCTTGTCTGAAAAGTAATTTGCAGGAAGGTAAATATTGGCAACTTTGTTTTTCACCTGAAATTTATGTGGTTTATCTGCACACTGAAGTGAGTAAACTCCATCAGGTCTATTAAAGCTAAAGCGCTTAAAAGCCACCTTTCCAGTGCCAACGGTTGCACTAGAGACAGATTCTATGGCCGGAGGGTCAGAGAAGACCACCATATTCTCTTTGATACTTGAGCAAGAGACCATTATAAAACTGAAAGATAGAAATTTTAATAAACTCATTTTTATACCTTTTTGGCCTTTCCTTTGCCGTCTGAAAAATGAATGGTAAAAGTTTCGCTAGAGTCTAATTTATCATAATCTGACATCTTAGCAATAACGCCAGACTCCGACTGCACGTAGCTATAGCCTCTATTAAGAACATTTTTCGGATCGATACTTCTTAGGAGTTGTCCACTAAGATCGACTCTATTTTTAGACTTTTCTAATTTTTGCTCAAGAGCATTTTTGGCCCTCTCCAAAAGCTCGGAAGCTCTCATTTCTTTGTCTTGAAGTCCAAGATAGAGCTCTTCATTCCTCGCCAAATCGATCCTTGAGAGACGATATTTAAACTCGTTTATCCGCATTTGAATACCTCTTGCAAGATTTACGGGGTTTATTCTTTCAAGTCTCTTTTGAATATCGCTTTGGTGTTTATATAGAAAGCTCTTCAACATTTGCCCAAGACCATCTAATTGACGCATTATTTCAGTATGTGGTTGGGATAAATACTCTGCGGCAGCAGATGGCGTTTCCAGCCTTAAGTCAGCGGCGTAGTCTGATAAGGTAGTGTCCACTTGGTGGCCTACAGCACTTATAACTGGAATATGACACTCATAGATATGTTCAATAAGTTTTTCATCGTTGAAAGACCAAAGGTCCTCCATTGCTCCGCCTCCCCTCGTTAGAACAATCACATCTATGTCTTCCAACTCTTGTGCCCTAAGAAGAGCTTCTGTTAGGGATCTTGCTGATGACTCACCTTGAACAATTGCCGGAACGATTACAACATCGCACCATAGGGACCGTCTTTTAAAGACTTTTAAGAAGTCTTGCAAGGCGGCTCCATAAGGAGCGGTTATGACTGCGATCCTTTTTGGAAATTTTGGAATTGGTTTCTTATTTGAAGCATCAAAGAATCCTTGTTTCGCAAGTTTCTCTTTGAGAAGTTCAAATTGAAGAGCAAGATTTCCCTTGCCTGCAGGTGCGATTCTCTTAGCGACAACTTGGAAGACACCCCGCTTTGCATACACTCCAATAGAGCCAGTCACAACAATGTGGTCTCCATCTTTGAGCTTTCTTACTACAGAGGAATTTCTCATGGCATCACCACGAAACAGTGCACAACTTAAACTGGCCCTCTGGTCAGATAAGGTGAAATAAATGTGCCCAGCCACAGTTTTGGATATGTTTGAGACTTCCCCTTCCACCACAACTTGGCGAAATCGGGATTCTAATGAGGACTTGATTTCGAAAACCAAGTCGCCGACTGATAAAGGTTTAAAGTTCATCGTTCCAGCTTACCCTAGACGATGCAAGATGCCAAAATGCCTATTTTTTAACTTCTACCTTAGCGGATTCAAATCTTTTATAGACTTGAAATGTGCGCAGATAGTTAACGGCCTGAAGGACTTGGTAGTCCTCTTTTGGTTCGTACTTTTTAAAGATGTTATCATCATCTTTTTTATCTTTATCTTTTGTGTCTTTAATTCTTTTAGCTCTTGCAAGCCTAGCTTCACGCTCTTCTTTTAGTCTTCTTTTCTTCTCTTCAGGTGTTTCAATTGTTGCAGTGAGATGATTTCTCAAATCTTTTTCTCTAACAAAACCATCTTCCGATTTGTTTTGAGAAACTACCTTTGCATCAATTTCACTCAGAGAAATATCTGGCTCAATACCCAGGGCCTGAATCTTTCGATTTTTTGGAGTCATATACTGAGCAATAGTTAATTTAACTCCATTCTCTTCATCAATTTTCGCAACTGTTTGAACAGAGCCCTTTCCAAAGGTCTGACTTCCCATAATTAGTGCTCTTTTGTGATCTTGCAGGGCACCCGCAACAATTTCGGAGGCGGAAGCTGATGCTCCGTTAACAAGGACAATCATTGGAGTTGAAAGATCTTTGTATCCACTCTTCTTAACATATCTTATATCTTTATTATTTGGATCTCTTGCTTCAGTAGAAACGACAACCCCCTCTTTTAAAAAGAGTGAAGACACGTCAACGGCTTGGTCTAATAAACCGCCTGGATTGGAGCGAAGGTCCAGAATTATACCCTTTAGACCGCCATTTTTATCAGCTTGCTTCTTTAACTTTTTAAGAGACTTTTCAATTGAAGAGGCCGCTCTTCTTTGAAATTGAGTTAATCTAATAAATGCAAAGTGGTCTTGAACTAATGCACTCTTAACCGGTTTAATCTTGATCAACTCTCGTTTAAGATCAAAGTGTTTAACACCTTTGACACCTTCTCTAGCGATTCCTAGATGGATACTTACACCAGGCTTACCCTTCATTCTCTCAATCGACTCATCTAGAGTTAGTCCTATTATAGGTTCATGATTAATTTCAACAATCTTATCTTTCGGTCTTATTCCGGCCCTATAAGCAGGCGTGTCGTCTATAGGTGTGACAACGTATAGAACGCCATCCTTTTGAGTGACTTCAATCCCTAACCCACCAAACTCACCATCAGTGTCATTCTGCATTTTTTTAAAAAAATCTTTATCTAGGTAGGCGGAGTGCGGATCAAGAGTGTCCATCATTCCCTTCAGGGCTCCCTCAATCAACTTATTGGTGTCCACTTCACGATAATACTGGCTTTCGATAAGGTATAAGACTTTATTAAACAGCTCGAGCTCTTCAAAGCGAGACTTAGTTACACTATGAACATTTCCAATGCACAAAATGGCCACTGCCAGTATATATAATTTCATCAAGTTTCCTTAAATTTTTGCTTTTGCAACTGTATCAACAGTGTCCAACCACTCTAGAGTGTTTTGGGCAATGTTCTTCTTTCTCACTTCATAATACAGAGATTTTTTAAGCCCAGGTTCCGCCAAAGTGTATCCAACAACCTGTCCCTTTTGGACAAGGTCCCCTTTCTTTGCCTTTATCTGAATATCTCCTAAAATTACCGATCTGACTTCGCTGCCGTGATCAATCATTACAACTTTACCATAAGATGCCAGTTCTCCAGAATAAACAACTTTGCCGCTGGCACTGGCCTTTACAGGAGCACGTTTGTCGTACTTAAAAGTAACACCCTTTTTTCCACCCTTATAGCTAACAAAGTTTTCAAGCGGAGCAATTAATCCCAAGGATGTTGACTTGATAGGTTTCTTTTTTACAGCTGCGTACACCTTTTGTTTCGCCAATGCATTCTCAAGGGATTCTTCCAACGCGTTCTTATCTTCCATAGAAGAGATATATTTTTTACTCAGGTCTTTTTTCTTATTCTCAAGGTCTACTATTAACGAATATAGACTTTCTTCATCACTTCTGGCCTGGGCCAGTCTTTGTTCGTAAATAGAGAAAGCTTCTTTAAGTTGTTGCGCTCTCTCTCTGACTTCTTTGTATTCAGATGCTCGTTTTTGTGCAAGCCTTAATAAAATAGTTCGTTTTAAGAGGGCATTTTCATCTTCCTCATCCTGACCTTCCAACGCATATGTGCTTGCTAACTTCTTAGCGTACTCTTCCTCTTTCTTAAGCTCTACAAGAGTCTGTTCCAGTCCCTCTTTAAGTTTTACTGCCTTAACTTCCAATGATCTGTTAGCTGAGTTTCTCTCCAAATACTTATTGTTTGCTTTACCAATCTGGTTTTCCAAAGACTTTATAGAGGCTGCCAACGTATTTGCCTTTCTGGCCTTAGCACCAAGTTCGTCTCTGATCTTGTTAATAGATTTGGTTTTGCCAGCAGTGGTTGCGGCAATGGAGGCTTGAGCGATTAAAAGTAAAATTAGACCTAATTTCATTAAATAAATCTTTGCGGCTTTTTCTTGCCAATAAAGAAAACACTACCAATTAATATCAAAGCCATGATTGGCCCCAAAGTTACAAAGTTTGTTCTTCCACCCCACCAAAGTGTAGTTGCTAAAGAAATAGCGACAGGCACCAGACTTAAAATTCCATAGATTCTAAGAGCAGTTTTATCCTTGCGTTGAAACTTTTCTATAACGTAACTTTGCGCCTGAATTGAGTGAGACAATAACCATAGAGTAAACATCCAACCAAGCCCAACAGTTATACCTATATAGATGTCGGCCCACTTAGAAAACATAATGTATAGTGGGCTTTTTTGAATTTCCCAAATTTTGGGTGTTTTAACTTGAGAGAATGTTACATCTTTGCCACCCACCAACCTTGAAAAGTACTCCTTGATAAGTTGAGCACTTTGAGGCTGAAGACCTTTTGTTAGGTTAATTTTAAAAGATTTATAATTGTTTGCAAGCTCTGCTGCTTCAACTCCGACTTCACTTACAAATCCTTTCAACTCAGCTGCAAGTTTCTTATCGTCTTTAAATACAACTTTTGAAACTCCAGGCAAATTGGACATTTTTCGGATGATATAGTCTGGATTGCTATTACTTGCAATTAGAGCGTTAAAATAAGGAGTTGAACTTGCCTTTGAGTCCACAGCAAAGAAGCCGTTTATCTTAGAGCGATTTTGGGCGACACTCACAGTTAAAGCCAACAGCATAATATTAACCGTGGTCAACAGCTTATGGTCTCTAGCAATCAATAGGAGTTCTTTTAAATAAAACATGCTTTCCCCGAATAAATCAATTTGCCGCTTTCCAGATGAGCAATTTCACCAGGAAACTGCTTTACCAATTCTCTATTATGAGTGGCCCACACTATGGTTAGCCCCTTTCTGACATTGTAGAAATTTAAAAGATCGAACATTTTAGTGGAACTTTCTTTATCCAATGCCGCTGTTGGTTCATCAGCAAGTAAAACTTCGGGTTTTGACAAAAGTGCTCTGAGCATTGCCACTTTTTGCTTCATGCCGCCATTGGCATCTTTGATTTTATGAGAAAGTCTATCTTTAATTCCTAGGACACTTGATAGTTCCATTAGGTCTTTTTGAAATTCATTCTTATTTTTATAGATTTTCTTATCGTAGGCATACCATAGATTTTCTTCGACAGTTCTATTTTCAAAAAGCTTCAGGTCTTGAAAGACTTGAGAGACGAAAACTTTGGATGTGGGCAATGTGACAGAGCCTGAAGTAGGTTCAACATCGCCGGAGAGAATATTTAGTAAAGTCGACTTTCCCGCCCCGGATTTTCCGGTGACAAACAACACCTCTCCTCTGCCGATTTGCAAATTGACATTTTTTAAAGCGCTAACTTTACCAAAAACTACATTAACATTGTTAAGTTTAAACAATGCTGAAGAATGTAAATGGTTAGAATTCTTAAGACTTTCTAGAAATCCTCTGTTCATTCGACCTTCCAATTGTCACCCAACTTGTGGAGCAGATCCATCTGCTCTATTATTTTAACGCTACAGGCAGGACAAAGTAAAGATCTGTTTTTTCACCTACTTGCAATCAAGAGAGAAAATGTGCTAGACCGCCTTTGCTTGTCAGTTATTTAGGATATCTGACTTTACCAGTAGCTCATATGCCGACTTAGAACAAAACACATTCGGCACAAAGTTAAAGGTATTTTGAAGATGCGATATTGTGGAGTTGTCCACATCAACAAGCAATTGTGCCTCACCTGTTTCAGAAAGTATTTTCACAGGGTCACGCTCTAATAGAACATTCGATTGAGTCTTATTTTTGATAACCTGTCTCTTGGACTTTACAAAAACAATGCTTTTCTTAGGAATATCGGCAACAACCCAATCTTTTTCATCTCCATGTTTTTTTAGATAATCTTTTATTTCTTGAACTTTTTCATGAGCTCTTTTAATGATTTTCTCAGTTTTTGATTGATCATCCTGGTTCAAGATCCTCTGTCTGAAGGCCTCTACCCTTATCGATTTTGGAGATTCTTCCAACAATAATGCGTGAGCGATATCTTTCATCCTTACATTTTTATCAAAGAATCCCTCATTATATAGTCTGTGTGTTAGACCCATAAAATACTGATCATTAAAACCATAAAACTTCATTGGGTCATTGGCGGCCATGTCCAACAACTGTGAGTAAGTGTATATTTGCCCTTTTTCAAGCAAGTAGTAAGTAAGCTCTTCTGCAAGAGCATCGTACTTTGCACCTCTTCCAGATCTTACAACTTGAGAATACCATGCAAATCTCGCACTCAGGAAATCCTCAACACAGTGTAGAGCATTATGTTTGATGGCCAAAATTTCTTGATCACCAACTTTAACCACTCTAAAGTGATGCAGAAGATAATCTCTGTCATACGTACCGTAGTTAAGACCGGTGTAGTGAGCATCTCTTAAAAGATAGTCCATTCTATCGCAGTCTATTTCGGAATGGAGGATTTGATTGGCCAATGGATCATCAGCGATTCCTTTAACCAAATCAGAAATAGTTTGAGGGTTAATACCTCTATTTTTTAAAATGTAGGTTATGCCATTTTTAAAATTAGTATTCTTTATAATCCACGAGCCTAAATGCTCATGATCATCAGGGTGGCCTTTTGAGTTTTTACTTTTTGTAGTTTCCCCGAAACGAATGTAGGCCATTTCAGTTGTGTGAGAAAAACAAAATGTTCCAAGATCATGTAGCAGTGCTGCAAGTCTTAGATTTTGATGCCAAGTCTTTCTTTTATTTTGAACTTTATCATCAAAAAGGTCTTCATCACTTGCCGCTTTGCCAATTGATTGGGCGATCTTGTGGGCATTATGCATAACACCAATGGAGTGTCCAAACCTTGAGTGCTCAGCACCCGGAAATGTGTAGCAAGAAAAGCCAATTTGCTTTATCCAGCGAAGACGTTGATAAAAAGGAGTATGAATAATTTCCCACTCTAAGGCCGTAATGTGAACAAAGCCGTAAAGAGGATCAAAGATAATTTTTGAGTTTTTTGTTTTTGCTTCCATTCCTTGGAATAAGAAAGGGACTCATTTTGAGCCCTTTCTTCCTTTAATTTTATTGTAAAGTTCTTTTTGATCTTTTCTTAGAAGGAGCGATCTTCTCCAAAACTACTTTCATTAGTTCGTAGGCCTCACTTCTAAGGTTGTTATCTGCAATATAACGGTAGAAGTTTTCTACTTCGCCACTGGCCTTAAACGTTTTAATCGCTGCATTATGTTCTTTTTGCTTGGCCGTAAGTTCTTTTTGTTTTGCCATATTTAGCTCCTATTTGAGTATTTTAATTAAACCTTAACGTTTCATCAATTAATATTATTCAGACTTGGCCTGCACTAATCCGTAGCTGTGAAGCTTATTGTATAGGGTCTTAACAGTGATGCCCAATGTTTTCGCAGCTCTGGTCTTATTTCCACCCAAGTGCTCCAAAGTTCTGATAATATGAAGCTTTTCAAGCTCATGCAAAGTCATTTCGCTAAAATCTTCTTGAGGAGCTTCTTCTTCAATCACTTCCGCAACAAGGTTTGGTAAATGATGCTCATCAACATATCTGTCATCAGCAAGAATATATGTTCTCTCCATTACGTTTCTCAACTCTTGGATATTTCCAGGCCATCTGTAATTGATAAGCTTTTCTACAGCTTTGCTTGTTAAGATTTTGTAATCTTCTTGTGCTTTGCCTTGGTTCATGAAGAATTCTGAAAGAACCTTAATATCGTCTCTTCTTTCTTTAAGAGATGGCATATCGATTTTCACAATGTTTAATCTGTATAGAAGGTCTTCTCTAAATCTTCCCTCTTCCACTGCTGTTTCTAGAGATTCCTTATTAGTTGAAACCATTCTTACGTTAACAGAAGTTGGCGAGTTTGAACCTACTTTGTAAATTTCTCCACTTAGTAAAGTTCTTAAAATCTTTGCTTGGATGTTAAGCGACAGCTCTTCAATGCAATCTAGGATTAGAGTTCCGCCATTTGCCCTTTCAAAGATTCCTGGTCTCTCATTTGTTCCAAATAGCTCTATTTCCATTTGAGACTCTTCGATTGCTGAGCAGTGAAGAACTTCAACAGGGCTTTCATTTCTAGAGCTTAGAGAGTGGATCTTTTTAGCTAAGAGCTTTTTACCGCAACCAGACTCCCCAATGATCATTACTGGAAAGTCCTCTCCAGCAACTCTTTGCGCAATGTTTTTTACTTCCATAATTGCGTTTGAGTGCCCAATGATCTCAATTTTATCCATTATTTGCTTAAGCCCTTTGGACACAGGTCCTCTCAGCTTTAGCTCTTCTTCTTTCGCTGCGATTTTTCCTTGCAACTCCCTATTAAGGTGCTTTGCAATCAAGTACATTTTTAAGTTTTTAAGTGGAGACTCAAGGCTGTCTAGAATCTCTTTAACTATTTCGATATCCGACTCGCTAAACTTGCGATCTTCTTTCTTACTTTGAACATGAATTGTTCCAAGAATCATTCCCTCTACAATAATAGGTGTACAGAGTTCAGATTCAACACATGCATCTCTTTTAGTTGTTGCCAGTAAAGGATCTCTTTTTGAGTTTGAGTAGTAAGCTCTCTTCATTCTTGCAACGTAACCTGAAAGACCTTGGCCTTTTTCATAAGAAAGACCGTCTTCGATAACTTTGCCATTTTCGGCTTTCAATTGAGTTGATCCATCCTCAAATGCTTCGAATACTTGAACTTTGTACTCTCCGAACTGTTTTTTAACAAAATCAGAAATTTTGCTAAAGAATACATTCTCATCAAGGTTTGTAAGTAGAACTGTCGAAAGAGTTGATACTTCATTCTGATTCAAAGCGTTTTTCATGTTAATCTCCTTTACACTATAAATATGAAATGCATAAAAATGACACAGTGTGTAATACATTCATAGTATAGCAGTGCGTAAACTTTTTACAAGACTAATCTACTCAGGCATGTAAAAAAACATGAGAAATGCTAATAATATCTAGAAGTTAGACCACCTAGGTGTAAAGGTTTTTCCATAGTTGTTGGTGAGCTTCTTAATTATCTCTCCATCACGGTTCATAATGTATATATCTTGTTCGGCCTTTTTACTGCTTATTACCCTTTGGGACGTAAAAACAATGAATTGGCCATCTGGAGAGAACCAAGGCTCCTCATTTGAGCCAAAATCCTTGGTCAACCTGACAAGGTTATTGCCTGTACTGTCTATTTTATAGATATCAAAGCGGTTATCCACCCAAGATGAGAACACAATCTCTTTTCCATCAGGAGAGAACCTTGGAGCTGCGTTAAATCGACCTACATAGCTGATTCTCTTTACGTCTTTCTCAGCTTTTGAAGGATCCATTGTGTAAATCATTGCTTTCCCACTTCTACCAGACAGAAAGGTCATCATTGATCCATCTTCATTAATATGTGGATCAACATCGTCTAGAAAGTGCGTGGTTATTCTGTGCTTCTTTCCAGTCTTCAAATTCATCTTATATATGTCTGCATTTTTTAGATTACTTAGGGTTAGGTAGATATCTTGGCCATCGGCACTAAATATTGCGCCTGAGTTTATCCCTTCCGTACTTGATATGACCTTTTGCTTTCTTGTGACTAGATCATAAAGATATAGATTCAAGTTTTGAACTTTTCTAGGTCTTCCGTCTTTAGATTTCTGCCATCGACTTTCTATAGAGGTGAACAAAAGGCTTTTATTGTCTGGCGAAATGGCCGGTGAAAGGATTAAAGAGTTTTTAAATGTTATTCTTTGTTTTTTCTCACCATCAAAGTCCATAATATAGACTTCCTTTCTTGAGTCATCTTTACGGCTAGTTCTGTCTGAAATAAAAACGATTTTAGTATTAAATATAGATTCATTGCCTGTGATGGATTTATAAAGTCGATTAGCTACCGAGTGTCCAAACTTTCTAATATTGGATGTCCAGATTTTATCATTAACAGTGCCTGCAAGACGCTTATTCACAACATCATATACTTTAAACTCGCCCCACAGAGCATTCTCCTGCTCATAGGTTTTCATTGTTATTAAGTACCTACTCTTAATAGAGTCATCTTCAAAGTTAGGGGAAGCTGTGTAGGCCGGTCTCTCTTCTTTTACTTCAAATAAATGACGATAGAATTTAAAATCTTCCATCAACAAAGTTTCTAGTTCTTTTACTTTTGAACCTTCTTCACCTTTATACTTTGCATCTTCTTTGAACTTGGAAAAGACAAGAGCGTCTTTTTCTTGCTCGGCCTCACCAACAGCGACGATTGTAACAGCATCTTCTTGAGAAAAAGCGTTTAGCCCAAATATCAGAAATACAACAGTAATCAACTTAAACATACAACTCCCTTTGTATTGGTAGTTAAAGTACTATAGCGGAAACCCCAGGATTACATCCCCAGAGGTCAGACGAGTCCAAATAGATTTATCTGGAGCGGGAAATGACCCTGTCTTTTTTAGTGCCTCAAGGGCCCTTTTATCAAACTCTGGTACTCCACTTGATTCATAAATTTCAGTTTTAATAATTCTTCCACTTTGTGAAACGAATACTCTTATTCTTGCTTTCAACTCTTTATTAAGTAGATAAGAAGGAAGCTTCCAATAAGGGCGCACATAAGACGGCATTGAAGACACATACTCGATATATGCTCCCTGAGCCCCTTTTAAAGAGTCTCCAACCAGCGACTGTCCTTCACTGACCTTGTTTCCCTCCAGTGCCAAAGAGTTGAGTTCTTTAGCGGAAAGAACGCTGCCTTTCTTTTTGATTTTCTTAGCTTTCTCTACTGGTCTGTTGCTTAAACTGCTAAACAAAGAGGAAAGTTTTATTTTTTTTTCAGTGGATTTAAATTCAACGTCTGACTTTGATTCAACTTCAGCCTTAGCAGGAGCACTGTCAGCCTTCTGCCCTTTAGAAGTTGTGGCCGGATCCAAGTTCTTAAGTTCCTGCACTGTAAACTTTGGCATGCCCACGACATCAACCCTTACAGCAGATTGAATTATTTCCGCATTCTTATTTTTGGACTCAAAAAACTGAAAATTAAAAACAAATGAAATGATGTAAGCAATCATCGCCAACAGTATGTGGGCACCTAAGGCCAGGGAGAAGAACTTCCCTAGCGGGTCGTTTTTAAAACGATGAGAATGCAAAAAGCTTTCTGTCATTTTTTCTTTATCTCTGTTACTAGCGCGATTTTATGCACGCCAGACCTTTTGAGTTCCGCAATAAGATCAGCGATATTGCCATACTTTAGTTGGTAATCGGCTCTAAGATAGAGTGTATCTGTTTTGGTTTCTTTAAAGCGATTTGTTATTGCCTGCTGCAATTCTTCTTTTAAATACTTTTCTTTGCCTAAATAAAATTCGCCTGCACCACTAACAGAAAGTATCACCTGCTCGCTAGTAAGCTTAACATTGTTCACCTTTCTAGTTTTTGGAAGGTCCAATTTAACTCCACTGAACATCATAGGTGCGGTAATCATAAAAATAACTAAAAGCACCAACATAACATCCACAAGTGGAGTCACGTTTATTTCAGAAATAGGACCATTTTTACGTGGATTATTAAACGCCATCTTTATCCCTTGAACTCAATAAACTTCTTTCAATCAGGTTCATAAATTCTTGGCCAAAACTCTCCATATCAGAATTCATCTGGTTTAGCCTTGAACTAAAGTAGTTATAGGCCCACACTGCAGGAATAGCAGCTGCAAGCCCCACAGCTGTAGCCACAAGTGCTTCGGCGATACCAGGAGCAACCGCCTCAATACTTCCACCACCTGTCGCGAGTCCGGTAAAAGAATCAATGATCCCCCATACCGTACCAAAGAGACCAACAAACGGGGTTACAGACCCAATACTAGCCAGAATAGGCAAACGGTGTTCAATTTTTGAGTTTGCATCATTCACCCCCTGTTTTAAGGCCCTCTCTAAGGCATGAATGCCATTGTCTCGAACATAACTTGCATACTGATCTTCCATACCAGCAGACTTCAACTTTTCTTTTATTTTTGTAAGTTCTATATATCCGCGTCTAAACATTTGTCCTACGGTCGAGTCAGTGTTTTCACTCGCCTTTTCAAAAATATCTGCAAGAGACTGATTCCTTCCAAAAAACTCAGCAAAGTTTTCGTTGGCATTTTCCGCCTTCTCAAATGTTTTCTTTTTTTGAATTATGATTGCCCATGACAAAACAGAGGCAGCAACAAGTAATAAAAGAACCAATTGGACAACAATTCCAGACTGTAGAAGAATTTCTAAAATATTCATTTTTTCGGACATATTAAGCTCCTAAGATTACTACGATTATGAGATCGGCAGCTGTCTTCGTCAAGCCGGTTGGTTTGTCCGGAAATAGTAAATGAAGCCAGTCAACCATACAAGAAAAGTGCCCATCAATGAGGTGTGAGAGGGATAGAGATACTTGGAGTAGTTATCGGCCCACACCAAGTCAACTCCAAAGAATACGCTCATGGGACCAATAATAAGAACAGAGTAGAGAAAAATATTTCCCATGTTGTTTTTGGACTTTGCCAATAAAGCGGTCATTGAACCAAAGTGTAGTGCTAGGTATAGGGTTTGAGTCTCAATATAAGGCATTGCACTCTTTGTAATTAAAATAAATAGGGCCGGCAGAGCAATACATAATAGTATTTTTTGCCTCCTCCTCTCCAATGGATTGTGATGTAGCAAATTAAATATTACAAAAAAATCTATTAGGTAAAACAAAATTGAGCCCAAATAAGATGTGAGTACAAAATCAACCCCCTTCTCATTGGAGATGATCTGTCCAAATTGAAATGCCATGGCTACAAAAAACGTTCCAAAGTAAAATAACATCGCCAAAGCCTTTCGCTCAGGCACCAATTCGCTGTTTTTTAAAACGGTAAGGCTACTCGTAAATAGGTAGTTATTCAAACGAAGTGCTTTTAAGACGATGAACGCTGCGATCATTTTGGCCAATATCAAGGTTTCCCAAGCATTCATTGTTAGCCATCTCTCGATCACTCTCATCTCATGATCTAGAAGAAAATGAAAAAAAGAAACAGTGCTTACCAAGGCCAGGTATGTGAATAAAAAAAGAAAGCAAAATCCACTGTAATAAACAAGTGTTTTTCTGGCAGAACTAGAGAAGAGAAAGTTGGACAATATGCTTGTCACAGAACCTTCTTTTTAGGACTTAACCACTCAATTTGAAGCTCAGGAGAGGGATAGATTTTTAAATAGTTCTTATACATCAAGTTGTTTTTTACCAACTGATCAATCTTCTTCAAAAGCTTAAAATATGAATTCCATGACTCTGGACTTGATTTTAAAACCTTGTCCATTTTTTTTGTTATTTCGTATTGCTGTTGAAAGCTGAAACCTTTCTTGTAAGCAACATCCCCGTATGCTTTTAAGATCTTCAACAGTGCAGCTTTATTATATTCAGCTTTAGCAAAGTTTGATCCAATAATAGAAGTGTCTACATCTAGATTACTTTTAAACATATCGCTTTTAAGACGAAAGAAGTCCTCCAGCAAAAGCAAGCTAATCTCAGTCTTACTCAAATCCAGCGCTCTCATAAACGGCAAAGAAAGAACATAAATGCTTTCATTTTTTGTTGAAGGAAGGGCCAGCTTTGCAATATTTGGCGAGTCTACTATTAGGATTTTAAAGTTTTCATTATAATAACCAAACTCTTCCAGAAGTTTTCTAAAACGCTCTCTGATTCCATAGTCAGGTCTTGGAACATCCCACTTTAATTCCTGTGCATTTTTAACAAGCCACATTCGACTTGCGAAACCCCAAAAATCCTCTTTTGATGGATAGTTAAATTTCTCAACTTGTATCTTTTGTTTCTCAACCTTAATCTGTTGAACGATCTTCTTTTTTAACTTTGCATTTTTTTCAAGGCCATCTTTTTTCAAAAGCTTTTGAATATTTGAATAGTCGATCACTTCCTCACGAAGCTCTTCTTGCGTTTTTTTCTGCGCAATCACATTCATAGACATTAATAAAGCTAAAACAAGACAGTAATTCATCTGGCCTGACTCTCCCCCTCTATAAAGTGGTCTGAAAGCCTGCCCCAATAATATAGGTCGGCAAGATCGAGATTGAGTTTGCTATAAAACTTTGGGTACTTTTCTTGAAAGCATTCCGGGCGCCCTTCCCCCAAGAACTTTGAGCGAACATAACCCAAGTCCTCTCCGGCCCTAACAAGCATCCAACCAACAGGAACATTGACTCCATCCTTCTCGATCACATTTAGAGAATGTGAACACTGAATTGCGGTCAGACTAGCACTTGTGTCCGAAGGGCCCTCGTGAATATGTCCCATGAATTCCTGGAAGTATAGTCTGCCGACAGTTTTTTCCTTCCCAATTGCAGGCAAAGAAAAGACCATCGCAAGAATACAAAATTTTATTAAACTTTCCATCTGAATTGAATAGTCTCCCAATTGTGACACTGTGGGCACCTCCAAAAGATCTGGTCGGAATTGAAGCCGCACTGTGAACAATAATGTCTAGTCAAGGAGTTGTGAATAGAGCCAAGGAGGCCTTGCGTCTCTTTTAACGCCTCTTCAACCTTTCCAACCTCTATTAACAATTTAACATATTCAATCTTTAGAACATCACTAGAGGCGCTGTTTTCCCGCATCCAAGCAGATAGTGTGGCAAAAGCCTCGTCTATTCTATTTTTATCTTTCAATAGCCTTACTTGGGATAGGGCCACTGATGGTGAAGACAGAGTTTCTTTGTCTTCCATTCTCAAAAATCTCTCTTTAAGAATATCCAACTTTTCTTTATAGTTCTCATCTTTAGAGTCGTACTCATCTAGAGAGACAAAAATAAAAGACGTATACATTGGATGTTCTTTTATAAGCTCCAGTAGAAGATCCTTAGCATCTTCCATTTGGTCTTGGCTAAGGTAGAGTTTAAGTCTCAGGATTTTTGCGGAAACGGATGGGGCAAATCTAAAAGCATCATCCAAGTCTTCGGAACACTCCTTATACTCACCTCTTTCAAATCTTTTTTTAGCTTTCTCTACAAGAATGTGAGAGATAGTCTCAGACTGATTTTCATGTCCAACTTTAGACAGCATTATCCTGTAGTTATAGGCCTGATCCCAATCTTCAATATCTTCATAGATTCTACAAAGTGCCAGGATAACCTCAAATTGGTCTCTATTAATTCGAAGAACATCTTTATAGGTCTCGATCGCCTTATCAACAAAGCCGCCCTTGTCAAAGTCAACAGCCAACTCTTTCAAGGCCCTTAGACGAGTCGCTTCGTTAATATTCTCTCTAGCAATCAATGACCTATGGATACTGATTGCCTTTTCGATTTCACCATTGCTTCGAAAAAGTCCGCCTAATGCAAAATAGGTTTCCATTGTTTCTCTGTTTAAATCAACGGCATTAAGAAATTCTTTAATGGCCAAATCTTTATGTCCAGAAATCAGGTATTGAGTTGCATTTAAGAATATTTTTGATTGGGCCTCAAAGATGCTGTCCCTATACTTCTTTGATAGTTTGACCCCACTCTCTCTTTCGATGATGTAATGATAAATGAACACCAACGTAATAATGATGGCTATAACTGCCAGCAGGTTCTCTTTTAAAAATGTAAGTAAAAAAACTGTATCCAAATTACACCTGAGGTTTGTAAAGCAGCAACGGAATCAATTCCGTGCGTGCTTTGAAATTTAAATTTTCCACAGACTCTTCAAGTCCGCGCACGATATCGAAGAACGAAACATCTTTTTTAAGCTTTATAAACTTTAGATCAAAACTCTCCTCAAGCTGAAGCTCTTTATGAATTCTTCTTCCGGCCTCCCAGAGACCCGCAATCTCATCAACAAGACCTCTATCCATAGCACCTTGGCCAGAGAAGATTTGTCCTTGAGCATAATCCTTTAGGCCTTCAAGACCTCCTTTGATTTTCTCTTCTCTAACTTTGAATATATCCATAATGAATTGGTCATGAACATTGGCAATCATCTCGTTCAATAAACCGCGCTCTTTTGTAGTCATCTTTCTGGCTGCTGAGCCAATGTCCTTATACTGTCCGGCCTTAACTACTTCAGGGTTTACCTTGGCCCACTTGTATAACTCGCTCAGATCAAAAAAGTTCATAATTACACCAATTGATCCGGTCAGGGCTCCGGCATTGGAGAAAATTTTTCTTGTCGCGGCACCAATATAGTAACCTCCACTGGCAGCAACAGTGCCAAAACTAGCGTAGATTGGCTTAACGTCTTGATCTATTCTTCTTACTTCTTCATAAATCTCTTGAGTTGGGCCAACGGCTCCCCCCGGAGAATTGACTCTCAGAATGATTGCCTTAATTTGCTTGTCCTTTTCGGCCATCAAAAGTTTTTTAATAGTGTCTTTGGAGTCCATTATCACTCCCTCAACATCAACAACGGCAATAGGCGCATTTTTTCCATCAATCGAAACAGAACTCTTTGAGGCATCTTGCAAATTAGAAACGGTGTAGAAGGCAAAAATTAAAAAAATCACAAAAAGTGACGTGATTAAAATAAAGATACCGACAATTCCCTTTGAGCGGTTTTCAGACACGATTAACTCCTAAATCTAGCGATAAACATTTGTTTATTATTATAAACAACTAAAGTGAAAAATGAAGGTAAAAGAAGTGTAGTTTGACTAAACTATAGGTAGCTAAAACAGGCCTCTTCCATTCCTTGCACTCTTTTAAGGAGTGATTTTGGAGGACCTTTTCTAGATTTTCGCTCTAGTCTCTCAAACTCTTGAGCATAAGCTTCGGCAATTTTTTTATCCTTTATAACAAGAATATTCTCGTCATTTTGATGATTGGCACTGTCGGACCAGTTTTGAGATCCTACGATCACTGTCTCTCTGTCTATTACAGCAAATTTATGGTGAAGGAAGTCGCCTGAAGGCATTATTGGGGCACCGACATCATAGTGAGGTAGTGCCCAAGGATTATTATAGGCCTCATACTGACAATTACTGTCAAGCATTCCTATTCCCCACATATCAAGTAGCTCACTATAGTGTCTGTAAGCAAATTTTGGCTCAACTAGCACACCCAATCTAAAGCGAGTGCTTTCTTCAAATTTTTCTTGAAGAACATCAGACAGCCTTTGTTCACTAAAAACAAAAAGTGCCAGTAAAACTTCTTCCTTTGCACTCTTAAGCGTCTTTCCAATTAGCCCATTTACCGACTTTCTCCATGAAAGAGTCCTTGAAGTTGGTGAAAATTGAGTTGAAACTGATGACGAACTAACTTTTGAAGTCTTTGGACCTCTATATGGTTTTTGGTGACCAAACTTAGGAATTCTTGCTGCCTTTACCGATCCCCACATTAGCTCAAACTCTTCTTGGTAGCTCTTTGCTAGCTGCTTTGACTTGATCTTAACCAAAGAATTTGCATTACCCCTAGAGTTTGGATTTGTGAAATCGCCATGAATACCGCTTAAAGTGAAGTTTGCAGTACTCACGATCAAAGTTTCGCCATCGATTACCAAGAACTTATGGTGCATGAGGCTTGAACCCATTGACCCGTCATGGGTATCGTCTTTAATTGGTATGTTATTAAGATGAAGAATATGGACAGCATCTCTCTCTGCCATTTCAGCAGGTTCAATTCTGTTGTCATTATCCATATCTATAAATGCAAACAGGTCTACAAATCGAGACGCCTCATGTTGGTTAACGTCGTCCTCATTTTCATCGCCCATTGTGAGCAGAGTATTGTTATAGCTGTTCTCTAAAACAACTCTAATCTTAACGTCGTCTTTGAGAGCTTTCACGGCCAAGGCCTTAGCTATTCTTGGAAGCCTAAGCTCCTGCACTGCCACATCAATAGATGTCTTTGCTTCAAGAATTGACTCAATTATAACTTTCTCTAAGTCCTGGCCTGGCCGCGTAATCTTTCTGTAAGGATCAGTATAGGATTCACTTTCTAATTGATTAAAATATACCGACATATCAGCGGATGCACACACAATTGAAGAAAAAACCGTGGTGGTTATAGCAATTATAAATTTCAATTGTTTAGAGTTAATGTTTAATCCCTTAGTGTGCTATTTTACGTAAAGTTTAACTTATACGAGGTATTATTCTTACTTAATTGTTTTAGTCCGTCATTAGAAAAATGGCATTTTCATGCGGTGTCAAAGTACCGAAATTTATGACGATCTAAAGATTTCTATTAATCAACCGATAATATTTATGAAACTTTTAAGACCCAACTTTAAGTTGGAAAAGGTTTGTTATGAAGTTTGTTATTATCTCATCTCTAATGTTGTCTTTTTCAAGTTTTGGATTTGTAAAAAAGGCCAGTATCGATGATGCTTTTTCAGTAAAGTACGAAGAGGCAAAGCAAGAAGAAACTAACCGTAACCTTGCAAGTAGCCCAGTAACTGAAGGCGAGCAAGAAGATCTTGAAAAAACAGAAAGAAGTGCTTCAGAGCAAGACGTTGATAGTTCGACTCAGCTTCGCTACTGGAAGTATTAGGCCTGAGCGTCGGAATTTTCAATTCTTCTAATTTCGACGCTTTGATCCCACAAGTTCAATTTTTCGTATTGAGTTTTTAACTGACCACATGCAGCCAAAATGTCCTCACCTTTTGTTGCTCTGATGGTGCAGGTGTACCCCTTCTTAATCATCTGATCCATAAACCATAAAACCTGATCATTGCTAGGTTTTTTATAATTGCTTCCAGGATACTCGTTAAAAGGTATCAGGTTTATCTTTGACTCTCTTTTATCCAAGAGTTTGTTCAAGGCTTCAACATCTGACTTGGTATCGTTAACACCAGCAATTAGAAGATACTCATAAGTGATTCTTCTGTGTGCTTTAAGTGGAATGGATTTAATTGCATCAAAAAGTCTTTGAAGGTCATACGCTTTATTGATGGGCATAAGCTCTGTTCTTGTATCATTTTTTGCAGAGTGAAGTGAAATAGCAATATTCACTGGCGGAAAGTCATGAAGCATTTTGATCTTGGGAACAAGTCCGGAAGTTGAAAGGGTAATCTTCCTCTGGCTTAGCCCCAGACCTTTTTGCTCCAAAAAATTGATTGTAGCCTTTTTAACATTTTCGTAATTATGCAAAGGCTCGCCCTGCCCCATATAAACGATATTAGTTAATCTCTCTTCTTCATGAACGTTTTCTTTCAACCAAAGGCTAACGGCCATAAACTGCCCTGTAATTTCACCAGCCTTGAGGTGTCTTTTCAGACCTTGGGTACCAGTATGGCAGAATGTGCATCCAATAGCACAGCCAACTTGAGAGGATATACATTGTGTTAAGCGGTTTCTTGCTGGAATAACCACAGTTTCAACAGTTTGCTTATCTTCAAACTGAACTAGAAACTTTCTTGTGCCATCATATGACTTTGCATGAAAAATAACTTTGGGTAGATCAAATGAGTAGGTCTCACCAAGCCATTCCCTACACTTCTTGGAAACATTAGACCAAGATTCAATATCTAGAATTTTACGATCGTATACCCACTCAAATAATTGAGTTGCTGCAAACTTCTTATGGCCTGCGGCCACAAGTTCATCGGAAAGATCGCTTAACGTAAGATCAAAAAAAGATGGCTTTGTCATAATATCCTTAAACTTTTAAGCGTTTTAAGGCATATGACACCACATGGCAATAGATAGTGTAAATACTGTATAAATCGAAAGTATCAAACGAATAAGTCACTGAAATCAGGTAGTAAATTTAGTTAAAGAACTTATTAAAGAGATTAGACTTCTTCCTGGACTGATCAGGGTTTTCAATGACGTTCCCATACCTTCTAAATAGCTCTCTAAAGCTTCGGGCATCGTTACATGTGTCCAATCCAATATTGTAGTCCACATTTGAAAGAATGAAGACCTCCGCGGCATGAGTTTCCTGACACACTTCCAGTGCAAATTGCCCAAGATCTTCCAACGTTTTAAACCAAAGATTTTGCTCATTGTGAAAGCGAAAGGGCTGATAAAGATCACTGATGACCTTTGAGCTTACAGGGCCCTCTTCAGAAAAGAAGTTGATGATTTCAACAAGCGAGCTATCTTCGCCTTCGTTTAAAATCCTATACAATAAATTTAAACTTAAATTCTTTCTCATTCTTTACTCGTAAAATCCAAAGTCCAAAGAAACGGAACCTCCAGGCAAAAGATGAACTTCAATTCCAATTGGTGTGGACTTAACTTCAACTTTTCTCTGATCAACTGTTTTTAAAAAAGCAAAATTCTTGGCCCCGGATATTTTGGCCTTTTTCTTATAACTTGTAGTGTTGTAGATAGACACTCTTCTAATTTCCTCATAGCTGAGTTCGTAAGCATTGGAAGGCCTGCTGTGCCAGAAGTAATATACTCCCGCTTCATCCGCCTGAATATCCAAATGCTTTATGTTGAGATAAGAAATTAAAGTTTCCCAAAACTTCAACTTCTTTAATAGTGGGGCGTCTTCCAGTTTTTCAGACCTATAGGTTATTATAATCCCCTCACCTAATGTAATCTTGCTAACAGGGCTCACATAATTAATTTTTTCTTCTTTGAGAGAGTTCTCCAAAACAAAGGTGTCCAATCGTCGAACTAGGTCCTCATTCATGCCGGTCAAGTCTAGAAAGATTCTAGATCCGTTCATGAAAAGTTTTATGACGCTTTGGAAGTCTGAAGCACTCAAACCTTCGCCTTTAAAAAAGCGAATCTTGTTCCCAAATTCTTCGTCAAAATTTACATTTAATGCCTCTTTAAACCTAAAGGTCCAAGAAAATTGTCTTTCCAAAAATTGAACAAGGCCATCTTTTATAAAGGCATTGGGATTTGTATTTCTAAATAGCTCAAAAAAGACTATTGGATTAAACTTTGAAGAGTACTCCTCGTCATAAAGTTCATTTTGCATATGTGAGCGTATAAAAGGCTCGCTTACAATTTCACCTAAAGCTTTGATCAGTGGATCTTTTTTGATGGCGGGAGAAAGGAGAACTGAACTTGGTATAAAGTCCAACGTCGTCATTCCAAGAAGCTGACTAAAGTAACTACTTGGGTGCTCCCAATGCTCGCTTGTTCTTTCAAAGATGTCAGAACTTCCGCCGCCCAAGAAAGAAAAACTTAACTCGCCCGCCCAGTTAGCACTTAGACTTTCCTGTGCAACCTGTTCATATAAAGATTGAATTTGTTTTGAATAATTCTTTTTTAATGTTTCAATCTCACCTGGATTATTAAGAACTTTTTCTTTATCCAATTCACCATCATGTGCCATCTGAGCAAGGTATCTATCAAAGCCCCTGTTAAATGTAGTGGAATGGTCATTAAAAAAGCTCAATGCCCTACCAAATTGAAGAGAGTATGCTTTGGCTCCATAAACATCACAGGCTATGGCGTTCTCGCTCAAGTAACGACTTACAGAAGAGCAAAAGCCTCTGAAAGCCTGAAATATTCTAGGATCGTAGAAAGAATACATTTTATTAAGGCGAGTGTCGTTATCTAGAACTGCGACTGCCAATCCATTATTATCTATTAATAGATTTCTGGCCAAATATGACGGAAGGCCCCCATTGGGCAGAAATGGTGCAGGCGACAAAGGCAACAGGAGGGCGATTTCTCTGCCTACTCGTTGGGCACAGTCGTACAGGCGCTTTAAGTCAGTTTCTGGCCTATAATTTCCAAAGTCCAAAACATCTGGGCTTTCATTGTGAAGTCCCCAAAAAATAGGCACAAAAACAGGGGAAGGGCCCTGAAATTCACTTAATTTGCTCTCCCAAAGCGAAGGTGAAGTTCTCCAAAAGAAAAACCAGTTTTCTCCAGGAAACACCGTATCATATTCCTTGGCCTCAGGTGTCGTAAGTTGCAAGCATTCCTCCCTAAATCGATGAGATTTATTCTAGCAATACTTTAACCCTTATATCCAGCGGAAATTGCTTATTTAAGCTCTAATATTTGTTTTTGCTCAGTAGTTATTATATATAGGGTTTCAATTATTCGAGAATAAAAGGGAACATACATGTGGTACTTTACTGAAGAACAACGACAATTAGCTCAAGTTTGCAAAGACTTTGCTCAAAATGAAATCGCTCCTAAGGCGGAGCATCACGACACTCACGAAACTTTTAATATCGAAGCTTTTAAAAAAATGGGAGAGCTTGGTTTACTTGGCATTACAGCAGATCCTGAGTACGGCGGAGCTGGCCTAGGTGCAACAGAAGCTACAATTGTTATGGAAGAGTTTGGAAAAGCCTGCCCAGGTTTAACACTTTCCTACCTTGCACATTCAATGTTGTGTGTAAATAACATCAACTCAAATGCCTCTGCCGAGCAGAAAGCAAAATATCTTCCTAAACTCATTTCAGGTGAGCACATAGGCGCAATGGGAATGAGTGAGCCTGGCTATGGCTCAGACGCTGTTGGAATGCAATGTAAGGCAACCAAGGCCGACGGACATTACGTGATCAATGGAAACAAAATGTGGATCACCAACGCCCAATTTGCAGACACAGTTTACCTTTACACAAGAACTGGCAAAGATAAGAAAGATCTAACTACATTTATTGTGGATACAAAAGACTGCGAAGGCTACTCAGTATCTAAAGAGATTCATAAGATGGGAATGAGAGGCTCCCCTACTGGAGAGCTTAGTTTTGAAAATGCTAAGGTTCCTGAAGAGAACAGAGTTGGCAATGAAGGAGACTCTGTTTATCACATGATGAAGAATCTTGAGATCGAAAGACTTACCATTGCTGGTATTTCTTTGGGTATTGCTCAAGCTTGTGTTGATCAATGTATTAAGTACGCCACAGAGAGAGAACAATTTGGGAAGCCAATTGGAAACTTTCAATTAATCCAAAAAATGATTGCCGAGATGGCCTCTGAAACAGAAATGATGAGAACTTTTCTTTACGACTCTTGTAAACTTTGGGACGAAGGAAAGGTTTCCAATACAAGGGCCTCAATGGTTAAGCTTCAGCTTCCAAAGATGGCAACTAAGATTGCTCTAGATGCTATTCAGCTTCACGGGGGCTATGGCTATTCTAGAGAGTTCCCAGTTGAAAGACTTATGAGAGATGCCAAGCTTAATGAAATCGGTGCTGGCACAAATGAAGTAATGATCATGATCATTGCCAAAAACCTTCTAAAAGAAGCTTCACAGAGATAAATAAGAAAAACGCTCCGAAAGGAGCGTTTTTTTATTCTATTTGAATCTTCTCATAGTTTATTCAAATTGTGTCCCAAATGAAATCGTTCATCAAACCATAATTTCAAAGAGAACCTTATGTGATTGTGGTGGGGTGAAGTCCCTGCCTTAGTGAATAGGGACTTAGTCGTTATTTAGTCTTCGCAGATAATTTGATCGTGGCTCGTAGCAAGATCAATGTCATATGAAAAGTCGCTGTAAGCGGATACGCCATCAACAGAAATACTCATAGTGCAGACCTGATCCTCTTTATTGAAATAATCTACAATAAACTCACCTGTACCTGCATCACCGGCATTTGGCTTATCAGGATTACAGTTGTCCGAGTTAATAAAATGCAACCCCTTATCAAGGCCATAGGCTACATAATCTAAAAGGCGGGACTCTTTTGTTTTTTCAACATACTCAACTCCTACTATTGATTGTAAGTCGACATTGTATTTTTCGCTCATAAACTCTTGAACAATTTCTTTTTTGTTCATGTTCATACTATATGAAAAGTTAGACAGGTTTTCATAGCAGTTAGCAAATGAGGATACTGATCCCAAAAGAGTTATGCTGATTAGTAGTGTTTTCATAAAAATCTCCGTGTTTCAATTGAATGGTTAAATTTAAAACCGTGTTTTTTATTCCTCTGTATAAAACTATGAACGCAACCTGCCGCGTCGCAAAAAAAAAAAAAAAACACTATACTCCCTATAAATTCTATACTGTTTAATATCGAGGTTTGTTGATTAAGGTTCTATTTTCAGTAATTTATGCCACTACTGTTTCTAATAGGAATATGAACGCAACTGCTTGTAGTGGCTTTTTAGATTTGCTAGTATTATAGAACATGATCAGGTGGTGGAGTGCGCGACACA
Organism: uncultured Bacteriovoracaceae bacterium; assembly: GCA_950070535.1. Classification (GTDB taxonomy): domain Bacteria; phylum Bdellovibrionota; class Bacteriovoracia; order Bacteriovoracales; family Bacteriovoracaceae; genus UBA845. The sequence continues at coordinate 24,952 of CATMLK010000007.1, read as the reverse complement.
CCCCACCTAAATCATCGTTTGATTAAATCTAGAATTGAATTAATGATATCCAAAACTAGCTTAATCAAAGTCAAAACCCTGATTATGTCTTCCATAACAAGCACCTTTGGTTAAAAGGCTCCCCTTCATTGGGGAGTTACGGAAGCTGCATGCTTTCTACAGCAGTGCAGTTCAATGTTCAGTAGTATTCAAACGAGTGGGATGAAGTTTTTTAAAAATGAAATTCAAAAATAAAGAAGATTAAAAGCAAATTGATGATTGAGACTGCGAAAGAAAAGGACTTACTTTAGGAAGCTTTAAAAGGATAGTTGAGAAACGCTCCGAAAGGAGCGTTTTCCTTATTCTGTTTTTTTATAAATTATATTCAACCTATATACCCCAACGACTGAAATAAAGAAGATCTTCGTGATCGGGATGATTTATCTCCTTAGAGCTCTCCCCTTCTAAGACTTTTCATGTAATCACAAGCTAGATAACTCTTTTAGAACTTCTTTATAATCGGCTTGTTGACCATAGGAAACATAATGATCGCCAACGTTATTATTATTTAGAAAATAAACTTTTGGGTATAATAAATTTGTTAATTTAAAGCTAACATCTCTAACAGTATAATCGAGTGAATGACCATTTCTCCTGATATCAAGGGAAATTAGTCCATCAAAGTAATCTTTAATAACAACAATTTTGTCTTTATATTCATGCCTAACTATTTCGTCATTAACCTCTTTGCCAACTTCTACCCCAACCTTTTCCTCAAAAACAAGGTCTCCACTATTTAATGTTGCAATTACTTTTTGATTAAAGATATTGAAACTTACTTTTTTTGTAGTTTGATCGTATTGAAAGTTAATATTCTTTGATGATATTTTTGTGACATCTTCAGATTCATTTGATCCATAAAACTCACTAACTACAATCAGTTTCATTTTGTTACAATCTAGTCTTAAGCTCAGATCTTCATCAGTTTCTTCTAAATACACACTGAATAATGATAAATGGTTCTCACTTACCGGCGAACCTCCAAAGCTTAATTCAGCAGCATTTGATTCACAGGAACTGTTTAAGTTCGGTGTTTTCGCAAAAACATGGGATATAGGCAGGATCGTTAAAAGTAGTGCATAAAAATAATTCTTTTTCATAAAATTTTCCGTAAATCTAATTAGTAGTTCGCTGGCCATAAATAACAGATCTTAAGAAATACACAATCTTTTCTGTAATATATATAGATCAATACTATTCAAGTGTGTCGAGTGAACTTTGCCATACATGAAAATGAAATGCCCAAAAGTAAAATGCCCCTGTAAAGTAGGAATAAAAAACGCTCCTTTAGGAGCGTTTATATACTAAAGAGTAAAAGTTAATTTCTAAACCGCGTTGGACTCAAGTAATAGGTTGAAGAGTACAGATGGTCTATTACAAATTTCTTTTTTGAGTAGTTGCCAGGGCAAGCTCTGCCAATTTCTCGTCAGAGATCTGCTCAAGGTCGACTTCAAGTCCATGCTCTTCAAATACGCCTTCCACGGCCATTTGGTTATTAAAAAGATCTTCTTTAAAAAGGGAAAGAGCTGGTGATTCTTCAAGTTCAATTGCTCCCCCCAATACTTCAATAGCGTCAGAGCTAAGCCCTTCATAGTTAAGTGGCATGATGTATCTGTCCACAAGTGTAAAGGCAACAATAGTTAGTGATGCAGGAATTGGATAAAATACAGCTCCAGTTCCTGCAGTTGTTGCAACTCCAATAGAAGTGTAGAAAACACTCTCCAAATCTTTAATAGAGTTAGCCTGAGCACTTGCACCAAATAAGGTGATACCAAGAACTAAAGTATTGAATAGGTTTTTCATAAAGTCCCTTTTACTTTTCGGCCATAGAAGTCGCTAGTGCTATTTCAGCCAATTCTTCATCAGAAATTTGTTCAAGGTCTACTTTAAGTCCATTCTCTTCAAACTTTGCCTCAACAGCTTCTTGGTTATTTAAAAGGTCTTCTTTAAATATTGAAAGTGATAGAGAGTCTTCTACTGATGAATTCCCAGCAAGAACCTCTATTGAGTCTTTTGACAGGCCTTCGTAGTATCCTGGCTCAGTAATAAATGCATATAGATACCAACTGCTCACAGAAGCTAAAACAGGAACCGGGTAAAAGGTCGCTGCGGTTGCTGTGACTGCAACACCACCGACTGCACTATAAAATATGCCTTCACATCCTTCTCCGCAGCCAGAAGCTGAAGCAGAGGTGCTAGTTAGAGTACTGGCAAGAATTAGTGGCATTATTAGCTTTTTCATAAGAGTTCTCCTTCATTTAAAATAAGGAGAACTCAGTATCACCTAACGCACCACCGCAAAACCAAAAGTGAATATTTTTCATATATTCTTTTAGTTATTTAGTCGGTAGGCCTTTTGCATACAATTTGAAATTCTCTCCTTCGTAGGCAGTTCATCAAACTCATCACAAGGAACTACGGGCTCAGGTCTTTTTGGCTCCCACTTTATATTTAAGTGAAAGTTCATATCATGATTCACCGGGTCTGGAGTAAAGGTCGGAGTAATAAGAATTCCGCCTAGAGAGTCATCCCCTCTCATGGCTCTCATTGTTATGTTGGCTGACAAAATACCAGCGATTGCACCATATAGAACATCACTTACATAATGCCCCATTGCATGGACTCTCGCATACGCCACAACCCCTGCCAATCCATATGCGATGTATGGAACCGGCGTGTCTTTATAAACTTCCGCCAAAACAGCTGCTGCAGTAAATGCTCCTGAAGAGTGGCCAGAGAAGAATGATTTTCCATCAGTTCCAAATTTGTAAGGATCTCCTCCAGAGTTTTTAGGTCTTCGTCTTCCAAAGCCGACTTTAAAAGCTTCTGTTATTGTTTGAGACACTATAATTGATCCCAAGGTTAAGATTCCAACATCTTTTAACTTACCATTATCAAAAACCGCACCCAATAAGTACGACCCGGCCATTAGATGTGCTATTCCTGTTCTCCCAGCATAATAGCCAAAAGTTTCCATTTCATGGGTCACATCATTTTTATTATCCTGAACAAAGTCCATAATTGATTGATCAGAGTTAAAAATTACGAGACCTAAACTCGCCGCGGCCAAAGAGGCGATTTTTTCAGTATCCGTCAGTCCCAAAGGAATAAAGTACTGCTTCTGCTTAATTTCTTCTTCTTTACCAGTTTCCTTAAGAATCTCTCTAAGTTCATCCTCACTAATATGATGTGTCTGTCCTAGATAGCCACCGCCCATTAAAACATCATCATAATAAGAGTGCTCGAAATTGCTTTGCTTCTCCTCAACACAATAATTGTTGTCCCAATTGCACTTTGCTCCTTGCGCAGGGGCTTCATTACAAAGTCCATGCTTTAAGAACATCATAAAAATCAATAATAATTTAGCGGCCACGATCACTCCTTGTAGTTTAGTGACTAGATTCTATTCCAATCAAAATCTAAAGCTTGTCTAGGAGATTAGAATTTCATGGGTGTCAAATTTCTTTACAGTGGCTATCTAAATGAATTTATTGACTTTTGGTATTATACAAACTTTGGACACAAACTTCTTTTATTGCGATTGGAATTTTGTTTGCACACAAACTTTATTTGAATTTATAAAACTTAGGTAGAAAAAGCTCCCCTTTCAGGGAGCTTCTTAATGACTATAGAATTTTTGGAATATATTTATTCTCTTTCAAAAACAGTTGCCACACCCTGGCCTAGGCCAATGCACATTGTGGCGACTCCTGTTTTTAAATCACGCTTTCTCATTTCATGAAGCAAGGTCCCAACAATTCTCGCCCCAGAGCATCCAAGTGGGTGCCCTAGAGCTATGGCCCCTCCATTCACATTCACTCTCTCCTCAGCCTTTTCTAATAGACCTAAGTCTTTAAGTACTGGAAGTGACTGAGCAGCAAATGCTTCATTAAGCTCCCAAAGATCCACATCTTCAACATTCATACCAGCTCTCTTCAAGGCCTTCTGAGATGCAGGAACTGGACCGTATCCCATAATCGATGGATCACACCCGGCCGATGCCATGGATTTTACATATGCCAGTGGCTCTAATCCAAGCTCCTTTGCCTTCTCTTCACTCATTACAAGAAGACAACTTGCTCCGTCACTCAAAGCAGAGCTGTTTCCAGCTGTTACACTCCCCCCTCTTGGATTAAACACTGGCCTAAGAGAGCCCAACGCCTCAAGGTTTGCATCTGGTCTGACGACTTCATCTTCTCTCACTAAGTATGGAACGCCATTTTCATCATGTCCCTCAACAGGCACAATTTCATCTTTAAACCTTCCACTTTTGTTTGCTTCGTATGCTTTCTGATGCGATCTCAATGCAAACTTATCTTGATCTTCCCTGGACACTTTATGCATAGTCGCCAACATTTCTGCTGTAAGCCCCATCGAGCCAGATGCCTTTGCGGCAACCTTTGAAAAAGCGGGATTAAAGTCTACTCCATGGGTCATTGGAACATGGCCCATATGTTCTACACCACCCACTAAATAGATGTCGCCCATTCCACTTATGATCCCTTGAGTTGCCATATGTAAAGCAGTCATAGAAGATCCACACAGTCTATTAACTGTCTGTGCTGAAACACTTTTTGGAATACGAGTTAAAAGGGCCGCATTTCTTGCAATGTTATAGCCCTGCTCTAAAGTTTGTTGCACACAACCCCAGATGATATCTTCAATCTCACTTGGATTAACAGAGGGATTGCGATCAAGAACGGCTTCCATTAAAGCCGCTGAAAGTTCCTCGGCCCTAACATTTCTAAATGATCCGTTTTTTGATTTTCCCATTGCCGTTCTCACGGCGTCTACAACCACGGCTCTTTTCATATATAACTCCTAATTTTTGTAATAGTTTTGGTTATTTTTTGCTTTCTCTACAAAACCATCAGTAGGTTGGTAGAGCTTTCCAAGTTCTTTAAACTTTTCACTCTTTTCAATGATCTTAGTTAAACCAACATCATCGGCGTACTTTAATGCCCCCGCTCTAAATGGAGGAAAGCCAAGTCCAAGTAAAAGCCCCATGTCAACCTCGATTGGAGTGTTAACAATGTTCTCTTCAAGACATCTTGCACACTCAAAGATCATAGGAAGCATCATTCGATCAATGATTTCTTCATCAGTGACATCCACGTTTCTTTTTACAGAACTCTTGATAATTTCCTCGGCTTCAGGATCAACAGACTTTTTAAGTTTTCCCTTTCTGTCCAATTCGTACTTATAGAATCCCAGTTTATTCTTTTGACCAAGACGCTTCTTCTCATGCATAACTTCCACTATCGTCTTGTCTTTCATTTTCATTCTATCGGGAAATTCTTCGGCCATAATTGCAGCTGCGTGATCGCCTGTATCGATTCCGACAACATCCATTAGATATGCCGGTCCCATTGGCCATCCAAACTTCTCCATAACCTTATCTATTCTTTTATAGTCAACACCGTCAGCTATAAGAAGGTTGAACCCATTGAAGTATGGGAATAAAACTCTATTTACCAGAAAGCCTGCACAGTCATTAACTACGATAGGCGTTTTACCCATTTGAAGGGCGTACTGAACAGTCTTGGCAATTGCCTTGTCGCTTGTTTTCTCACCTCTAATGACCTCAACAAGTGGCATCCTGTGAACAGGATTAAAAAAATGCATTCCACAGAAGTTCTCGGGTCTCTTCACCGAAGTTGCAAGATCGCTTATGGAAATTGTGGATGTGTTGGAAGCTATGATCGTGTCTTCATTCACATTAGACTCAACCTCGGGAAGAACACTCTTTTTGACATTCTTATTTTCAACAACCGCCTCAACCACCATATCGACGTCTTTAAAGTCACCATAGCTTAAAGCTGGCCTAATCTTTCCAAGGGTTGCCCCCATTTGAGCGGCATCGATTTTCTTCCTATCCACTTGTTTCTTTAAAAGTTTGTTCGCCTCACCAAGTCCAAGCTCAATAGCACTTTCATTAATGTCTTTCATAACGATTGGAGTGCCTTTGGAGGCCGACTGATAAGCAATTCCACCGCCCATGATACCTGCTCCAAGAACTGCAGCCTTTTCAACCTTGCTGGAATCCTTTGTCCATTTTTTAGAGACTTTCTTTAAATACTGATCACCTAAGAAAACCGTAACGAGGTTTTGAGCTGCAGGAGTGTGAGCTAGTTCAGCAAATGCTTTTGCTTCAACTTGAATGGCCTCATCCCTATTCATACCCGCTGCTGCCTGCATAACTTCCACCGCTTTGACAGGTGCAGGATAATTTGAACCAGCAATTCCTTTAACAAAACCTTTGGCAGTTTCAAAAGTCATCATCCCCTCAATTTTATTTAAGCGTAGAGGGTCTTTTTTAACTTGGCGCTTTTTCATATAATCAAGCTCGCCGTTTATGGCCCTATCTAAAAGAGTCAGGGCCGACTCCAAGACTTTGCTATCTTCTACAACTGCGTCTACAGATCCTACTTTCAAGGCATCCACAGATTTGTACTGCTTTCCAGATGTTATCCATTCAATTGCATGGTCTGCCCCTGTCAATCTTGGCAACCTTACGCTTCCTCCCCAACCTGGCATGATTCCAAGTTTGGTTTCTGGAAGTCCAACTTTTGCTTTCTTGGCGGCAACTCTATAGTCAGCACTTAGACAAACCTCGAATCCTCCCCCAAGAGCGAATCCGTTTATCGCAGCAACAGTTGGAATATCCAAGTCTTCGATGCCATTTAGAATGTTATTCATATTTAAAAGCCACTGTGCCAGCTCTTCATTAGACTTTTTAAAGTGTTGCATAAACTCAGTAATGTCTGCTCCAAAAATAAAATGATCCTTCTCACTTCTAAGAACCATTCCCTTTGCCGAGCTTTCTTTCTGAACGGCCTCTAGAGCTTTAGGAAACTCTTCCATCATTAAGTTGCCTATAACGTTGGCGGAGCTTTCTTTAATATTAAAGATAAAATGAACGATTCCCTCTTTTAGGTCCACCTGTATGGACTTTCCATCAAACAACATACTCTCTCCTTAATTATGATTACGAGCTATTTTAGCACGATCGTTCGCTCAAAGCTAGAAACTCGAACTATGGACTCAATTGCCGCAGCGTACAGCAAAGATATCTGGAACTTATAACCTCAAATTGGTATAAAACCCACAATTGTACAGGAGATGCCAAATGACTGATTTTAGACAAGAACTGATTAACAGCGTAAACAAGTTTTGTAAGGATAGAATTGAGCCTTTCATGGAAGAGGATGACGCCGAGGGCAAATTCAGGAAAGAGATTTTTAATGAAATGGGACAACTAGGACTCACAGGAATGACTTTACCTGAGCAATATGGTGGAGCAGGACTGGGTTATGAGGATTTTTGTGCTGTTCTTGAAGAAATTGCTAAAAGCTCTGTTCCTTATGCAGTTACAGTTTCAGTATCTACAATGGTCCAAGGCATGATCAGCAACTTTGGAACAGAAGAACAGAAACAAAAATATCTTCCCTCTCTAACTAGTGGAGAGGAGATTGCAGCTTTTTGTCTCTCAGAATCACATGCAGGATCTGATGCAGGAGCTCTTAAAACAACCGCAAAGAAAACTGATGGCGGCTATATTCTAAACGGTTCAAAGATGTGGATCACATCTGGAGGCGTTGCCAAAACTTATGTTGTTATGGCCAGAACTGGAGCTGAAGGTGGGAGTGGAATTTCTGCTTTTATATTAGAAGATGGACAGGAAGGCTTCAGCTACGGCAAGAAAGAAAATAAAATGGGCTGGAGAACAAGTCCCACAAGAGAGTTGGTCTTTGAAAATTGCTTTGTGCCTCAAGAAAATATTCTAGGCACGGAGGGACAGGGTTTTAAAATTGCTAAAAGTGCCCTTGCAGCAGGAAGAATAACCATTGGTGCAATTGCTGTAGGTCTTTCACAAAGATCTCTTGATGAGGCGATTAAATATTCCTTAGAAAGAAAGCAATTCAACCAGCCAATATTTGACTTCCAAGGATTGCAATGGATGATGGCTGATATGGCGACTGAAACTCAAGCATCTCGTCTGATGGTACAGGCCGCGGCACAAAAGCTTGATAGTAAAAAAGAAGATGTGGCACTTGCATCCATGGCAAAGATGAAAGCAACAGACACAGCTATGAGGGTCACTACAGACTCAGTGCAGATTCATGGCGGTGTTGGCTACACAACAGAATACCCTGTAGAGAGATACATGAGAGATGCCAAGGTTCTACAAATTGTAGAAGGAACTAATCAGGTCCAAAAAGTAGTAATCGCGAGATCACTGAGAAAGCAGTACTCATAAAATAGAAAGGATTAAATAAACATGAACCTATCCGTAAGTTTTCAAACTCAGGCCGATGCAACATCTAAACGTTTCTCAAATGAGGACTTAAGCGCTCACTTTGATAAATTTAAAAAAGTGATTGAATCCGAGAAGATAGGATTTTTTCAACTTAGTGAAAAAACCGAGCACTTAGACAGTGCCCGTGCAATGTTTGAAAAACATAAGGATAAGACTCACTTTGTTCAAGTTGGCATAGGTGGAAGTGCACTAGGGCCACAGACTTTAATTGATGCGCTAAAGTCCAACAACAAAGTAAAGTTCAGTTTCATGGACAACACAGATGCAGAGTACATTTCACAGCTTTTATCTGAGATAGAAGAACCTAAGAAAAGTCTCTTCTATGTTGTAAGCAAGTCCGGAGGCACTGCAGAAACAATAGCCAACTTCTCCATTGCAAGAAACTTTTTAAGAGACAATGGTATTAAAAAAGATCAGCTAAAGGATCACTTTGTTTTTTGTACAGACCCAAAGAATGGGCAACTAAAAGAATATGCCCAGGCAAATGGTTATAGTTGCCTACAGGTTCCAAATGATATTGGAGGTCGCTTTTCAGTATTTAGTCACGTTGGTCTCCTCCCAGCTCTTTTTGCAGGTGTTCAGATTGAAGAGCTGTATGAAGGTGCAAATGAATTCAAAAGTGCACTTTTGAATCCAGACCTAAGTGAAAATATTCTCATGCAAACTGGTGCTCAGCTAATGTGTCTATTCGAAGATAGAGGTGTTAACCAAACAGTACTTATGCCCTACTCTTCAAGGTTAAAAACACTATCCCATTGGTTTGTTCAGCTTTGGGGAGAAAGTCTTGGAAAAATAGACTCTAGTGGAACCAATGTCGGACTAACTCCAATTCCGGCCTACGGAGCCACAGATCAACATTCTCAAATGCAGCTCTTCATGGAAGGCCCTTCCGACAAAGCGATTTTCCTTCTAGAGGTTAAGAATAAAGCAGTAGATTTCAAACTTGATAGTGGCCTTGAAATGGACTCCGCCAGAAAACTTGAAAACTTTAGTCTGAATCAACTAATCGGGGCCCAGTTTAACGGCACTTTAAAGGCACTTCAGGATCAAAAGAAGAATGTAATAAAGATGTCAATTGAGAGAAATGATGCCAAGCATATGGGCTCTATGATTCTCTTCTTCGAAAGCCTGACTGCGTTAATGGGTGAATATTTAGGTATCGACGCATTCAATCAACCTGGCGTTGAGCTAGGCAAAAAATATGCCTATGAATATCTTAAAAATTTAGAGTGACCTGCCGATAAGTTGATACATAATTGATTAATAATTGGTTATAATTTATCCAAATTATTTCTATTCGTCATAAATTCGGAGACCTTAAAATGAGTGATGATAACGCCACCCTAGTAATTACCGACATCGATGCAGCGTTGTCCGCTTCAGACAAAGAAGCAGAAAACCGCCCAGCATGTTTTTTAGTTGTTGGAGGGGAGCTAAATGGAACAATTTTTGATCTTAACGATGGTGAGACCATAGTTGGCAGAAATCCAGATTGCGCGATTCCATTAGACTTTAATGGAGTATCGAGAAAGCATTTCAAAGTTATCATTAATGCAGGCTCCAGCACTCTTCAAGATCTTGGCTCCAGCAATGGAACTTATTTAAATAACTCAAAAATAGAAGGAGCTGTTGAACTCTCCAAAGGTGATACTGTAAAACTTGGATCAATAGCCCTTAAATACCTTCCAAAGGGAGATACTGAGAGGCTTACTTATGACAAGCTTCAAAGAGAGGCTAATACTGATGGACTGACTGGCTGTTATAATAAAACTTATTTTAACAACAAATTAGATCTTGAGGTTAAAAAGTCTAAGTTAACTGGATCTCCATTATCCCTAATTATTTTTGACCTAGACCACTTCAAACACCTAAATGATAATTATGGCCATGATGCTGGAGACTACGTGCTCAAAGAGAAAGCTCAACTTCTCAGAGACAATGGAATTAGAAAGCAGGACGTCTTTGCCAGATACGGCGGAGAAGAGTTTGTAGTTCTTCTTCCGAACACAAACTTGAAACAGGCCTTTGAAATAGCTGAGCGTCTAAGAAAACTTGTTGAATCACATGAATTCATTTATGATGGCCAACGACTTCCAGTGACGGCCTCAATAGGCGTCGCAGATTATAGACAAGGTGTGAATACAGGCACAGACCTTTTCAAAAGGGCCGACTCAGCTGTTTATAAATCTAAAGAAGGTGGAAGAAACCAAGTAAACTTTTTTAAATCTTAATGGGCCAAAGCGACTTAAAAAAAATTCAACTCCTCCCCGAGCATATAATTGATCAGATCAAGGCAGGTGAGGTTATTGAAAGGCCCTCTACCCTTCTTAAAGAACTTCTGGAAAATGCAGTAGATGCAGGGAGCACTCAGATCGACATTGAGCTGGCAAACAATGGACTTGATCTTGTCAGCGTTAAAGACAATGGCAAGGGTATTCCTTTTGAAGACCTTGATCTCGCTTTCTGTAGGCACGCCACATCTAAAATTGAAAATTTTGAAGACCTTTATAAACTCTCCACTTATGGATTCCGTGGAGAAGCACTCGCTTCCATTGCATCTATAAGTAAACTCAGCTGCATAAGCAATCCCAAAGGCCGGCCAGAAGGAACTATCAAAATTCATGGCGGAGAGGTAGTCACTCTTGACCAGGACAGAGAAGCTATAAATGAATCTGGCACGAGTATGTATATAAGAGACTTGTTTTATAATACGCCAGCTAGAATGAAATTTATTCAGTCTAAGACTTCAGAAAGGAACCAATTAGATAAAATTGTGAAGGCCTTTCTTCTAACCCAACCCAACATTAAGATTAGTGTTAAGTGGGATGATCAAGACAAAAAAGTCTATTCCGCCTGTGGTGAGGATTTAAAGAAACGGGTTGAAGAGACAATTAAGAAGAATCGTCCCCTAAATTTAGTCGAATTAAATTCCACATATGACCAAACGAACTTTAGAGTATTTCTAAGCAGAGAATCTTCTAGAGGCAATGCTGGGAAATCGCAGTTCTTATTTGTTAATGGTCGACTGGTTCAAGATACAGCTATTCATAAAATAATTTTAAATAGTTCTTACTCTCTTTGGCCACAGGGAGAAACGGGAAATTACTGTGCCTATATAGACATTCCAAGTGAAAGAGTTGATGTAAACATCCACCCCAACAAGATCCAGGTAAAGTTTTTCGAAGCACCTAAAATATACTCCCTAGTATCAAGTGCTATAAAGGATGGATTGGCAAAACAAAGAAGGGAAACACCCCAACCTCGACAGGAACAAAACACTTTCATCCCTTCTATTGGTGCTGAAAAGCAAGCAAAGGAAGTGGAGTATAGATCTTTTGATTTTGACTCCTCCAACTCTTCCCTACAAAACTATTTTGATAGATTAGACAATGCACACTCTCAGCCCAGACCGGATAATACCTCTGAGTATAACTTATTAAGCACTTTTGAAGACTGCTCCATATTCTCTTATGAAGACAAGATTTACCTTGTGAGCACCCCAGAATTAATGGCCAAATGGCTAGGCTGCCTTTTGAGTACAGGAGACAAAACTCCTATGCCTCTTCTTGTCAGCCAGCCACTTAAGCTTTTAAAAAAGGTTTCTTCTCCTTTCCAGAATCAACTCCTAGAGATTGGTTTTGAAATAGATGACATAGGAGAAAATAACTACGTCCTAAGGACTTTTCCACAGTGTCTTAAGAACTTTCCATTTAAAGAGTATTTAGAGTCACTTTTAAATCAAGGTAAAACTCTTAATGAGCTTTCAAAACTTTGCATAAAAGATCAGACACTTTGGTCACGACAGCATAGAAAGGCACTAGAGGAGCTGTCTCTTCCAGATCTGTTAAAAGAAGATATAGTAGTAGAACTCAACAGACAGAGGTTGAAGAAACTATTATGAACAATGTTGTATGTATAATCTCAGGGCCAACGGCGTCTGGTAAAACGGACATGTCTATTAAGCTTTGCAATCACCTCCAAGATGCAGAGATAGTAAATTTTGACTCTTTGCTATTTTATAAAGAACTCAACATAGGCACTGCAAAGCCTAGCCGTGAGGAGATGGCCTCATGCCCTCACCACCTAATAAATATTTGCTCTGCCAAAGATCCAATTAATGCTGCAGACTATGAAAAGGTGGCCTTACCTATAATTGAAAAAATTCACTCTAAAGGAAAGGCCGTAATTTTAACCGGTGGTAGCGGTTTTTATCTTCAGGCACTTTTATATGGAATGTTTGACTCTGAAACAGTGAGCCCTGAAATAAGAGATCGCTCCAACTCCCTTTATGAATCTGAGGGTATAACTGCTTTTTTGAATATTTTGAAAGACCAAGATCCAGAATCGTTCAATCAATATCACGAAAATGACCACTACAGAATCCGAAGGGCAGTCGAGCACTGGTGGACAATGGGTACCAAGTTTTCTCAGGAAAGAAACAGAATGATGGCACAGCGGGAGGAGAATTCAAATTTCAACAAGCTAAAATGGAATGTCTTTCATATATATTTAAACCCTCCAAAACCAGTTCACCTTGAGATCATTGAAAAGCGCACCAAGCAAATGCTTTCCAATGGACTGATTGAAGAAGTTAAATCCTTGCTAGACAATGGATTTACAGGAAGTGAAAAGCCTCTACTTTCAATTGGATATAAAGAAACACTGCAGTTTCTGGATGGGCATTTAAGTGAAGAACAACTTTGCGATAGAATTAACATTTCAACAAGGCAATTGGCCAAAGCACAAAGAACTTGGTTTAAAAAAGTGGAAAAAAATGAGTATAATCCGATTGAAGACCAAGCTAGAATATTTAAAGATTTTGATAATTTTTTAAACAAATAAGGCAATTATGACTATTGAGCCTAAAAAGAATTTAAAAGTAATTGTGATCTCCGATGGCACAGGAGAGACGGCCACGGCAATGACTAGGGCCGCCATAACTCAGTTCCCCGATAAAGAAATCTTTTTTACTCGTTTTAAAAACGTAAGAACTAAAGAACATATAGACTCAATATTTCAAGAAGCGGCCTTGCACCATGATATGGTTGTTTATACAATAGTTTCACCCGAGCTACGTTCCCATGTGCAGGAAATCAGTCGAACAGAGCATGTTCGATCCGTAGACCTTTTAGGCCCAATTCTTACAAGCTTTGCCAATATTTTTGAGATGGAACCTGATTATCAACCAGGCCTTCTTCATGCTGTTAACGACCAATATTTTGAAAAGGTCGCCGCTGTTGAGTTCACTCTTAATCACGATGATGGACGCAACGTGAACACACTCGAAGAAGCTGATGTTGTTTTAGTGGGTATCTCCCGAACAAGTAAAACTCCGCTTTCAATATATCTTTCTATGGAAGGTATAAAGGTTGTAAACATCCCAATTGTTATGGATGTGCCACTACCTGAAAAGCTGTTTGAAATAGATCAAAGAAAAATTTTTGGGCTTACTATTGATCCTGAAGCACTCCACCAAATTAGGCAAAATAGACTTACAAGACTTGGAGTTGATCGCCAAGGTGACTATGCCGACATTAGAAAGGTTGCCGAAGAGATCGAATGGGCCAATAATATCTTCTCTCAAAATAAAAGATGGCCTGTATTCAATGTGACGGGGAAAGCTCTTGAAGAAACCGCTGCAGAAATAATCAAGATGCTTAATATGCGCCGAGCAAATAGATTTAAAGTAAAAAAGAGGTTTGAGAAGAAGAAAAAGTGACTTCTCTATTCCAGAAAAAGCCTTTTATTCTCTTTAATCTCGAATAGTATCTTTCTTTCTGTTCCCAACAGTGGATTTGAAATTACGCCTTCATACTGTCCAGCAGGAACTCTCATATTGCTAAAAGGAAGTACTTTCTCAATTTTCTCTCCATCAATATTTAAGATCAGTTTAGACCCTGAAGTAAAGTTTTGGGATGTGCTTAGAAGGCCAACTCTCTCCCTTTCAAGCTCAGGTATCGCCAGGTACAAGTTTGGTTGTGAGGCGGTGAGTTTAAAAGTTCTATTAAACTGGTGCTTCTTATAACCCTTCTTCCTTATTGTAACTGTAAAAGGCTTGTTAAGAGGATAGCTGGCCCTAATACCAACGGTATTAATTGGCCTTTCATCAATAAATACTCTCATTGAAGATTCCAGGTTTCCAAATTGAATGGAGCCTTCTAGTGAGCTACCACCATTATTGTCATTGGCGACAACTCTTTGTTGATTATTGCCCGTTTTCTCAACTCCAATCATTGGAAGGAGGATATCCGACTTTGTATAAACCACACCTGCAATGGCAAGTCCCACAACCATCATGAATACAGACTTTCCGCCCTTTTCTTCATTATCATTCACTGTTTGAGTAGACCTAACTTTTGACCTACCGGAACCTTCAACTTTTCGGCGTCTTACTCTTGAAGTGGTATTTGTAACAGTTGTTACACCTTCAACACCTCTTGGCCTAACCACCCGGCTATTTGCTACCTCGACTCTATTAGGGTGGGCAACAACTCTTGATCGGTTGACAGTGCTCTCATCTAGGACTAGAGCTGCAGTTCCTTCAAGCTTTTCTTCCTTTTTTTGAAAACCTAAATCAATTTCGTTCTTAAACTGATGAGTTGCATCTTCATTCGATTTAGAAGAACTTTCAGGAATGCTATTTTCTGATTTTGATGCATCCTCAATGTAGGGCTTTATATCAATTTTCCCATACTCAAAGAACTTCTCTCTGTCTTTTGAGATTTCATCTTTAAAAAGTTGTTTGGCAAAATAACCAAGATCTGTTGCATTAAAGTCAGGATAAGTTGAATAAAGAAATTTAACTAACGCTCTGTTAAATTTATCCATATTCTCAAAGCGTTGATTTCTATCCTTGGCCAGCGCCTTTAATACAATTTGATCCAATTCTTTTGGCACATTTGGATTAATTGAACTTGGCGGAGGCACTTTGCATGCTTGTACGAGCTTTAAAACTGCAAGGTCATTCGATGCTTTAAAAAGTTTTCTACTACAAAGAAGCTCCCACAAGGTTACTCCTACTGCAAACTGATCATAACGGTGATCAAGCTCAAGCCCATCTAAATACTCGGGAGCAAGATAAGACAACTTGCCTTTTATCGTTCCGGCCTGTGTTGCCTCGCTATTCGAGTCGGCCTTTGCAATTCCGAAGTCGATAACTTTAACAGCTCCATCATAAGTTAACATGATGTTATGTGGTGAAATATCTCTGTGGACAATATTAAATGGTTTTCCGGTAAGTTTATCTGTAAATGTATGGGCGTAGTGAAGGCCCTGACAAACCTGAGATGTAATATAAGTGGAGATCTCAACAGGAAAAACAAAATTTTTGGACTTAAGTCTATCGAGGTATTGTTTTAGGTTTGCTCCGTCAACATACTCCATTGCGGTGAATAGCTGTTCATCAACCATTCCATAATCATAAACTTGGGCGATATTTGGATGTAGAAGACCAAACGTTACCTTTAGCTCGTCTTCAAACATCTGTACAAAGGATGGATCTTTGGAGAATTGTGCTTGAATCATTTTGATTGCAACGACCTTGTTGGCCTGCTCGCCAAGAAACCTGGCCCTACAAATTTTGGCCATACCACCATCCACTAGGTGATCCAAAATCAAATACTTTCCAAAACGTTCAAACTTTTTATCGTCCATAAATAATCCTCTACTTTGTATCGGATTTTTTTGTCTTTTCTTAAGTGAAAAGATCGAACGTCTCAGCCCCTAACCCATTGAAACTAGTAAGCTTTAAAGAATATTTTGTTGTTTAAACCCTGGTATAAATAAATTCAGCTCACCTAGTTTTTCAGGAGACTTCACACAGAGTGCTTTAACCAAATAGGGCTTAAAATTCATTTCTTTAGACAAATAGTGTTGGTTAAAATTTGTTCTAAACGAAGGAATCTCCACCACGTCCCTATTAAGGCTTCTTAGTTGCTCCACAACTGTTGTGTGTCCAATAGAATTTCTCTGATTTCTATAGAGCATAATCACGAAAAATTGATCGCAGGAATTTAAAAGATTTTTATCATTGCCCAACCAATTGCCAAACGGAGAATCCTTGGAGAGCTCTCCAATTAGTACATCATAATGGATATTCGCGCCTTGGAAAAAAGATGTTCTCTTTAGACGAAGCTCATCCTCCCACTCCATGTCTTTGAACACGCCACCACGTATATTTATGTTACTTTCCTGAATTCTATTATGCCCTCTGTATGAGCCTGCACAGCCTAAGAATGCAGATGCCAGCATGGTCAATGCGAGGTAATTAAGCAAAATTTTCATTTTCTCTCCAATTGAGTCTTATCAATATAATCGATTATCTCTTGAAATACTTCCTTAGCGCAAGTTTCATTTAAAATATCGTGCTTGGCCTCATCGTAAACAACTTTGGTCGCGAGCGTTTTTGACATTGCGCCAATAAATAGCTCCGTCGCCTCATTGTCCACAATCATATCCTGTCCTGAAAGGATAAACAAAGCGGGGGTTTGCAGGTAGTATGAATAAGACATGATTACAGAGCTATTCTTCAAGATTGCCGATGCCATTGATGAAGTAATAAAGTTTGAATTCAGATGGTCAGCGTCAAAGGAAATCGCCTTGCTTCTATCGTTTGTAAGATCTTTTCCTCTATAGAGACTTGGAATCCTACTTTTTCCCAAATTTTTACCTGCACTAGAGACAAGCTCCTTGAGCGCTCCAGGTAGCTTGATATAGGGCCTGATACAAGGATTCGTTAAAACCATTGAGTCAATTCTAAATGGGATCTGATCCTTAAGATCTACCATAGATTTAAGTGCAATGGCCCCACCCAAGCTATGAGCTATTAAGTGAGTGCTCTCAATCTCATGATCTTCATATACTTGGTGAATTTCTTCTGTGAAAGAGAAGAAGTCTTTTAGGTAGCTGTCAAACTCATCGACATAGGCCCGTGCACCTCCACTATACCCATGACCAACTAGATCCATGCAAGAAATTATTACGCCATTTTTGTAGGTTTTAATTAAGGTATTTATTAGGTCTATGTGACGTCTGTGGTATTCAACTGCCCCATGTTGAAGAATGATGTGTTTAACCTTCTTCTTTAACTTTTGACCTGCAGAATACTGTTTGAAAGAGACGTGAGCTCCTTGAACACAGGAAGGAAAGTTTCCGTCTCTATAAACATGTGGGTTGTGTTTTATTTCACTCAATTCTGCTCTTGGGCAATATAAGAATTAATCGCCTGAACCGCTTCCTCATTTAAGTTTATGAATCTAAAAGAGAAGCCAAGTCCTCCCTCTAACTCCCTTACAATTTCACCTGAAGCTGTAAAATGGTAATCGCTGTTTTCAGGGTGGGCATTTATGGAAATTCTCTTTCCTGGACTTATTGGGAAATGGTCAACTAGAACCTGCATGCCTCCAACAGATACATCTCTACAAATCCCCTCAAATACAGTGTTTTCATTTTCAATAAACATTCGAGCTATAAATGGCTTTCTTCTAAAAGCTCTTCTATCCTCTTCTTTAATTTCTGGAGGTGCTTCTTCAAAAACTTCCTCAAAGCCTTTAACGTCAGCTAAAGGCTGCCAATTGGCCATTTCCTTTGAAAATATAAAAGTTCTTCCATTGATTCTATTTTCATCGTAGAGCTTTTTTAAGATTTCGAGAGAAAAAGGTCCATACTCTACTTCCTCCTTTCCTCTATCTGCTCCTGTTTTTACAAAGAAGCTTTTTGCACTTTTATCGAATTGCGAAAGGTTTACATCTTGCTTGGTCGCAATTGGAGCTGGTATTTCGGGACTTTGATTTTGTGTATTCAATTCCTCAACCATGGCCACTTTCATCCAGTTCTCAAAACCCTTTCTCCAAACGTAGTCCTCACCTTTGAGTGTTCCGTTTTGAACCAAAGAGACTATTTCTTCCTCTTCCACGGGTCCTTTTCTCTCACCAGAAAATACGTAATACCATTTGTTACTCATCACAACTCCACACTAATAATTATAAGTACTTAACTATAATTTTAACTCAGGCTCTCAATATATGACCTTACAGGGCATTTTTTGCCGTCAAAATTAAAGGATTACCGGTTTCATCCGATATGTATTCTGAAATAACAGGATTCAATATGATTAAAAAACTGCTTGTAACACTCATTTTATCAACACTTCTTAGCTCTTGCGGTGAGGAGGTTCTAACTCAGAATACGATCTCTGAAACCTTTGGAGCCCCTGATCTGGTGACATTCCAACAGGACAGCTGCTCCAACATGAGGTTTGTAAAACCACCAGTGGACATACTCTTTGTAGTTGATAACTCGGGTAGTACTCTTCAATCAAGCTTCCAAGCGATAAAAGAACAAATCGCAAATACAGTCTCGACAATTTCAAACGAATTTGATTACCACATTTATATTGCCCCGTTGAATCCAAATGATGGTGATAATATTTCAAATTATCCTCTAATTGTCAGCGATCCAACCACGCTATCTGGTTCTATCAGTCACTTCAACCTTGTGAAGCTAGAAAATATAAATAGCTCAGTTTTCTTTGACCAGGCCCATGGTGGCTTTTCGGAAGCTGGCTTTGATCGCGTATACAACCTTGTAAATCAAAATAAGAGTAATAAAATTTTTAGAAAGAATGCCAACTTGGTTACAGTTATGATCTCCAATTATGACGACACCACCACCCTATCATCACAGGATAATATAATTACTTACGACAACGTAGCTTTTAACAATAAAAAGAATAGATTTATAAACCTAAAATCCTCCTTAAACGCAAAGAGTTTTAGGTTCATATCACTTGCACCACACAGAAGCTGCAATGGTTGGAATTATCATGGTGGAAACAGTCGATACGCAAAGATGTCTAGAGACCTATATCAACAATTTGGACTCTCAGATGATCCGACTTTCAGCCATGCAAGAGACTTATGCTCTGGAAACTACTCGACTCTTTTTCAAACGGTCAATAATAGTATCCACCACGAGCTTGTAGGTCATAAATATGATCACTGGAAAATCAGCTCGGCCAGTTCATCCTCTATTCAAGAAGATGACATTCAAGTTTTAAGAGTAAATAAAGAGACAGGAGAAAAAATTGAGATACCGCAAAGCTCAAGCAATGGCTTCGAGTATCTTGGTTACAAAGAAGGTATCAACACTAGATATGCTCCAGATGCAGGAGAACCTGTAACTGGACTTGTTATAAAGTTAAATGGAAATGCTCGCATCTCTTATCCAGACTGTGTACTGGCAAAGACAAGAACACCTACAGAGTACTTTGGGTTTGTGGTTCTTCCTAGAGAGCCTCAAGTTGGTACGATCAAAATAGAAATTAACGGTAAAACCATCAATAGTGATAACACTAGTGGCTGGACTTACTTAGGTTATCAGCCTTCCAAAAACATCAAAGTTCCAGGCCCAACTAATGCGCCTGTAACTCCAGAAGTGCTGAAAACTGGATACTTCATTAAATTGAATGGAAATAGTGTTATTCAAAGTGGAGACGATGTTAACATTTACTACAAGCCTATGGCCATCTAAGCGTTTCCGGCCTTTTGCTCGTTTGCCTCATTCACTCTGTTCATAAATTGAATATTTGGCAACTGTTTCTTTAGCTTTTGATAGTTAACTTCCAGAGACAGTTTGCCAGCGTCCTGAACGATAACCTCTCCAACGATTCCGTAGTTTCTTGCATCTTGTAAATGGTCTAGATTTACATGCATATGCTTCTCTTTCCAGGCCTCTAGCATGTCACTCACACCAACTTCAGTTAGAGCGGTATCTGTGTTTGGTTGAGATTGAATTCTCTCCCACACCCTCTCTAAAAAGATCTGACACTTTTTGCTAATCCTGAGCTTTTTATCGTCAGTTAGATACTTCTCAGTATTATAGAATATAAACAACGCCCTTAGTCTTTCAAGGCTGTTAATTACCCAGATCTTTGGTTGTCCATCTTTATCGTTTTCAAAGCTCAATATACCTACGTCTTGAAGGACAATGGCCATCTCATCAATTTTTGATTCAATAATTCCAAAAATTTCTTTGCAGTATAGATCGAGGGTCTTCCTATGAAGGGCCACACCACTAGTGTTCTCTTCACCATGAGATTTAAAAACTAAAAAGAAGGACCCTAAAATTTTAATAATGTCGCTGCTTTTAAAAAACTCATAACCTGAGTGTTTTCCAGTGCTGTAGTTTACAGAAGTTGAATTGGACTCAAGTTCTTTAACCCTTGAGTTAGTGGTTCTTAGTCTATTGGCCAAAGTGTTAATGATGGTTTTAAACCAAGGGTTTAACCCAGACATGGTTTTGGCAAATGCAGTAAAGGAGATTTCAATGACTTCTGAAGAAACCATAGCTGCAGCGGAGCAACTTCTCTTACCTCCGCCATCACTATCAAAGTAGGCCATCTCACCAATAACCTCTCCAGCTCTAAGAACGGCGATTTCTATGAAGCCTTTACCTTTAGGTTTATAGAGACGGAGTTGGCCGTTTTGAATGATATATAGAGAATTTGCTTTTTCTCCATCATTGAAGAGAACTTCACCTGGATTTAATTTTCTAAGACCAGACTTAGCACCTGCTTTTTTATCACTCACACGGCCACCTTAAATTATAGTCTTTCGACGATTACACTTAGCGCCTCTCCACCACCGATACAGATAGCAGCAAGACCAAGTTTTTTATTATTTCTTTCAAGTGCATTCATTAATGAAAGGACAATTCGAGCTCCACTAGTACCTATTGGGTGTCCAAGACTCACACCACCGCCATAGATGTTTACTTTAACAGGGTCAAGTTCAAGTTTTTTAATTGATGCCATTGAAACTGCGGCGAAGGCCTCGTTAATTTCCCAGAGATCAATATCAGATACTTTTAGATTTTCTTTTTCCAAGTTTTTCTTAATTGCTTCGATGGGAGCAGTCGTAAACCAAGTAGGGTTCTGTGCGTGATTAGACCATGATCTAATTTTGAACTTTGCCTGATCTTTATATTTTTCAGAACCTAGGATCAAGGCACAAGCACCGTCATTGATTGTAGAGGCATTTGCAGCAGTGATTGTTCCATCTTTTTTAAACGCTGGTCTTAGGGATGCCATTTTATCAAACTTAACTTTCCCAGGCCCTTCGTCTTCTGAAACAACGATGTCGCCCTTTCTAGTTTTAATAGTTACAGGAGCAATTTCTGATTTAAAAATCCCCTCTGCTTGTGCTTTTTGTGCCCTCTTAAAAGACTCTGTTGCATAAGCATCCTGCTCTTCTCTTGTCATTTGAAACTCAGTAGTGCATTCCTCTGCACAATTGCCCATTGGCTGGTCGCTATACACGTCCCACAATCCATCCCATTGCATGGCGTCCTTCATCTCGGCACTTCCAAACTTGTGACCACCTCTAGAGTTCATAAGCATATGAGGTGCCATGGACATATTCTCCATACCGCCGCAGACAACCAAATCATTTTCATTTGTAAGCACTGTTCTTGCTCCCAAAATCATTGATTGCATACCTGAGCCACAAACCTTGTTAATTGTTGTCGCTGGAACGTTTTCACCAAGACCTGCAAAAAGTGTCGCTTGTCTGGCGGGAGCCTGGCCAACACCGGCCTGAACAACATTCCCCATAAAAACTTCATCAATTTGAGTTTTATCTACGTTTGAGTTTTTTATCGCACCTTCAATTGCTGTAGCACCAAGTTTTGGAGCAGAAACGTTAGAAAGAGTTCCTAAAAAGCTTCCTTGTGGAGTTCTTGCCCCACCTAGAATATAAACAGTCATAATCATCCTTTTTGTTGAAGTTATTTTAACTTTTGCAGGCCTATAATTCCATAACTAATAGCTAAAAATCAAATCCTCTTGGCTATTTGAACGCTTTGCGCTATTCCCTTATTTTCTAATAAAAAAGGAGCGTTCGATGCTATTAGGCAGATATGATGAAAGCGATACGTCAAAAGGAAAAAGCCTTCCACCAGAATGGACAGAAGAGTTCGTAAAGGTTCTCACAGAGACTTATTTGGATAAATCCGAAAAAGATAATCGATTCTTTGACGTTTATGGTCAGATTTTTGATAAAGAATTTGTGGTTGTTATTTCCTACATCCACCACAGCGACCAACTGGCGGCACCAATTTCTATTTTTCTATCCCACGATACCTCAGAAGAGATGAAAAGCAAGGATCTTAGCAAGGCACTAAAAGAGCTAATCGACTTAAGTGGCCATATTCTTGACGATATCTTCTCTCAAGAAGACTGGAGTGAATTCTGTCCAAACTGGACTGAAAACAAGTTTAGAGACCATACCTTCTTTTATAAAATTACTCGGGAAAATGTCTCTTTAAGCTTGCAAGCCGAAGAGATCTTAAAGGGCGAAGATTTTTAACAAAAAAGGGCCGTAAGGCCCTTTTATATTTTTAGTTGTCTTCGTCGAATCTATTTGCACCAATGGATCTGGTTTCAATTGTGATATCTTCATCATCATCAGAGTCTGAATCAAAGTCTTCTTCTTCAAAATCAAACTCACTCGTAATATTAAGGTCGTTTAATGCTTTAAAGAAATCTTTGTCATCGTGAAGATCAGTTAAGATTGATTCAATTAGCTTTGGTGGATATTTAGAGATGAGTTCTTCAATGTACTCTTGAAGCATCCCCTCTTTAAGAATATCTCTCTTTCTCTTGATGTCATACCAGTTGGCAATATAGTGAAGTCTACAATACTGCTGAGTTGTTCTAAGGTTTTCACACCCCTTCTCCAAACACTCATCTGACCTGTGGTCTACAAAAAAGTCCAAGCTTGCAATCGCACCAGCAATGTCTTGCCAATTAAAGTTCTCCGATAGTGCCGAAATTTCATCCTGCACCTTAGTGGAAGCTTCTTCAATCTCATTAACAGGTTGCTTCATTGACGCCTCTTCTACTACTTCAGTGGCATTTTGGGCCTTGACCTTTTTTGCCTGGACTTTATCAGTATCTGTAGAAGCCGCTTTTGTCGATTTCTTGGCCTCAACTTTCGTTGTTTTTTTGCTCTCTTCAACCTTAGGCTCTTGAGCCTTTTTAGCAGGAGCTTTCTTAGCTACTTTTTTAGATTCTGCTTTTTTTGCTGTTTTTTTAACAGCAGCTTTCTTAGCTGTCTTTTTCGTTGCTTTCTTAGCAGTCTTCTTGGCCGTTTTCTTGGCCGTCTTTTTTGCTGTTTTTTTAGTAGCAGCTTTTTTTGCTGTTTTCTTTTTAGTCACTTTTTTTGTAGCCTTTTTCTTTGCCGTCTTTTTGGCAGTGGTCTTCTTTGCCACTTTTTTCTTTGCGACCTTCTTGGCAGCCTTTTTAGCTACTTTCTTAGCAGTCTTTTTCTTTGCTGCTTTTTTAGCTGTCTTGGAAGCTTTTTTAGTCGTTGTCTTCTTAGCGGTTTTTTTAGCCGTTTTTTTAGCTGTTTTTTTCTTCGCCGTCTTCTTTTTGGTTACTTTTTTAGTCGCCTTCTTTGCAACCTTCTTTGCCGCTTTAGCGACTTTCTTCGCTGCTTTTTTAACAGTCTTTTTAGACGTTTTTTTCTTCGCTGCTTTCTTTGTTGCTTTCTTTTTGGCCTTTGCCATGAGCGTTAACTCCCTAAATAAAAAGTAATAAGACAGGTAAAACTATCATCCAGCAGTCTAAATGCCAACTAAGTTATACCTGTTTACACAATTTTTTTTATTGAACTTCTTTGAATTCGTTTGCGGCAATTACCACTCTTTGAATCTCAGAAGTGCCTTCATAGATCTCAGTGATCTTGGCATCTCTAAAGTATCTCTCTACTGGGTACTCTTTTGTATAACCATTGCCGCCCAATACCTGAATTGCATTTGTAGTTACCCACATTGCAGCTTCAGCTGCAAAAAGCTTGGCATGAGCACTTTCTTTAGTAAATGGAAGTCCTTTATCCTTTAAAGCACTTGCATGGTAAATTAAAAGTCTTGAGGCTGCAATTTTAGTGCTCATATCAGCAATTTTAAATTGAATTGCCTGAAGGTTTGAGATTGGCTTTCCAAACTGAACTCTCTGAGTGGCGTAGTTACGAGCATATCTAAATGCTCCTTCTGCAATACCTAGGGCCTGGGAAGCGATACCAATTCTACCACCGTCCAACGTTGCCATGGCTATCTTAAAGCCTTTCTTTTCAGGACCTAATAGGTTTTCTTTTGGAACCTTCACCTTGTCAAATGCTAGCTGACAAGTTGAAGAACCTTTAATTCCCAACTTCTCTTCTTCTTTTATAATTGAGTAACCTTCAGAAGCCGTCTCAACGATAAAAGCACTGATACCTCTGTAGTCATTTGTCTTTTCTGTTTTTGCAAAGACAATTGCGATATCTGCTTCCTTGCCGTTGGTGATCCAGTTTTTAACACCGTTCAACTCATAGTAATCACCTTTGTCTTCGGCAAAAGTTGTAAGGGAGCCGGCATCGGTTCCAGCATTTGGCTCAGAAAGACAGAAACAGCCTATATGCTCACCACTAGCAAGCCTTGGAAGATATTTCTTTTTTTGTTGTTCAGAACCAAACTCTAAAATTGGCCAAACACAAAGAGAAGTATGGGCAGAAACTAATACACCAGTTGATCCACAGTTTCTGGAAATCTCCTCAA
>CATMLK010000006.1:0-117286 GCA_950070535.1 uncultured Bacteriovoracaceae bacterium | reverse complement strand
TTACTCTGTCATTGGAGTTAATCCTGTGTGTAAACAGGCCATCCCCTCCACCAAAGGTGGTGTCCAATGCTCCATTTGAATCAAACTTCCAAAGTGCTGCACTAGGTACAGGGCCACCTTTACCTGCTACAAATATACTTCCCGTTTCATCAATTAGGACTTGTTTGCCAAGATCATTACTACTAGTGCTAAACTCAACTATATCTTGGGTGACTATTCCCCCCGTCCCAAAATTAGCTGAAAGATTGCCCTTGAGAGAATTTGGTTCATTAGCAGTGTTGTTTAATAGCTGCTTTGCACTTTCAATAGATGCCTTTCCACATGAAAGAAGAGTTATAAGGATTGTTAGTAGTAGGTGTGCTTTTATTTTCTTCATACCTAACTATTCGGCTTAAAAAGGGAACTTCTTCAGGAGAAAATTAAGAAAAGGTTATGTTCTTCATTAATTATAGTTATTTGGGAGGAATTTATTTATTTGACTTTAATAAAGTTGAAGTGAAATGAAAAAACTAATCGAGGGTCTAAGTTGTTGAAATGTAGATCTACCTTTTGAATATAAATATTTCATCACTTGTATATTCGTATTCTGGCTCTTGGTAAGGTGTGACAAAACTCTAACCTTCAGGTGACTATGAATAAGATTAAAATATCAGTTTTGGCAGTCCTAATCTCTCAATCTGGCTTTGCCTCCAATTACTGTGCTGGAATCCGAGGAAATGGTGAACTCGCACCAGGGCACTGGGGGAGTTTAGCAAGAATTATAGAACACAAAGACCTTCCTGAAACTGTTGCCGGCGGTAGTTCTGCGGCAATTACATTGTTCTTTTTAGATGCTATTTCAAGAAATCTGGAAGTCGCCTCAAAAAGTGAGGAGGATAGAAAAAGCCAAAGAGCTTTAATGCTTAAATCTCTTGTTCCTCATATTCTTTATTTGGGTGTAAATGACGTCAAGGTTCCAAGAATCATGGTCATGGTTGGAAATATAATGGGAATTGGCGATGATGGATTTATAGCTGCACTTGGCAAGGCCGTGAAGATCGCAAAAGATTTACCAATGTTTTTTAATGTTTTAGGTGAATATGGGCCATTGCTAAATCCAGAACTTGCCAGGGGATTAAAAAACAATTTTTCTTTTTATAAGGGCCAGATTGCTGAAGCGATTAAAGTATTTGGTGCCTTTGACGCCAAAAATGATATGAACCTTTTTTATAGAAAAGGTTTGGTTGATTTTAAATATTTGGGAGTTTTGGTGGGCAGAGTTGCAGATTTCTATGCAGGCTTTGGTCACAAAGAAGCTAATAAGCAACTGCAGGTATTCCTTGAACAGTGTGGAGATAAATCTAAAGGGCGAACATGGCCTGAGCTAGTTGAATCTAACCCTTCATGTAAAAATGCATTTGAGCAAGCTCTAAGTTCCTACTATGGACCAAGATATAAGTATAAGACTGTCACTAGGCTTGGTGGGCGAGCGAAAGTTGAACAAAGAGTAGCAGTTCCTAGAACCTTTCCTAATAGAATGATCTTTGAGCCTATCGGCTCTGGTATCGATGCATATCCTACAACTTCACTCGTTATTGGTGATGCTGCTCGAAGGTATAAAGAAAAACTTTCTGAGTACGAAAATTCAAAAGCCACAAGTGTAGAAGACTTTAACTTAGATTTTAATTCAGAACTAAGGTATGCGTACTGGGGAAGGAATGAAGGGCTTTATGCCATTCAGGATGGTCTTCAGAGTGAATTCCCAAATGATGCCAAAAGCAATTTATTTAAAGCTCTTACAGGTGGAAACTGGTTTGAAGTTTTAGCAACTTCACCGGCCGAGCCTGGGTTGTCGAACTTGGTTAGAGTTCCAGATGGCACCAAGCTTGATCCTAACAAGGTAATTAATAAAAACTACTTCTATAGACGAAATTTCTTTTTCTTTTCGACTCCAACACTCACGGCGCAGGAATGGTTTAATGAGGAGTCGCCTGAGTCTGGGGTAGTTCCTTTTAGAGAAGGGCTATACTCCGCAGGAGGGTGGTCTGATCTTCATCCTACTCTTGTACTAAAAGCACGTGGGTGTGAGGATATTGTATACGTTACTCGTCAAGGCGGCGAATCTGTATTTGGACAACAAATATTTATTCGACTAACTGGATACACTGGTAAGATTAGCTTTTGGAAAGATATTAAAGAGGGGAACAGAAATGGTTGGATCAATCTAACTGAAGAGGAAGAGAAGTCTCCTTGGAATCAGCTTTATAATCTAATGAACCCTGAAAGTTCTTACAACAAGTCTATAGATGCTGCTACCGCTATTTATTGCACTGACTGGGATAAATTTAATGTCTTTAAAGGGGAGATTCAGCCTGTATTAGATGATGCTTATAATGCTCCTGTTTTTGTTAAAAATGACGAGGACAGAAATATGTATGACTTTGGATATGACTTTGAAGGTAAGTCTCCAGATGGCTTTCCAGGCTGTATTCTTAAAAAGTTTGATCAACCTGAAGCACAGAGCTTTGATTTAAGTCTTGATTAAAATGCCTCGGTGATTCAAAAATGTTGAGTCTTTCCGGTTTAAATCTAAGGGAGTGCCAAAGTAGTCGGTTGCACTTCCTCCGGCCTCGTTAATTATTAATGATACAGCGGCAAAATCCCATATACTGCCTCCTCCTGGGCTGGTTTTAGGAAGCTTTAAATATGTCGATGGAGCATTCTCTAAACAGTAAATAGAATTCATTACAGCTCCTGCACCAAAACGAATCTCGTATTTTTCGCAAAGCTCGCTGAATTGCTCTTCATTTTTTAAGCTCAGATCCGCATAGAGGATAGATCGTCCATTCTCCCTTTGAGCGAGCCTAATTTGTTCTTTATTCTTAAAGCTTCCACCGGATATGGTTGCGTGGTAAATATTGTCATCTACTGGATCATAGACAACACCAATAATAGGTGTGCCATAAACATCTACAAGGGATATTGAGACAGCATAGCCAGGCAGATCTTTTGTGAATGGAAGAGTTCCATCAAGAGGGTCGATACACCAAAAATAGTCTTTTATAAAACGAGTTTTTTCATCCTTTAACTCTTCGGATAAAACACCAAAGTCAAATTCTACGATGGTTTTAGAAAGTGCTCTAAGTATGGATTCCTGTGCTTGAAAATCTACATCGGTTACCACTTCCGAGGCGGTTGATGTTGCATTCTTTTTAAAGATAGAAAATTTTTTAGAATCTTGAATTATGCGACCCGCTGCATGTGCAGCTTCTGCTGCAACTTTTGTAAGCTCAGTTAAAACTTCTTCTTGGACATTAGTTGCAATCGCTTGGCTGTAACTGTGAAGTTTCCAGTGATTTGGGCTCCAGCCAGCTAAGAAACGATAAAAATCGGCCCATGCGTATGGGTAGAGTTCACGCCACTCTTTCTCAAGTGCATTGATATCAATATCTGAGTCTTGTGGAATTGAGTCTCTTAGGCATTTGAAATATATGCTTAGCACTTTAGCTTCATGCTTAAGACAATCCTCTGAGTTTAGGCAGGAGCTTACAAAGTAGGCGAGGTCTCTCATACCACAGCCTCTGCCGACATACTGATAATCTACCGCAGCTGCAAGTTGAAGATCTTTTGAAAAACAGAAGTTTGCAAGCTTGGCATCTCCATGAATTATTGTTTGGAACTTGGCATTTAGAAGTTTTTTATCAATTAGCGATGCGGTAGTCCGAGTACGAGGGCAAGAAGTTTTTCTAACTCTTCTGGACGAGTCTTAAGATGCCAGTAACTACCAGTTTCCCATAGGCCATCTGGGCTTCTTCCAAGGTAGTGGGCATGAAATCGTGCCAACCATTCCAAGCACGGTTTCATTTGCTCAATATTTGCCTTGTCGAGTCTTTTATTAAATCCCGACGAGTCGAGGTCCTCCATGATAATGAATGAGTTGTTACTTGATTTTTGTGTCGAATAGCTTTTTGGAACTCGTGCCGACCTTAGCTCATTTGCATATGTTTCATACCAACACATTTCAACTTCATAGGAGCGAAGCTTCCTTTTATGCGAAAAAGAAGTGTTCCACCCTTTTGGGTGAGTTGCAGGTTTTGGGAAACTTATGTTTTTCACAATTAGAGATGAAGGTTGGTTTTCAGCTATCGAAATTCTTTCAATTTCTCCGTAACCACTCCACAATTCTTGTACCGATTCTTTTTTTTGTATCTTGCCGAAATTTTCTTCTATAAAACGATCTACTGTACTCATTTGAGAACTTTAGCACAGCTATACCATATTTAAAGGCCTTTGGGGTTTTAACTAAAGGTGTTAATAATATCCTCTGCTACAAGCTTTGAAGACGCTGGATTTTGACCTGTAATAAGATTACCGTCCTTAACACTAAATTTTGCCCAATTTTCTTTCTTTTGGTAATTTCCGCCTAATTCCTTCATGCGATTTTCCAAAAGAAATGGGACATCATTCTTTAGCCCCACTTCATCCTCTTCCTCATTAGTAAAACCTGTTACCTTTTTGCCTGCAATTAAGGAATTTCCATCAGTGCCTTTAGCATTTAAAAGGGCAGCGGGTGCATGGCAAACGGCTCCTATTACTTTATTCTTTGAATTAAAATCCTCTAGGATACGAATACTTTCTTTGTCATTTACAAGGTCCCATAATGGACCATGGCCACCAGGGTAGAATACGGTATCGTAATTGTCGGTATTCACGCTCGCTAGTGTTTTTGTATTCATTAACCTATTCTGAGCTTCTGAGTCATTTTTGAATCTTCTGGTATCCTCTGTTTGAGATTCTTCAGTATCGCTTTTTGGATCCATTGGTGGGCGTCCACCTTTTGGAGAGGCCAACTCTATGTCGAAGCCAGCATCTTTAAATGCATAATATGGGGCTGCAAGTTCTTCTAGCCAGAAACCCGTTTTTTCTCCGGTGTTTCCAAGTTTAGAGTGAGATGTTAAAACAATTAATACCTTTTTCGCTGTCATCTTGTGACCCCTTCTTTTAGAGATTTTGCTTACAAGTAAACTGCAAGTTCAGGGCCATTAAACATTTTAGGTTAACTGTTCAACAGCAACAACATCCTTAAGCAGTTTGAAATACTTTTTAAAGGATTTATCATCGCCGTAAATGTTTTCCATTCTTTTTAGACATGAACTGATTGAGGATGCATCTAGCTCATCTAGACTTTGCACATTGTGTATGAACTCATGTGCCACTATGAACATGCGGGCCAAAGGGGGGATGTTGTTTGTGCTTATGTTTCTTGGGAAGGCATCCTCTGCTGGACCTTCATGATGAAATAAAATAATCTTATCTACATCGTTTGGAATGGCGTCACTGTTGTTTACTAACGTTGACGCTGCAACTGGATGGCTTTCTATGTATGTTTTCTTACTCGTTGACAATTCTTTGAAGGCTTCACTTTCCTTGGAATGGATTGCCGCATAGTCTGGGTTGTTTAAAGTGATGTCATGAAAAATGGCGGCGTAGCAGAACTTCTCCATATATGTTTTATCGTTCCATTCAGAACTTTTACACATCTCGCAACATAACACCGAGGTAAGAAAGCTATGTTCGTAAATATAGTCTTCCCTGCGTCTCATGTTAAGTAACAGCTTTGAAAGAGGGTCACTTTTATCCAATTTATTAATAATGTTCTCAGCTATGCTCTTTGCGAACATTATGGATTCCTCAGATAAACCCAGTCTGAGAGCACTTTCATGTAGAACTGCATGCGCCGTTTTAATGACTGTCTTATCAACCTCAACAAGGGGATCATTAATAAGGTAAGGTCTTAAACTGGCGTCCTCTAAAAAACTTTCTAGATCTTCATGTTTTACATAAATAAAATGTTTTTCGTTGTCCAAATATTTATCGATATCTTCTTTGGTATACATATCTCCAGCTTTAATAATTTTAATAAATTTGGTACCAAGTCTTATATAAAAGTCACACAAAGTTCTATTAAAGCGTAAGACGGTAGATTTCTTTAACTTTGCATAAGTCAGGTTGAGCCCAGAGTGCTCTAAAAACTCAAGCATTTCATGCTTGAATTGAATAAGACCTTTTGGCTTCTGTATATAGTACTCACCCTTACTTTTGTTCGGAAAGCTTTCGAAACCTTTTGCTTGTTCTGGCCTTAGGGTTGAGTGAAGTGCAAATCGAATAGACAAATTGTTTTCTAATACATACTTGTAGACCAGATCTCCATTCCCACCCGGCATTTCATAGTCGCAAATGATGTGATCAATATCGCTATTATCCTTCAGATGTGAAATGGCCTGCTCTGCAGAAACAGCTTCAATTAAAGTTACACCCGGCCTAAGCAGGTTTTCTACGACTGGAATAAATAAAAGTCTAATAGTATCGGAATCATCAACAAACAACACTTTCATAGCAGGAACCTTTTCAACTAGTTTGACTACTTTTAATTATACAATGTTCCTAAACCTAAGAGAACATTAAGTTTTGTTTAAATCTTCAACATCGCAAAATTCTATGTAGAAAATTGATTTGTATAATATTTGTATCAAATTTTCTAGGAGGCGTTGCTATGGTTAAATTTAGAGATGTGAATGTTCCTGCTGAATTGCAAGATTTAATACCTCAATTCATGGTTTATACCCTTATTGATTTTAAAACACTTAGGGAGTTTTTTATATCCAAAGATGACATTGAAATGAGACAGATCTGCCACAAATTACTAGGTAGT
Organism: uncultured Bacteriovoracaceae bacterium; assembly: GCA_950070535.1. Taxonomy (GTDB): domain Bacteria; phylum Bdellovibrionota; class Bacteriovoracia; order Bacteriovoracales; family Bacteriovoracaceae; genus UBA845. Next base: position 110,595 of record CATMLK010000006.1, on the reverse strand, counting down.
GTAGCATCTTTTGGCTTTGAGGACTTAGATAGGATGTTATCAGAGCTTCAGTTTCAACTAAGGGAAAAGAATTGGATAAAAGTTAGCAACCTCATGAAAGATTTAGATCAGTACTTTTTGTTTTTAGAAGTGATGTTTCCTTCTATTGAAGCAGCATAAGAGGTTTGACAAGGCCTAGATCGATGAACTTGATATTTCAAAAATTCTCCTTTGTTGGTATATTTTAGTAAACTTAATGCCAAAAATTCAAGGCAAATCAGCAAAGGAGAAGTCATTTGAAAACATTGATAGCAGCTGCCTTTCTATCTCTAAGTGTATTTGCAGGCTCAGCCCAAGATCGGGGAGGAGATATAGACACAGTTAACTACGTAGATTTAGAAGATTATATGGGGTTATGGCACGAACTTTACAGGCTTCCAAATAGCTTTGAAGAAGGCTGTTATAATGTTACCGCTGAATATAAACTATTGGGTGAAAGAGTTTCTGTTGAAAACACCTGTGTTAAAAAGAATGGAACTAAAAAAGTGGCACATGGAACTGCGTTTGTTGTAAATCGACATACTAATGCGGAATTAAAGGTATCTTTTGTTCCCATTCTTCAAAGGTGGGGGTTCTTTGCCGGAGATTACAATGTATTGGCCTTGGGCGATGCCTACGACTATGCTTTAGTGGGCTCAAAAGATAGAAAGTTTCTTTGGGTACTATCTCGAACAAAGACTTTGGATGAGGAAGTTGTTAAAGAGCTTTTTGAGACTGCCGAAAATCTTGGTTTTGACACTAGTAAAGTTATCACCACACCCTCACTTTAAAACAAAGCTTATAGATTCGGCTTTCTAGGTGTCAGCGAAAAAATATGATGCTTTGGTTGTTGGAGCGGGAATGGGCGGCCTTGCCGCCGCTGCTCTTTGGGCCAATAAAGGTTTCAAAGTCTGCGTTTTGGAATCCCATTATTCATCTGGTGGTTGTGCGGGATTCTATAAAAGAAGAGAAGGCTTTTACGATGTAGGTGCAACGACTCTGAGTGGTCTTAAAGATGGCCGTCCCGTAAAAAAAGTCATTGACGAACTCCAATTAGAAATAAAAACGCATAAGAGCGATCCAGGGATCGTTGTTCACTTGGAGGGGAAAACGGTTAATCTATACTCTGGTGAAAAAAAATTAGCACAAGAGTTGTATCAAAAGTTTGGTATTGATTGTCATTCTGTTTTGACTGAGTGGCTTCAAATTGAAGATGCCCTGTGGTCTGTGCTTGATGTTCCAAAAAACTTTCCCAAAATCCAATTTAGTGACATATCTGGGCTTTTTAAAAAGGAAAATAGGTTAATATTTCGCCATCCAAAGCTATTTACTTCAAATTTTTATAATTTTTTACCACCTAAAATGCGAAATAATTCTGAGTTTGTGAAGCTGATAGACCAACTTCTTTTAATATCAACACAACAAACCTCTAAAACATGCCCTGCCTTTATGGGCATTCTTGGGTTTCTATATCCTATGGACACCCATAGTATTTCTGGCGGTATGCGCTCTCTCACTAAAGCATTAGAAAAATCAATTTTGGAAAACGGAGGAGAGCTTTTTTTTAGATCTCGTTGTGAAAGCATTACTAGGGTCGTGGGGGGATTTGAGGTGAAAACTAAAAAAGAAAGCTACACTTCAGAGAATCTAATTTGTAATGTTGCCCCTTCAGTTTTTAAAGATTTAATAAATGATGTGAAATTTGAACAGGAAAAGGGCGAGATATGGGGAGCCAATTCTGCATACCTTTATATTCAAGCAAAGTCTCCCGTAACAAACCTTTATCATCAAGTTCATGATAAAGAGGGCTCTTTATTTTTCTCAATATCCACACCTGAGATAAAATCTTCCATTCAACGTGTGACGGTCTCTGGCCATGTGGATGTTAATGATTATGACCAAAGGGATATAAACTACGAAGAAAAAAAGAGAAAATTTAAACAAAGAGTTCTGCTAGCTTTTGAATCCCACTTTAAAGAATGGAATATCGAAAAAATAACATTTGATAGTGTTGGGACACCTTTGACTTTTCAACACTATACGGGAAGACCTCATGGTGAAGTTGGAGGGCTTGTGCATGAATCCATTTCTTCCTTGTTTAGACTTATGCCTAGCAGGCCTACAAATGAGAAAATTTTCTTTGTTGGGGACTATTCTTATCCCGGACAGGGAATTGTTTCTGTCTTTCAATCTGCAATTAATACTTTAAAAAATATAAGCTAGCGAAGACTGGCGACAAATAGTCCCACTGTATATGCAATAGCACCAGCAAGGGAGCCAAGTAGTCCCATTTCTAAACCTGCAACAATGAAGTTCTTTTGGGTTATCCTCGTTCGAAGTCCGCCTATTAAAAAAAGTGTCGTTATGGCGGATAAAGCAGATATCATATAAATTTTTGGGTTTTCATGGCCTAGAAGTATATAGGGAATAAGTGGAACAGAGCCAGCTGTTATAAAAGAAAAAAAAGTAACTAAGGCCTCTAGAAACGGCTTCGCGCCTGACTCATCGTAATTATCTAGACTTCTAACTTCCTTATCTGATTTGTAGGCCAAATAACTTGACGTTGCCATTGAGGCGCCATCTGCACAAAGGGAGGCAAACCCAACAATAAGAATTGCAAAAGAGCTTAACTGGGCCCCTTCAATACTTGCAACAACCGCAAAGGTTGAAATTATGCCATCATTTGCTCCGTAAATTATGTCTTTAATGTATAACTTCGCGTAATATTTTGCTCTCAAGACCAGTGCTCCAAGAGCATATGTTAACTCACGAGATAGAAACAGGAATCTTGGTCTAGTTTTTGTGTGAATAGAAAACAATTAAACAAGAGGGAGTTATCTCCCTCCGATCTATTATTGGCGTATCATCATCAAGTCACATGGGGCGTGTGCCGCAAGGTAGTTTGTGAAGGAGCTGTGAAAGAAATTCTTCAGTCTATCCTTCTGAGGAGTTAGAACAATTACCATATCGATATTGTGTTCTTTCAGATAATTGACCATTTCTCTTTTTGGTGAGGCCGAGGTTCGAACTTCAACTTGAAAGTTGTTAGATCTTAAGTTTCTAAAACGGGCCATTTGCTTATGTAAGGATTCTTGCATCTTTTCGGTAATACTTTTTGTTTGCTCTTTATTAGGATAAAAAGCTGCAACATGATGATCTTCCAAAGGATAGGCCTCGACGCTCCAAATATGCATCAAACAAACATTTGAGTCTGATAGGTCTAAATGATCCTCAATTTTCGAAAGGGAGTTGAAGCTTTTTTCGTCCACATTCATGCAAATCACTATTTTTTTCATAATAAATCTCCATTTGGCTGTTTAACTTAATGCTAATACATACTAAGGTTGCAAGAATATTACCTAATAGGGGAAAAATGCTGATATAGATTGGTCTATTTAGCCCTGGATTATGCTGTTGACTAAAAATTAACGGATTAATACCATCAGTCTATTAATGAAATTAAGTTTTTAAGAGAGTTTAACGAAAAGAACCATATGCATATAAATCATCTATCTAAAGTCGCCTCACTTGCTTTATTACTCTTATCTTTTGGTGGATGCCAGGAAACACCAATCAGAGAAACGGCCACTGTGCAAAAAATTCAAATTATGCCACTTTCGAGCGTCTATAAGACAAAAGTTGGTGAAGTTAAAAGAGGGCAGGGGCTATACCAGGCCTTAAAATCCGTTTCAATTGACAACTCTATGGCACTAAACTTGATTAATGCCCTTAGAGACGAGGTTGAGTTTTCTAAGCTTAAAGTTGGTGACAAGCTTGAAGCAGTTTTTGACTCTCATAATGAGCTTGTTGAATTCGCTCTATCTCAAAACCCTGCTGAAAAGCATATTGTAAGACTCAATAATAATACCGGGAAGTGGGATTATCACTTAAGGGAAGAGGAAACTCACTGGAATACCAGAATTCTTGAGGGTCAACTTCGTTCTGGCTCTACTTTGATTGATGACCTGTTAGCAAGAGGGCTTGCTCCATCGGTGGCCAATGAGGTTATAAATGTACTTCTGTGCAAGGTAAACTTTAGAATGAATGCCAGAACAGGAGACCAATACAAAATTCTTTTAAATGAGAGAAAGTATAAGAAAGATACAATACAGACCAAAATACTTTATACCTCGTATACTGGGGAAAGGGCAGGAAATCACGAGGCCTTTTACTACGAGGATGAGGAGAAAGGATCAACTTTTACTGCTCACTATACAGAGAAAGGGCAAGCGCTGATCCGTTCTGGACTTAGATACCCACTATCGAGCCTCCACGTACGATCTGGCTATGGTTGGAGAAGACATCCTGTAACTGGAAGAAGAGCGATGCATAGAGGTGTTGACCTTCGTGGAAGGCGAGGAAGACCCGTGCATGCTGTTGCTGCTGGTAGGGTTATACTTTCAACATATAATAAATATGCTGGAAATAAAGTGGCAATTAAACACCGCGATGGAAGCACATCTTACTATCTCCACTTGAACAGAAGAGGTGTTAATAGGGGAGACTGGGTTAGAACCTATCAAGTTATCGGCACTGTTGGATCTACAGGTAGAGTAACTGGGCCACACCTTCACTTTGGATTTAAAAAACCAAACGGAAGATGGATGAACCCGCTAAATAAAAGGATGATTGCAACTCCAAAACTTACTGGTGAGAAGTATCAAAAACTTCAAGAGCAAATTGCTCTGACTAAGGCACTTTTAATTGATTTAGAAGTTAGTAAAAAGGCAAAGTACATTCTTGCAGATATTCCCAACTTAAACAGAGGCCAAGAAGACAAAAACGTATTTAATCTTTAACTACTTTTTTTTGTTAAATCTCAGCAGCTCATCTTCCATAATGCTTTGAGCAAAAAGTGCTGTGTACATCGCAAACAGTGCAGTACCCATTAACATTAATAAAATTCCTAAAACCTTTCCAGCGGTTGTAACTGGAATGATATCCCCATAGCCTACTGTGGTTGCCGTTGCAAAGGCCCACCAAACAGCATCTATAAAGCTGTGAATTGAGTTATTTATTCCATATTCGAGTATGTAGAATACGTAAGAGCATCCTAGAATCACAAGGTTTCCGGCCAAAGTAATTACTATGAAAGAGTGGCTGGTAACAATATCTAAAACGACTTTATTTAGCCTAATACCGCTTTTAATGATTTTCATGCAAATATTCTTTCAAAAAATTGCTAAAAGCGAAAGCTCAAATGTTTGGAAATACAGCATTCTAAGTTTTAATCCTTTAAAAATATTATCAGTTTCCGAATAATATAATGAGGTAAGAATTATGATTAAATTACTATTTTTAGGTCTGACTATATGCTGCGTGGGACATGCTTCAGATTTGGAATCCAGAATTAAACAACTTGAGTTAAAGGTTCAAAGGTTAGAAAGAGGAATGAATTCTAGGCCTGTTGTGAAGGATTTAAATCATAAGAAACTCAATGCGACTTCACCACAAAGAAGCTTATCCTCCAAGAATCAATTGACTGAGGACCAGCAAAAGGAAATTCAAAAAGCTCTTGAACAGTATAAAAAGAATCAGCAAGAGTCTCAAAAGCTTTTGGATGAACTAATGGCGGAGCCCTAAATTAAATTCCTAGTACTCATCCTGATAACTATTTCACCGCTATATGCATTGGACTTCAAGGTAGGTGAGGGTTCAAGCTTTATTCTTAATACTGAAAACAGAAATATCGATCTTAATGTCTATGTGGCCGACCGGAAGAAAAGCTCTTTGGACATCGAAATGCATTTTGGAGCTAATGGATTAATACCTGTGAACATGTGGCAGCAATTTGAATTTAAATTAGCCAAAAATAGGCCAATTGAAATATCTCAAGGGCTTCTTTTAGTTAAGGGAGATAAAAATCCTGAAATAATGCCCAAGGCAATGTTTAAGCAAAAAGAAGGTGTTCAGGTTCAAGACTTCTTATTTTCAAGCAAAGACGAGTTGTCTAAAAATTTCGTAGGTGATGAACTTGTGGAAACTCCTGGTCAAACCTTTATAGCAAAGCACTATAGGCGAAAGAATGGCGAACAGGTCGTGGACTTTTGGATATCCGAAGAAGTTGGACCAATCGGTCTAGTGAAACTAGTATCGAAAAGTAAAACTAAGAAATCTCAAAATTACTCGATAGAGTTTTCATCACTTTTAAAAAATGTAGCCCCAAGCATCTCACCCAAAAATGCCGTCAAAATGAGTGAAAAGAACAAAAAGATCTTTAAAATTTCAAATTAGGTTAACAGCACACCTATGCCCATTAGGACCATTATTGCATTCTCACTGATACTTACAACACCCAGTGGAGCCTTTGACCCACCTCCAATGCAGGCACAGTTAAGATCTCTCTTTTCGATGTAGATGGCCTTGTATATGGAGTAGCCTCCCGCAAAGCCCATTCCTATGGCCAGTAATGCTCCTAAGTTAATCAAAGCACCAGATAGAAATGAAAGACCAATGCCTAGTTCAAGAAAAGGATAGAGCTTGCCGTAGGCTCTTCTCGTTTGAGCTATGAGATCATATTTTATAAAACCATCCACAAATGACTCAATATCCATAAGTTTGAGCATTGCTAACAGACATAGAGAAAAGCCCATAAAACCCATGACGCCAAAGCCTGTCGAAAGAGTTAAAAGTAGGGCAACTGAGAAAACAGCGACCACTGGAACATAGGAGGTTTCCTCCATGGGTTGCTCACCAAATTTCTTTGCAAGCTCGTCATAGCCTCCAACACGCTCCCCATTTAGGAATACTTGAGGTGTTGTGTTTACCTTGAATTGATCCTTTAGTTCGGATATCTCTTCTGCTTTCTCGATTATATGGTCTTCGAAGTCGATATTTTTGTCTTTTAGCAGCTTCACTGCTTTGTCCCCAAATGAGCAATCTGGGGTTCTATAAATTGAATTCGGTTCGGGGTTCACATTAACTCCTTGTCTTAAAACCAGCTTATATTCTCAAGGAAATGCCATGGAAAAACAATGTAGAGGCCTAGAAATAGTTTGGGCGAGCATGTATGTCGCAGAGTTAGCTTGTTTGTTCTTGGAGGAACTCTTCGAATGTCTTTTTAAGTTTTGCAAACGTAATTGGCTTGGTTAAAAATCCAACCATTCCGGCCTCTAGGCAAAGTTGTCGATCTTCATCAAGGACGTTTGCTGTGAGGGCGATCACTGGAGTTGTGACACCCTTTTCTTTGATAATTTCTGTTGCTTTGATACCATCCATTATAGGCATTTGCATATCCATTAAGATTAAATCGTAATCATTCTCAAAGGCAAGTTGGGTTGCTATCTCACCGTTTTCTGCATGATCGTAAGTATGCTCAAATTTTTCAAGCATCTTGGACAGGACTTTGTAGTTTACAAGGTTGTCCTCTGCTACGAGGATGTTTAAATTTTTCTTGGATCTTAGCACTTCATTTTTCGTTTCAACTTTTTGTGGGACGGCCTCTTCATAAGGAAATGTTACTTTAAATGAGAAGCTTGAGCCTTTACCCGGCTCACTGTCAACTTGGATTGGCCCACCCATAATGTTGGCAAGTTTATTAGAAATTGTAAGCCCAAGTCCTGTTCCTCCAAAGCGTCTGGTAATAGAGGTGTCCGCTTGGGAGAATGGGTTAAAAAGTTTTGAGATATAGTCTTTTTCAATTCCAATACCAGAGTCGTTAACTGAAAAGGTTACTTCACACTGTTTATCTGGCAACAAAATTGTATTGGTATTTACCTCAACGGATCCCTCATTTGTAAATTTAATGGCGTTACTTAGAAGGTTTGTTAAAATTTGGTTTAGCCTCGTATGATCGCCCAAAACAACTGGAGGTATGGCCTCTCCGGTTTTTGTGAAATTTAGCTCAATGCCTTTTTTCTTTGCGGATGGGGTGAAAAAGAATTTCAAATCCTTGAGTGACTTAGGCAGTGAGAAAGGTTTCTCTTCCAATTCAACCTTTCCTGCGTCGGCCTTGCTGATATCTAAAATATCATTCAAGATTGTAAGCAAACTATCACCTGAGGTCGAAATGGTGTCTACCATTTCTTTTTGTTCTTTGCTCAATTCTGTTGTCATCTCCAGTAGAGCAACCATGCCAAGAATACCATTCATCGGAGTTCTGATTTCATGGCTCATATTTGCTAAGAATTGTGATTTTATTTCATTTGCATTCTCGGCTAAAACCTTGGCCTCTTCCAAGTTGATATTTAACTCTTTAAACTTGTCAGCCGCTCTTGCCAGTTGCCCAATTTCGTCTTTTCTATTGAGTCCAGGGATATCATGGCCAAAGTCTTTACTTATGAATTTATTAAATGTCTCGGAAATATCCTTTATGGCCTTTGATATATTTACATTATAAAAGTAGGCGATAGCGAGTAGGATAGGTATAGAAATAGATAGAGTTAGTAGAATTAAGTAAATATTGTCACTAATGATTTTGCTACTCTCTTCATGTATGGTTTTGAGTTTTGAATCTACTTGGACTCCTAGCTTTTCTGATAAAATGTTGAATTCAAGGGCATCACCGGCCATTATTACATTTATTAGGGAGAGGTAAACTCTATTTGCCTGAACTGTTTTCTCAAAGTTTTGAAGGTACTCGTTAGAGAGCTTCTTTAGATATTCCAGTTCTTCCGTGGTAATTTGTTGTTGTAAAAAAAGCTCCTTTTTTATCTTTTCATTTTCTTTAAATACCTCGAGTAGTTCTTTTTTTAGTTTGTAGTCTCGCTTTTGAATGTATGAGTTTGCAATCAAATTAATCTCTAACCAGTTCTGCAAAAGGGATTGGTAGGCTGGTAGTTCTAATTTCTTTCCCTCTGACTGAAGTTTAGAAACTTTATTTTTGTAATAATTGGCACCCTCTGTTGATACAGATGGCAAAATATTCTCAAGTAACTCTTCACGATGGGTGTATCGTTTCTTTAGGGCGACAATTCCGTCTCCGTAGCTGCTTACGACCTTGAGCATAGAATTAATAAGCGCCACTTCTACGTGATTATTTGTTTCTTCGAGTAAAGAATGAAGATCGTTTTTAACCTGCACATTAAGACTTTTCATCTTCTCAATTACAGAGTCTTTACCAGACTGGCTAAAAACAAGAGCTTCCCTTTGAATTTCTGTGATGTTTGCCTTAATCTCAGCAACACGTTTGGAACTTCGCCCATAGCGAGTCACATCTTCGAATGATTGGGATATGATCCCAATTGACCTAAGCACAAAAGTGGACTGTATCCCAAAAATTAATAGGATAAAGGCAAGTCCAAGGAATAGCTTAAGTCTTACACTCAAATTGAACATTCATTGCTTCCTATGAGTTTAAGAACTCATACCATTTGTCTAGGCTATAGTCGTAATTGTCCATGACTGTGTTCCAAATTGCAATGTTTGAGAATCTCTTTTTATAAGAGCCTCCATCGCGTATGATGCCTTTTTTGACAGAAATCTTTCCATCAGTTCCTGTGAAGTTTCCTGTAGCCGGCCTTCCTTCATACCAATAATTCCACTCATCCTTTGGAAGAAGCTCTCTAGACCTCTCTGGATTTGATATATAGTATCCTTGTCTTGCTATGAAAGCTCCCGCATAGCCTGAAAGCCACCAATTCATATACTCGTAAGCGGCATCTTTTATAGCGCCCTTGGCACTTTTTGAGAGGCACATGACGCCATGCCATGCACGATAACCTTCTTTGGGTGCTGCATATGTTACAGGAATGCCATTCCCCCGAGCACCTGATACGCCTGGGGAAAACATGCTTCCAATGGCCATTCTTTTAGATGTCATAAACTCCACTGATTGTGGAACAGATGTCCAAAATCCAGAGAATTGTCCCTGTTTTTTCTTTTCAACCAAAATTGAGAAGAGCTTATCAAGCTCGCTAATGGACATATTTCCAATATCTTTAAACTTCATCAATCCACTTGCTTGGGCAGCAAGAGCCGCATCAAATATCCCAATGGTTGGAGCATTCACAAGTGCGACCTTTCCTTTGTACTTCGGGTCTAATAGCCAGGACCAACTCTCTGTCTCATAGTGAACGCCTTTTTCTATGATATTCGTGTTGTAGGCAAAGGAGTCTACATTGTGAACATATGGCATAAAGCTTACTTTTTTCGTTGGGTCTGTACCAAGAGTTCCATCTTTTTGAACATACAAAATCTTATTAGGGGAGTCTCCTGCACCCATTTTTGAATCGGGGGTGAGTTTTCCCGTTTTTGACAGCGGGTTGATTTCATTCCAGTATTTAATTCGCTCTGTTTCTATCGGCTGTATCGCTTTTGCTTGCCATAGGATATTGATACTGTCAGACCACTGTTCGTATAGATCAAAGGATCCCGGCTCGGAGGCAGCTTTTTGAAGTACGGCCGCACTTCCTTTGGCCTCAAAGACAAGATTGATTCCCAAATCCTGCATTGCTTTTTTTCGCAATTCTTCTTGCAGGGTTACGTGGGTTCCAAGCACTCTAAGTGTTGTTGTTTTCTTGGAAAGGACATAGGGGGCATGAATGGCCGCACAGCCTACGGCCAGTGTTTTTGCGCTGTTTTTTAAAACTTCTCTTCTGGAGTATTTTTTGTCTTTCATCAATTAAACCTTAAATTGTTTCTGTTTATCATTCATCGGAATAATTTTAACCTGAATGTATATGAAATAGGTTTTGTGATGAAATCTTCAAACTTCACTTGTAAGTCACTGATAATTCATTGGTGGTCCTAGTAAAATTGCTTCCAGTCAGATACATTATACTTCTCAAGAATGGACTGTAGTTCACCATTTCTCCTAGTATCTTTAACGTAGCTAGCAATTGCTTCACCGAAGTTCTTTATGAAATCATCTGTCCTGCGACTTGCAAGGACTAGGGGTGTGAAGCCTCCAATTGAGCTTGGAAGAATGTTGAGTTTCATGTTCTCGTCCGAATCTTTAATGTTATAAAAGGAGAGCACATTAAAGTCAGCAACGATAAAGTCAGCTCTTTTTTTATGTAGCATTTTTTTTTGGCGTTTTGTGCTGTTCTTTCCAGTTAGTGAGATGACAAAACTCTGTTCACTTTTATTTAGTTCCTTGAGTCTCTGCTCCAATACTCTGTGGTGTTGCTCACCACCGGAAAAAACCACCTTTTTTCCCTTTAGCTCTGAAAAACTTTGAATGGACTCGTTTGCTTCAAGGTTTGCCAGAGCTAGAAAGTGCACGCCTAATCTAGCCTTTAGACTGAAGAGGTTTGGGTCTTTTCTGATCTCAGCAGAAGGCAAGACTGAAACATCGATAATCCCTTTTTTAAGAAGGTCGGTGATTCTACGTTCAGGTATTAGTATTAGTTGAACTTCAATAGGAGAGTTGGCGGTCGCTTTATGTATAATTTCCGCTATATACCCTGGATCTGTGGTACTTTCGCAAAAGTAGGGACAGTTATTGCCCACACCGACTTTGATAACTGGTTTTGAATCCATGCCAAAGACATTACTAAGGAGAAGATTCAGCGAAATGAGGAGGATCAGCTTAGTTTTTCTCAATCTGATTATTCCAAGATTCGTTTTCTAGCCATGGCTTCCTAAAAGGCTTAGGGATCTTTCCTTTCCATCCGGTGTACCTGTCCAGAGTTTCTTTTGTGACAGGAAAAGTGGGTATTAGTACCTTCCTTGGAATTTCTTTTTTGTTAAGAAGATCGTATCCCTGGATTATGGCCTGCCTGCCAAGCTCGGCACAAAACTGAGCACTATTTATAACAGTTAGATTTCCTGCTTTTATATTTTCAATAGAGTTTGGGTCGCCGTCCACTGTTGCGTGAATAATTTCTCTTCTGCCGGCCTTGACTAGTTCTTCAACAACAGAGAGTCCGCCACCGTCGTTTATGGTGAAAATAGCATCAATTGAACCCTTCTTGGGAAAAGAGTTTAGGATTTTTTGTCCGACCTCTCTTCCTGCTTTAGGTTCTACTGCCTCGTAGGTGGTGATGATCTCGTAGGAGCGTTTATGTTTTTTTAGCGCATCAAATAAACCGTCGACCCTATCGATGGTGGAGGATACTTTTGGGTATTGAACCAAAACAAGCTTTATCTTCCTTCCACTCTTAAATTTTTTCGCCAGGTATTCACCGGCCATGTGTCCTGCTTGATAGTTATTGGAGGTTATGAAAGAGTCCAGCTTTCCACCAATTATATATTGATCATAGGCGATTACAGGTATCTTTGCTTTATTTGCCTTCTTTAGTGCACCTGATAAGGCAGCATTGTCTGTTGGCTGTACAATTATTAAATCAACCCTTTGAGTGACCAATGTTTCAAATTGCTGAACTTGATTTTTTATGCCTTCTTCGCCGTCCCCAGCTACTAACGGAATTATTTTGATAGTGGAAGCTCCAGAACTTTTGGCGCTTTTATTTAGTAATGCTGCTTGGGACTCAAGCCCATGTCTCATGGCAACTTGGCCTTCAATGTTCATGGACCAGTACAATACCCCAACATTAAATTGTTTTTTGGCATAAGAGTTCAAAACAAAGAGTAGGATAGCGAAAACCAGCTTCATATATAAATGGTAAAACCTTAATCAATTTAATGCAACTTGTTTAGATTGATTAGTGCTGGGCACTTAAATAGCGAGAGGAAAGCTCTTCCGAGAAAATTTTTTCTGTAACTTTCCAAAATTTATCTTGCTTTCTGGCGATTACAAAACTTGGGCTTCTAAAAAGCGGCTGCATCCTTAGGACTTCACTGATCTGAGTAACTTCCAATTCCAGTTCAGGTCTTTTTAAGTGAAATCGAAGAAAGTTGATGTTGAATCTTTTAAAGTCGGATTCGTTATTAAAAAAATGATACTCGCTTACATGTTCAGCGTTGCAATCGTAGTACTTTATCTCTAAAAAGGGCCTAAAGTTTTTATCTTCCCTCTCAATAAATTCTATGTGCTCTGGTCTAAGAACATGCATTTTCTTGGAAAGTTTTGCCTGTTTTATTTTAGAGTCACCATCAAGAAGGTTTGTATTGCAAGACTCGCACTCCGATGCTGACACATCATTTTGTTCTCCACAAGAGTGGCACAGCTTAAATCTAAACCTATAACCGCAAGGAGTTGGCCTCATAGTGTCTAAGTCCAGGCCAGCCCCGTTGCACTTTCTGCCAGAGTGTTCAAGAATTTCACCATCAATATTTACGGTACCCCAGAAGATGTTTTTATGCCCGCATTGAGGACAGGGAACTTCAACTTCTACACTTTCTTTGTTTGGTCTTCTCTCTCTAATCGTTGGAGCATAAATGTTATGGCCCATTCCTGTATAGTCTAAAATAATGCAATCTTTTTTACCTGGATCAAGCCTTAGTCCTCTGCCTATAATTTGTTGATACAGACTTACAGATTCGGTTGGACGAAGAATTGCCACCACATCAACGTGTGGAGCATCAAACCCTGTGGTAAGAACAGATACATTTACAAGATATTTAAACTTCTTCTCCTTAAAGTCATTTATTATTCTGTCGCGATCCTTTGAGTCTGTATCTCCGATAACTAATCTTGCATCATCTTGGGGAAGATAGGAGAGAATTTCTCTAGCATGGCGGATGGTGGAGCTAAATATCATCACTCCTTGTCTCTTATAAAGTTCGGTTATGTTTATGATGTTTTTGATAATTAATGGCGTAAGTCTTTTTTGCTCTTTAAGTAGTTCTTCAACTTCTGCAAGTGTATACATCCTTCCTTTTTCAGTGAGCTCTGAAAAGTCGTAAGATGTAACAGGCGTATCGACTTTAATAGGAGTTGTAAGATATTTATTTTCTATCATGTAGGTAAGTGGCAACTCATAGATGCAATGCTTGAAAAAGCGTGGCTTATTGCTTCTAAGTTCTCCACTATGGGAGTATTCATAAATCCATCCAAGACCTAATCTGTACGGTGTTGCAGTAAGCCCCAAGACACATAGTTCTGGATTTTTAGATCCGAGCTTTTCTATTACCTTTTGGTATTGTGTCTCGCCTTCATTCGCAACACGGTGGCACTCGTCGATAACACACAGGGTGTAGCCTTCAAAAAAATCATCGCTTGCATTGGCCACAGATTGAACACTTCCAAATATTGCCTTGGTATCTTCGTCTTTTCTTCCTAGACCAGCGGAATAGATACCTGCTTGAAGTCCGTAAGATATATACTTTTCATAGTTTTGCTCAACTAGCTCTTTTACATGTGCAAGTACTAAAACACGTCCTTGTGCCATTTTCGCAAGTTCGGCAATAACAAGGCTCTTTCCAGCACCAGTGGGAAGAGTGATGACTGCTGGATCCTTTGTTCTTTTGAAATGGTTAATTGTGAGGTCCACTGCCTCTTGTTGGTACGGTCTCAATTTATACATAGATAAATAGTAACTTTTTGAGCTCAATTAGTAACCCTAAATGAATGGCACAGAGCCTAGGTGTAGATTAGGATTAAAATCGATTGCCTGTGTTGCTGTGCGTTGTGGTTTTCGTGTGAAAAAGTTACAATCCCAAAGAAGTTTCTAAAAATTTCTACTCATCAAAATTTAAATTTGATAGCTAGTGCTTCATGACTTCGAAGACAGAATTACTTTTACCCGTTGGAAATATAGATATGTGTCTTGCGGCCATTCATAATGGAGCGGATGCTATTTATATGGGCGTGAGTGGTTTTAATGCTCGCGGCCGAAGCGAAATGCTAGATATTGAACGGGCAAAGGAGATTATTGATCTCTGCCATTTATATGGAGTAAGGGTTAACCTTGCTTTTAATGTTGTCATTTTTGAAAACGAGCTTGAAAAAGCACTTCAAAAACTTTTGGACTATCTTCCCTTAAAACCAGATGCATTTATTGTACAGGACCTGGGCCTTGCAAGACTAATAAGAACGCTTGCTCCTGATCAGCCTGTGCACGCTTCAACTCAAATGACGATGACTAGTTATGAAGGTATTGGCCTTTTGGATGATTTGGGGATTAAGCGCTTTGTTCTAGGAAGGGAAAACTCCCTCTCAGAAATAAAACTTATTAGAGAGAACACTGATAAAGAGCTTGAGGTCTTTGTTCATGGCGCATTGTGTGTTGCATACTCAGGCCAGTGTTTTACCTCTGAGAGTATCGGGGGCAGGAGTGCTAATAGAGGTCAGTGTGCTCAGTCCTGCAGACTTGGCTATGAAATGTTTGTTGACGGGGAGAGAAAAGATCTTGGTGATAAGAAGTACCTTGTTTCTCCTCAAGATCTTTGTGGAATAGAGGAGGCAAAAGAACTTGCCGATATGGGTGTTGACTCCCTAAAGATAGAGGGACGACTTAAAACCCCAGAATACGTTGCGGCAGCTGCGAAAAGCTATTCATCGAAGTTACTTGGTAAAGAATATGACCCAAGCGAGTTATCTTTAACCTATTCGAGAGGTTTCTATTCCGGTTGGCTTCATGGGGTTGAACATCAGAAATTGGTACCTGGAGATTTCTCATCACATAGAGGAATTGAGCTGGGAGAAGTTATTCAAGTCAAAGCTCAAGTGATCACGATTCAAACTGATATTGAACTCAGCGCAGGCCAAGGGCTATTGTTTGTTGGCAATGGCGATTCTGCAGGTGGCAGAATCTTTAAAGTTTTATCTAGAAGAAAAAATATTATTGAAGTCTCCATGGTTAAGGCCGCTGAACTTTATAAAGTAAAAAAAGGCATGAAGGCGAGTCTTAACAGCGATCCAAAAGTTGAAGAAAGACTTTCAAAGTCTTATAAAGACCAGAATCAATTTAAAAGAATTCCCATACAGGTCAACGTGGAGGTCAAGGGTAATGAAGTTATTCTCAAGGCCACAGATGGAGTAAACACAGTTACTGTTGATTCAGATAAGGTTGAAAGACCTTTGAAGAGAGAAACAACCGGGGAGCACATAAAAGAAGAGTTGGGCAAACTTGGACGAAGCTGCTTTTATTTAGATAATTTTACTTTTAAATCTCGTGAAGCCTTCTACTTCTCACAAAAAGAGATGAAATCCTTAAGAAGGTCCATGACAGATGCAATGGTGGCCGTAAGAATAAATAGGAAAGAAAGAAGTATTTGTCTTTCAGAGGCCAGGGAGTTGCTTGATTCATCAATTAAAGGTTCTGAAACGGTTAGCGAGAACAAACTCGTTGTTCTAGTTCGAAGCATTGAACAACTAGATGCTTTAAATAGTGTCGATATCACAAAACTACAATCTGTCGTTTTAGACTATGAGTTTGGAAAGGACTATAAGGACTCCATAGCTCTTCTCAAGGAAAAGGGCATAAAGGCGGGAATCGCTACTACTAGAATTCATAAACCAAAAGAATATTACAATTTAAATATGATCGTTAGGCAAAGTCCTGACTTTATTCTTGTTCGAAATCTTGGTGCTCTTGCGTACCTTCAAGACAAGGGAATTGAGCTCAAGGCCGACTTCTCTCTGAATGTTACTAATCATCTAAGCTTTAATTACCTTCTTAATAAAAACGTAACATCTATTGCAGCAAGCTTTGATTTGAATCAAGCACAACTTAAAGATCTTATGAATAAGGTTGATGCCTCAAAGCTCGAAGTGGTTATGCATCAGTACATGCCAGAGTTTCATATGGAGCATTGTGTGTTTGCTGCCTTCTTAAGTAAAGGCTCAAGCTTTAAAGATTGTGGCAAGCCTTGTGAAAAGCACAAGGTAGAGCTTAAGGATGTGTATGGCCAGTACCACTACCTAAAAGCGGACCAAGAATGTAGAAACACCTTCTTTAGGGCCACGCCTCAATCAGCTGGATTTATGCTTAGTGAGCTGAATGGGGCCGGTGTTGGATCTTTAAGACTTGAGGCCCTTTATGAGTCGCCTGAACAATTGGCACAGAAGGTAAATCTTTATTTTGACCTGCTGGAAGGTAACCAGAGCTATGAATCTACAAAGAAAAAACTCGGAGCGAGTGAAAAATATGGAGTGTTTGAAGGACAACTCTAAAACAACTAGGAGATATACATGAAAACAGCATTAATTTTCTTTTTTGCATCTTTAATTCCTGCAGTAGCGTGTGAACTTGATGGACCTTATGGAAACGTAAAAGTCACTGAGAATGAACACCTATTCTTTGACTTTCAATTTGCTATGAATGAAGAAGAAGTTGATGAATACGTTGCTACTTATAATTCCCAGCCAAAGCTAATTCAAGATTTAGTTAAAGTAGCAAGATTTGAATCAGAGAGTATCCACCTAGGCGAGAATAAGACCGTTAGAGACCTTGTTTCAGATGTTGATTATATCAGTATTTACGATATTAGTTACGATCTGTCCTCAGGCCCAGAGCAGCTTTACCTTGTAGATATTGGTGTTGGTGGCGGTAACGGTGCATATATGTATTTCAAAAAAGTTGAAACAGAAGACGGTGTGGTGTTTAAAAAACTCTATGAAGATTTTGATGGCGACGTCTACTTTTGCGCAGCAGGTTACTAGTCTTGATAATAGTCTCGGCCTAGGTCGAGACTACTCATTTGTATGTTTTAAATGAGGTTATGAATTAGAGGCTATTCCATTTCGGAGTTAATTCTGTCTAGAATTCTCTTAAGGTCTTCCAGGTCTTGGGGGTCAAGCCCATCGAATTTACAATACATTTTCTCTGGAACTGAAGAGGCCTTTTCTTCTAGTGCTCTGCCTTCGTTGGTTAGGGTTACCATTTTGACTCTGCGGTCTTCTTTGATTGGATCTAGCGAAATATAGCTCTTGGAGCAAAGCTTTTTAAGAATTTGAGTAAGGCTTCCTCCATCAATCTTGGTGCATTTTTGAAGTTGTTGAACCGTAGTCTTATCCTTCTCCCACAAGGCCATCATAATAATGTATTGAGGGTAGGTGAGTCCTAGCTCTTCAAGCATTGGTCGATAAAGCCGCGTAATACCGTTTGATGCTATGTAGAGGCGGTGGCAAACTTGTTTGTCTAATTTTAATTGTTCAAATCCCATATAACTCCCTAGTGCACCTATTATATTTTGTGCACAAAATATTTGCAATGATTTTGATTTTGAACTATAGTTTGTGTACAAACTATTCGGAGGTTTATATGCAAATATATGACTTTAGTGTTCACGATGCCAAAGGCGAAGAAGTTGCTTTGGCAGACTATAAAGGAAAGGTATTACTGATTGTAAATACTGCTTCTAAGTGCGGCTTTACTGGCCAATATGAAGGACTTGAAAGTTTGTATTCAGAGCTTAAAGACGAGGGGCTTGAGGTTTTAGGCTTTCCTTGTAATCAGTTTGGTGGCCAAGAGCCTGGTTCCGATCAAGAAATTCAAGAGTTTTGCAAACTCAGCTTCGGAGTTAAGTTTCCAGTATTCTCAAAGGTTGAGGTGAACGGGGAAAATGCACATCCTCTCTATGAATATTTGAAGTCTGAAGCACCTGGAATTTTGGGCTCCAAGTCCATTAAGTGGAATTTTACTAAGTTCCTTGTGGATCGAAACGGCAAGGTTGTTAAAAGATTTTCTCCTAAGGACAAACCTGAAAAAATTAAGAATGAAATAGTAAAACTCATAAAGAACTAAAGGATAAATCATGGAACTTCTTGAAAATCTTCAGTGGCGTTATGCAGCCAAAGCAATGAATAAGAGTGTAGTACCAGAAGAAAAGGTAAATAATATCTTGGAATCCATATCGCTTGCACCTACATCTAGCGGGTTACAACCTTTTGAAGTTTTAGTGGTTAAAAACCAAGAGTTAAAAGATAAGATAAGGGAGATTTCTTGGAATCAATCCGTTGTTAGCGATTGCTCTCATTTGTTGGTTTTTGCTGCTTGGGACACTTACACCGAAGACAGGATTAATAGAATGTTTGATCTCGTTAACGAGGTCAGAGGATTTAAAAATGAAGGTTGGGAAGCATATAGACAAAAACTTCTTGCATTCTATCCGAAACAAAACCCCGAAGACAATTTCAATCACGCCGCAAAGCAAGCATATATTGCTTTTGCCAATGCTATGGTTGCTGCTGCTTTTGAAAAAGTAGACAGTACTCCGCTTGAAGGGTTTGACCCTGAAGCTTTAGATGAAATTCTTGGTCTAAAAGAAAAAGGGCTTAGAAGTTGTGTAATGCTCACCCTAGGGTACAGGGACGCCGAGAATGATTGGTTAGTAAACTTGAAAAAGGTTAGAAAGCCAAAAGATGAACTTGTTACTGTATTAGACTAGCTTTTACTTTTCTTTAGAATTCGAATCGGCGGAGCTGAAACAGGATCATCTGCCCAATGATGTTTTGGGTATCTTGATTTCAGCTCTTTTCTAACCGCCTCCCAAGAATTCTCCCAAAAATTTGGTAGATCTGAAATTATTTGAGTTACCCTTTCCGCTGGCGACAATAACTTAATCGTGATGGGTAGCGTATTTGAGGCTATTAAAGGGTGCTCGTTCACAGAGTATAGGTCCTGTACTCTTGCATAGATACAAGGATGGTGTTCTTCATAGTGAATTTTAAATTGCTTGGAGTTTGAAAGTTTTATTATCTCGGGAGCTTCACTATCCAGTATATAGATGTCTGGTGGAGATAGCTGTGCATAAATTAAATCTTTTAGATTTGACTCTTTGATTTCTCCAAGCTCGGTCTCATCATCAATACAACACTCAAGGAATAAATCAAACATTTCTCCAGTAAGTCCCGGGCAGTTGTGTTCAATCTTTGCTTCATTTAATATTCTTACCCTTTGATTGTACTTATCAAGCTCCTCACTAGTCTCGAAAGGCCATGGCCAATTGTCTTTAATCAGCTGAGCCAAGGCATCTCCCTTAGGAATCACTGGTAAAGAAGAGTTTTCAGATAAAGCCAATTTGCCATATTTGGTTATGGTGCTGATTGTTATTGTTCCTTTTTTCTCATTGAAGGTAGTCTGCTTTTCACTGGCCATAAGACTATTGTTAGTTTGTAAAAGTGCCTCTTTAGATATTGAACTTGCACTTTGAATCGTGGTGCCAACTGCTGCGTTTGCTTTTGGGTCCTCAAGGGCATCCAGTACGATTATATACTCAGGTGAGCTCCCAACTATGGAGCTTGTTCTGCCTAGCTTTCCACCTCTGCCAAGACAGAAGTTGTAACTGTGAAAAACCTTTTTTCCCTTTGTCACTTTTCTTTTAGCGGCAACTCTATCTGGAAAACCCCTTAAAAGAGCGCTCGTGAGATGTCTATGTGAAATCTTCCCACCGGAGACTTGAGGGCACTTGATAATAGGAGAGATCATTTTATATAAATCCAAAACTCGTTTTATCTTCTTTGGATCCAAGAACGATACTGGATAGTCGTTTGTTTTATCGTTTGTGAAATGTGCTTTGAAAAGATCAATCTGCACACATAAATCACAGATTTCTTTATCTTCTTCCCTAAAGTGAGCATTCTTTCCTAAAATGGAGCCTTCCGACAAAATGCAGGCACCTAGGAGAGTGTCCGAGAGATTTTCCCGAGAGCACTCGTATAACATGGCCGCATGGCGGGGGTGTAGTGGTAGTGCCGCTATAAACCTTCCAAGTTTGGTCATCTTTCCATCCACCACAGCACCGAGAGTTTCCAGTAGATCCATTGCATTCTTAAGGTTCTTTTCCTCTGGGGCCTCAAACCAATCGACCATGTCGGGGTGGTATCCAAGCTCCATAAGGTCAAGCAAGCTGTGGGATAGTTCAACACGCTTTATTTCAGGTGGTGTAAAGTCTTCAAAGTGAAAATGATCACCTTCAGAGTAGAGTCGATAAACGATGCCTTCTTGCACTCTTCCGGCCCTACCTGCCCGCTGTGTCGCACTGGCCTTGGATATGTTTTTCAGTTGCAGCAAAGGCATTCCGCTCCAGGGAGCAAAGCTTGCTCTTCTTTCATTGCCTAAGTCAACAACACCAGTGATGTTTGGGATTGTTAATGAAGTTTCTGCAATATTTGTTGAAAGTATAATCTTTCTTTTACCACCGCTGAAAACCTTGTCTTGTTGCGACTTTGGCAAAGTGGAGTGAAGGGGAAGAACCTCAATATCCGGAGAGAGTTTTCCCGCTAGCGATTGTTCTAGACTTCGTATTGCTCCCATACCAGAAAGAAAGACCAGAATGTTTTTAGGACACCGTTGGTCCTTGGCAAGGTTTACAATTGCTCTTGTGGCATTAAGTTCCCAATGCTCTCTACCTCTTCTTCCACCTTGTTCAGCTGGGGGATGATATTCAATTTGAATTGGGTAAACCCTTCCAGGGATGTCATAGACTTTCGGAGTACCAAGGTACATCTCAAGTCGCTTTGTTTCCAAAGTGGCAGACATGACCACAATTTTTAAATCTGGTCGTTTAGTTTGCTGCAACATCTTGGCCATGGAGAGTGCGAGATCGGTATAGATATTTCGTTCGTGAAACTCATCAATTATGATTGTTGAAAAACTACCTAAGTCTGGACTTTCTTTAATGTATGAGAAAAATAGACCTTCCGTTATGAATATGAGTCTGGTGTCATTTGAAATTTTCTTATCTAGGCGAATGTGGTGCCCAACAGTTTTGCCTACATCTTCTCCCAAGATTTCTGCACATCTTGCGGCGGACAGTTTTGCTGCCAGCCGTCTAGGCTCCAAAACCAGAACTTTTCCATCTGTTCTAGATAGTAAGTAAGGAGGGAGCCTAGTGGTCTTTCCCGCTCCTGTTTGAGCCTTGATAAGTAAGCAATGACTACTTTCAAAGTCTTTTCCGATTGCTTCTAAGCTCAGGTCAATAGGGTACTTGTCAGGTTCTAATTTCAAAATTTAATTGCTTTTTTAACCTAATAGTACCCGAGCGATTGTTAAATTAAAATCCCTTTAGTTAAGGATGGGCCTGTGAGGTTGCAACCATTTCCTCTGCAATTTCCTTTATTTCTCTCAAGGCCTTGTCCCATTTAGAATTTAATGACTGTAAACGATCTTGTGGCACATCTTCTTCAACGGTTAAAATCGTCTCTGTTTGGCCTTCCACTAAGAAGAAGTTTTCGTGGCAACCTACCCAGCGTTGTGCTTTGTCACTAGTTGAGTCCTCTTTGCCATTATTTATTAAAGCGTCAAATCTAATTGAAAGCTCTTCAAAAGGCTCACAGGCCTTAATAGTTCCAAGAATACCTGAGTTGTCTGAGTCTACAAATCTGATATTACCACCTAGCTTCCATTGACTTTCAACCCTAGCATTTTCCGAAAAGGCCTTTGACCACCTAGCAAAGTTCTTTCTTTTAAATAATGCTTTCCATACATGTTCCGCTGGAGCTTTTATATCAATTGATCTTTCTAAATATTCTCGATGCTGGTTTGTTATTGCTTCTGGCATAAGCACTCCTTTTATATAGTTAATCCTAAATTATTAGTGCATTTTGCTTGCCAGTTTGTGCCTGGGTGCCCTTTAAATTTGATTAAACAATGAATTGGGTTTAGGATGCCGGAATTAACACTTTAAAAGGGGATTCACGTGAACAAACCATGGGGTGAATTAGAGAAAAAACAATGGCTTGAAGAGCAGTCTATTAAAAGGTCTTATAAAGAAGAAGTTTTGAGTAAAATAGAACCAATGAAAGAAACTTATGATGTGCAACAATACGGTGCACTTAGTTATGACCAAGACAAATATCCATTATACATTATTAAAACGAAAGGTTTTAATCCTGAAAAAAAGACTGTTTTAATTACTGGTGGAGTTCACGGGTATGAAACAAGCGGTGTGCAAGGAGCACTCAGTTTTTTACAGCGTGAAGGTTTGAATTACATGCAGGATTTTAATATCGTTTGCATACCATGCATCAGTCCATGGGGTTATGAAACTATAAACCGATGGAATCCACTGGCAGTTGACCCTAATAGGTCATTTCACAAGAATTCTCCTTCAGAAGAGTGCGAAAAGTTTCTTTCTGCAATCGAGGATCTTGAAGTTGATATCTTTGCTCATTTTGATCTCCATGAAACCACCGATACAGACAATACTGTCTTTAGGCCGGCATTGGAAAAAAGAGATGCCATTGCTCAAGAGGTTTGGGACATCCCAGATGGATTTTATTTGGTTGGAAATACCGATTCTCCACAACCTGAGTTTCAAAAAGCAATTATTGAGTCTGTAAGAGAAGTGACCCATATTGCACCTAGTGATAAGGATGGAAAAATCATCGGAGTGGAGCTTGAGCAAGAGGGAGTTATTAACTACGATATTAAATCGCTTAATCTCTGTGCAGGTTTTTCTAATGCAGAGTTTACCACTACAACTGAAGTGTATCCAGACAGTCCTAAAGCAACTGACGAGATTTGCATTGACGCTCAAGTTGCGGCAGTTAAAGGCGGGTTGGAGTTTTTAAGAAATTTATGATCAATTTTTCCAATACCTATTACAAGTTGCCATCGAGCTTTTACGAAAGATCCAACCCAAGTGCTGCCAAATCTCCTAGCTTAATTGCCTACAACTACGAGTTGGGAAAAGCATTGGGAATAGATACTCAGAGAAAAACAAATGAAGAATTAGCAAATATCTTTAGTGGCAAAGTTGTCTTAAATGGTTCTGAGCCACTTGCCATGGCCTACTGTGGTCATCAATTTGGACACTTTAATCCCTCTCTTGGAGATGGAAGGGCCCATCTTTTGGGTGAGGTACTGACTGGTGATAATCAAAGGTATGATATTCAGCTCAAGGGCTCTGGCAGAACTAAGTTTAGTAGAGGGGGAGATGGCCTTTCATGGCTGGGTCCAGTTGTAAGGGAATATATAGTTAGCGAGGCAATGCACCACCTTGGAATTCCAACAACTAGAGCACTTTGTGCTGTTAGAAGTGGCGCACCTGTTTTTAGGGAGGATGAGCTTCCAGGTGGCATCTTTACCAGGGTCGCCTCCAGTCATTTAAGAGTTGGGACATTTGAATATTTTAGCGCACGCAGTGAACAAGATTTGAAAACCTTAGCCGACTACGCTATTGAAAGACATAATCCTGAACTTTCAAAAGAGGCCCACAAGTATTACAGGTTCTTTGAAAGCGTTGTAAAGCGCAAGTTGTCTCTTGTATCAAAGTGGATGGGAGTAGGTTTTATCCATGGAGTGATGAATACTGACAATACCTCAATTGCCGGGATCACAATTGACTATGGCCCATGTGCTTTTATGGACAATTATAAGCATGATAAGGTCTTTAGCTCTATCGATAGATTTGGAAGGTACAGTTATTCCAATCAAGCAAAGATAGCTTTGTGGAATATGTCCGTATTGGCAAATGCGTTGTTCCCACTACTCTTAGAAGAGAGTGGTCTTTCAAGCGATCAACTTGCAGACAAGCTTCAAAAAGACTTTAAAGAGTTTGAAGAGTATTATAATGACCTATACCTAAGAGTAATGTGTAGAAAATTTGGAATTTTCAATCCTAAAAAAGAGGACTCGAAAATTGTTAATTTGTTCCTATCTTACTTAGAAGATAATCACTTAGATTTTACAAACTCATTTAGAGCTCTCAATCAACTTCAACATGAAAACAAAGAATTTGAAAAGCTATGGCTAGCTAGGATTGAAGATCAAGACAAGGGTAAAGAACAGATAGTTGAGCTTATTAACTCCTCAAACCCTTACATTATTCCCAGGAACCATCAGGTGGCCAGGGCCATTGACTCGTGTTTAGAGGGCAATGATGAATACTTTTTGAACCTTGTCGAAGCTTACAAAAATCCTTTTACTCAAAATGATTCACTAGAGGACTTGGCAAAAGGTCCAACGAGTTCTGAAATTGTTCATCAAACATTTTGCGGAACTTGAGCAGTGGCAAGGGATTTGCTTTATTTATAAATTATGGAGCAAGTAGGTTTTGGTGGAGGATGCCACTGGTGTACGGAAGCAGTATTTCAGGCCATAAGGGGCGTACATAAGGTAGAACAGGGATGGATTAAATCTAGTGCTATATACTCGGAGGGCATATGGGTTCATTATGATCCAGCTGTAGTAACTCTTAAGCAATTAATTGAGATACATCTCGACACCCATAGTTCTCAGTCCAAACACAGCTTAAGAGAAAAATACCGCTCTGCAGTTTACTACATCTCCCATAGTCAAGAAGGGCTGATACAAACAACCTTAAATGTAATCGTAAGTGAGAGGAAACAGTCGTTTGTAACTGAAGTTCTTCCAATGGAGTGCTTTACTCTCAATAAAGAGGAGTATTTGAATTACTATGAAAACAGGAAAAATGCCCCATTTAGCAAGACCTACATTCAACCAAAGCTTAACATTCTATACAAAAAATACCGTACAATTTTGAAAGATCAATAGGTGTTTTTATTTCTCTTTCCTCTTTTATAGAGGCATAATTATCAAATAAAATATCTTTCAAAGGTGTGATTAGTGAATGTTTTTAAAGAGCTTTCAGATTTTTTCCCGATCATAATCGTAGCGAGCGTAACTGCTATTGTATTGCCGTTATATTTTCGTTTTGTCATCAGACCTAAAGGGGTGGACATTTCAAATTCCCGCTGGACTAGGCAACTAAGCTTTGCTGGCCTTATCTTGTGCTTTGTCGTGGCAATCTTTCTTGCTCTACCTGTAAGCGATTCTATGAAGGGACAGCTATTTAATCTTCTAGGTATTGCTCTAACTGCCACTATTGCGTTGTCATCTACGACCTTTGTAGGTAACGCCATGGCCGGCTTTATGTTGCGGGCGATCGACGCCATAAGACCGGGTGACTTTCTAAAGGTTGGCGAACATGTTGGCCGTGTTTCTGAGCAAGGAATTCTGCATACTGAAATTCAAACAGAGGACAGGGATCTCACAACACTACCCAACCTGTATTTAGTTACCTCTGCTGTCACGGTCGTTAGGTCTTCCGGAACCATAATAAGTGCCACTGTATCATTGGGATATGATATCTCAAGAACCAAAGTTGAAACCCTCTTACTGGAGGCCGGAGAGAGAGCTGGATTAAAAGAGCCATTCGTACAGGTTTTAGAACTTGGGGACTTTTCTGTGAACTATAGAATTGCCGGCTTCTTGGAAGAGGTTAAGTATTTAATATCATTTAGATCTAAATTAAGAGGACACATGCTAGATGTTCTTCACGAAAATCAAGTAGAGATTGTCTCTCCAAACTTTATGAACCAAAGGGTTTACCCAGTTGATAAAAGCTTTATTCCACGACCATCTAAAAGCAAGGTGGAGGTGGAAACCAAGGCCCCAGAAGATCTTATTTTTGACAAGGCGGATGAAGCCCAGTCGGTTGATAAAATTAGGGAGTGGATCCAGCTAAACACGGTTGAGATCCAAACTTTGGGTGAACAGTTAGAGACCAATCCCACTGATCAAGATCTACTGGCAAAGATTGAACGTAAAAGAGTTAGGGGGAAGTACCTTATTAAGATTCTTGAAAAGAAAGAGAATAAAGAAAAGGTAGACTAATCAAATAAGCTGGCATCATTATCGCATCCTCTTAATCTGTAAGGAGGATGTATGAGCAAAAAACTTAGAGCTGGTGAGAAGTTTCCTGACTTAAATCTTAAAGGACTTGATGGAAGGTCATTAAAACTCGGAGTTCCCTTAAGAGAGAATACAGAGTGGCAGATGATTGTGGTATATCGGGGGAAACACTGCCCAATTTGCACCAAATATCTTAAAAGTTTAAATTCAAGGCAAAACGATTTCTATAATGCCGGTGTAGATGTGTTGGCAATATCATGTGACCCTGAACAAAAGGTAAGAGATCACATTGATGAAATGGGAATTGAGCTGAATATCGGTTACGATCTAAGCTTAGAGCAGGCAAGGACATTAGGCCTTTATATCTCAGAACCCAGATCTCCAAAGGAAACGGACCGCCCATTCACCGAGCCTGGCATATTGGTTGTTAATGAAGAGTCAAAGCTCCACGTTGTTGATCTGGCCAATAATCCATTTGTTAGGCCAGATCTTGATTTATTACTTGATGGGCTCAAATTTATTAAAAATCCTGAAAATAATTACCCTATTAGGGGGACAATGGAGTAGAAATTGTTCATGCTGCCCATTCGCACGCTTGAGAGAGTGTTTCGGATCGAGTAGCATGGGCCATGAATAAAAAGTATCGGCGAATTTACATTGAGATCACTAATGTATGCAATTTAAACTGTTCATTCTGTCCTATTGACCAAAGGTCAAAGGATGTCATGGAGCTGTCCGAATTTGAAAAAATAATAAAACAAGCAGCCCCACTGGCCGACCAAGTTTGCCTTCATCTAATGGGCGAGCCTTTAGCTCATCCTTCATTTCAAAAGATCATTTCTCTATGTGACAAGTATAACTCAAAGGCACAGATTACTACGAATGGAATTCTTCTAAGTCGACACAAAGAAGTCCTACTTAGGAACGATACTGTCAGGCAGGTCAATGTCTCATTGCAAAGCTTTATGGATAATTATCCACAGAAGAACTTCTTGGAATATTTAGACAAGGTCTATGCATTCATAGAGGAAGCAACAGAGCGAAGGCCAGAACTATATATCAACCTTAGACTATGGAATTTTGGCGACACGGATAATGATAAAAATGATATTGTCTTTGATTTTCTAGATACTAAGCTTGGCATTCAAATTAACAGACGTGTGGAGCTTGGAGCGGTTAAATCTAAGAAAATCGCTGAAAGGCTATACCTGCATTTTGATTCTCGATTTGAATGGCCACGTATGGAGCTGCCTATTCAAGGAGATAAAGGCCGGTGTAATGGTCTTAAAGATCACTTGGCAATTCATGCTGATGGCACAGTTGTTCCGTGTTGCTTGGATGATCAAAAGATTATAAATCTAGGCAACTGCCTAGAAACATCCTTAGAAGAGATCATTGAGAACGAAAGATCTAGAAAGATTAGAGAAGGTTTCGCAAATGGAAGTCTAGTAGAGGAGCTTTGTAAGAGATGCTCATATATAAACAGGTTTAAAAAATGAATCTGGAAGCTCGCCTAGATTCTATAACCGAGTTTTTGAGGCCATGGTTGAACCTGCTAGAGGTTGAGATCCTAAAACGTTACCCAGAACCTTTACCACTAGAAGTACAGACATGGGCCAGAGAGCTTCAAGACTCCTCCATGGAAGAGCTTCTTGATTTTATCAACCATAGAAAAAGTGTAATTCGAAATGAAGGGCTTCAAGGATTTCTCTCCAAAATTTCTGAGCTCACAAGTTTTGAGACTCTTTCCAAGGGAAGCTACGAGCTTCCACAACACCTTAATCGAAGAGTTGATTTAAAGAAAAAGCACGAATTAGAACAAATTCGTTCACTTTGTGAGCAACTGAATGGCGTGGAGACCATAGTGGATATTGGTGGGGGAGCAGGGCATTTAAGCTCCACACTTGTAGATGACAAGGATAGACTGGCCTATTGCCTGGATCGAAATGATAAGTTTCAAGCTCAAGGCAAAGTTCGGCTTAGAAAGTGGACTCCTAAAAATTTGGAAAAAATAAGTTTTGTTAATTGTGAATTTTCTGAAAATACCGATCTTGAGTGTTTGAACTCCTATGACAATAACTTGGTTGTGGGGCTTCACGGATGTGGAGATCTCACGACAAATACAATAAAGTTCTTCCAAAAGAGTGAATCTCGGTGGCTTTTATCAGTTGGTTGCTGCTATCAAAACCTCAATGGACAATATAATATTTCAAACTTCGGTAAAAATAGGGGCATCGAATTCTCCAAAAATGCCCTTCATCTAGCTGCACGGTGCCACACTCTTTATTCGGCTGAAGACTTGGATAAAAAGTTTAAAGTGCGTAGGTTTCGCTATGCCCTTCACTTATACTTACATGATGTTCTTGGGAAGGAAGAATTTGAATCTATCGGTAATACCTCCCTTTCTGACTATGAAGGTTCCTTCTATGAATATGCGATTAAGTACGCAAAGCTGAAACGTTGTCTGGAGAATGAATTAAATGAATTCTATAATAGTGAAAACACCCAGAAGTTAATAGATCACGTTATTGCAGCGGATCTAGTAAGAGAGCTTTTAGGCAGGGTCGTGGAGTCCTATATCGTTGTAGATAGGGCCCTTTTTCTAGAAGAAAGAGGGTATTGTGCACATATTGTTGAAGCCTTTAAAAGAGATTTAGTCCACGTAACCTCTTAATTTTTGTAGCTAAGGAAACCTCTGATTTTAGAGTAAACTAAATAAATATCTTTTTTTTCCGATAAGAATAAAGTGTTAACCCATTTTGGAGATTCAAATGAAAAAAACTACTTTCATCTTGTCCCTAATAACCTGTGTATATAGTTATGCGAACCCATTAAATGAATTCTTAAAAAAAGAAAATCCATCATTCTATGTTAAAGACGGAAAAGTTTTATATCAAGGTAACTATAATGCCGGTGTCTCTGATGGGGGGAAGCATAAGGTCTATACCAAACAACAAACTGATGATCAGAACATCGAGCGTGAAAGAATTGTTATTAATTCCAGCTCCTCTTCTGGAGAGCCTGAGAGTGTCACAATTATTACAGACAAGGTCCCCAAAGGTGAGCGCGACTATGTCCAGGAAGCTTCACGAGTTTCGCTTAAGAATGGTCAAATACATGGAATTACAAAATGCTCGTTACATATTGCAGGTATAAAGCAAACGAACGGTGAGAGACTGAAAGAAACAGACAGGCTGGGTAGGATGGGTCATGTACTTAAAGGATTAATGGCAAATAGAGAGCATTTAACTAAAAGCGGATACTGTATTACAGCTACAAAATCAATCTGTGCCGAAGTAAAGAAGCAGTTTAGCGGTGGCCTTGATGGGGCGAAGAATGAGCTTAAGCAGTGTGAGAGCTTCGCAAGAAAATTGACTACGAGTAAATATATTAATTTGCCGGAAGATCAAGTACTAGTACAGGAAAATATTGATTCAATTTCCAAGCAATCAACAGAAATGAATGTTGATGAAACTAACAGGTTACCTTTTAGCAACCAGATACCCGTTTTTGAGAAATATAAGGAATTTTATAACAACCTAGAAGCCGGTGAACACTTGAATTTAATGACGGAAATTCGTGGAGCAGCTAAAATGCTTGAATATTGCGATGAGCTAGATTTTTATGATTCAAACCAAAAAACGGCAAAGCCAGTACCAGTAAGGAACTCAAACAAAGTTAAAAGTATAGCTAATTAGGCCTGATCTACTAAAGCTCCATCGGAAGGGTGACTTATTCCAGGAGCTTTATTGTCAAATCAACATATGGATAGTAATCATTCTTAATGAAAACATCCTTCTATGATCTTAATTTTGACGATTTGCGCGAATTTATGCATGACAACGCACTAAATGAATCCGTGGCGTCTAACCTTTTTAATTGGCACTACAAAAAGAAAAATCTAAATAAATGCTCCAAAGACATATCCAAAAATGCACTTGCCCTAATTGATGAGAATTTTGAATTTGCATTGCCAGAAATTGACCTTGTTCACGAGTCAGCCGACAAAACTGTAAAGTTTCTATTTAAGCTTCAGGATGGAAGCAAGGTGGAAAGTGTCCTTATTCCATTTCATAATAAATATTCGATATGCCTATCTTCTCAAGTGGGCTGTGCTATGAAGTGCTCCTTTTGTTTTACCGGCAAGCAAGGTCTTAAAAGATCCCTAAAAACTTCTGAGATTGTTGGCCAGTTTTTGGTGGCCTGGAATTGGCTTTCTAAAAATAGACCGGGAGAAGAACGGATTCTAAACATCGTATTTATGGGACAAGGGGAGCCTCTTCATAATTTTGACTCTGTTAAGAAGGCATGTGAGATATTCCTGTCAAAACATGGCACAAGTATAGGCCATCAGAAAATAACGATTTCAACGTCCGGCTACATTCCTGGACTCAAGCGCTGGGCAGATGAGATTCCTGGGGTGAACCTAGCACTATCTCTTCATTCCCCCTTTAATGTTAAGAGAGATGAGCTTATTCCAATCAATAAGGCCTATCCTTTAAAAGAAGTGCTCAGTTGTATTGATGGTATTCCATTGGCCAAAAAGCAATTTGTCACTTACGAGTACCTATTGATTGAAAACTTTAACGATAGTGAGGAAGATGCTCACGCCACGGGAAAAATACTTAAAGACAAAAGAGCATATATTAATCTTATTCCATTCAATCCAATACCTGATTCACCATATAGTAGACCTAAGAATGATCGAGTTACAGCTTTTAAAAAAGTGCTTGATACATACAAAATCCCGACCCTAATTAGAGAAACAAAAGGGGATGAGGTTATGGCAGCATGTGGGCAGCTAAACTCTAGTGAGCTTGGCTAGAGAGCATACTTCTTATTGAGTCTTCAATTTGACCTGAACAGTATTCTTTTCCAAGCTCTTTTCTTTGCTTTTTAAGAAACTGCTTTATACCCTCTCGTTTCTCCACTCTCTCTACCAAACTAAGCACATTGGGACAGCTCTCCTTCATATCTGTGGTCAAGGCTGGAAAACTCCACTTCAAGGCACCTAGAAGGGCCGTGACTGAAAGGTCTGCTACGCTTATCTTACCATCAAAGAAAAAGCCGCTTGTTTTATCCAGTCTTTCATAGCCTATAGTTTCAAATTGTTTAAGCCATTTTGAAAATCTATATGTTCTAAATTCTTTCCACTTTTGTGAGGTCCACATTTCCATCCCATGATAGCGGGTAATCTCATAAAGGATGTCATTACAATCCAGAATTAACTTCAGTGCGACCCACACATCAGGTGAATTTTTTGGAAGCAAGTTATGTCTTGAGGCTAAATGCATCATTATGGCCGGCATTTGGTTGAGATACTTATTTTCTTTGCAGTCGAGTAAATATGGCGGTGCGACACCTGGACAAATGATAGACAGAGATGAATCTGGGTAAATTTTTGAAGCATCTACCACTTCAAATTTTAGGCCTGCCTCGGACATGAGAATCAGTGGGAAATTGCCTCTAAATGGCACATTCCAATAAAATAACTGGTAATCCATATTCGTTCCACCTCAAGTTTGTGTTGCGCGAAGGCCTTATTGTCCAAGTTGCTAATTCTGCAAATCGTGTGCACAATGTTTTGCATACAAAACAAAAGGAGTCTGGCTTGAGAATCTTCCTTCTAATATTGGCCTTTAGCTTTGTTTCATTCGGACAACTTCAATATAAAAACCTACCAAAGAGGGGGAGTGGCAAATACACCTTCTTATTTATGGATATCTATACGGCCACTTTATGGGCAGAAAAAGATAAACCGATTTATTCAACTCCACTTAGACTTGAGCTTTTATATAAAAGAGACTTCGATGGTGAAGACATTGCAAGTCGAAGTGTAAAGGAAATGGAACAGGCAGGTGTAAGCAAGGGCGTTCTAAAAGAGTTTAAAAGTGAAATGTTTAAGGTATTTCCAGATGTTAAAAAGGGCGATCGTATTATCGCTGACTTCGATCCCAAAACAGGAGTAACATTTTATTTAAACTCCAAAAAGAGACTAGGTCAATTTAAGGATTTGGAGTTTTCCAAACACTTTTTAAATATATGGCTTGGTGAAAAAACCAGCGACCCAAAGCTTAGAAGTAGGCTATTAGGAGAGTGAAAATGAAACTTCTTATTCAATCAATTGTACTACTAATATTTGTCTCTTGTTCTGGACAACAGTTATCTTCCTATAAAGATGAAACTCCGAAGCTTAACCTAAAAGAATTTTTTAGCGGAAAGCTATATGCTTTGGGTATCGTTCAAAGCCGCTCGGGACAGGTTACTCAAAGATTTAGAGTCGATATAGATGCATCATGGGAGGGGGATGTTGCAAAGCTTGATGAAAAATTTGTTTTTTCTGATGGGTCAACTGATGAAAGAATTTGGACCTTGAAGGAAGTTGGCACCAATGAATATGTTGGTGAAGCACATGATGTCGTAGGAGAGGCCGAAGGAAAAGTTGTGGGCAATGCCTTTAAGTTTAACTATGTATTAAACGTTCCGGTGGGGGAATCAACCTATAAAATCAAAGTTGATGACTGGATGTATCTGTTGGATAACAATACTTTGTTGGCCAGAAGTTATATGACTAAGTTTGGCTTTGATGTTGGCGAAATAACAATTGTTATGATGAAGGAAATGCCATGAAGTTGGAAGAGCTAAAAAGTTGGTATGAAGGTTTAACAAAAGAATCATTAGAGCATATTAATTCCTTTTATACTGAAGATGTTTTTTTTAAAGACCCATTTAATGAATTTAATGGAATAGGAAAGCTTGAGAAAGTTTTTGATCATATGTTTGAAAAACTTGATAACCCGCATTTTATATTCATAGACGATATAAAAGAAGGTAATCAAGCATTTTTAACTTGGGACTTTGTATTTGAATCAAAGGCTAAAAAGTATAAAATTCATGGCAGTAGCCATTTAAGATTCAACAGTGACTCTAAAATCGAATATCATCGAGATTACTGGGACGTTGGTGAGGAGCTAATTTTAAAAATTCCAGGATTAAAGTTTCTATACGGAAAGCTGCGGAAAGCTTTGGCGGTAGAGTAGTGGTCCTTGCAAAGATAGCCTTACTTCAAGGGGCGTGGTTTTTAATTGTGCTGAAATCTGTTTATTTCAGGCCTTTGCTTACACTTATTTTCTGCCTTTTTATTTTGTCTCTAAATTATGTCCTTTTTAAACCAAGAGTATCTAAAAAGAAGTATGTGTTATTTAGCTTGCTTTTTACATGTGCGGGAGCTGTTCTTGATGGGGGCCTAATTGCTTTTGACATTGTAAAATCAAGCTCCTATTCACTAACTTATCTTGGGCTATGGCCAATCTTTGTTTGCTACTACGATGATATCTTTAAAAAGTTTCTAAATGTTAAAAGTGTCTACCTTGGGCTCCTGGGCGGAGCGGGTGGTGCTATGGCATATTGGTCTTGTTTACAACTAAATGCACTTTCATCATCAAATGAGCTTGTTCTTTTGGGGGCGACTTTTGCATATTGGTTTATATTTTTTCCCGGGAGTCTGCACATGTATCATGAAACGAGTTTATGGGGTAAATTTCTCGATAAAACAATTCTGTTTTCATTTGATAAAACAGGGTTTAATCGCCACAAAAATCACTTTGAAGAAGCACTTGATGACATCAATTTAGAAGGAAAACAGGCACTGGTTACGGGTGGCACGTCTGGAATTGGGGCTGAGGTTGGGCTTTCGTTGGCCCAACAGGGAGCATCAGTAACCGTAACTGGAAGAAGTAAAGATAAAGGAAGACGTTTCGCCGATAAACATCAAAAGTTGAAGTTTATTTCCCTTGATATGGCCGATTGGAATGCTATAGAGGAGTTTTGTGAAAATACACCTCCTTTGGATTTAATCGCTCTAAACGCTGGGGGTATGCCTAAGGAAGTTACTTTCAATGATGAGGGGGTTGAATTCCAATGTGCTTCTCAATTAGTAGGTCACTACTTATTAATTGAGGCCCTGAGAAGAAAGGGGAAGTTGGGAAAAGGTGCTAGGGTTGTATGGGTTAGCTCTGGCGGGATGTATCTTAAAAAGCTTGATTTAGATAAACTGTTCTCTGGAAAGGACTACGACAAGGTCGACACCTACGCCAATGTTAAACGTGCCCAGGTAACACTTGTTGAAGAGTTAGCTAAAAGTAGCGAGTGGAAAGCTTTTACAATGGTGTCTATGCATCCGGGATGGGTTGATACTGGAGGTCTTGAGGAGGCGTTGCCAAGGTTTTACAAGCTTATTGGCAATAGGCTTAGGAGTGCATCGCAAGGTGCTGATACGGTCTCTTGGCTTTTGGCGACTAAAACAGACTTAGTAGATGGTAAATTTTACTTCGATCGCAATACTGTATCTCCATATATCTCAGATAGTTATAAACCAAGTAAGAAGCAGAGAGAGCAACTAGTGAACAGACTTAAAAGTTATGTTGATTCTAAACTTAATTAGGCTATCTTGAGTACATCATAAATTTGCAGTTGCTATTGGGTTTCCACCCTCCAAAATAGTTTCCATCACACTTAAATACAGGTGATCTCTTGGGGTCTATTCCATCCGGAAAGGTGTCCGACTCCTCTGTATTGATGGCTATTGTTGGATTGTGAGATGATTTTTTAGGCCTGCTTCTCTTTAAGATTTTCTCTGGGATATCTTTTTCACTCTTATATTCACTTATCCAAGTTAGGAGGTTTTTTTTATTGTATTGAAGGGCACTCCTCATAAGATTTTCACCGTCCACCCAGCCGCCATTATAAAAATTCTGCCAGCTCTGCCCGTAACTGTTGTGTAACTTCAACATAATTCGACAATCGTCTTTATTGCACACCTCTTTTATCCCATTAATAGACACTGCGTGAGCACCACAATCTTCAGAGCTGTTAGTGCAAAATGATATCCCCACAGGAATGTCGTTTAGTACAAGTTTTTCAACCTTTCCAAGTAATGACTCTGGAGTGGCCTCTTCTTGATCACCAAATGATGGGTAAACTCCAGTGTGAAAATCAGGCAGACTAATTTTTTGTTGTTCATCCAAGCACTCATCCTTCACTGCCACTTCATATACAAACTGTGCGACACTTGTTGCCTGGAATGCGTTCAAAATTGCCTCTATGTCCTTTTCGATAGATAGGATCGACTTTATTGTTTTCGCATGACACATTTGTTCTTCTGGTGAGAGGTATCGTGGATGCTTGTCATATATCTCTCTTAGTGACTTATAGCCTTGCCCTTGGGCCTTGTCCTTTTCACCATCTTTGTGTGATAGTAACTCAAATGGCAAACACTGTTCTTTAAAAATACTGTCAGTTTGTTGCTTTAAACTTCTTAGAAGAGAATGGGGATAACCACCCTCCGAAATTGTTTTTGCGTAATACTCAGAGTAGGCCGTGACATCAAGTAGTGATATTTGGTTTTTAGCTTCCTTGCAGTTGAGTTTGTTTTGTTTACAGTACTGATAGTTTAAAAGTTGGGTGACAGTCACAGCGTAGCATATGCCAACACCGTCTTGTGTTCTAATCGTTGGGTAATTATCGATTGTGTGGACTTGTGTGTCTTTATATAGTTTACCAAGCCTCTTGTAAGATGAGGCAATACCATTGTCACTAAAGCTTAGCATTAAGATTAGACTAATGACTCTCATAAAGTCCCCAAGAATCTATCATTGATTCGTCACCAAACTTACAAAAGTCATATTGTCTGTTTTTAGAATCTCTAAGAATAACACTTTTACCATTTAGCAATTTGCAGTTTCTACTAGCGGGGTTTCCAGCTAATTGTTTGCTTTTGAGCTTTGGCCTTGGTGCTTTAAGAGCTTTATAGGCAAGTGCACTCTGCTTGAAATTTATGAAACTTATACCTTCCACCGTCTGAGCTTCAAACCTTAAAGATTTGTCTTCTACCTGCATTGTTAAGGTTTTAGTGTATGCCAGGGATATGGTGAGGATAAAAATTATAAACTTGTACATCTTATGCCATATCGGCATAAGACATTATAATTATAGCTGTTTAAAGGTGATTGTTGGAGTCGGTTATTAGGACTTCATATTTTCCATTTTTACGTCTATTTCCAACTCTTTCAAAGAGCGCACCATCTGGAATGTCTTTTGTAAGTCGTCAATTTTCTTGCCACTCACTCTGATCTTCTCATCTAGATACTGGGAGGATACCTTTACTTTAGAGTCCTTGATTGCCTTATTTATGATCTTAGCTTTTTCTTTATTGATACCCGAGTTCAGGATGATTTTTAGTTTGTACATTTGGTGCCCTGTTGGTTCAACCTTTTGGACATCTAAACATTTTAGACCTAAACCTCTCTTAGTCATGTTTGAGAAAAGTATCTGCATTGCTGCTTCAATTCTGCTTTCCGTTTCAGCAATGATCTCTAGTTCTTGAGAACCTTTTAACTCCACTGCACACTTTGAACCTTTAAAGTCATATCTGCCGGTGATTTGCTTATTTGCCATATTTACTACGTTTTTTAGCTCACCCATATCAAGGGATGATACCAGATCAAAAGAGGGCATATTTTCTCCTAAAATTTATAATTTTTATTCATTTTACTCATATTTGAATTCTTATACAAACCCACGTATGCATTTAATTTTCTTAAATTTTGACCAAAACAACACAAATTAGGCATTATTTAATCACATGCATTAAGTTTGGGAGTATGAGTAAATACCATGTGAAGAAAATTAAGTAGATTATTTAAGTGACAATATTATGAAATTGAATAGAAGAAAATTTCTTATGAATGGAGGTAAGCTCGCCTTAGTAGCTTCCACTTTTCCAACTAGTGCGTTTTCCCTTTCTACAGATAAATTGCATTTGCAGATTGCAAAGAAGGTGAAAGCAAAATGGGGAAATAAGGATAAAAAGATTACACTTCTTTATCCAAATGGATCATTGGCAAATGTAAAACCGGTTGCAGCGTACTTCACGCAACTAACGGGAGTTGCAGTTGAGCTTAGAGAAGGTGCTTTGGATGACGTTGCATCAGAACTTTTGGTGGACGGAATTTTAAAGCCCGGAGGTGATTCTCCAATTGATATAGCTTTACCAGCAACAATGAACATTCCAGATCTTGTTGAGGCAGGAGCAATTAAGGACCTGACCCCATTTGCCCAGGAGCATGAGCCAATTGGTCTTTGGGAGTCATCTCTTTATGATCTTGGTGATCGCTATGAAGGCAACCTCTATGGTTATCAGACAGATGGCGACACCTACATGATGTTTTATAATAAAGAGTGGCTTAAAGAGCCTAAAGCACGAGAAAAGTATTCTGATCTATACGGTGAAGAATTAACCGACCCCAAAACGTGGAAGCAACTTGATCGACAATTAAAACTATTTCATAGCCCCGAAGAAAATCGGTATGGGGGAAGTCTATTTAGAACAAAAATATACTCGCCATGGGAGTTTTGGCTACGCCTTCACTCTAAGGGGCTCTATCCGGTTAATGGGGAATTTGAACCGCAGTTTAACAGCGATTCAGCTCATGAGGCCCTAACGGAGATGATTGAGACGACTAAGTATTTAGAGAAAGGAGTGTTTGAAAACGATATTTTTAAAAATTTCTACTCTTTTGGAAAAGGAAATAAATTTTGTAATTTTGGTTGGGGTGGAACTCAGAAATTTCTAGTGGGAAACAGGCCAGAACTAGTAAAAAAATTGGGATATTCCTCTTTGCCCGGGGCAGAAATCAATGGTAAAGTATTCCCTATGTCATATTTTAATTGGGGTTGGAACTATGTTGTCTCTTCTCGGTCCAATGTCAGTGAGCTAGCTTATTTATTTTGCCTTTTTGCAAGCACACCTGTTGTTTCAACTAATGCTGTTAAGGAAAGAGAGGGATTCTTTGATCCCTATAGAAGTGAGCATTACCAAGATAAGGTTATTCAGGAGATCTACAGCCAAGATTTCTTGGACGCACATAAGAAAAGTATGATTGGCAGTATGCCTGACTTTTACGTTAAGGGTTATGGAAGATATTTTTCCAGTTTAAGAGATGCCTTGCAAGCAGCTCTAAAAGAGCAGGTCTCTCCAAAACTTGCTTTGAAAAAGGTATCTGATAGTTGGAATCGAATCACCGACGAGATTGGACGTAAAGAACAGGTAAAACAGTGGAACTATATTAAAGGCTCCTATCCATCAGGGCTTACTAGGGTTTTAAAGTAAAATGTTAAAGGGCAATAGCAAAGACTATATTGTCATTTCTTTATTCATTCTGGCAGGCCTTTGCCTTTCACTCTATTATTTTGACTCTCGATTGGAGATGATTGAAGAACTCCAACGTGAAAACTTCAAGAATTCTGTGAATGAAAACTTTGAATCTGTGTTGGATCAATTGGAAGAAAAAAGAGGTAGCCTGGAAACTGTCTCAAATCTTTTTGCCGCATCGGAAGAAGTTAGTGTCGCTGAATTCAAAACTTATGTGGGGAGAGTTTTAAAGGATAGAAAGCTCTCTTTATGTTGGCGAAATAATAATGATGAGGTTGTGGCCAGTGTCAACAACTCAGGGGTTTGTGATGTCGTAAATATACTTGAAGAATCTCAAGTTGAAGGCAAAAAAGATCCAAAGCTAATATTCTCGAAATTCATAAGCTCTTCCGGATCACAAAAAGGCTTTATCAGTGTTGGGTTTGGTCTTAGCGAGATCCACTTGCCAAAAAATAAGCTTGTAGCTGAAGAGCGCCTTATATTTAATAGGAAAAGTTCAAACAGCTTTTTTGAGTATAACCTTAATGATCGAAACCTAAGAGTTATTACAAGTGCACTCAATCTTGATAAAACACGCACTCAAACCAAGAAAGTTGCAAGCTTTAATGGAGTGGATTTTTTCTACGTCGCTCAAATGAATCAGGAAATTCAAAATACTGCTTTATATGAGAAAGTACTACTTTTAAGCCTTTTTATATTTCTTCCGTTTTTCGGTTTTTCAATCTATACCTATTTTCTTCTTCGGCAAAAGGACAGGGTTTCCCGAATCGTAACGAAAAGAACAAAGGCACTTGAGAGAGAAATAGCAGAAAGAAGGAAAGCACAGTTAGATGCCCAAAAGCATTCCCAAATAAAAGGGGAGTTTCTGGCAAATATGAGTCATGAAATAAGGACACCCTTAAACTCCATTGTCGGGCTTTCAGATTTGCTTCAGGAGTCAAAGCTTGACCATGAGCAAAAGCAGCATGTAAGTGTTCTAAAAAATTCAAGTGAAATTCTTTTAAACCTTGTTAATGATATTCTTGATTTTTCAAAGATTGAGGCTGGGGAGCTCGTTTTAGATGAAGCAGAAGTAGACTTTCATTCTCTTTTCGAAAAAATCTATGACATATTCTCCTGGCAGGCCAAACAAAAGGGTGTGAAGCTTCAATCTAATATTGATGAAGATATTACCGCTACTTATATTGGGGACCAGTCAAGAATCTCACAAGTGCTTATTAACCTTGTCGGAAATGCTCTAAAGTTTACATCTGAGGGGGAAGTCAAGTTCTCACTTATTCCAAATCAAGGCACCAAATTAAAAGGGAGTTTGCTTCTGGTTGTTGAAGATACTGGGATAGGAATTCCAGAAGATCAACAAAAACATATCTTTAATAAGTTTTCTCAAGTGGAAGATAAAGCAAATAGAAGCTTTGGTGGAACTGGGCTTGGTTTATCTATCACATCTGAGCTTATTAGATTAATGGGCTCCGAAATTATTGTTGAAAGTGTGCTTGGGCAAGGATCTAAATTTTATGCAGGATTAAATCTAGAGGAAGCTACTAGCTCTGTTAAAAAGAGCAAGCTAGTCTCAAAAGTTGATGATACTAAGCTGAAAGAATCCGAGTTGAAGGTCTTAATTGTTGATGACGCAATTAATAATAGAAGTCTTGTAAAAGCTTATCTTAAAAAATTCCCATTCGAGATAACTGAAGCTGTTGATGGCGTTGAGGCACTGGACAAGATGAAGGAAAAAGCTTTTGACGTTGTCTTTATGGATATGCAAATGCCTAGAATGGATGGCTATACTGCTACCGAAGAATTTAGAAAGTGGGAGTCTCAAAATAGGGACTCATGTACAAATATTATCGCACTCACAGCTTGTGCTCTAAAAGAAGAAAAGGACAAGTCGTTGGTTTCGGGGTGTGATGACTATCTTACCAAACCACTTAAAAAAGAAACCTTAATCAATAGCCTCAATGCTCTGGTGGATAAGGCCTAGGATTTAGCGAGTTTGTGAGGTGCGGGTTTTCCATTTTCATCAACATGAACAAAGCTAAAGTCACAAGAAAGTATTATATTCTTTGGATTTTGAAACTTATCATCTTCTACTGTTGGAGGTGTAGGAGTATCCTGGGGCGATTGTACCGTCTTTCTCACCACTACACACTCCACGACAAGTGAGCTATTTCCAATTTTATTCTTTCGAGTCCAGAACTCTAAAACGTCTCCACTTCTTGCAGGGTTTTTGAATAGGACTTCAGACATTTTCAACGTTACGATTGATTTACTGCCAATCTGGCACATGGCATATATTACTGCAGCTTCATCTGCCCATTGTAAAAGCCGTCCGCCAAATAGGGTTTTGGCGTGGTTGAGGTCGTCTGGCATTACCAGTTTTCTGTAGGTGAGTATATATTCATTCATGTGCTGAATTGTAACATATTATTACTTAAGTTCGCTATTAATCTTTTGAAGATAAGCGTTTGCGCAGCTCTTTTTGTTGTTTTCTGAGCTCTTTATCACGTTGCTTGCGAGCTTCTTTTGCTTTTTGATAAAAGTCACTTTGAGTAATCGATTTGGAGGGAGCTTTTTGCTTTTTTAACTTCTGGCGAAGTTCTT
This sequence comes from uncultured Bacteriovoracaceae bacterium, assembly GCA_950070535.1. Classification (GTDB taxonomy): domain Bacteria; phylum Bdellovibrionota; class Bacteriovoracia; order Bacteriovoracales; family Bacteriovoracaceae; genus UBA845. Next base: position 69,438 of record CATMLK010000006.1, on the reverse strand, counting down.
TGTCCCTTTGTCTCTTCGCCTCTTTTGCCTTCTCATAAAGCTCTTTGTCTTGAATAAGCTTGGCGGATTTGTGCTTTTTTAATTTACTGGAATTTGAGACATTGTTACTGCTCTTTAATTTTTCCCTTAACTCTTTATCCCTAATTCGCTTCTGTTCTTTTGCCTCTTGATAGGCCTGACTTTCTTTTAGTGGAGAGGCCTTTTTGAGCTTTTCACGTAGCTCTCTATCCTGTGACTTTTTGAGCTCTTTTGCTTTGTTATAGAATTCGGACTCAGATGGCTTCGCTCTATCGGTGTTTTCTTTCAGCTTTCTTTTCTTAGAGCTCCCTTTACTGGTGCCTTTCACTTTTTTTAGTGATTCCACTTTTTCTATTAGCTGGGCCAGTCCATCGAGAGTTGGCCTTGCATTTTTAAGAAGGTCTAAACTGTACTCTTCTTTTAGGTATTTTCTTAGATAGTTAAAAAATAGATTTAGAGGCTCTAAACTAAAAGTTCTAAGAAAAGTTTCTTCGCCTATATTGTGCAATGCTTGTGGACCAGTGGTATGATATTCATTTAATAGAGGAATACAAAAGTAGTCTGAGGGTTTTAGACCAGCACCACCATTTGTCCCGAGCCTTATGTGGTGAGCACATTGGGCCTTTGTAGATGTAACAACACACTGTTGTTTCCTGAGCCACTCTAAATATGGGCGGTTTCTATGTGGTCTGTGTTTTGAAAGCTCCAGCTCTTGATCCTTTTATTTTTTATTGATTATATGTTTCCTTATTATGTTTGAAAAGGGGTACTAGAGGCCATTATGGAAAAAGTAGTAATTGTTGGAGGAGGACCGGCAGGCCTATTTAGTGCATGGCTATTGTTGGAAAAAGGCTTCATCGTTCATCTTTACGAACAAACTACGGGAGTGGGTAAGAAATTTTTAGTTGCTGGAAATGGTGGACTAAATTTAACTCATGGGGAGCCTCTAGATAGATTCGCAACCCGTTATGGAAAAGATCAAGAGCTTTTTTCAGAGCTTCTGGCGGTGTTTGGGCCAAATGATCTTAGGTCATTTTTTACAAAGCTTGGTGTGGAGACTTTTGTGGGCACCTCTGGAAGAGTGTTTCCAAAGAATATTAAAGCTTCCGCTATTTTGAAGTTGTGGGTTGAGAAGCTTAAATCAAATAAGAATTTTAAACTTTTTTTGAAAAGCACTCTGGTAGACCTTAATGGGCAAAATAAAGTATTTATCGAGATTGACGGGCAGACGGTCAGCGTTCAATACGACAAATTGATTCTTTCCTTAGGCGGTGCAAGCTGGAAGAGAACTGGATCAGATGGGAAGTGGAAACAATTTCTTGAGAGGTTAGAGGTTGAGGTTGCACCTTTTAAACCAATGAATTGCGGTTTTGAGGTTCAATGGTCTGAGTTTTTTAAAGCGGGTGTTGATAGAGCTCCATTAAAGAATGTGGGAATTTCCTTTAAGGACCACTTTATAAGAGGAGAGTTAATGTTAACTCCTTTTGGTATAGAGGGGGGTGGAATTTACGCTATCTCAAACTTTTTAAGGGATGAGATCGAAAGTCGCTCTACAGCAACTATCAATCTTGATCTAAAGCCAGATCTCTCTCTTTCGGAAGTTCGAAAAAGACTTTCCAAGCGAGATAAAAAAACAAGTCAATCTAACCATCTAAGAAAAGTCCTAGGGCTGTCGAAATACGAGAACATCCTGCTTAAGGAGCTGATTTCAAAAGATGACTATCAAAACATGGTAAAACTTGGGGAGAGTATCAAGAAGCTGGAAATAAAGCTTCTAAGGCCACGGCCTATCGAAGAGGCGATTTCTACTTCTGGTGGGGTCGCTTTCTCGGAAGTGGACTCATGTTTTAAGCTTAAAAAGATTGATAATGTGTATGTCATCGGGGAGATGTTGGACTTTGAAGCTCCAACTGGGGGCTACTTACTTCAGGCCTGTTTCTCTACAGCTTATAGGGCCGTAAACTCTTTCTAATTGGATTTTAATTCCCTGATCTTTTTTCCACCGAGATAGCAATCTTTTGAGTGGTCTTGAACCATCCCAATTGCCTGCATGTAAGCATATATTATTGTACTTCCCACAAATCGGAAGCCTCTCTTTTTTAGGTCCTTGGAAATCTTTTCACTAATGTCCGTTTTTGAAGGCAGTTCTTTGCCTTGGAATGAATTGATAATAGGTTTTCCGACATAGGCCCATATATATTTGTCAAATGATCCAAACTCTTCTTGTACTTCTATGAAGGCCTTGGCATTTGATATGGTTGATTCTATTTTTAATCTATTTCTAACAATGCCAGGATCGAGCATTAGTTTAGCGACATCTTTCTTTGTAAACTTTGCGACCTTTGCAGGATCAAAGTCCTTAAAAACTACGCGATATCTCTCGCGTTTATTGAGAATCGTCTCCCAGCTAAGACCGGCCTGAGCTCCTTCGAGAGTGATCATCTCAAAGTGTTTCTGATCGTCGTGTATAGGGCGTCCCCATTCATTATCATGATACTTGATGTACTTTTCATTATTTAAATTTAGCCAACTGCATCTTTTCTTCATTGGTACACTCTTTTTTTAGCTTCTGTGCATTTAAATTTTGTCTTCTCAGTTTAAGCAAATCCAATGCAAAAAGCGAGAGGGCAAACCATATAATAGAAAAGCCAATTAGTTGGTCTGTTGAGAACGGTTCCTTATAAAGCCAAATCCCAATGAGAAACTGAATTGTAGGTGCCATGTACTGCATTAATCCAAGGCTCGTCATGCTTAAATTTTTGGCAGCTCCCGCAAAAAGAAGTAGTGGAGTTCCTGTGACAATGCCTCCAAGGACTAAAAGAGTATCAGTGGTAATTCCCTGATTGTTAAATGCTGGAGAAGGCGTTGTAATTAGGAAAATTAGTGCCGGAATACAAAGAAGTCCGGTCTCAAGAGTTAGGCCTCTTAAAGGACCTATTGCCACAAGCTTTTTTAAGAGTCCATAAACTCCAAAGGAGAAGGCGAGAGTCAATGCGATCCAAGGCAGTTTTCCATAAGCAAAAGTTAAAAAGGCCACACCAGAGAAAGCAATTAGAATGGCCATCCACTGCAGCCTCCTAGGTCTTTCTTTCAACAGGACAACACCTAAAAGAACATTAACCAAAGGGTTCATGAAATAGCCTAGACTTGTCTCAACGATTTGACCGTCATTTACGGCCCATATGTAGAGATACCAATTAATGGATATCAATGACGACAAGGCCAAGAACCAAAAAATCAACTTAGGATTCTCTTTAAGACGAAAGATCCAAGACCAATCTTTTTTGTAAAACAACACCGCCAACATAAATACTAATGACCATACAATTCGATGAGAAAGTATCTGATCAGCTGGCACTTGTTTTAAAAGTTTCCAGTATATTGGCAGGATGCCCCAGAGCCCATAGCAGCCTAAAGCATAGTAAATTCCTAGGTTCATTTGAATTGCCTTTTGGTTACGTATCGCTGAAATGAAGCTTTTCTTTAGAATAAATGGTGCACCGTGTGGTGTGAAAGATTTTCATTGGGCAAGACTGTCTATATGAAAAGTTTTATTAATTCCAGAAGCTATATAATTATAATGGGAGATTTTATGAAAAAATTAGTCTGCTTACTTGCTATGTTAGGTCTAAACAGTGCTTTTGCTGAGAATGATTTTGACTACATCTGTACTGATGGAAAAGTTACTGTTGAATATACCTTTAATGGAGAAGTTCCTGAAGTTGGGGATTCTAATTATGATGTTTTTAAAAACAAAAACACCCTAAGAGTCACATATGGCGACAAGTCTTTCACATATACTGAATTCATAGGCATGGCCACTGATGGATTTGGAAATGATTTGGTCCAAGTTTATGTTCCTGGTGGTTTCTACACACTACTTGAGAAAGTCGCAGATTTTACTTATGAGCATGAAGGTGGGTATCTTTCTGGCTTTGTTAAGGTCGAAGGTGAGGATTACCATTTGGACGAAGAATTTGCATGCAAAGTCCTTTTGTGGAATTAATTTGTTAAAAAATTCCCCCACTTTTTCTGGTGGGGGAGTTCATTATAGCCCTCTTACAAAATCGTTAAATTCTATGCCTTCTTCTTTGGTTTCTAAAGCTACTATATCAGCTTTAACCTTGCAGCCTGTAATCTTATCTGTGTATTGATGTATAAGATTAGGGATGGCAAAGCCCTCCCTAATGTATCGGTTAAGAGTATTATATATTCTTAGCTCCAAAGTATTATAAAATTTAGGTGTCTTTGAGCAGGACTCATCGATTGATAGATCCATACTAAAAACGACCTCTTCAAAATTTACAAGCTTTGAATCTTTACTATACGTAACAGGCACGAAGTTTTGGGCATTCTGGGCCGTTAAGTTTTGAGACATCAAAGATTCTTGAAGGTCATCTCTAAAGTAGTAGAGTTGATCTTCTTTCATGTCATATAAGAGCTCACTAATTGAAATGCCTTCGCAAACTACGTTCTCATCTGCTCCAAAAGCTTTAATTTCTGTTTTGATTTCTTTAACTGTAGTATCCAACTCATTGCTTATTTCCTCTATACTGGAAAGAGACATTGAACTTATATCTTCATAGATGAATTCATCCTTAGCGTAGATGTAGGAACAAACTGTTTCTAAAACTTTTGGTACATTGATATCTAACTTTGCAATCGTTATGGCATCTAAAACTTCCTTTGAAGGATGTTCATTTATAAATTGTGAAAGTAATGCGTCCCTGTCATATCCTGCGTGATATAAGTCTATAAGCTCAATGAGCTGTAATTTTTTTTCATTAGAGAATAAATATAAATGATTTGTTATTTTTTCTGGGGCATATCTTATTAGCTCCCTCAGCTGACTAAAGTTAAGCTCTCCCATCTTTACATCATTGTATTTATATAGAGTTTGAAATTCTAAAGCAGAGTCAATTCCAAGATTAATTGATAAAAAATTACTAATTATAGGTAAGGTCTCATCTGTGACCTGACTCTGTGAATAGTGAATAAGATCGTGAAATAGATTTTTTCTGTCTTGTTCGGTTACACATTTATTGTTGATTGCATTATATAGCTGACTGTTTAATTCGTCTCTATTAGCGTAATTAAGCGTTACTGCACTGTCACCACAAATGAGCAGAGAAAAGGCGTAATTTGATGCCAATAGTAAAAGAATTAAATACTTCATGGTGTGATTATTTCAATATTTGTCGTATTTATCACCAGTTATTGCACTATTTACGTAGGTGTAAACAATAGTGACAGGCGCTAGAGGTGTGCAAAAACGAGTGTAGACAATACTAAACGATATTAACTAAATAAAAAATGATGACAAGTCTCAATCTTTGCTGAAGGGTGATATCGAACTAGTTGATGGTAGGAAGCCTTCACAAAGGCCTGAGAGCGAATTTATATACCTGCCCGCAACTATATTTATAGGTTCCCTCTAAAACATCGTGTTGTGCGATTTCAAAAATGATGGATTACCTTCTTTGAATTAACGCTTGGAAACAATATTTTGGATTTGTATTGCAGGCAAGGGGAGCCCGACTCAAAAAACTTTTATGGAGTCATTTTTTTCGACGAAGAAGATAGCAAGATGTCATGAAAACTTCAAAAATTAAATAACGCCAGCAACACTTCATTCCCCTTCAGAATATACAGTCCCATTGAGTATGAACTTGATAGGGCTAATTAGGCCTTTTCATAGAGAGCCCAAAGATCTGTTTAACCAATGGGCCTCACTTGAAAATCAAAGTCCTATACAAACATTACTTTTCTGAATGAAGTGACTAGAGAGATATGAATAGGGGGCAGTATAAATTGTCGCCATCGTACTCATACCATGGACCGTAAAAACAGTTACTACGTGCTTTGTTGTAAAATCTAAGGGGTAATTTTGTTTTGTTTAAAATATTCTTCACGATATTAATTGAGTTTGTAATGTAATAGCCGTGCCAATATGTATAAGAGTCTCCAGGCTTTTCGAGAAATAAAAATTTTTCACCCCTTTTGAGATCTCCTATATTAAAATTATATGTTTTAATTTTTAAAATCCGTCCTTCGCATAATGCATGGCTTAATGGGACACCAATTGCACTTAAGGCGTTACGGGCAAAATCGAGATATATTTGGCAGTATTCCGAATTCCTTGTACTGTATTGATAATCAATTGAAAAGTCTTCCTCACTACCTAGGGAGGTTATAGGGTGAAGTAAGATTAGAAAAAAGCAAAAAATTAATTTCTTCAAGGTTTCTCCTTTTGTTATTTTACTGAATGCAGTTCCAGTTTTTATTCCATTTGCAGTTAGGCTCATAAAATTCAAGGCAATTTGTTTCTATGCAGTTAATTGCTCCATAGATCCAATCGATGTTGATTTCCTTCATTTTCTTTAAGTTGCTGGTTATATTTAAGTTTGGGATAGAATCTATAAGAGCTTGGTAATATAGATTTGCAAAGCATTCGGATTCAATTAATTCTTCAGGGGTTTTTTCAATGCTTTGATATTGTGTTCTATTCTCAATTAAGTCAGTTTTGCTGATGTTGCAGATTTCATGTGCATTTCTAAGAAGAGAATCAAATTCAGCATATACAAAACCACCAGTGGCATGAAATCTTTTGTCTGCAGGAATATTGACCTGAATTTTTGTACCTTGTTTCACTGATGTTGCTGCTTTATAGTTTAGATGATCTTTAAGGTAAATTTTGTTTTCGTATTGGGTGAAAATTTTTGATATATCCGACATGCACCTTTCTAATATAAAATTATTTGAATCTGATTGGGTGCAGCTCCTACTTTTTTCTAAATTGTAAATTCGGTATGCTTCATTTCTACCGAGTCCAAGCCATGAATGACTAAAAAGGTTTACTATGGAATTTCTGAATTTAACTTTGAAAGAGTTATCATTACAGTTGAGATCGTTTTCACAGGCATAAGCTATTTGCATTGAAGCTCCACCCATTTCGATTATGCCCTCCGTGTTTGTGTGATTCTCTTTTAGTATGTTGACGGCCAACCAGGTGTAAATTCCTTCTTCTGCGCCTGTTATGGTTCTGGCCGACACTTTATTTTTATCTATGGGTATATGGAAGGTCTTCAGCGCTTTCAAAATAATTCTTTCTAAGTGGGCATAAAGGTTTTTAACCCTGGCCCTACCGTGTTTTTGTTCCGCCAACCTCATGCCGGCAGTTGCTAGTAAATTTATTGTTTCTATACCTTCTTTGCATTCATTATCTTTTGATAGATAGCTATTTATTAAAGTATAAACAGTCTCTTCAATATCTTTTTGAGTGCAAATTTTATGTGAACACAATTTTTGCTCTAGACTCCAAGATACCCCAATATTTATTGTATCTTTATATAATTGCTTAAATGAATCACCCTTTTTCTTGAATGCATATAACCTTGTGCCACTACTTCCTGCATCAAGAAGTAGGTGGCACTTGTGGTTGGTATTTGCATAAGAACTTTGAATGAATAGTACTAATAGTAATGAACTTAAGACTACTTTTAATGTGGCATTCATTATTAGTTACCGTTAATTTTTGTAAAACTCTATTATTTTGTCTTGTGCTTCAAATCGAACTGAATCTTTTTCAATTAGAATTTCGTGAAATGAGTTCTTAAAAGTGACCTTCTTACAATTTCTGGGTTTTATTTGATTTATTTTGTTACAAACCTCATTTTGTCTTTCATTATCTACAATTTTGTCCTCTCCGGCCTGTAGTAGAAGAACCTTTACATTTTTCATCTTAGTTAGTTGGTGGTTCTTGCGCATCACCCGGTTGGCCTGTATTGCTTCTCTGACCCATCTTAGTGTTGCTGACCCTAGTTGCAATTCAGGGAAAAGGCTCCATGTCTCATAAATTTTATGATATTCCTCTTCGTTTCTCGTCAGTTCATTTGTTTCAAAATTTACTTTACCAAAATTAAACGCACCTCCACCTGGAACGTAATCAATGCATTCTGGTCCAAAAGGCGTATAACAACTTACCGCAGTTTGGGCCAGTGTAAGTAGTTCACTTTTATCTAGCTTGATACCAAACATAGGACTTGTGTATGCAATTTTTCGAAATGAATTTTTGAAATTCTGTAGATAGCCTGTGGCGATTGCCCCACCCATGGAATGAGCTAATAGGTACATTTTGTTCAAATTTGTATCTGGATCATTTTTTACAATTTCTACAAATTTGTTAAAATCCTCGTAGTAGTGGGAAAAGTTTTCAACATAACCTTTATGGGGGTCATTTAACATTCTTTGTGAAAAACCTTGTCCCCTGTGGTTGATCACATATATTGGTGAAAAACCTGCATTTATAAAGTTATGGGCGATGTTTTCATATTTTATTGATGCTTCCGTTCGACCTGTTGAGATAAGTATTGAGCCATTTGTTCCAGGGGAGTTTCCAAACTTTGTGAAAACTATTTTTGTATCCTTTTCTCCTTGAAATTCGATGTTCTCCCATGCAAGCAAGTCAAATGTTAAAAAGTAAATTAAAGTAATTAAAAGTTTCATGATTTCCTCCGAATTGTTTAACTTTCGGATTCTTTAGCATTCACGTTTATGGGGTACGACTTACACGTGCTTACAGCTACCTTTTACATACTTGGAAGTTTTTTCAATGTATGTAGGATAATTTCATATGGTTGCTGGGGCGAGCCAACGTAATTTAAGTTACAGCTACGATTTTTAATGAAAAATTTACTGAGCTCAATTTAAAAGTTTATAGGGGATTTTCTGATAAACTGTAAAATTTACCAACCTGTGTGCAATAGAGATGGAAAAGGAGCGTGAAATATGAGTTTGGTCAAGATTAATAGGCGTGGCAGGTGGCATGAGTTTTACACACATTTGAAGAGTTAAGAAGGCCGCTCATACAGGGTTATAAGTCATTTATCCCTAAATATAAGTCCTTTGTGTTCAACTTGTAATGCCCACCTTTCGTAAGGATGGAATCTTTATAACCTAAGGTCTTTTTAAGTCTGTTAATATTAACATAAATTAAATTATCATCAATTAATGGATCATAGATTGCTTTATTGAAAACTTCTAAGATTATTGATTCTTTTGATTTATATCTCAAATGATTATTTACCAAAAACTCTAATAGGTTTATTTGGACTTCACTTTTAAGTCTTTTGTTTAGATCGTTACCTCTAATGGAAATAATATTGTGCTTGAAATCTATTATGGATTTTACTGGGTGCTTCATTATTTCGAGTATTTCTATTCTTGTAAGAGACACTTTCCTCCCGTCTTTCAAAAAGGTGATGTTTTCTAAAAGGTTGATGTTTAAAATTTCAAGTAATCTCTTTAGGAAATGTTTTTGGTGCTTTTTTAAGCTCTTGAAAAGAACGAGAACTTCGCAGGTTGAATCATTAGTGTCTCTATCCAAGTAATGTTGGATGATCTTTAAAATAGGGTCTTTGTAAGTGAATTGATCATTAATCCTTAACTCCCCAGTTAATTTTGATTGGCAGAACTCTTTTAGAAACCCCTTTAGTTCTTTTATTTTTGGTGAAGAGTTCAAAGGAATGCGATCTAGATGTTCTAATGCGTTGGAATAATCTTTGGTCTGAATTTCTTTGAGAGCGACAAGGATTCGGTCTTTATTTAATTCTTTAAACAGAGAGTTTTTAGTATGAAATTTAATTGAATCATCCAAGTTGTCAAAGTTTAAACTTAAAAAATTTATTTTATTAATTAAATAGTAATATGATTCTTGATCATCATATTTTTGTGTAAGATTTTTAGCCTTTAAAAAGTTTGGAAGCTCTTGGTTCAAATAGAACTCTGATTCTGTCCTATCAATTTCTAAATGGATTATATCAAATGAGTCCGATTTGTCTTGGAACTCATATGCTTTTTCTAGTGCCTTCTCATATTCAGCGGAGTCATCTAGAAGGGCATAAGCTTTCATTAGGTATCTGTATTTATCAAATTGTTGGAATTTTTTTACAGGTGTAATCGATTGAAGTATCCTTATGGCCTTTTTAATATAACCCAGGTCCATTATGTTATATGCGTAGGTTAATTGAACTCTAATGAAATCATTTGAATTAGGAAACCTATCCAAGGTAAGTTTTGCACGAATAATACAACTTATAGCTTCACCTGGATGTCCATTATTGCCCAGGTAGAGTCCCTGATTAATTAAAAGCTTTGCTTTTGATTCTGGAAAATCCTTAAATTCTATTTTTTTTAGTAGCTCTCTGAGTTGATTTGAAAGAGAGTATGCAATATGGTTTTGTTGTTGTCTTGACTTGAGAACGACTAAGTTTGATATTATTACTGAGGTCATTACAACATCATTGTGTCTATAATATAAATTCAAGGCCGAATTTAGCGATTTATCAGCTTTTTCAAGTTGATTTAAATGCGAGTATATTCGACCTGAGTAATAAAACCATTTGGCAGAGATACTTTCTTTTTTTAAGACCTGCTGAGCTTCTTTAAAGTTTTCGTCTAGCAATAGGATATCAGCCTTAAGATAACTATCTTCTATCTGCGGAAGGTAGCTTTTTGCTTTATTTAAATCTCCAGCGAGGTAGTTTAACTCCGCGTAAAGGTTTGATTCCGATTCAAGTCCCCACTTTTCGATATGAATTTGCGCAAGTGCGATTGAATCTACCAAGGCCAAGTACTTTACGTATATAAGCTTTTGTTCATGGGATGCCTCTTCAATATCTACTTGGGCAAAATATTTTCTTAGAGACTCTACTTCTTTAAGTCCAATAAATTTTTGTAAAATATTTAAGAGATTAGAAGTCACCTAATCTCCTTTTCCTCGTTCTTTTGGACCAAATGAAGTTCCTTGGATCGGAGCGGTTGTAAGAGTTCTAATATCTAAAAGGCCGTGGTTTTTTAGATACTTTTTAATGTCTTTTCCTATTGTGCTCTTAATTTTTCTTTGTGCTTGTATGTTTTTCTCTTTAATCTTCTTAGTAGAAATCTTTTTGTAACGAACTTTTGAAATTACTCTAAAGGCGGCCGTCTTATCCTGATCAAGATATCGTGATAAAACTTTGTGCATAACTGGGTTAAGGCTATTTGACTCAATATTTATTACTTCTCTGCCAACTACAACATTGTTTTTTTCGATTAATATTTCAATTGGAGTTCCTCTATCTACAAACCAGTTTCTTGAAACATCTGTAGGGTAGTGCGTATCAAGTAGATAGTTATAGAGCTTATTGTAATTAACCTTTCCTCTGCTTATAAATTGCTCGTGAAATTTGTAATTCTCAACAGGCCTTAAGAGCATTTGTGCGTTGGCCGCTTGTTTCTGTAAGTAATAATTCATTTCAACGAGGTAGGCCCTATATTCTCCAATAAACTTTTCAACTTCAGAAGGGTTACCCTTTTTACTAATTTTATGGATATAAGGATCATATAGATGGAAAAGTTCATGAAGGTAAGTTGTAACTGCCACTTCTGGATGTTGGTATAAATTAAGGGAAATAACAGAAGAGCTATTATTTGCGGCAAAGAATCCAAATAAATCATGTGGATTTGACTTCTCTTGGACCCAAAGTGGTTTATTATTAATGCTTAGGTCAGAAGATAAGTGGTAAAAAATTTTTAACTTGTGCTCGTCAGTCATATTGGAAATAAGGTTACTTCCAATATCGGTTAGTTCTAAACTTCTTATATTGTTCCTGAGAACATAGTTCTCGTAATAGTTCATTCTTCCATTGTTTTGAACTACAATAACAAAGTCCTTAGTTGAATTTGTGTTCTCAAACTTAGTACTGAAATTTTTTTGATAAGAATGATTGTTGTTGGCTGCCTCTGTTGAGCAATGCACACATAAGGACTCTAGACTATTACTAAAGATTATATTGTTAGTCATTCCACTATTTGCCGGGTTTATGTGAAGAATGAAGGTTAATAAAGTAAGTACACGTAATTTCATAATTAGCCTTTTAAATTACGTAAATTTTATTGCTTATTCTGGGCGAGCGACAGATTCGTTGAAGTAATTCCATGTTGTTTTTTAAACTGTCAAAAAATAATACGATTTATTGTAACCTTCCCAAATATTGTACAAAACTTACTAATTGAGATTAATTTTCTATTTGATCCAGGTATGTGGACTTTGAACTAATAGGTTTTTGAACCTTTATTTAATGATTGGTATGCTCTGGCCAAGGATCGTTGGGTGTCAATAAGAAGAAGAGTATAGACAGGGTTTATTTTCTTAACTAAATTATTGATGTCGGTGACCAAATAATTTTAATGACTTGGGCTTAGATCAGACTCCAAAAACTACGATGTGCACGGATTGAAGCAATTATTTTGGGGAAAGGGTGCAAAAATGCGTGAAGATGGTACAATGGCACCTTTAACTGAACATAAAGGCATTATATGGATCAATCATTGGTTGGAAAATGGGTTGAAGTCGTACTTGTAAATGGAAAAAAGTGGACTGGCAGACTAGAGGAACTGGATGAAGAGGCCGTGTTTATTAGCAATGGCAATGAGTTCGGCAAACCTGGTCACAAAGGGGCGGAGTGTGCCAACAATGAAGTTAAGAGTATTGTTGAAACTGAGGCCCGTGAATTCTCAGTTAAGTAAAAAAGTTGTTCTTTTTTCCACAATCTTTTTTTGTGGAAGCTTTCTTACTTTTATCATCGCTGCATCCTTGAATATCTCTTCAATACTTAGCGCATGTGCAGTGACACTAGCAGGGTCGTTAATACCTGGTGTAAAAGCTCGCTTAGAGGCACTCTTGTATTGTTCTTGCTTTGCGGGAATGTGCTCCGGTGAGCTTGGGCTTGGTGTTATAAGTTTTATAGCAATAAGTGTAATCGGAGCTCTTTTATTCATCGTTTTGGATGATAAGTTTACAGGACTTGGCGGAAAGCTTGGAACAATCGCTTTTCTTGCTTGTGCAATTTTTGTTTTAACGAGACACAGCTATGCTTGAGTTTGTTTCCGTTGCGCTTGGCGGGCTTCTAACGTCTTATTCTACCCATTTGCTTGGAGCTGTTAGGGCCAGTGCAATGACAAGCTTGCTATATTATTTAACTTTGGGCCTAATCATTCCTCTTGAGGCCAACTATTACGGTGCTATGTTTTTTGGCGGCTCTTTTATTGGTATGAGCAAAGCCTCGAGTATTGAAATCGTTCTAGCAGCCATAATTTTTATCGTTTTTTACAAGTATGTTGCTGTGCTTCTAGCAGGACTCGGAGGAGTACTTGGGCTTGGGGCCTTTTTAAGCATATTCATTGTCTTAGTATTTAAAGATATTGTTTTTAAGCTCTTGGCATTGCCCAAGCATTAAAGTTTTTGGTAAATTATCCAAAATATTAAAAATTAAATAACTGGACGGAAACATGGGAAGAAAATCAGCTAAGATTGCAGCTAAAAAAGGAGCTGCGGACAGAGCAAAGAGTCAGGTCTACACTAAGGCGTTGCATGATGTGGCCACGGCCGTAAAAAGTGGAGGGGGAGACCCTGATACAAACTTTTTGCTTAAAATTGCTTTGGAGAGATGCAAAAAGTTTAATGTACCAAAAGACAATATTGACCGTGCTATTAAACGTGGACTTGGTGGCGACGGTGAAGGATACTCAGACATTACCTACGAAGGCTATGGCGCTGGTGGAGTTGGTGTATTCGTTGAAGCATCTACTAATAACACCACTAGAACTGCAGCGAATGTAAGAAGTTATTTTAATAAGTGTAATGGGTCTTTGGGAAAAGACGGTTGTCTTCAATTTATTTTTGATAGAAAGGCCGTATTTATTGTTCCAAAGGGAGAGCTTGACGAAGAAGAATTCACTCTTGAGATGATTGATGTTGGTGCTGAGGACATTGATACTACTGAAGAGGGCAACTTTGAAGTAATGGGACCAATGGAGTCTTTTGGAGACATTCAGACAAAGCTTCAAGAAATGAATATCACCCCTGAGGAAGCAAATCTTCAGCGAATCCCGAATAACTTTAAGTCTGTCGATGAAGAAACCTATACTCAGATTGAGAAGCTTATAGGACTTCTTGAAGACGATGAAGACGTTGTTGGAGTTTATCACAATCTTGAGGGAGAAGAGTAATAACTCGTATAGAAGAAATTCATATTGAGAGGCGGCAGTTTTATGGACTATCCTGTGAGCTGCCAAACTCACCTCATGAACGTCCATCTAAAATTAAAGCACTATGGGCCCAGTTAAAAAAGAAAGTTTCAGATCAAAATATCTCAGGGTTCTCTCAAGTATCTATAATAGAAAATGACCTCCCTGGCTCAAAGGGAGCTGTTATATACTATGCTTTGTGTGATGTAAGGACCGATGGCCTAAGCGAGTATGTATTAGATGCAGGAGTTTTTATGTGTATCCATCACAAAGGCCATGCAAGGGATATAGTAAAGAGTCTGCAGGACATTGGGCCTGATCAATTTAAGAAAGTCACAAGAGCACAAGAGATCTTTCTCTATCCGGAGAACTATGCTCCGGACAAATCAGATTGTATAATTAAGTATTTACTTCCTGTTTCTTAATTCGATGAACAAAACTGCTCAGGAGCAATAAGATGTGTTTCAGAGCATTGAGTAATCCACTCACCATCTAGAAGATGGGCATATCCAAACCACCACACAACCTCAGCGTCATCTTCGATAAATATCTCGTCTGGAAACTTCTCAGGTGAAACCCCATTTACTGAGTAACACCAACCATGTGCCCTCATTTCTGTGTCGCTCAGTACTTCCATCGCATCAAGTCCAACGGGTGTTTCAAAAATAGAGTTGAACCCCTCAAAAGTACCTTGGTATGGGATCTTGTTCGCGTTAAATACATCAAGGCTAAATGAGCCGACACTCTGTTTTGAGTTTATTTTTGTATTTACTGAGAAAAGGGGCTTTTCATCACAAGGGCCAATTACAGTTAAGCTGGCACAAAAAGCCTGGGAAATAATTAGATTAAGCAAAATTGTCAGTTTTTTCATGCGGCAATTAGTAGCGCAAAATTTCAGCTTTGAAAGGTATTTTGACCAGTTTTTTTCTGGATAATTATGTTAAATCAAATACTTATATACAATTATGGAACTCTTCCACTGAAAAACTGAGCTATATCAGGGTTTTTCACCTTAAGAGTTCTTAAGATAATACGACTAGAATCCTAGTAGAAAAGGTTTAAAGGTGGTTTAGATATGAGAATAATTTCGAAAGAAAATGTGTGGCCTATGCTCCTGGTGGCACTTCCTATTACAGCATCCTTTATCGACTTAAGAGGGGGGATTGGCCTCTCGCTAATCTCATTAGTTTTGTTGGCCCGAAAGAGCATTAGTCAGAGAAAGCTATTGCTTGAGTTACATGGTGATATTTCTAAGATAAAAGATCACTTGGAAGGAACTGTTGAGCAAATTAATAGTTCATGTGTGCAACTGGACGAATCTAGCTCCGCTCAAGCAAGTGCCATGACTCAAACTGGTGCCTCCTGCCATGAGGTGAAAACGTTGAGTCAGCAAAATCATGAAAGCTTTAATTCAATAAAAGATATAGTTTCGTCTATTAATAAAAGTATTGAGCAAAGTTCATCCTTGGTTAAGGAATTGGAAAGCTCCCTAAAGGATGGCTTTTCCAATAATAAAAAAGTCGTAAACACCTTAAACCAAAACAAAGAGCAATTACTTTCACTTGGGGCACAATTTGAAAAAGTTGTTGAAAGCACTGGAGTTATTAACGATATTGTTTTTCAAACTAAACTTCTTTCTTTCAATGCATCCGTTGAAGCTGCAAGAGCTGGGGAGCATGGAAGAGGGTTTGCTGTTGTGGCTGAAGAAATTGGGAACTTGGCCGACTTGAGTGGAAAGAGTGCAACTTCTATACAGTCAACTCTAGAAACCACAAAAGAAAGTGTTTCTAACCTCATTAAAGAAATGGAGGAGGGCGCACTGTCGTTAGAGGGGAGCTTAGAGAAGCAAGTTTCCCAAACAGAGCAGTCCTTAAATCGATTTAAAGAGAGCTTTCTTGCTGTTACGAATGAAACATCAAACATTGAAAAAGAAATACAAGAGGTTTCTGTGGCCTTTTCTGAACAAGTTAGGTCTATGGAAGAAATTGCTGAGGCAACCTCAAATGCAGGTGAGGGTGTCCAAAGAAACACACTCGTTGTAAGTCAAACGGCCAAACTTGCATCAGAACTTAAAAAAGAGTTAGGGAATCTTGATAAGTCTGTTGATGGTATCCAAACTGTTACTGGAATAACTCGACAATTTCAAATTGAAGAAATCCCATGGGACCAGAAATATGCCGTCAACATTGACCATATCGATAAAGAGCATATCGATATCCTAGATTGCATTAATGACCTCATCAGGTCAATGAACCTCAACGATCAAAGTAAAATGAAGAACTCTTTTGAGAAGCTTAAAAATGTGACCGTAAACCACTTCCAACATGAGGAAAGCTTCATGCAAAGCTTTAACTACAGCAGTTTTAGTTCCCATAAAAAAGTACACGAAAACTTACTTGAGGCCGTGGGAAGGTTTGGTGTTGATTTGGATCGAGGCAATCTAGATCGCGCAAGGTTTGCAAGCTTTCTTAAAAACTGGTTATTTACTCATATTATGGGAGTGGATACAAAGTATGCTGAAGACTATTTCAAATCGTCAAGAATAGCGGCTTAGTTGGAATTGAAAGATAATCGAAATAATCGTGGTTTTCACTCTGTCCTAAAGATTCAATAGCGGTTGGGCCTAGGCCTTCAACTTCATTTTAAACCTTTTTGAAGTAGCTGTAACTCTAATCCTAAACAGCTACTTCCATAAATATGATTAAAACCCCCGCCCTCGAGCTTTTTGAGTCTTTTGTGAAGAGCTCCAATTCTATTCATCATTTGTTTATGATCCTTGGTACACTCTTTTAAAGAACCCGCTCTTATTTGCATAAGGTTCATGTCATCCTTTCTTGCGAGGTTGTACTTTTCAAATGTTTGCTCAAGTGCCTTATCTAAACTTCCAGCTCGAGTGTATTTGAGCTCGTTGTTTAAAATCTCTTCATATCTTTTCATGCTCAATTCCATTGTGGCATCGGCCTTTTTTATAGCAGATGTAGAGAGCTCAAAGACCTGGTCCATATTTTCTATTTTTTTACCTGCCAGCATGTGGTCTGTAAATTCATTGAACCTAGTGAGCATGTTTACCCTCCCAAGACCGCGGGCATCAGCGCCAACAAGCCTAAGGTTTTGATCTCCTTTTTTTACCACAATAAATAAATCATCTCCTGTTTGTGCACTTACTGTGTGAACACCTCTTTTAACACCTTTTTTCGTAATGGCCTCACTTAATTCCTTATCGATATCTGATGATGAACTGTAGGGGATCTCTAGAAGATCAAGCATTAAGACGAGATCTCTATACCTTGGGGAGACCGCCTTCGGGCCACCAGCTCTAAACTTGTCTATCTGATCTCCTAAAATTCTGGAGAAATCATTTGTTTTGATTATGTCCTTACTCGGTTCAGATTGGCCTGTTGCTTTAAGTAGAGCTTCTTTGAGCTTTTTTTGAATAAATACGTGCATCTCGTCGGTCTGGTTTGGAAAGTGAGAATGAATTCTCGCTTTAATATAACCTTCTCTATAGTTGGATGCTTTAACTTGAGCAGTTCCAAGCTTTACCGGCCTATCTTGATTAGGTGGAGTAATTGAATTTAATTTTTGAAGTGCTCTCTCTAGACAGCCAGGGGAAGGATTGCAGGTAATGTAGTAACCTTTAAAGTCTGTTTTGACTATTTGAGCGTCGATGGCGGCCAACTCCTTTGTCATTCTTTTTTCATACTCCTGAATCATGGAGTTTACATCACCTGGACCATACTCTGAGTTTGCTTCCTTTATACCAAGTATTGCAACTCTAACACCTGGCTCTTTAGCTGAAATATAAGCACTTCTAGCCTCGCTTTCTGCATCACCTGTTAGGTTTTCGATCTCCAGGCCATATGCGAGGGACAGTGTAAGGGCAATTAACAATAACTTCATTCTGTTCCTCGGCATTCTTTTATAAGTTTATCGAGTGCTTTCTTTACTGACTTATCCAATGTTTCATGAGAGATGTTTGGATTATTATTTTTTTGCCTTTTGACTAATATTTGAGCGATATCTACAAGGTGCACTCTATCCATAGCATCAAGATCATAGGTATTGTTTGGATTATACAGCTTGTGAAATTTTTTATATTCAGTTGTGACCCTTCTTAATCTTGGTCGCTTGCTTGCTTTTACAAAGGTGTTCTTTACTAGATTGGTTGTGGTTACACCTTCTGATGCAACACTGAGGAGGGCAAGCTTACCGGCAGTTGCTAGGGATTCTTTTTTATCAGCATACTCCTCCACATCTCCAAGACCTGAGTAGAATGTTCTCTCAAGTTCACGCGTTCGGCCTAAATCAACTAGATAGGAAGCACCTTCTGTTCCCAAAGCAGTTGCAATAACACAAGCCCCGCCAGCTGTTAGGGCACATAATCCCCCTCCGATTATTGATGCCGATACAAGTCCAACATCCTTTTTAAGTTCATCGAAATCCAACTCATCTAAAAAATCTTCATGTATATCACAATAGTATCTTGATTTTTTTGACTGAAGAAGTGACTCACTAGACTTTGTGAATAGCAAAAGCTTTTTTATATCATCACCTTTAGCTGACTTTGCCTTCTTTAAAGTACTGTTAAGGTTGTCATATAATTTGGTTACAGTTGGTCGAAGCCTGTCAATGATTTCTGTATCACTTTCATCGCCTGTGAGTCCTAAAAAACTCAATAGGGGATTAGAGTCCAGTATTTTGTTATAGTTATCTTTTTGTTTTTTATTTTCGTTTTCAAACTTTTTAACAATAAATGAATTAATGATCATCTCCTGTTTACATGGAGTTTGATTTTCACAAGTTTTGAATTTCGGATTTTCTTTAATTACTTCGGACCTAAATTTTGCTTCCAAGTAATCTGTGTGCTCTTTAAGATATTGAACTTCTCCCTCTGTCAAAGGCTTTAAAGCTTTTCCTGTTAGGGGGTGTTTAAGCTTTCTTTGGAATCGCTCGGGTTTTGTAGGGGAAAATATTTTTCCAGGCATGTCCATTTGCGCCATTGAAATTCTCATGGCCGGGACGTTTGATCGGATTGCATCTAAGGTCTTATTTATTGTGATGGAGCAGTTGGAGTTAGTTGTGCCTTCAATACAAAACTTTAGTTTTGCCAAATTCTCTTGTGCCCCTGAGAGGTCAGAAACTACCTTTGACTTAATGTCATCCATAAAGCTTTGCTCAATCAGTTTTCTGTTAACCTTTTCAAGATCGCTATCTAAGTCAAAAGACACATAAGTCTTTTTGTCGCGACAGCCTACAAAGTAATCAAGTTCATCTTCTTTTTCATATTTGGAACAATATTCAGACGAGTACTCCTCGCGAGATGAGAATGTATTTTCATCTTTACTGAAAAAATTAGAAATGCCTGCAAAGAAGTCTGCACGCGCACTAAATGTAATAATTAGGCATAAGAAATATATTAATTTCACCTTAATCTTTTCGGGAGTTTAAAGGGGATTCTTAAGGCCAGTTTCGCCTAGATTGGAATAAACTTAGACAAAATTCAAAACACAGGTGAACACTGGTAGGCTTTAATTACAACTATTTGGAGGATTCTGTGGAGAAATCAACCCATGATAGAGCGTTAAAGTTGGTTATGAACAAGCTTGGATGTTCTGAAGAAATGTCAAAATTGCTGGATTCATCTCAAAGAGAAGTAATTGTAGAGATTCCGCTCAAAAGGGATAACGGTGACATTAAGGTGTTCAAGGGCTATAGAGTCCAACACAGCGATGCGCTCGGCCCCTTTAAAGGAGGTTTGAGATTCCATCCAGATGTAGATCTTAAGCACTTTGTAAGTTTAGCGTCTGTAATGACTTGGAAAACCTCGCTTGTTAATATCCCGTTTGGAGGTGCAAAAGGCGGAATAAACTGCGATCCAAATGAGCTCTCCGAACATGAATTGGAAACTTTAACTAAGAGATACGTAGAAAAAGTAGGTATGTTATTGGGCCCAAACGTAGATATTCCAGCACCTGATATGGGAACAGGTGAGCAGGAAATGGCCTGGATTCTTCAGGCCTATGCAAAAAATAATGGACATCAACCTGGAGTCGTCACTGGTAAATCAAAGCAACTTGGAGGTGTAACTGGAAGAAGAGAGGCAACAGGCAAGGGCGTTGCTTTTTTCACTAGACTAGCTTGTTCCAGAGAAAATATTGATCTTGAAAGAGCAAAAGTGATCATTCAAGGATTTGGCAATGTTGGTCAAAGTGCAGCGATACACCTTGAGAAGCTAGGTGCCAAAATAGTTGGTATAAGCGATCGAAAGGGAGGCGTATACAATGAGAAAGGTCTTATCGTTAAAGATATCGCTCAAAAATTAAGTGAATCCAGAAAGCTTTCC
The DNA here is from genome assembly GCA_950070535.1 of uncultured Bacteriovoracaceae bacterium. Classification (GTDB taxonomy): domain Bacteria; phylum Bdellovibrionota; class Bacteriovoracia; order Bacteriovoracales; family Bacteriovoracaceae; genus UBA845. Next base: position 49,010 of record CATMLK010000006.1, on the reverse strand, counting down.
TTGGAAGATTTGGACATAGATGGTGATTACTTAACAAATGAAGAACTACTTCAAGCCCCCTGTGATATTTTAATCCCTGCTGCGATAGAGGGTGTCATCAATTCAGAAAATGCCCATAAAATTCAAGCTAAACTCGTAGTTGAGGGAGCAAATCTTCCCGTCACAAAAGATGGCGAGGACATACTTCTGGAAAACAACAAAATATTAATTCCTGATCTACTGGCAAACTCAGGTGGTGTTACAGTCTCATTTTTTGAGTGGTCCCAAAATGCTCAAAGATACCCATGGCTGGATGAAAAAGTTGAAAGAGAATTTGAAAGGGTGCTCAAAAACGCTTGGAATGAGGTTTGTATCACAAAGGAAAATAATAAATTAAGTCATGGTTATAGAGAGGCCGCGTACACTATAGCTGTAAATAGGGTGAGAGATACACTTATAAGGAGAGGCTTTTGATTAAGATATCATAGGACTCTAAAACGTAATCAGCCTGTGATTTTAGTTCATGATTCTTTGAATTGAGGTATAAGCATGACTTTGCCTTTGCGTTTTTTGCTGTTTCAAGATCAAAGAGAAAGTCACCTATATAAAGCATATTCTCTGGTTTTACTTCCCAGTTTTTGGCCATTCTTAAAAGTCCTTCTGGATGGGGTTTTGGTCGGCAATCCTCACGAGAGTAAACAACATCAAATTTCAATTTAAATTTTTCAAGAGTCAGTCTTGTGACATTGGAATTGTTTCTTGTGAGAATTCCTGTCTTAAGGCCCTTTATTTTAATTATCTCAAGAAGTTTGTGAACTCCAGGCATTAAGGTTGCGACCTGAACTCCATTTTCTTCATGCTCACAAATGATTTGATTGCACTTTTTTATATAATTTTCATCTTCTTGAAGTGAAAGGTGTTCAAGTATTGGTACACCGGGTGGAAAGCCGAGATCTCTTCGCATTTTATCAAAGTCTAGTCTTGAGTCCACCAAGGTTCCGTCAAGATCAAAAACAATTGCCTGTAAGTATTTAATATTCATAACTTTTGTTTATATCATAATTCGCATAGAAGCGCCTAGTCAGGGCTTTTACAAACATTTTCATTGAATTATCAGATTTATTATATAAAGCTTATACAAAGTGTTCGTAGTTAGTGAAGCTTGGTGAGATTCCAGCACTGTCCCGCAACTGTAAAGTCAGATCCTGATTACGAAGTCATCACAAACACCGAGGAGAGTGACTTTTATGTTCAGCAACAAAAATTAGAAAGTTCCATACATTTTAGAAAACCCCGTAATCATACACACACACACCATGAGAGAGGAGAGTTTCATGAAGAAAGAGCCTTTGTTGGAGGAGTCCAACGACCGTTTTGTTTTATTGCCTATTAAGTACGACGACATTTGGGAAATGTACAAAAAATCCATGGCGTCTTTTTGGACCGCTGAGGAAATCGATTTATACCAAGATTTAGAAGATTGGAAAAAATTAAATGAAGATGAAAAACACTTCATTAAACATGTACTAGCTTTCTTTAGTGCGAGTGATGGCATTGTAAACGAAAACCTTGCTCTTAGGTTTTACAATGACCTCCAAATTCCAGAAGCAAGATCGTTCTACGGTTTTCAAATCGCGATGGAAAATATTCATGCTGAGACATATGGCCTTTTAATTGACACCTATATTCAAGATAAAAAAGAGAAAGACTATCTTTTTAAGGCCATTGATAATGTTCCATGTATCGCTGAAAAAGCGGACTGGGCATTAAAGTGGATTGAAAGTGGTGATGACTTTGCTTTAAGACTACTGGCCTTCGCAGCTGTAGAGGGAATCTTCTTCTCCGGAAGTTTCTGCTCAATTTTTTGGCTTAAAAAACGTGGTCTAATGCCAGGGCTTACTTTCTCAAATGAACTGATTAGTCGTGATGAAGGTCTACATACAGACTTCGCATGTCTACTTTATAAGTATATTCAAAATAAACCAGCAAAAGAGAAAGTTTACGAACTTATCACTGAGGCGGTGGCGTTGGAGCAGAAATTCATATCCGAGGCGCTCCCAGTATCCTTAATCGGGATAAATGCGGACTTGATGTGTCAATACATTGAGTTTGTAGCGGATCGACTGTTGCTAGAACTTGGTTATGATGCCCACTACAACGCCACCAATCCTTTTGATTGGATGGAACTTATTTCACTTCAGGGAAAGACGAACTTTTTTGAAAAACGCGTGAGTGAATATCAAAAAGCTGGCGTTATGAGTTCTTTGCAAGATAACAGTTTTGAATTTGACACTAACTTTGACTTCTAAGGAAAGAGGAAAACAATGTTTGTAACGACAAGATCAGGTAAAAAAGAAAGCGTTCAGTTTGATAAGATTACTCACCGTATCCAAAAGCTGACCTATGGACTTAACATTGCCCATGTAGATGCAGTTGAGGTTTCTAAAAGAACCATTCAAGGTATTTTTGACGGAATTTCAACTGTTGAGTTAGATAATCTCTCAGCAGAAGTTGCTGCTTATATGACTTCTATTCACCCAGATTACTCTAAGTTGGCAGCAAGAATCTCAATGAGTAATCTGCACAGAAACACTAAAGACTCCTTTTTGGAAACTATGGGGCTTCTATACAATCATGTAGATCCAAAAACAGGGGAGCAGACGGCCCTGATATCCGATAAACTTTTTGAAAATGCTCAGAACCATAAAGATAGAATAGAAACTGAGATCGCATATTCAAGAGATTTTGAGTATGACTACTTTGGTTTTAAAACTTTAGAGCGATCATATCTATTAAAGGTAAACGGAAAGATTGTTGAGAGACCTCAGCATATGCTTATGAGAGTTTCACTTGGCATTCACGAAGATGATATTGATGCCGCAATCGAAACTTATCATTTAATGAGCCAAAAGTGGTTTACCCACGCTTCGCCAACACTTTTTAACGCAGGAACTCTAAAGCCACAAATGTCTTCGTGTTTTCTTTTAACGATGAAAAACGATTCTATTGAAGGTATTTATGACACTCTTAAACAATGTGCCCTTATCAGTCAGTCGGCAGGTGGGATTGGGCTGAGTGCTCACAATATTCGTTCCAAGGGGACCTTTATTAAAGGAACCAATGGCGAGTCAAATGGTATCGTTCCTATGCTCAGAGTGTTTAACGACACTGCAAGATATGTTGATCAGGGTGGTGGAAAGAGAAAAGGTGCCTTTGCTATTTACCTTGAGCCTTGGCATGCCGATATTTTTGACTTTCTTGAGTTGAAGAAAAACCATGGGAAAGAAGAGCTTAGGGCGAGAGATCTATTCTACGCACTTTGGGTTAATGATCTTTTTATGGAAAGGGTAGAGCAAGATGCAGAGTGGTCGCTTTTCTGTCCTCATGAAGCACCAAATCTTCATGAGTGCCATGGACAAGAATTTAGAGATCTTTACACCAAGTACGAGAGTGAAGGCAGAGCAAAGCAGAAGGTAAGTGCCAGAAAACTATGGTTCTCAATTCTTGAGTCGCAAGTGGAAACAGGCTCTCCGTTTATGCTTTATAAAGACGCAGCAAATGCAAAGTCAAATCAGAAGAACCTGGGTACTATTAAATCTAGTAACCTATGTACTGAAATCATTCAATACACTGATGAGAATGAAATCGCAGTATGTAACCTGGCCTCTATCTCTCTTGGCAAGTTTGTTACTGGAGAAGGTTATGACTTTGATAAGTTATATGAGATTACCAAAACAATCACAAAGAACCTGAATAAGATTATTGATTTAAATTACTATCCAGTTCCAGAGGCCAGATTCTCTAATCTAAAGAATAGGCCTATCGGGATCGGTGTTCAGGGATTGGCAGACACTTTTGCCAAGCTTAAAATTCCTTTTGATTCCGATCAGGCAAGAAGACTTAATAGAGATATCTTTGAAACAATCTACTTTGCGGCTTTGACTGCTTCCTACGAAGTTGCTGTGAAAGACGGTGCGTATGAAAGTTATGAAGGCTCCCCAATCTCAAAGGGTGAGTTCCAGTTTGACATGTGGGGCGTAAAGCCTGGTGAGCGATGGGACTGGGAAGGTCTTAGAAACAAGATTTTAAAAGATGGTGTAAGAAACTCTCTTTTAGTGGCACCAATGCCAACTGCCTCAACTTCACAGATTTTAGGAAATAATGAATGTATTGAGCCATTTACTTCCAATATCTATACAAGAAGAACTCTTTCTGGTGAATTCACAGTTGTAAATAAATTCCTAGTTAAAGACCTTATTAAACTTGATTTGTGGAATGAGACGATGAAGGATCAAATTATCCAACATAACGGTTCAATTCAGAACATTGACAAGATTCCATCGGACATTAAAGAGCTCTATAAGACAGCATGGGAGATTAAGCAAAAATCCATTATTGAAATGGCAGCTGACAGGGGAGCATTTGTCGACCAGTCCCAGTCTCTTAATATTCACATGACCGACGTTAATATGGGAAAACTTAACTCCATGCATTTCTACGCTTGGAAATTAGGTCTTAAAACTGGAATGTATTACCTGAGGACAAAAGCAGCCGCTGATGCGATCAAGTTTACAATCCGTGAAAACTCAAACCAGGTAACTAAAGAAGAGATGACCGAACAAATGATTTGTTCCTTGGAAAACAAGGATGAATGCATTAGTTGCGGCAGTTAAGCAAATCGTAATAAGTTATTTGCAGGGACGTCTGAAAGGCGTCCCTTTTTTATTTTTTAACTGCCACAAGGTTCCCATTTGTTTCTAGTATGACAAACTTTATATCCTCCATCGATGCGTAACCTTGTTCCCTTGTGGCCGCTTCTACTTCATCCTTTGTAACGTGTGAACTTACTAACTTATCCATCAAGTAATTGCCATTTTCAAAAAGAATTATAGGGTTTGATTTAATTGTTTGGTTAAACTTTTTACTTCTACTTGCAAGCCCTGTAACTATGAACTGAAGTCCTATGAGCATGATAAAGGCAAGGAGGACATCTGCTACAGACACTTTCTTTTGGATTATCCCGCCAGCAAACGTGGAACCAAGTGCAATCGTTATCACAAAGTCAAAACTATTCATTTTGGTTAAGGTGCGTGGACCTGATATTCTTAAAAATAAAACTAGGCCTGCATAGCCAATGATGCTTATGATCACAATTCTTAACAGGCTCATCCAGTCACTAAAAAAAATACTCATATATATCCCATGTTAAACAGAAGTATGGCCTTAGGGCTTCAAACTATAGCTTTAATACTTTAACTTTAAACATGACTATTGTTAACCTGTGAGGCCTTACATGCTTAAGACATTAACTGTCATTTTAGTTTTTAGCTTTAATTGCTTCTCAAAAGAAATCTTGTTGAAGTATGCCTATGGAGACTCTTCTTCAGTAAGTGAAATAATTATATATAAGAATGGAGATATTCATTCTCTGGAGAGCAAGTGCTGTCCAAAGGTGAAGAACGAGGAAATTCTTAATTCCCTTACTTCTGAAGGACTTCGGGAGTTAAAAGAAAATATGCATCTGGCCCGTTTCGGTCCATTTCTCCACTCCAAGGTAAGTGAAAGGCACTCCAAGTATGGTCAAGTCTTAGGGTCATTGGACGGACAGGAAATAATTCTGAGTGAAAAACTGGAAGAAGAAAAGTGGCTAATGCAAAATGAGTCTCTTGCTTCAAAGGAAATTTTGAAGTTTCTCATGTCTTTAGATCCACATCATAAGTGGAAGAGCTCTAGTAAGGAATAATAGTGCCATCCCAGTTTAAAAAATCTCCATTATTATCGGGCTTTAACCCATCAATCACCCTTAAAATATGCTCTGCAGTTTGATTTGGTTCCCAAACTTTAAGATTAAAGTTTGAAAGATAAGGCCTAGATAGCTCTGTCGCCGTGGTCCCTGGATGTATTGCCACGGCCAGCGCATTCTTTTTACGATTTTTAAACTCGATGGCCATATTTTTTACCATCATGTTGAGTGAAGCTTTTGAAGAGCGGTAGGCATACCAACCACCCGTTGAGTTGTCGGAGATGCTGCCAACCTTTGCTGATAAAAATACAAATGTGCTTAAAGACTCCCGAGGCATTAATTTAAGTAGATGCTTTACTGCCAAAGGAGCTGTGAAAGTGTTTACTTGGAATGCTTTTACAAGGCCTGAAAGTGCAATGTCTTCTATCTTTTTTTCTGGTGAGAGCTCGTTGTCATGAAGAATGCCATATGTTGAAATTACTAAATCCAAATGCCCAAAATTACTTTTAATTGTGTTTGAAAGGGAGCTCCAAGACTCTTCACTCAAAGGATCGTGTGGGTAGAGTACAAACTTTTCTCTTTCCTTAGGTGAGACGTATTCAATCTTCCTCTTAGTAATGATGATTTCTGTGTTCGGATTTCGTTTTTTGATTACTCTTGCCAGTGCCATTCCAATATCACCACCACCAAGGACCAAACATGTTTTTACTTCAGAAAGTCTAAAACTTTTCATGAAACCACCATTGATAAGTAACACTTTATATTATCTAATTAAACCATGTTTAGTACAATTCAGTTAATACTTGTATTGGCCTTGTTCGGCTTCTCAACTAAAGCTCAGGTTGATATCACTTTGGCGTCTCTTTATTCAGATAAACGTGTCTATCGCGGGGCGTTGGTTTGGGATGAGGCGATATTTGGAGTGGCACCAAACTTTGTCTTTTTTAAAAAGATAAACCTTGGAAGGGGAGGACTAAGTTACTTTGTTAGTCCTAGTGAAGGTATTACCTATAGGATAGGTTATAATTATTTTGATGATAACCGCCCAGGCGGGCCCTTTGTTCAACTTGGCGAGTCTGAGGAGGATTTCAAAAATCAACGGGCCCCAACAAGTGAGCTTTATTTTGAGTTAAACCTTCGTAAAGGACGTGGATTTAGTTCCAATATTCAACTTAGCAAAGACATTCTACGCCACTCAGGAGTCTACTTTTATTCTGATGCTTTGTTTGGTATTGCTCCTTTTGTGAGTGCTGGACTTGGAGCTGGGGTCGGTGATGTTCGAAATAATCAGTATGTCTATGGCCCAGAAGGTGAAGGAGGAGTTGGACATGTAGATGGTATCGTGTCTGCAATGCTTCCATTTTTACCTTTTAAAGGAAGACTTATTCTAAGTTACAGAAGAATTCAAATCTCGAAACAAGCAAACATTGATGCTGACTATGTTAGAGGAGAGGAAATTAATAGAACCTTTAGTGCTATTGCTTTGTGGAATCTTAATTAATGAGTGCTGCCCCACTGGGCAGCGTTTTCAAGCTTTTTCTTCGGTGCTGAAACAACCTTTTTATGACCTTCCTCGATCGGAAGGCCTAGAGATTTCCATGAATTCATGCCGCCTAAGATATTGTACACATTTTTATAACCTAATTTGGCAAAGATACTCGCCGCAATTGCTCCTCTATGTCCAACACTGCAAAGTGTTGCGATCCTTTTATTTGATGGCCTATGTTTAAGAAGGTATTCCTCTAGGTGACCAACAAAACAATGCTTAGATCCCTCTATATGAGCGCTTTCATACTCAGTGATTTCTCTAACATCAAAAATTTCAAAGTTGGATTTATTGTGAAACAACTCCTTAGGGCCTGCAACAGCAAAGCTTTCAAGCTCTAAACCTGCTTGTCTTAGAGCGGGAATACCATTTGCCAATGCAGCCTTAATTCTACCCACACCAATCCTGGAAAGCATCAGTCTTGCCAAGTTGAGATCCTCTAGTTTATCTAGTACAAGATAAACCTGCGTATCCTTTCTACAAAACCATCCGCCAAATACTTGTAGTCCATCAAGCCATATGTTGTAAGAGTTTGGGATGTGTCCGGAGGCAAAAGCTTCAGGAGCCCTTGTATCTATAATGATACCATTCTTAGATTGTTCTAAAAAATCTTTAGCTTTGAGAATTTTAATATTGGCCAGATTTTGGTCTATTCTCCAGCCCCCTTCGTAATTAATCTTCTCCATTAAACTAAAATATGGAGGTCTTGGTATACGTTCGCTTAATTTGTGCTCTACAAATTCAGACTCATCCATGGTGAATACAGGATTGTAAGACTTCTCAAAACCAATTGTGGATTGGTCGTAATTTGCAATGGAACCCCCACAAACCGAGCCCGAGCCATGGGCCGGAAATATAATCGCTTGGTCTCCAAGTGGAGCGATCTTAGTCCTAATGCTGTTGTATATGACCTTTGCATTAAGTGCCGTTTTATTAGGGTCAGGCAGGTCGGTTCGTCCGGTGTCGCCCACAAAGAGTGTATCACCTGTGAAAACCCCCCAACAGATGTCTTTATCTTCAAGGTAAACTCCATAACTTTGTCCCTCAGGTGTGTGTCCTGGTGTTGCCAGGCAAAGTAGTGTTATGTCTTCGATTTTAAAAAATTCGCCGTCCTCAAGTTGAATGTCGCAATGATTAAAAATAGGGTGTCTTCCCCCCACAACCTTTGCTCCAGTTTTTTCATGGAGTTCATTAGATCCAATGACAAAATCTTCTTGTCTGTGGGTTTCTATAACATATTTAATCTGAGCGTTATGTTCTATCGCTAATCTTAAATAATCGTCGATATCTCTTTTCGGATCAATAACTATTGCAACACCATTAGTTGCAATAAAATAGGATAAGTGTGCAAGTCCTGGAGTTTTAATCTTTTCGAAAAACATCTAAATCCTTTTGTTGTGCCAATTCTAAACCAAAACAAAATAATCAAACAAGGAAAGGTGGTTGACATTGGCCATGCACAAAAAATTAAATAATTTACAAATTTTTTACAAAACAAAGATGAACTCTCGGTAAAGTTATCTTTTAATTTTTAAATGCTCAATCTTTGGCCGCTTCATTATAGTATTGCGGGTCTTTTATTCAGTATTGTGGGGCTACTTACTATTGGTATAAAGCTCGTTAAATATGCTGATATCATGGCCGATCGATTCCGCCTGGGTGAAGCTCTTGTAGGAGGCCTGTTTTTAGGGGCAATTACTTCTCTCTCTGGTAGCATTGTTTCAGGACTTTCTGCCTACAATGGCTTCTACTCTCTAGCGATAAACAATTGTCTCGGAGGCATCGCGGCCCAAACAACCTTTCTTATAATTGCTGATATGAGTTATCGTAACGTGAACCTCGAGCATGCGGCAGCATCACTTCCAAATTTAGTATCTTGCAATCTACTTATCTCGCTGTTGTCGCTTTCATTTTTAGGTGCCGTCATTGAGATTCCACAGTGGTTATTTATTCATCCTGTAAGCGTTGTAATGCTTGCAATGTATTTGTATGGATTAAAATGGCTGCAAGAGACCTATAAAAATCCTCTTTGGATACCAAAAAAGACAAAAGAAACAAGAGTTGATGTGCCCAAGACTGACAATAAAGAATCTAGCTTTTGGCTTCTTGTTAAGTTTATTGGATCAGCTTTAATCGTTGCTGTCCTAGGTTATATAATTACAAGATCAGCTGAATCGTTAGTTAGCACTACTGGGCTTTCACAAAATATAATGGGAGGTTTCTTTACGGCCATCATAACTTCTCTGCCAGAGTTGGTCGTCTCCCTTTCTGCTGTAAGGCAAGGAGCTTTAACTATGGCCGTTGCAAATATTTTAGGAGGGAACACCTTTGATGTTTTAATGCTCGTAATCGCCGATGCCCTCTCCCTTGAAGGGACAATTTATTCTTACTATGGCAAGGAGGAGATCTTTTTAGGTAGTGTTATCCTTCTGATGACTTCAATTATAGCAATTGCGCTTGCTAGAAGGGAAAAACAAGGTCCTGGTGATATTGGATTTGAAGGTGTGTCTATCCTGGCAATTTATTTTATAAGCACTCTTATTTTAGTATTTAAACTCGTTTAATCTTTAGCTCTAAATTTTGCCTGTAGTTGGTTTCCTGAAGATACACTCTTTCCTTCAAGTTCTATGAATTTACAACCAACAGGAATGCCAAGAAAGTTAGTTTCTACCTTGCAAAAAGTTCTGGTGAGGTTTATTTTTTTATTTCCCTTTGATGGTCCCAGTTCAAGCACAGACTGAACTGAGCATCTTTCTTTCTCCTTTAGGGATGAAACTTTTAGGGATGAATCTGGGAGGTCGTGCCTTAATTCTTTTAAATCATTTAAAGCGACTTTAAAGGAGGTCTTTGTTTTTTCTTTGTCCCGAAATTCTACTCGCTTAGCAATACCATGCCTAATTAGTGGGTGAATATTTTTTGTATATTTACCATCTTCCATTAACCAGTAGAAATTGAGAAGAGAACCATCCTCATATGTCTCGAACTCACATCTTTTATTAAGCATTACTTCTATAATCATTACATTTTCTGGGTTGTGACTCTTCTCCATTATAAATAATTTTTCTCTTAGACTTGCAGTGCTTACTACTGAGATAAGACTAATTGATAAAAAAAACTTCATAGTTATTTAATATGCAAAAAGAGCGCCTGGGCCGTATAGGTGTTTTACGGCCTTAATATTGGGCAATAAGAGGCAAAAGTTATTTAATCAAAATAGAAAAATTCATAAGGAGGGAATCTACATGAAAAGGACTATTTTTGCTCTTATGTCACTAATTCTTGTCTCGTGCGGTGAAAAAGATAGTGATGCTAACGTTACACCGTTAAATGAAAATCCAACAGAAAGAACTGAAACGGACAATGAAGGGGAAAATGAAGCACCTCGAGAAATCCAAGATGCTGAGGAAGTTGTTATCTCGTCTATATTGACTGAATTAAAGATGGGGCTTGAGTCCACTGATAGTCGTGTGGGTGAGGCCATGAATTTTGTAAATACAGAGGTTTGTGACTCACTTAAAGTTTATATGGAAAACTTTGGAAAAGGAGAATGCTTACATAGCTGTGAGGATGAGAAATTTATTCGAAATTGTTCCAACCAAAGCTACACAACTACATGCCAAGAAGAAACTTATAAGTTGAACTTTAGTGAACACGAAATGAGCTGGGATCTATCCACTATAAGTGATGAAGGTGATGGCATTTCAAACTATCAGGTTAAGGCATCTGGAGTTGTTTCTAGAGATAACGAAGGGGATATCCCATTTTCCTGCGATATGAAAATAAAAGGAAGAAGAGATCGAACCTTCTCACTTATTTCATGTGGGCAAAGCTTAGATATTGAATGCAATATTATGGGTAAAGACTATACCTGTAAGGAGCTTTTAAAGTTTGTCGAGCGCAAAAAAACGTGTGCTAAGAGTATGTGAGGTCACAATGAAACTTAAGTATATGGTACTTTTGATATGTGTTGTGAGTTGTGCTCTTCCAGAAAGAGAAGAAGATAGTCATTATGGTGATTATGGCTATTACCCAAATTATTATGAATACATGAAAGAGCGCAAAGCAAACAAAGAAAATAAATCTTACAAAGAAGACGATTGGCTATATGACTACTATGAATAAAGTGCTTTTAGTTATGGTGGGGGTTCTTAGTGTGGCATCCGTCCATTCAAAAGTCCCCCTTAATAAAGAATACTTAACGCCCGAAATAAGGAAACTCCTTGATCGTACTATGGGTTCTGATACATCCTTTAAATTAGGAAACTGGAATATTAATTATCCAAAGTCCTACATTACATTGCACGACCTCGAAATAAGTGCTCCAAAAGCCAAAGATTCAGCCACGGTTAATTCAATGGTAAAAGCATCTGTAGGAAAGGTGATTGCCGATTATCTTTATTTCGATCATGCAAAGGATAATGCCTATTACTCAATAAGAGTGGAGAAGGTTGGTGCAGTTATAGATACAACTTCAGATGAAGAGAGGACTAGGCCTGAAAAGAAAATTAAAGTTGATAAATTAAGGCCACCTATTGACAATATTTTGAAGGAGCTTTTTATAACAAAAGTTGAACTTTTGTTGCGTGATCTGAGACAAAAGAATGAGGTTGCGATTCCTCTTGTACTTAATGACATCTTAATTAAAAACCTTGAAGTACTTCCATCTGGAAGAAATGATCTGCGTTATGCTGATATATCTGCAACCGGTGAGATCTTTGATGGTGTAATTTCATTAAAGGGGAAAATGAATCCTTTCCACAATCCTAAGGATTTAGATGTGGATCTCAAAATTGAAAATGTATCTATTGTTAAGCTTAATCCTTACTTGAAAAAGTTGGGGGGTGTAGACGCTACCAGTGGGAAAATAAGCGTTTATTTTGAATCTGCTGTTAAGGGGGAGATGGTCGAAGGATACATAAAATTTGTGACCAAAGACGCGGAAATGATTAAGGGGTGGCAGGAAGGTCAGGGCTTCTTCAAAAACCTTAAGGAAAATCTTTTGGATTTAGGGTTTAGGCTCTTCAATCGAAAAGACGACGATGATTTAGTCGCGGGAAAAATTCCTTTCTCAGGTAGAGTTGCACAAATTAAGTGGGATTATTGGGCATTGTTTGAAACACTTTTAAAGAGTGCATTAGTAGAGCCTCTTAGGGGTGATGTAGAAAAGAGTGTAGATTTAGAAACACTCTAAAAATATACTCGTAAAAAAAACAAAATAGGCAGTGTAAATAATTTCGATCACCTCCAAAGCGGCCTACGTATGTCTTGGAATCAATGAGGATGGTATTAAAGAGGTTCCTGGAATTTATTTCGGTGAGAATGAGTCTTCTACTTATTGGTGTCTGTTCTTGCAGATCTTCAAAGTAGAGGTGTAGAAGATATTTTAATCGCTTCTGTTGACGGACTAAAAGGTTTTCCTGATGCGATTAAAACCATATTTCCAAAGATTTTAAATTCAAGTTTGTATTGCTCACCAGATTTGAAACTCTCTTAAATACATTGGTTCAAAGCACCAAAAACTTATTTGCTCATTGAACTAGCGACAGATGAGTAAGATATCTTCATACTTTTTTAAATTAATTTTTTCTGGATTCCTATCATACTCTGCTTGAAACTCTTGAACTAGACTTGGGTAATAGATTTTCCAAAATTCATAGCCATCATTTGCTAGTTCTGTATTAAAATCGTCTTGGGTGCTACTTGATAGTTGTCCTCTCTGCCTAATTTGGAGGTGGTTAACACAAAGATTTTGCTCCTGATCAAAACAATCAAAACCATACGAGTTACATGCTATATCGTTTTCAGCAAATACAGAAAAAGATCCTAGTAGTATCAATGTTGCAATTAACTTTTTCAAATTATTCTCACTCATACTTCAAATGTTTTTAATCTTTGAATGAATTGATTTTGCCAACTTTTATGATCAAATGAAGATTATTTGAAAAGTCGAGTAAGGTTTATATGTAAAAAGAATTGACGATTTCGTTAAGGTACTGAAATAATGTTTAGATTTTAAGGAGTTGAGGTTTCTCTCAATACACAAAATTCAGGACAGTCTTTAAAAATAAGAAGGAGGCCTATGAGGCCTCCCAGTAACAATCATTTATAAGGACTGGACTAACCTTGTTGTTGTTCTTGTCCCTGCTCTTGTTGTTCTTGTTGTTGCTCGTCAGGTATTTTTCCTTGCTCTTGTTGTTGCTCTTGAGGAACTTTTTCATCTGGGAATTTTTCATCACCTTTAGTTTCTTTGCCTTGCTCCTGCTGTTGCTCTTGTTGTTGCTCGTCAGGAACTTTGCCTTGTTCTTGTTGTTGCTCTTGAGGAACTTTCTCATCTGGGAATTTTTCATCACCTTTAGTTTCTTTGCCTTGCTCCTGCTGTTGTTCTTGTTGTTGCTCGTCAGGAACTTTACCTTGTTCTTGCTGTTGCTCTTGAGGAACTTTTTCATCAGGGAATTTTTCATCACCTTTAGTTTCTTTTCCTTGCTCCTGCTGTTGCTCTTGTTGTTGCTCGTCAGGAACTTTTCCTTGCTCTTGTTGTTGCTCTTGAGGAACCTTTTCATCTGGGAATTTTTCATCTCCCTTAGTTTCGCCTTTAGTTTCTCCAAGAGGCATTAATACTCTGTTGATTCCATGTACGTAACCATATCTGTAACCGTTGTTTGGACTAACTACGTCTGCCTCAGCAAGGCCTCCAAAGTTTGTTTTCTTTACGGCCACTGTTTCACCCAGTTTAGTAACGACTTCATCTTTGGCCTTCAGGTCTGCGTTTGAAAGCTTGCCACTTACTATATGGTGACGGATAATTCTTTCAGCAATTTCTTTGTTTTTAAGAAGCTGGTCAAAGGATTCATCTGTCAGAGTCTCAAACCCTTTGTTCGTTGGAGCAAAAACTGTAGACTCTTCTTCTTTCATAAACTCATCTTGCAATCCGTTTGTTTCGATGATCTCTACCAGTTTAGTGTACTCTTTTTTAGCTCTTAGAAACTCCATTGCATCCATGTAGTTTCCAGTGCTAGTTTCATTTACTGCTTTGGATTTACTTCCACCGCCATCAGATTGGTTACAGCCAGTAAAGGCAACTCCACAGGCCAAAAGTGCTACTAATAATTTCATGTTTCCTCCTGTTCTCAGGTTTAAGTTTTAAAAGGCATGATGCCTTGTTAGCGTGTGGTTGCTAGTGCAATAGGTTTGCCATAACCAAACAATAAATTTTGAGTCTGAGGACTTCATTTTTTTTTAGTGAACGGTATCCGAGAGGACAATTTGGGCATAGCCGATAAGGTGTTGAGATAACAAGAGGTCTGCAATAACTAAAAAACTGAGTAAAATTTAATAGAAAGTAGAGTGAGAATTCTTACATTCTCACTCTATGTGTTTTTGAAATGAATTTAATTTCTAAATTTAATGTTCGGATTTAATTAGTAATGCCATGGGAAAGAACTAAAATCTTGGTCGCGCTTTTCAAGAAAGGAGTCTCTACCTTCTTGTGCCTCTTCGGTTCCATAAGCAAGACGAGTGGCCTCTCCTGCAAAAAGCTGTTGGCCAACCATGCCATCATCAGTCATGTTAAATCCAAACTTTAACATTCTCATTGCAGTCGGAGATTTGGAGTTCATTATTTTTGCCCACTCCAATGCTTTAGTTTCAAGTTCTTTATGAGGAACTACCAGGTTCACCATGCCCATGTCGAAGGCCTCTTGAGCACTATAATTTAAACCTAAAAAGAAAATTTCACGTGCCCTTTTCTGACCAACCTGCTTTGCAAGGTATGCTGAACCATAGCCAGAGTCGAAGCTTGCCACGTCTGGGTCCGTTTGTTTGAACACGGCGTGCTCTTTTGAAGCAATAGTCATGTCACACACGACGTGGAGAGAATGACCTCCACCCACGGCCCAACCTGGAACAACTGCCACTACAATTTTTGGCATAAACCTTATAAGCCTTTGGACCTCAAGGATGTGTAGTCTGCCCGCTCTGGCCAAATCTTTTTCAAGTGGGTTGCCTGTTTCGTACTTATACCCATCTTTGCCTCTAATTCTTTGATCGCCACCACTGCAAAAGGCCCAGCCAGCATCCTTAGGAGATGGACCGTTGCCTGTGATTAAAACAACTCCAACATCACTTGTTTGCCTAGCGTGATCAAGTGCTCTATAAAGTTCATCTACCGTATGAGGCCTAAAAGCGTTTCTAACCTCTGGTCTATTAAATGCAATCCTCACTGTACCTTGGTCTTTAGCTCTGTGATAAGTTATATCTGTAAAATTAAAGCCGTTTACTTCATTCCACTGTTCAGGATCAAAAATTTCAGAAACCATGTGATTCTACCTTTGTATTAGTTATGTGCTTCGTAGATATAGACAACACCGCCAAAAAGGGGAGTTGCTTTGAACGTTTTAAAACCTGTTGAGCTCTTCATTATTTCAAGAAACTTGGCTCCTGATGGAAATGTTGAGGAGGACTCTATTAGGTATTCATACTCTCTTTGTCTATTAAAAACCTTTCCAATGGCTGGAATAAAGCCTCTCATGATCATAAAATAAATGGACTTGAAAAGTTTGTTTTCTGGTTGGCCAAACTCCATGACAAAAACACTTTGTTTAGACACCCTTGCCATCTCTGATAGGGCAACAGAGACGTCTTCAACATTTCGGATACCAAAAGAAACATTGCTTGCATCAAATGTCTTATCTTGAAAGCTAAGACCCATAAGATCATCCACTTGAAATGCTATATGTGAGCTTCTCTTTTTCGCCAATTCAATCATATTTGGAGAGAAATCAATACCCTGGGTTTGCACCCCGTGGGAGTCAATTAGATTGGCAATGTCTCCTGTACCTGTAGCACAATCAAGAAAGCTCTCAGGTTTGGAGGTCAAAATCTTATTGGCCAGTTTCTTTTTCCATAAACGGTGGATACCCAGTGAAAGGATGTCGTTCAGTAGGTCGTATTTGTCTGAGATATCGTCAAACATTGTCTTTATAAAAGCTGCTTTTGGCATAGGTGCACCATGATCTTCTGTAGATTATTAATTTGTATCTTTGCTTCTTACTGTTTTGCGTCAAAAATGACAAGTATGAAGAGAAAAAAACTGATAAATATTGTACAAATTAAAGGTTTTGACGCGTTGAGGTGTAAAGCTCAAGCATATACAGTGATTTTTCTGTATTAGATATTGATTTATCAATTTCACCTCACTACATTAGGCGGAACTTTAAGAATGTTTAAGCACTATTTGGCCAAATTACGAATATGAAAAAGCAAATTCATATATCCCTAGATAAACTTGATTGGGAACTCTTCTGTGAAAGAGGCGCCCTTATGGCCTATTTTGATAAAGATCAAATTGTCTTTGGCCTAGGAGATTCCCTTACTGAGGGTGAGGTCAGGTTTTTTCAACGAGACTTTTTTAATGAAAATAGCTGGGAGTATATCCCTGAATTTGTATGCTTTGCCCACATCGACGATATCCAGTTGCCAGAGATTTCGACTACACTTCCTGAGATTCAGGGAAATGATGATTCGACCTATTTAGAAGATATTGAGAAGGCCTTGAATGAGTTTGACGAGGACTTTGAAAAAGTTGTCTTGATCAGTAGGGAAAGCTATTCAAAAGACAGTACTAAACTTAAAGAAGTTATTTTTGGCATACTCAAAGCAAGACTTGGGCTTAATTATGGGTTATGGGATCAAGAAGGTGGCATCCTTGGCTCAACACCTGAGATTCTTTTTGCCAAAGAAGGGAAGAAGTTTCAAAGCATGGCACTTGCCTCTACAAGACCAATAGATAAAGCGCATGAGCTTCTAGAAGATAAAAAAGAACTTATAGAACATCACTTGGTAGTAAAAGATCTTCGAAATAAATTGGAAGGACAAAATGCCCTGAGTGTTGGAAGTGCTAAAATAGAGACTTTTGGCACTTTGGCCCATCTTCGCACTGATATCTCATTTGAAAGCAATCTTAACGTAGTGGAGTTGTCCTCCCTGCTTGGACCCACTGCTGCACTTGGTGGATACCCTCAAAAAGTAGCTAAAGAGTTTATTAAAAACAGCAAGTACTATAATAAACACCCCAATAGAAAATTCGGTGGTGTGATAGGGTTTGAGCACGGTGAAAAAGCTTTTGCCTTAGTGGCCATTAGGAACATCCAGTGGGATAAGAATTCTTATTGGATCGAAAGTGGTGGTGGCGTTGTAAAAGAATCCACTATAGAAAATGAACTTTCTGAGATTAAAAGAAAAAGAAAAGTAATTAGGGACATATTCTTTAATGAAAATATTTAAACTAGGTGACATTCAAAAGCTGTATTTTTGCTCTGGTGCCAGAAACCATAAGTTAAAATCCCTGTTCCCAAATGCCACCTTTCACTACGAATTAGATGAAAGATCAGCAAGCTTTAAGGCCCTTGGCTCTTGCATGGCCGGGGAATTGGCCGCAGTCTGTGTAACTAGCGGTACAGCTGTATCTGAGTGCCTCTCCGCCATGGTTGAAGCAAAGTATTCGGACATACCATTTATTCTTGTTTCAGGGGATAGGCCTAAGAGACTTCATGGCACAGGTGCCGCCCAAACAATCGATCATTTTGGGGCAAGCTCAAATATCGCCTCTCAACAAGTTGAGGTTCTGAGCAGCGATGCTGGAGCAATGGAAATTGTTGAACCTGAATTTCCACTACACATTAATGTGTTGGTGGATAAATATTTGGAAAGAGCTAATACTGTAGTTGAGTCAAACCTGAACGAGCTAAAAGACTTTGTTGATTCTCATGAGAGAACTCTGTTTCTGTTTTCTCATGCTAGGGGTTCTTTAAGAGAGCTCGTTATGGCGCTTAAGAAAAAGACTGATTTTGTGTACGCAGAGACACTTTCATGGGCCAAGGATCAAAGTCCTATAACAAATGAGTTTGAACTTCTAAAAATGTATAGAGATGGCTATTTCGACTCTATTGTAAGAATTGGCCATACTCCACTAAGCAAACTTTGGAGAGTGGTGGACACTGAGGAAATTGATGTTTTCAGCATTGATCCTCGAGGTCTTTCCGCTCTTTCTCATGGCCAGGTTTGCTCTGATCTAGAATTTACCTCTATAGCTCAATTAAATCCTAAGCGAGGAAAATTCAGTTCAAGCTTTAACCGTGAAGTATTTAAGAAGTACCCAGAGAGTCAGTGGAGTTGGTTTCAGAACTGGCAGGAAGTTTTGCCGGAAGATAGCGTTGTCTACCTTGGAAATAGCTCAGTTATAAGGGACTTTGAAACAGTACAAACAAAGAAGTTTAGAACATATGGAAATCGCGGTGCCAATGGTATTGATGGGCAATTATCTAGTGCCATTGGTTTGGCAAATTCTATGACTGAAAAAGTTTTTTGTGTGCTGGGCGATTTGACCTTTCTTTACGACATTGGGGCATGCATGGAACTTCCATCAAATCTTGAAGTTTATGTTCTTGATAACAATGGCGGCAGAATATTTGAAAGGGTGGGCATTAATGACGAAACCATGCTTGAAGGTAAAAAACTCAACATGAATGTCCCTGAACAAGTACATATTGTTAAAATTTCACCTGAACAGACTCTTGAGTGCTTTAGGGAGCTAATGTCTTGAAGCTTCATTGCTTTCATGGATTCCTAGGCAATAAATCTCAGTTCGATTTTCTCAAATCACAATTTGATGTTGAAGCATATGATATGTACAGCTTATGCCGTGCAAGCAAGGAAGAAGCTTATCGCAGCATAAGCATTTCGGATGGGGATGTCGTTATAGGGTACTCCTTTGGTGCCCGGTTTGCTCTTGAGCTTTTAGAGCGGTTTAGGCCTAAGCTGTTTTTCTCATTGGCAGGCCATGCAGGCCTTGACTCTGAAAGTGTAGAACAAAGACTGGTAATTGAAGAGGCGTTCATTAATAAACTTAAGACCTTAAATAAAGATGAGTTCTTAGAGTACTGGAATTCACTTGATCTTTTTAAGCATGACTTGGCGATTTCCTCTGAAAGCTATGACAAAGCAGTCTTAATTAACATGTTCAAGGAGTTTGGGCTGTCCAAGCAAAAAAATTATACTGAGACGATTAAAAGAGAATCCGGTAAAATAGTTTGGGTTAATGGTATTAAAGACAACAAATATAGCGAATACTGTAAAAAGGAGATCGAACCCTTGGGAGTAGAATGTATTTATCTTCCATGTGGCCATCGACTTCTACAGAATGAGCAAGAGATACTTGAGATTATAAAAAATAAGGTAGCACAATTATGATTAAACATATTCTTGCAGCATCAAGACCTAAGACCTTAGTGGCAGCTATAATCCCGCCAGTCGTGGCCCATGGTCTTTTGATCAACTTGTATGACAAAACCAACTATTTATATCTTACCCTGTGTCTTGCTGCATCTCTTTGTATTCAGTTGGCCACAAACTTCTACAACGATGCCGTCGACGCGATTAAGGGCGCAGATGTAGAAAGGGTTGGACCAAGGCGTGTCTCTAGTGCTGGAGATGTGTCTATTAAAACCACGATGATGTGGGGACATATTGCAATCGCTTTGGCCTCAATTCTGGGTGTTTTTCTTTTCTTGCGTGGTGGCCCAGTCGTTCTCGTTCTTGGTGTACTTTCGCTTTATTTGAGTTATGGATATACTGGTGGACCTTTACCCTTAGCGTACAAAGGATTGGGGGAAATCTTTGTTTTCTTGTTCTTTGGTCTTTTTGCCGTCTGTGGATCTTTCTATATTTACTCTCTAGAGCTTCCACCAATTGTGTTTCTAGTGGCCTCACAAGTTGGACTCCTTTCTACCTCACTAATCATGATTAATAATCTCAGAGATAGAAAAACTGACAAGACAGTTGGGAAGCTCACCATGGCAACTAGACTTCCACTTGGTGTCTATGTTGGATCTTTATACGCCACTTTAATTCTGCCATATTTGGGTTTAATCAAATTAAATACCTGGGCACCTTTGATCGCACTTCCAATTCTTATAAAGGTATTGAAGATCGTCAGATATAATAAAGATGGTGCACTCCTCAATGAGGCCTTAAAGTTTGCTGGCATTCACCTTCTTTTATTTGGGTTGGCCTTGTTTGGAAATCTTGTTCTATGATTGAGTACTCCTTGTATGAGCTTGAAGCTCTATCACCTTTAAATTCTTTTAGTTCACCTGGCCTAAAGAAGGGAATGTATCTAAGGGTTAAGAAAGGCGAGGGGTACGGATACTCCGACTATTTTCCCCATGTTGAGCTTGGTGATGTCTCTGTCGAGGAGCTCTTACAAGGAAAAAGGGATGAGCACTTTGAGAAGGCCCTATGGTGGGCCGAACATGAGCTTGAAGTTTCCCAAAGGATAACTCCAAGTCCTTTTAAAAATCACAACCTATACAGAGGTGATGAAGTTTCCAATGATGTATTAAAATTAAAAGTCACGAGCATCCAAGATTTTGAAAAAATTGTGCGTATTGTAAAAGAATGCAAAGCTCTTAGATTGGACGCCAATGGAACTATCAATGTCAAACAATGGAATAACTTTCTGATAAAGCTCAATGATGATGAGCGCTCAAAGATAGAATATATAGAAGATCCTGGTGAAGGAGATTGGAGCGAGTTGCTTGTTCCGAGTGCAAAGGACTTTATGGACAGTCCTAAATTTGATTTCGTTGTGTATAAGCCAAATGCCAGATTTTTAAGTTCTAACTCAAAGGCCATCTTTAGTTCTTATATGGGGAGTGATCTTGGCCGATATCATGCCTGGCTTGATCTCATGGATAAAGGAGATCTTAACTTGGTGCATGGGCTTCACACACCAAATATCTACAGAGATCAAAAAGAGCTTTTTGTAAAAAAGTCAGGTGCTTTTGAAATTAATATCAAAGTTATTGATGAAATATATTTGGAGTTAAGGCAAAGGAGCTGGTGTTGTTTAAACTAAACCTGCAATCCAAAGATAATTTGTTTCAGTTTTCTCCTAAGCTTGACAATAATATCAGAGACATTCTTATTTCTGAGCTTTCAAAACTTAATCTAGAGGGGCATGTTTTTATATTGTCTTCTGGCACAACAAGTAAGGGTGGTATTAAAGGGTATGCTCTTTCAAAAAAGGCGCTAATAGAAAGTGCTCTAGCAGTAAATGAGCATTTATCGCTGGGTTCAGATGATGCCTGGTTCCTTTCTTTGCCGCCATGGCATATTGGTGGGCTTTCGGTTTATATAAGAGCACAAGTTGCCGGGGCAAAAGTAATTACCTCCAATGAGTCGTGGAATGTTCAGAGTTGGGTAAAGCTTGTCGAGGAGGCCTCGGTTACTTCTATTGTACCTTTACAGGCCTATGACATTGTAAAAGAGGGGATCCATCCGCCTAAAACATTAAAGTACCTTATTGTGGGTGGAGATCACCTCGCAGGGAGTTTACATGAAAAATTAATCGCTCTTGGGTGGCCGGTAATCAGGACTTTTGGCATGACTGAAGTTTGCTCTCAATTGGCCACTGAAATATGCCCCAGTACAGCTCCTAAGCTTCAAGTTTTAAATAACCATAAAGTTAAAACCAACGAAGATGGTGTTCTTTTAGTCAAAAGTAAGTCCCTATTTAGTGGGATGTTTAGTTACAATAATGAATTTACATATTCCAAACCGATCTTAGAAGATGGCTTCTTCAAAACCAACGATCTGGTTGAGCTTAATGAAGGGCAACTAAACCCAAAGTCGCGTGTCGACCAGGCCTTTAAGTGCAAAGGACGTTTGTTTTATCTGAATGATGTAAGAGAGCTTCTAGATAACTTCGCTTATGAAAATGGGATCTACTCAAAACTTGCTGTTCAAGTTGTAATATCCCCTAGGGAGGGACATGTACTTCGCGTTCTAGCAGACAAGCAATTACAGAAGAAAAAAGACTTTTTAAGTGCTGAGCTAAAACAATTATTTGCACCTGCTGTTTTGAAGGAAGTTGAGTTTGTAGATGGTATTGCTAGGACGGAATTAGGAAAGGTGAAAAGATCTTAATTCAATAAGGATGCCGCAAGAGTGACACAATTAATCTCCTCATGATCCTTCCAGCTGTCGCTATTCATTTCATTTAACCAAAATGACTCCAATTCATCTGCAAGAGGAAAGTATTTTTCTAGAAAGCGAGGCTCATTATGCCAATACTTTATCCCATGTGCTAAAGCACATTCTCTAAACGCCAACCTTTTACCGGCAGGGGAATTTAAGATCTCTGCCTCTAAAAAATGGTCAATTCCTACGCAGGCCTGGGCCAAAAGATCCTTCCAATCTAGGCCTTTAGACTCTGAGTTAGGCAAATTTTTGACCTGGTGTGCGCTTATAAGTAGGCGTCCTATTCCCAAAGGGTCTGCACTTACCCAGGAGGTGTTTCTGCAGAGTCTTTGTAAAACGAGTTTAAACTCTTTAAGCTCTTTTTTTAACTCTGGGACAGCAAGGCAGACTTTTATTATTGTTATGAGTCCATCTAGAGGATCAGTAGCACCTTGATCGGATATCAGAGGTCTTTTGAGATCGATACTCATTTTCCATGGAATTCTTAAATCTTTTATAAAAGCTTTCATTGTCACATGGCACAGATCTGCGGCCCAAAATTGATACTTTCCATCATTTGTCACAGAGCCTACAAGTAATAAAGCATCTATCCATCTAGTCAGGTAGTGAAAGTATTGTCCATCTCTATCCCATTCATCAATTGAAGAGAAGCTCTCTCCAATTGCCCGTTCTAATTTCGGCTTTCCGATTCTAAGGCCACCCGCTGTTGGACGAATTTTTGCCTCACCATTTGAAAGGGGGCCAACTCAGCCTTTTCGCGTATCTTTTGCATCAAATTTACCTAATTGATTGTGTACCATGTCAATGAGTTCCAAGGCGTACTCTGTAAAGGCCTGCTCACCAGTCTTTAGTTCAAGTTGAATAAGGTTTTCCACTGCCAGAGCATCTGTCCAGAGATATCTTTTTGAGGGACGGGCTCCTTTGACCCCCGTAGAGAGTAAGAAGTTGTTCATTAAATTCATGGCCTGGTTAAGCCTAGTCTCATTTTGTTCAAAAGGTGTCTGTTGCATCATCGATTTCCTGAGGAAGATCGTAGTTTGTTTTTTGGGCCTGCCCCGTCATTGGGACAAACCGTACTGGCATCAGGCCTCGTTGGCGGTACTTTCTCTCTTCGACCTTCTCTAGCATGATAAGCTCTTGTCTAATGGTGCCGACAGGTGCCAATAGCTTTCCACCAACTTTTAATTGTTCTTTTAATGGCTCTGGGATAGATGGAGGTGCCGCGGTGATAATGATCGCATCGAAAGGAGCTTTGTCAGGCCAACCCTTATATCCATCCCCGTACTTAATAAAGATGTTCTTATAATCGAGAGTGTCGATAGTCTTTTGTGCCTTTTCGGCCAACCAATCGATGATTTCTATTGTATAAACTGACTTTGCCAACTTTGATAAAACTGCAGCGTTGTAGCCACATCCTGTTCCGACTTCTAAGACCTTGGAATCTTTGTCTAAATTAAGGGCCTGCGCCATAAAGGCTACTATGTAAGGTTGACTAATCGTTTGACCCTTTCCAATCGGAAGAGGGCCGTCTTCATAGGCGTGCTTTTTTAGCTCCTTTGGCAGGAAGTCACTTCTGTCAACTTCTCTGAGAGCGTTAATCACGTCTTCATCCTTAATACCTCTTTTTATAATATGTTGTTTTATCATTTGTTCTTTGGTTACAGGCATGAGAGTACTCCTTCACTAATTATTATAAGCAATCTTGGTTCCAACAATTTGGATTTTAGGGTTAAACATGGCCTGTACATTTCTCATAAATCCAACTAAATAAGGTATATAAGACAGATGCCATTTCTGCTTTGGACAGTTTTATTCATTTTGTTTTTGTCTGATGCAATTTACTCTGAAGAATTGTGTGAGGGGGTTCAGGTGAAAGACCTGGACGAGCTAAATTTTAGCGAAACTGAGAAAAGGCTGGTATGCGGTGACGAGAAACTTTCAGCTTGGGCTAAAATTCCAGCGTATCAAGCAAAGTTTCATATAAAGTCATTTCTACAAAGCAGAGGGTATCTATCACCAAATGTTCAGATTACAAACAATACCCTTAAGGTTGATCCTGGTAAAATTCACACTCTCAAAAACATAAGGTTAATGCCAAGTGAGCTAATTGAGGCAAAGAGGATAGAAGAGGGGATGATTCCCCTGTATAGGGATCTCCCTATTACACCGAAATTATTGGATCAAGTGGAGAGTGGTATTGTTGAACAGCTAAGAGAAAACTCCTATGCGTGTGCCAAGGCACAAGCACTAATCTTTACTAATGGTGAGGAAGTCATTGTTCAGGCCGCAAAGCTTGATAGGTATAAATTTGGTGAGGTTGAGCTCGAATTAGACGAGGCAGATGTTCTTCCTGAGGCGATGAAAAGATTTTATCCGTTTGAGGCCGAACAAGGTTTTAATTCAAAGCTGTTGGCACTGGCAGAGAAAAGAGTTGTACGTTCTGGAGTTGCACAGGCAACATTCTTCATTGAGGGTTGTAAGAATGCAAAGCTTAGCTTGTCCCAAGGCTTTATCTGGGGGCCACCTAGAGTTCTACGCTTTGGAGTTGGTGCTAGTACCGAGCTAGGTCCTATGCTAAGGGCAAGTTGGTCTAATAATAGATATAAAAATATGGCCTCGAAACTCAGCGCTAAGATTGAGGCATCATTCAGGCAGCAAGTACTTGAATTGAAGTCTGATTACTACCATTGGGAAGGGCATCCAAGGCGTTCAGTTTTGACTGAACTTGAAATTTCAAGAGAGAATCAAAACGACTTTGAGGAGGTCAAACTTGAGCTTGGATCAGGCCTAAAGTGGGGGCTTGACTCCGTTAGAAGGTTTTGGAGTTGGAGCGTGGGACCAAAGTTTACCCAAGGCTTTTATAACTCAGACTTTGAAGAAGACTCCAAAAGTTTTGAAGCTATTTCAATTTCTGCAGGTGTGAAAACCCTTTCCCATGATTATGAGCTTTATGACTTTCACCCCCAACAGGGCAGTTCTTTTTTTGCTCAAGTTGAGCACCGTCCTAGAGAGCTTGGATTTGATAATACGCTCAGCCGACTGGGTTCTGGTGGCACAATTGTGGGAAAATTGTTTAGCTCAGGCAGAGGAGTGGTTGTTGGCGCAGTTAGGTTTCTAGCTCAGACAGGCCTGGTTGATGATACTGTGGACCTAGAGGACTTGCCTCCATCTGTGAAGTATTATGGTGGAGGAAGCAATGATTTAAGAGGATTTCAATTAAAGAGCCGGCCAAAAAATGATGGGCTTGGAGCACTATCAAAGCTTTTAGTGAAAACAGAACTTCGTAAAACGCACTTTTTTAATCCGGCCCTTGAAGGTTTTTTATTTTATGATAGTGCAAGGTTTGGAGAGAGATCTCTTGAGATTTCAAACCAAACCTATCATTCTCCGGGAGTAGGCATTAGATGGATGTCTCCTATAGGTTTGGCACAATTTTATTATTCACAAGCAATTACCACATCACCTACAGAGCAGAGCGATGAACTCTTTTACGCTGGACTTGGAGGTGAGTTTTGAAAATAGCGTTTAAGTTCATTTTAACTTTGTCTCTGGCCTTGGTGAGTGTTGTAGCAACTATTTTTTATAGGCCAGATGTTCTTGTAAATGAGAAGGCCATAAATTTCATTCTAGAGCGGCTATCTCCAATTAAATATCACTCCTGGAAGAAGTTCAAATTTAATCATGAATACGTAAATTGGAATAGGAGAAGATTAACTGGTGAAATTAGCGAGTTTTGTATTAAGGCAGAGCTCGAAGCTGCCAGGATCGATACGTGCTTTGAAGTAATTGAATTTGATCTGCTGGTACAGTGGAGGGGAGATGAAGGAATTAGTTTAGACAATGACTCCTATATTCGTGTGATCTCAAAAAGTTCTAAGGTCGAGTTATTGGCGAAAGAAGATACCTCCAAGAAGCCAGACTCTGAACCAATTAACCTTTATGAGTATTATCAATTAGGATGGAGTTCCCTAATTCCAAAGATTTCTCTGGATCTTGAAAATATAGCAGTAAAACAGCAGGCAAACTCTTACAGTTTTAATATTTTGGTTGAAAAAACAGATGCAAAAGCACTGGTGAAATTTAATGAGTTGGCGTTAGAGGCCACTAAACAGATGGCAAGATTATCTCTTCCTACCACTTATCAGTTGCCGAATTTATCAAACGATTTTTTACAACCACTAAAGGTGGATACCGCTCAAATACAGGCCATTATTGGTAAAGAGCTTGTGGAGATTTCAGCAAATGCAAGACTTGCTGATGTGAAGATTAATGCAAGCACACAAATCAAAAGTAAAATCATTCCTTCGCAAGCTCTAGAGCAACTTTTAGGAAACCTCAATGGAGCTATTCTTATCGCAGATGTTAAAAGGAGTCTGAAACTAGCCCTCAAGGAGCCCTTTAACGAGTTGCCGGCTCCGTTTAACGAAATGAGCGGCTCTGTTAGGTTAAATTTAAAAGGCAATACATCGGCAAGTGATATTCCAATCATACAGACAGACTTGCTAGTAGACTTTAGTTCTAAGCAGCAACAACTTGATTTTAATTTAAAAAGTTATGCTGGATTTGATCTAGCTAAAAAAAAGATAAAGATGGTTAATGTGAATTTGGACGTTAAACAAATATCTCTATTTTTACCTCGTCTGCCTAAGCGATCGCTCCCCCCACAGCTATTGCCTGATGGTCGAATTGTGGAGAATGAAATTAAATTCAAGAATAAGCTTGCTCAGAAACAGGAGGAAATTGAAGATCCATTTCCACTAGATGTAAACATTACGGCAAAAGGGGAGGATGTTCTTATCATTCACACTAATCTACTTGATTCACCTATTAGATTGAATGTAGATGCTAAAATTGAAAAGTCCAATATGAAGTCTGCGTTTATAAAGGTTCTTCCATTTGAAACGGAGATTTTTAAGCGTCAAATAAAGCTAAATCTTCTGGAGATAACGAAAGAGGGTGAGGATGGTTATATTAATGCTTTGGTGGAGTTTGTTCTTCCGGAGTATAATGTTTTCTTAAAGCTTGAAGGCCCGCTGTCATCTCCAAGGTATGCCTTATCCAGTAGGCCGGCTTTATCACAAGGGGATATTATATCAGTTCTTCTCTTTGGACGCCCCCTAGAGGGTGTTGACCCTGGTGATCAGGAGGCCGTTGCCAGAACAAACGAGCTTATTTCTCAGGGGGTCCTGTCGCTAAGTGTTCTATACTTTCTTTCTGGTTCTCCTATTCAAGCTATAACCTATGATCCCAATAGCAAACAAGTGGGTGCGCAAATTGGTCTTTCCAGGAAAAGCTCTTTAAATGTTGGTGGAAGCTCTGGCGGCGTTAATACAGTTGGTGTTAGATATTCCTTGGGCGGTGGATGGTTTATAGATACATCAGCTAGGGAGAGTGAAGAAATTGAAAAGGAACTTGGAACTGATTACGGTGTCATGCTTGAGCGAATACTTGCATATTGATTGGATTAAAATTAGTCTAGGGCCTAGGCCTTGACGGACGAGCTAGTGCATATCAAAGTTTCCCTTATCCTAAGGAGGAATTGTGCGCTTATTAATTTTTCTACTTTTTACAACTGGGGCCTATGGATTTGAACTATCAAGATATGATGGTGAGGTTTATCCCTCTAGAGATTTAATACTATGCCAGGAAGACCTTAAGGCTATTATAAAATCTATTGACTCATTGGAAGGGTACCAATTTGTTGAGGGCAACTGCGGAAAAAGTAGCAGAAGGTTTATACAGTTAAGGTTTAGTTATACTCATCCCTATACGAGTAGAATCGAGAGGCTTCATAGAAGGCTTCCCAATAGGAAGACCTGTGAGTATTATTCTCGAGTAGTCAGTCTCAAGCTTTCAAATATGGGCATTTCTCCTATCGCAAGCTTTTGCATTGGAAGCTCTTTAATTGTTGACTACATTGACGAAGCTTATAATCGCTTTAGTTCACTACATTTGCCCATCCAGTTTGAACAGGAGCATGAGTGCAGAAGATTTGTTAATGATTTGTCCAATAAATTTGCCACCAGAAAAATCTATTCCATTATTAATACATGTAAAAAGGTATTTATCACTGTTTTTAAACATGGATATACGCCAATAATGCATCTTGGGGCCGCACACGATGTTCAAATAAAAACCATTGTTGGAAAAAGAAGTTCTCTAGGGGATTGTGATACAACTGAGTCAAAGTACGATTTAAAATTTGGCAACGCGAATGTAAAACTGTTGCATGCAGGTTGCTCTCGCATGGGAGATTCGGAATTTGAGTTTTTAATCTATATGAAAGATTTTGAGAGCTCTTGGATCAAAGAGTTTATAGGAAGTACATACTCTGAGGTTTCGGAGTGTGAAGCACAGTTAGAGAGAGCGGTGGAAGCAATTTCTGCACAAGGCAACTCCGCTCTTTATTCTTACTGTAAACAATTTAGTTATGGACTTACTCCCATTGTCTATTTTGTGGAAAAAGGTGTTTAAATTTACTCGTTTTTACCAAGAGCCCACATTCTCCATCTCTGTCCAAGGTGACTCTGGAGTAAGTGCTTTCCCTTGTTGAAGAATTTCAATTGAAATGCCGTCTGGACTTTTGATAAACGCCATGTGGCCATCTCTTGGCGGCCTATTTATAGTTACGCCGAGATCCATTAATCTTTGGCAGAGCGAATATATATTTTCCACTCTAAAAGCTAGGTGTCCGAAGTTTCTACCACCAGAGTAGCTCTCAAGATGACCTTCGTCGTCTGGCCAATTATAAGTAAGCTCAATTAAAGGTGAGTTGTCTTGCTTTGCTCTTTCTAAATCATTTGGAGCACAAAGAAAGACTAGGGTGTACCTTCCTTTATCACTTTCTTTTCTACTGAATTCAACAAGTCCAAGTTTATTGCAATAAAAGTCTAATGACTCTTCCAAATTTTTAACTCTTATCATTGTGTGAAGGTATCTCATACTTTCTCCTTTAGTTAATATCATCACATGTTATTATGATTAGATGATAAAAGTCGATACCAATGAATTAAAGTATACATTTTCAAAAAGCTCTGGGGCCGGAGGGCAAAACGTTAATAAGCTAAACACTCAAGTTACTTTGATCTGGGATCTAAATGACTCCAAATCAATCTCTGGTGCTGTAAAGAACCGGTTCAAAACGTTATTTAAAGGTTTTATTAATGACCGTGGCCAAGTCCTGATTAAGTCACAAAGACATAGAAGTCAAAAACGGAATATTGATGACGTAAATCTCAAGCTTCGATCAATGTTAATTTCGGCGAGTAAAGAGCCAAAAAGACGAAAAGAAACCAGGCCAACACGCTCCTCTGTTCGAAAAAGGTTAGAAAAGAAGAAGCAACACTCCGAGAAAAAGAAAAATCGCGGCCAGAAATTTTAGCAAGCTCACAAGAAATGTATAATCTCCTTCAGGAGGGAGAAATGTTCAATATCTTGAGCATCTTTTTAATATTATTTTGTCATCAGCTATATGCTCAGTTTCAATTTGAAAACTTAGGCAAAAAAGATGTACGAGAGATATTGGGAGATTTGGGTTCTTTAACCCAGCATTCAACTGTGTCAGGTGCTAGCATGCCAGGCCCGAATGAGCACAGGTTAGAGGTAGGACTAAGTGGAAGCTATGCACAAACACCAAGCATTAATGAGTTCGTGGCAAGTTCAGGTGGAGATGATTCCTACCATTATCTTCCCAGTGCGGGGTTTTTAGCTCGATTTGCAGCAGGTGGTTATCTAGGGGTAGAATTGGTTGTTTTGCCTGAGATCGATGTAGGGGAGTATAATGTAGGCAGTAACTCCGTCGCATTAGATGTACTTTTGTATCGTTATAATTCCAATTTTTTATCTTTAAAACTCTTCACCGGCCAAGCTCAAGTTAAATATGAACAACTCGTTGATGAGAGTAAAGTTGATGTTGAAATTACAGATAAGGTATCAGGTCAGAGCTTAATTTATAGCAAGAAAATACATACAGTTGAACTTTATATCGGGTATGGCCTATCAAATCTCAGTGGCGAAATGAAAACAAAAGGAAGTAAGACTATCTTTGATATTGGAGTTAGCAGCGACTCTTCAGTTGATGCAAGCTCTAGTTTTGAACATTTTATGTTTGGTGGAAATTGGAGCCTTGATCCTTATCAACTTGGCCTTGAGTATTCAAAGGTCTTCGGTAATGAGCGATTTAGTGCCAAGGCAACATTTTTAAATGTATTTTGAAAAAACTTCCCTTGCATTAAATTTACAACGCAGTTGTTTTAAAACATAGAAAACACTTGCGACCTTTCTATCAATGAAGATTGTATCTTTAGGTGCTTTACCCTGTGGAAGATTTTTCATCAGTTTAGGCAAGTAGGCCATTGCCTGCTCTGGTATGTTGCTTGCTCCCCAATCGTAGGAATCACTCTGAAAAGGCTGACCCATAACTTCCAGATACTCCCAGATTAGATCATGGTTTAGGCTTTTATCGTTATCAATCCTTCCAAGGTTTTTAAAGCTATCAAAAAACTTATCTCTATCCTGAACAATGACAGAACTGATCATATTTCGGTAATGATTTAAGAAATCACCTTCAAGCCTCTTTGTGGCACCAAAGTCGAGAAGAAACCAGTTCGCATTTTCGCCGTCTATTTCAATAAGATAGTTTCCAAAATGGCCATCAGTTTGAATTAAGGCCCACTCATAGAGTTCACGACAGAATAGATTTAAGTAGGCCTTGCCTAACTCATCCCTTTTACTTTGGGGGAGACCCTGTACGTGTTCTGAACGCAATGAATGACCACTGCTAAGCTTTGTTGTAAGTATGTCTTTCGTGCAAAAATTCTCTATGGGAGTGAGTACCTTTATTAGGGGATTGTCGCCTATTAAGCTTTTGAACTCCAGGATTGATTCAAGTTCCTGTTCATAGTTCATTTCCTGATAGAGCATTTCTTTTATTTCATCGTAAATCTCGGATATGTCCAACTTGCCAGGGGCAATCTTTAAAGAATTAACCAATAGTTTTATAGTGAATATGTCTCGATTAATCGCCCTTCTGATTCCTGGGTATTGAATTTTAACTGCGTAGGCTTCACCAGTATTTTTATCCCTTCCTAAATGAACTTGACCTATTGAAGCTGCTGCTAGAGGGTTTTGATCAAATTCGATTTGTTCAAACCAAGAAGAGGGAACCTGCTTCTTTAATTCGTTCCATTCCAAGAAGTAAGATTGATTCTCTAAGGTTGCTAAGAGTTTTTTTACATTTTCTGGGAAAAACTCACCCATATAGGTCGACAGCGTTTGACCGGCCTTCATAACGCTGCCTTTCATAAGTCCAAGTTCGTGGGTGATGATTCCAGATTTGCTTTCAAGCGTCTCTATGAGGTTTTGAGCAAAATCCCCATCTTTCTTAGAAAGAAAGTCCTTTCCTGCACCTAATGCCATTCTTGCAAGACTTATATTTCTAGAGAATAGACCATTCTTGATAGACTTTATTTTTTTCATTAATCCATTTTATAAAGTTTTAACAATAAATGAAAGTAACAAGGCCTTTTCAAGGCCTTGTTATTTATCAATGCTGCCCATTACTCTTTGCATAAAGGTGTTTAAAGCTTCTTTTTGGCCCACTCCACCCTTAATTAGTTTTTGTACTTCCAGAGCACCACTCATGTTGGAAAGCAGTTCGTAAATGACCTCCAATTCCTCGTCTTTTAATCCTTTTGCTTGTCCAATATGCTCCAATACCTCTAGAGTTTCGTGAATATAATCCTCATCATTTTGCTCAATGAAACTCACTAAGGATTTAATCACCGGCAACTTCATTAAGGACTCCTTTTACTGATTCTATTTTCGTGCCCATGGCCTGTTTTACCAGCTCGCCATTTACAAAGCCTGCAAAAGTAGGCAGGTTCTCAACCTTTGCCAATTGTCTTGAATTTGGAAAGTTTTCTGCATCTACATATAGGAATTTAACATTCTCATTCTCACCAGCTAGACCTATAACTTGTGGTTTAATCATTCTGCACGCACCACACCATGAAGCTCCGTACTGAACCAAGACTTTGTCATGCTCTTTGATTAGCTGCTCTAAATTGTCGCTTGTTAATTCTTCCATCAACTACTCCTTTGTTTAATTGAATCCATATTCGCAAACAATGGCATTATTTTGAAATCTTAATTATCAATGTCGCAATAGATTAAGCCTATCGGATTCTTGGGCACGTTAATTGCTTAAAATTAGGTGTGGGGGGATATTATGTTTGAATGGTTAAAGATTAAGTGGGCAAATAGGCGAAGTCGCAAAATAGATGACTTTAAAAAAGATGAGCTAGGACATGCAATTGCCAATAAATATGACGTGAATGACTTTCCTAATGAGCCAGAGGATTTTGAAACACCTCCGATAAGGCTTCCGGAAGATGAGAAATCAAGATCTAGATTATGGAAATCTTTGAATGGCCTGTCACCTTGAGCTTTGCCTTAGTTTATAAAGGTCAGCTTCAACAAAAACCATAAAGTGGTCTGAAGGGTTTTGTTCGCGTTGAATATAGGATTGTGGAATAGGTCGCTCCTTTCCGTTTACGTCTTTATATCTATAAACCTTTGCATCGTTTATTAAGGAGGTTGCGTTTTCGTCCACAAGAATTGCGTCCAGCTGGGATTGTTTGGTGGGACCTTCCCATGGATGAAATGTCTGAGTTATTCTAGCTTCTTTAGAGAGTGGGTTGTCGATAATATCGAAGCTATCCTTCAGAAAGCCATCCTCAAAGAGTGCGCTAAATTCAGGAGAGTTGTGAATGTCGGCGTTAAAGTCTCCACCAAGAAGAACTGGTGTGTTGGGATACACTTCTTTGTACTCTTGCAAAATTTTCTTTGTCTCTTCAACTTGTCTCGCCCGAAGTTTCCTCGAACCGGGATCGTTTTTTCGGTCTCTCTGAGATTTGTAGTGGGTGCCTGATATTATAAGATCCGGCGGATCAGTAGCAGAAGTATCGTTAAATCTTATATGTAGAGAAGGGACATCTCTGGAGAAAATTTTCTCTTCCTTACCCGATTCTGCAGTCACTTTTCTACTAGAGTGTGAGTGAAGCCTTACTGTAAATGGAAGGTCTTTTTTTATCAAAAATCCTATCTCAATACCTCTTGTGTCATTCCCTCGTTGCATTATGACTTGATACTTTCCATCAAGGTGAACAGCATTGAACTTTATTAACGGCTCAATACCTTCAACTTCTTGTAAAATTAAGATATCTAGATCTTCTTCTTTTATGATTTTTGCGATCTCTTTCACTTTGTTTGGATCTTTCTTGATGGTTCCTTCTAAGAACTCTCGAGTTTTTGTTTGTGGATTATAAACATATTTTCCTGGTGAGAACTCAAGGTTTAAAACGTTGAAGGTTCCAACTTTTGTTTTCGACAGTTCTTGGAGAGCTCTTGTGCCATCCAATCTGTGGATAGGAGCAAACTCCAAGTCGCATAAGTAGGCGTGAGCTGTTGAAGTCGCAAAAAAGCTTAAAAGGATGAAAAATATTAGATTAAATCGCATAAGTATTCTTCGGCATACTCACGCAGTTTTATTAGTAAAAATTAAGAAAAATTATTAGAAAATTTCCCAGTCGCTAGATCCTTCTATATTTCGGATGAATTCTGGACCCATCAGTTGTGCAGGTGTGGTATATCCGTATTCTATATTTGAGCTGCTTAGAAGCTTTTGCACCATATGGACTGGAGCGATGGCCGCAATAGTATAGCCGTTACTTGTGCGAATTCTGCCACTTAACTCATTTCCTTCGGCGTCTCTTACCATCCCCCAAACAAAACTTGTTTCCTTTTCTCGTTTCGATTCGTCAGGACCTTTTACTTTCCATTCAACTAGTTTAAATAAGAGCTCTTGGATCAAATCTTTCTCTAAAAATTTAGAGATTTTGTTCATTTGTTTCAATATTTTAAGTTGGGCCTTTGAGGTTGGGGTATAGACTTTAATATTGGGAATGGATGTCGTGGTGTACGCCGTGGATATGTCTCCCCAAGGTATGGCCATTGCTAATCGTTCTCCATTACCAAAATTAATCGTTTTTGTATCGGAACCTGGTGGAATGGTCTTAATCTTTTCACTCTCTCTTATTAGAGAACCTTTTGAAATGTTTTCCACCACTGTTTTTGCTGTACCAGCACTAGGTGTCCTTAGACCATCGAATCCAAGCTCAAGTTCTATGGCCTCAGGCATTTCTTGTTTAAGTTTTAACGCTAAGCAATCTGTTGTTACGACGTCGAAACCTGCTCCAGGACAAATAATAATCTTTGCATCCTTTGCTTGTTTGTCTAGAAGTTTTGCCTGTTCAAAAACATACACTTCTCCTGTTATGTCTAGGTAGTGGGTTCCTGTGGATATACACGCCTGAACCATAGTGCCAAAGGTCTTGGAAAAAGGTCCTGCACAATTGACCACGAGTTCTACATCTTCTAAAAATGTTGCAGCGTTTTCTAGTTTAAAGGCCCTAGGTTCAAGTCCTGAGCTTTGTGAAAGATCGTGTATCTTTTTGGCATCTCTGCCAGCAACAATTGGAGTCATGTTTGAATTTAGTGCTTCTTGCACCAACAACTTACCAGTATATCCATATGCTCCATAAATCATCCACTTCATTGCTTAATTAGAAAGCAAACACAATTAAATGTCCAGCTGTCCAAAAGATTTGCTATACTAAATTTATGGAAGAAATGGATTACCAGGATTTGAGAGACGAGGTTTTAAAAACCTTGTCATTTTTTGAGCCAATGTCATTGGAAAAAATCTTTTTAGATTTTAATAAAGAGTTTCTTCTTTCTTATCCTAGTTTCTGTGTAGAAGATTTAGCGGCGATACTAAGGGATTTGAAAAAGAGTAAACTAATAAAAGAGTCAAAGGAGGATGGACAATCTCTATGGATAAGACAATACCCAAATAAGGGCCTTTGGCATAGGATCAAAAGAAGTTTGAGAGTCAAATGGAAAATTTAAGCCATAGTGTCGTAGCCCTTACTATTGGTGAAATAGTTCATCGAGTTTTACCTAATGAGTCCGATGCTGATACTCAAGGCCTTAGAAGAAAGATTTTTCTTTTTGTATCATTGATTTGCGCAAATTTTCCAGACTTAGATATTGTCCTCGTTAACACTCTGCCAGAGCCATTGGGCTATCTTCTGCATCATAGAGGGCACACTCACACCTTTGTGTACTTAATACCACAAGGTCTGCTAGTCTTTTCTTTACTGTATATTTTTTCAAAGAAGTTTAAAAGTTACGTTATGAAAGGTAGAGCGAAACTCCTTGGAGTCGCGCTGTGTATTGTGTTTAACCTTTTAGCACATATCGGACTTGACTCCCTAAATTCTTATGGAATTCATCCATTTTACCCATTTAACAATAACTGGCTTTATGGAGACTTGGTGTTTATAGTTGAGCCATTTTTCTGGGTTGCTTTTGGCGCACCTTTAATATCTTCGTTTGAAAGTATTTGGACGAAGGCTACTTTGGCCCTATTTATAACAGTGGTACCAATTTCACTAACTTTGATGGACTATTTACCGATTGGGAGTACCTTAATCTTAATGGCCTTGGGAGGAGGACTCTTTTATCTTCAGAATAAAACTAAGGTTTTGGGACTTCTAGCCTCATTTGTAACGCTCGCAGTGTTTCTATCAACACTAAGTTCTAAGCGTGAGGAAGCAAAATCTGTTTATTTAAATACTATTAAAGCTCCGGAAGAGGAGCTGGTTGAAATTTCATTACATCCAACTCCTACTCAGTATCATTGCTGGCAGTTCTCAAGCTTAAGTCGAGAGGGGGAGATTATTAATGTCACTCGTGGAATGCTTTCACTCAACAAAGTTGAAGAGTGCCCAATCGCCTTTAAAGCGATGTCCCCAGTCGTGGAGTCTAATTCTAACTTTATTCTATATAGTCGGGAAAAAATGAAGTTAAGTGAACTTAAGAATTTGTACTCTGAAAATTGCTTTTTTAAGGCCTGGACAAAATTTGCAAGAATTCCTGTTGTAAAAGAAATAAAGGCCTGGGATGCAAGGTTTCAACGTGGAGAGAGGCCTGATAATTTCTCGACAATCTATTTTGATAAGTTTGATAAAACGAGCTGCCCATCATACCTCCCACCTTGGTCTACGCCAATTAAGAATCTATTTATCTAAATTTTTTTTAGGCATTCATTCGCTCCTCTGGCCGTAAAACTGCAATAAAAAATCATACAGTTTTAAAATAGGGGGACCAGCATGGAAAATGCAACCAATCAAAAAGTTAAAGTGAAAGAAAAAATGCAAACTGATCAGTTAAAGGGAGTACTTCAAAGATGGCTTAACGCTATTGAGAATAATGAAGATTTTGAGATTCAAGTAGAAGGTGAGAAGCGTAAAATACCTTATAAGGCCATGAAAGAAGGTTGGGTCAATGTTGAAGTTGAGTCCAAGCATGGAGAGAATGAGTTTGAAATCGAACTCAAGTGGAACGGCGAAGCAAACGACACCATGCTGCAATAGATATGAGGCCTGTATGGAAGACTTTAACTATGATGAGAGTAGGTCTCGACTTGAAGTGCTAAGAAAGCACGTTTCCAATCTAAAGGAGTGCTTTCTAGTCGAGATTAAATATTTTAATGATGAAGAGACAAGTAGGTTGTGTAAGAACTCCTTAAATTCTCTTATGGAGTTGGAGCGATACTTGTCAGAAACAAAAGACAGGGAGCAGAAGACTTGGGAGGAGCATGCTCGCTACTTTTTAGTATGATTTAGATATTCTTCTAAATCTATCTCATACTCTTCATCTGGTGACGTAGCTTGTTGAGAAACTTCTTCTATTTCCTCACTATGTTGAGGGGTGAGAAGTTTCTCTTTTATTTCTTTAGCTGTGTCCTGCCGTATTATCTTTGGCGCAGGAGCTGGTGATGGCTTTTTTACGATAGTAATAAGAACGTCTGATTCAAAGTCAGCTATTATCTCAATATTTTTCAATGTAAAAATAGTCGTTCCATCACGTTCGCTCATCTCACCGTTTAGGATCGTTTTTTTGATTTCATTGTCACTTAGAACTCTTTCTCTTTGTCTAAGTTTGAAGTGATTGGACTTAAAAAAATTTAGGACCCGTTTTCGCATATGGGTAACATTGTATCATGCGTGCTTTTAATAGTCTTCAAAGAACCAATCATCCCAGTCTCTAGGAGCCTCAGTTTCCTGCAGATACACTGGAGGAGAGTCTTGCTCGTAATAGAAATAGTCGTATGTGTCGCTAAAAGTATCAAGATCACTTAGGTCGTCTGAGTAATACTCATAATCGAAATAGTTGCTTTCTTGAGTGTAAACATCTTGGACCTTTTTAGGGCCTGCACAAGAAAGAGCGAACATCATTATAAATATCAATTTTAACATAAATTACTCCTGTATTCCTGTTAGATAACTGCAAATTAAGTGCCACAAGGCCTGTTTGGCACTACTTTTGCTCGATCTATGCTGTTCTTGTTAAAAGGAGGGCTCTATTTCTTTCTCAAAGCTTTTTAAACTCATTTTTGGAGCTGGAATTCTCCTCCTTTGTGCAGTAGTCATTATTGATGAACTCAGACCTCCTGAAGAGACGGCCAAATTAACTCTTACTCTTGGTGTTCAAGATGGGGTTAAGTCCGCTTTGGCAATTATTGCAAAGAAGCGTGGGCTCTTTGCCAGACAGGGGTTGAATGTTGAATTTAAAGAACATTCAAGTGATGAGGGAGCCCTAAAAAGTTTAGTTAATGAGGAAGTGGATGTAGCGTTTTCATCTACCATTCCATTTGTCATTGAAAGTTTTAACAATGAAAACCTAAGGTTGCTTGCAGGAACAGGTTTTACTGACAAAGCTCATGTTGTTTTAGTTAAGCGTGAAAATGGTGAATCAAATCCAAGAGATCTGGCAGGGCAAACCGTGGGAACAGTGGCTGACTCAGCCGTGTCCATTTTTTTACAAATTTTTCTAAAAATACATGATGTGAAGGGAGTGAAGGTTGAATACTTTGATGAGGATGTTCTGATTGAAAAGTTTCTTGCTGAAGAGCTTGAAGCGATTGCCATTCGAACTGAGAAATATGAAGAAATTCTTGAGGGATCTGGGACACGACTGAGAGTATTTCTGCCAGACTTCTTTAGATTGTATGGCATTCTTGCTTCAAGTGAGAAGTGTGTTACTCAGAAAAGAGAGGCACTCAAGCGATTTATGGGTGCACTAGTTCTTGCTGAAAAGTTTGTATATAGAAATCCAGATAGAAGCCAGAAAATTATCTTTGACTACTTTGGCACAAATAGGCTCAAATCGATATCAAACGACTGGGAGAGTTATAGGTATATCCTCTCTCTGGGCGAGAGTCTTCTTTTGGCACTTGAGTCTGCACAAAAACTCTATAAGGAAAACCATGAGAATCAAAGGACTGTAAAGTTTTTGCCATTAATCGAGTCTGAGATATTAAGAGAAGAAAAACCCTACGCAGTGACAATAAGGCAGTAAGATGAGTATTAAGGCGAAATTATTTCTTGCTAATATCCTCATGTTTCTGGCCGCATTGATTCCGGGCTCAGTGCTTTTGCGCTCGTATTTAGAAGTGCCGCAAAGTTTGAAAGTTACAAGAAATATTTACTCATTGGTGCACGAGCTCACTCTTTTAAACAATGCCATGGTGGATATTAGAGTAAGAGACATTCACCGCGCTAAAAGCCAATGGATATCAATTTCAAATCAGATAGAGGAGTATATTGACGAACTTTCCCACACTGGAGTCGATGCTAGATTTTATAACACTCTTGATGAGACTAATAATCTTATTAGAAGACTTTTTTTAGGTATTGATACCGCAGACGTAACCACACTTACAGAAGAGCAGCGTAAATTTCTAATAGGGCAGGTAAATCTAAAAACTCATGACATGATTATGGTCGGACATATCCTTCTGAGTGTTATGCAGGAAGATCTCCAAGTCTTTAATAGCCGCGCGTTGCAATATGTTTTAGCGTTTTTCTTCTTGGTGCTTGTTATTATGATATTGGAATATTTTTTCCTAACAAAGTATTTCGTTGAGCCAATCATTGAACTTGAAAAATGTGTAACTGATATTGGTAAAGGGGATTTTGATCGAAAGGTGCCTCTGTCTGAGAAAGACGAA
The DNA here is from genome assembly GCA_950070535.1 of uncultured Bacteriovoracaceae bacterium. GTDB lineage: Bacteria > Bdellovibrionota > Bacteriovoracia > Bacteriovoracales > Bacteriovoracaceae > UBA845. The sequence continues at coordinate 9,569 of CATMLK010000006.1, read as the reverse complement.
TTAGGCTCTCTTAGCCAGGCAATAAATAAAATGCGCAAAGACCTAAAGCTTCTAACAAGATCAAAGGAGGAGTTTCTCTCTACTGCGGCACACGAACTCAAAACGCCTATAACTGTTTTGAAAACAACAACTCAACTTATGGAAGGCATGGATAAAAGTGAAGTTACAAAATTCTTACCCTATGCTTTAAAAACAATTAATCGCCAGTGTAACTTACTTAACAAGTTGGTGGTAGATGTTTTAGAAGTATCTAGGCTTGAACTTGAACAAACAGAACTTAGAAAAAGTTGTTTTTCAATGGCGACTCTTGTCGATGAGGTTGTTCATAATATGAGTAAAATAAGCGATAAGCATTCATTAATAATTCAAGAAAACACATCGGCCAATATTGTAGCCGATAGAACAAGAATAGAGGAAGTCTTAGTAAATATTTTGGACAATTCCATTAAGTACACGCCAGGAGGAGGGGATGTTCTCATCAATTCTAAGGTTGAGAATAATCAATTACAAGTAAGTGTTTCAGATCATGGAATTGGGATTCCCAAAGAGAGGCAAGCAAAAGTATTTCAGCGCTTCTATAGAGCACACTCCGGCACATCATATGAACAGGTTACCAGTATGGGCGTTGGCCTGTTCTTATCAAAGCAATTTATTAATAAGCATGGAGGCGAAATTGGCTTTAATAGCATTGAAGGTGAAGGAACAACCTTCTTTTTTACTGTACCACTAGGCAACCAGGATGAACTATGACTGATAAGAGAATTTTAATTGTTGAAGATAACCCCGATCTCTCAATGCTTACAAAGTTGGCACTTTCTAAAAAAGGATATCAGGTAACATGTGCTGGGAATGGAGAAGAGGCCTTGGCCTTGATAGAAAAAAATGGTATGCCAGATTTAATCTTGCTCGACATGAAAATGCCCGTTATGGATGGTTGGGAGTTCTCTAAAGTCTTTAGAGAGCGATTTCCGTCTAATGGAGCGCCAATTATGGTTATGACCGCCGCACAAGATTCTCAGGCCAGGGCAAGAGAAATAGGGGCTGAGTCCTTTATAGGAAAACCATTTGAATTGCAGGAGTTGTTCTTAACTGTAGGAAGAATGATTCGTTAGAAATTCTCTTCAAGGCCCTTAAAATGCGTTTCCAAAATTGTTGCAATTTCTAGAGTCCAGTGTCCCTTGGAAGGAAAATCCTCCAAGTTTTGTTCAAACTCTTTAGTCTTTTTGTTATAAAAGTCTAATGCTGGTTTGATTTGTTCCATTGTGATTGTTTTATCTTTTAGAACCATTTGTCTTTGGTCGTTATCCAGCATACATAATACAAAGTTTATATTCTGGTTTTCGATATCAATCATCTTGGTTTTGTCTGTTTCCTTGGCAAAGTCTAAAAGATCGTCACGCATCTGGAACAGCTCTCCAAAGTCTTCCCCAAGTTTACTTATCTGGGTCACAAGGGACTCGTCTGTGTTAACGAATAGGTATGGAGCTTTGAAAGTCCAGGCGAAAAGAGAGCCTGTCTTATGTAAGGCAACTTCAGCAAATTTTTCGTAACTCCAAGTGTGGGAGTCTTTGCTGTAATCATCTTGAATGAACTCGCCTTGAGAGAGTAACTCAAGGGTTTTTGAAATCTCTCTTAAAAGCTCTAGGGACTTTAAAGCACATAGCTCTTGAATCGCCCTGGCCAAAAGAAAGTCTCCAACCAAGACACTTTTCTTATTATCAATTTGTTGATTAATGGAAGGAGTTTCTCTTCTCATCGTTGCATTGTCGATTACATCATCATGGCACAGTGTGGCATTGTGGATCATCTCAGTGCATCTGGCCATTACGTAGGTGGAGTCTTCATTGATATCCAGGGAGAGCCCGATTGAGTTTAGAAAATATGCACGTAGCTTTTTGCCGTTGGTTAAAAAGTTTTTATTCACCGCATCGAGCTGTTCGCCGAAATACGACTCTCTGTCGTAGAATTGATCAAGATTTAAGTCAGTCATGGTGATAAAGTATTAGGTTCAGTAGGCCCTTAAGTCAATGAAAAATTGCTCTGTATGCCGTTGAGCGTAGTAATTAGAGTAGTTTGAGATTTTTTCAATGTAAAAAACGTGATCGGTATCATAAAGTAAGAGAAAGGGAGTGATTATATGACATTGGCCATTTTTGGGATAATAGTTGGGTTGATTTTGTTGGTTTGGAGTGCAGATCGATTTGTTGAAGGTGCCGCAAACGCAGCTGGTCATTTTGGTATGTCGCCCTTACTAATTGGAATGTTAATTTTAGGCTTTGGAACATCCGCTCCAGAAATAGTTATTTCTACTCTTTCATCTATAGAAGGTAAGTCAAATCTCGCACTGGGTAATGCAATTGGCTCCAATATTGCCAATATCGCATTGATTCTTGGCTTTACCGCCTTAGTTTTACCAATAACGGTACACTCAAAAGTTTTAAAGAAGGAACTACCAATCCTTTCAGTTATTGGGATCATTGCTGGTTATCAGCTATATGACGGTGAGCTCTCTAGATTGGATGGAGTTGTTCTTCTAGTATTATTTGCTGCCTTTCTAATTTGGACTGTATATGAAGGGATGACACACCCTAAGGATGCTTTAAGTAAGGAAGTGGAAGAGGAGCTTCAGGATCACAAAATGCCGGTGGGAAAGGCCTTCTTTTGGCTTATCCTTGGTCTAGTGGTGCTTATTGGTAGCTCGCGTCTACTTGTATGGGCCGCAGTGGAGATTGCAACTTTCTTTAATGTAAGCGAGTTGGTTATTGGCCTTACTGTTGTGGCCATAGGTACATCTCTTCCAGAGCTTGCCTCATCTGTGGCCGCAGCCAGAAAAGGCGAGGATGATATCGCTCTAGGAAATGTTATTGGCTCAAATCTTTTTAATACCCTCGCAGTTATAGGACTTGCAGGCTCTATTCATCCGATACCAATTTCACCAGAGGTATTTACAAGGGATGCTTTAGTAATGATTGGACTTACATTATCCCTGTTTCTATTTGGATATGGCTTTAGACAAAAGCATGGGAAAATTACCCGAATTGAGGGGGGACTGCTTATGGCCATATATGCAGGATATACTTATCATCTGGTCCAAACAGTTGGTTAATCCTTTGCTTCAACGTCACTGATTAGGTTGTCTTCCCACTCTGGATCACCCCATTCGTCGGATTCTACTTCTTCTTGGTTGAGTTCGGCGAGAATCTCATCTTTAGAGGCCCTCTTTGGACTTACTAGGTAATAAAGCGCACCTGAAATCATTCCCATTAAAAAACCAATGTAGTGGGCAAAGTAACTGGTTTGTGGGCTGTAAGTCGTGGGCACAAGTAAAACTAAAAACACAGCACCCATTCTCATGAGTCTTTTGCCTACACTTAAATTCTTTTGAATAAAAACATATAGTGTAAGCCATAGCCCCCAAAGAAAGTATACCACTCCTGAGGCCCCCACCAGCGTTGTATTTGCATCATATTGGGCAAGTGTCGCAAGGTTGATTGCTGCACCCATGGAAAAAGAAAATAAAAGCACACCCAGCCCGTAGAATGAAGCAACAAAGTATGTAAGAAAGCCTAGCATTAATGAGTTGGATAGAAGGTGCTCAAGGTCGGCGTGTGCAAACGTTGAGGTGAGAAGTCTCCAATAGTCACCTTTGCTAAAAATGCTTTCCGGGTTTGCAGCAATTAAATTCGATAAACTTCCATTTGGTTGCCAGTAGAACATGCTTACTATTGCACAAGTCCCAAGTGCTGCAACTACAGCTACAACTCCCCAGTTGTAATGACGTTTTTTAAGGTAACTAGGTGTAAATTTTTCACTCATTAATCGCTTCCCTGTAATTATTACCGATTTGTATTCACCCGTGATCCGGTTTGTATTCAAAATAGTTGAGTCGAGTGTCGAATACAGCTATCTTGCCTTCATAAATGATGGTGACTGTATTTGATTTAACAAGTGCCCGATCCCAATAATTAACAATTGTCCAAGTGATAACAGTATGATGAGTGAAGTAAACATTTTTGAGTTCGACAGCTCTTCCCTTTTTTTGAGAAGCGTGTGGGAGAAAAAGCGTGTCTTTAATAAGAGCTTTACCTTAAGAGCTTGGGCCAAGCAATTGGGTATTAGTAGTTACGGAACACTCCACCAAATCATTAAGGGTATGCGACCTTTTCCAAAAAAATACGCTATGGCCTTGGGTGAAAGTCTAGGGCTTGATGCTAAAGAAATATTATATTTTGAAACTTTAATAGATTATGAAAAAGCCAAAAGCTTGAAAGAAAAAGAACACTTTCTAAAAAGACTTAAAGAGTTAGCACCTGGAGAGAAGGTAACTACACACGAAGTAGATACCTTCCAGTATTTAAAGAACCCACTTAATGGCGCCATTATCGAAATGTCTAGCCTCCATGGTTTTAAGGCCGATCCCAACTGGATAAAAGAACATTTGGTGATTAAAACCACCGTTAATGAAATTAAAGAATCATTAAGATTGCTATGTGACTTAGGATTTTTAAAGTTCGATGAATATGGCGATCTAAAGAGACAATATGTCAAAATTCGTTCCAGAAACGATGTTAAGAGTGAGGCCTTAAGGGAATATCACAAGAGTGTTCTGGCCCATGCTGCTGATGCATTGGAGACACAGGATGTAATGGAGAGGGAGTTTAATTCTGTCGCTTTTGGTATCAAAAAGTCTAGTCTGCCTAAAATTAAACAAAATATAAGAAGCTTAATCGAAGAAATCATTCAGGAGCACGAAGCTTCTGACGGCGAAGCCGAAGAGATATATCAATTTTCAAATCAATTTTTCAAATTAACGAAAGAATAGCTAGGAGACTTATTATGCTTACGAAAACAATTTTATTAACAACTTTAATGCTTGGGGCAACTACAACTATGGCCAGGTCCACTGGTGGTGGCAATGGTGGACTCATCGAGGAGATGCGTGCTGCGGCCAAACTGGATTCCTACCCCCTAAAAAAAGAGGAGCTGGTCAACTTTATAAAGCTAGATGGCCGAGAGTTAAAAGAGAAACTTTTAATTCCAATAACCAAATCATTATGGGTGAGCGATATCGAAGACCCTAAAGTCGCAAAGATGTGGAATAGTATGATTAATAACACAAAAGTAAAACTCCAAGAAAACATAACCTACACAAGGTTTGAAGAAGGAAGCTGTAATGGGGAAGAGGACTTATGTACTGGTGATGTCCCTTACTCAACTATATATTTCGATATACCAAAAATTTTAGAGAATAAAACAACAATCGCCGAGTTAACGGGAATGATCTTTCACGAGTTTAGTCATCACTATGTTGGACATGAAGACCATCCTCACTATATGCTTGCAAATACAATAAAAGAACGGGTTGCTAAAGGAAAGTTTGGCAGTAAAACATTCTACCTAAAGGATCTAGTAGATGAAGATGCTAATAATAGATATGCCTATTATGTAGGTTTGGAACATACAGATGACATTTGCAAATTAAAAGGGTTTGAAAGAGCGGTGGATGTGAAAACACTACCAATGAAAGAAGTTAAAAGCTGGATGGGTATCAAACCCTTGGGAGCCATTCGAATCAAGGAAATGCATTGGGAAGAAATAAGGTATATGAAGTCTTACGATACTGAAAGCGAAGTTGGGGATTATAGCTGGCATCCTCGAATCATAAGTATGCTGGAGTGTGAGTAATAAAAGTTTTAATTGTGTCCCTTGATATTACAAGGGGCACCTATTAAGCTCGCCTTTTTGATTTTTTAAACATATATAAATGTCATGAGTAAAGAACTAGAAACATTACAGAAACAAGTTATTGATTTAGAGATTAAGTATGCTCACCAAGAGGACTTGGTTGAACAACTTAATAAAATTGTAACGAAGCATGAATTTACAATTGATAAACTCATCAATGAAATAAGGGAACTGAAGTTAAACTCCACATCTGGGCAAAGCGAAGTTCCAAACGAGAAACCACCACACTATTAAGGAGAGTCATATGGCAACTGAATCAATAGAAGATTTTTTAGCTCGTGGAGGCAAGATCCAGAAGTCTACCGAGGAAATCACCCTAGATAAACTTCTTTATCAGGAAGGGCTCCTTGATCATCAGGCCGTTGATAAAGTTAAGTCACAGCTTAATGACTCTGTAGAGTCTGCTTTAAAAACTCATTTTTCAGAAAAAGAAAAGAAATAAAACCTTCCAGTTAGAGGTCGCATTATGGTGCGACATCTGCTGGGTTAGAGAGCAAGTCAATCTAGCAGATTCCGATCATTTAATTGAGTGCCACCTTGTCAGTGGTACTCAATAGTAGGTTGGATGGCCAAGCAAATTCCCACAGTCGATTAACTTTTGGTTTGAATCACAATCAAGGTTCTTGAGGAATGATGCACCGTTTAAGGTGCTGAACTACTATGTGAAAATAAGGTCCCTATTCCACAGGATCTTATTGGATGGTATAATTTGTTTATTCTTATTTGTATAATTAATCCTGGAGCTTTTGATGAAATTGCTGTTAACTTTCTCCCTCGTTTTTCTTTCGTTTTCCACTTTCGCTCAATCCTTACTTCTTAGACAAGATAATGCTAAAAAACAATATGTAACCAAAAGTGATTTTAAGAATATTGAGGGCATTAAAAGTTTAAAGGTTCAAAATGTTTGGCGAAAATACAATAAAACCTATGAAGGAGTTGAGTTTTATAAACTATTAGATAAGGTCTATGGTAAATCTTGGCGAAATGCCAAATCAATCTCTTTTAAAGCACTAGATGGCTACACCCAAACAACTACAATCCCATTAATGTTAAAGATGTCCACAGGCAAGACTGGATTAATTGCAACCAACGAGGAAGGACAGAGTGGTTTTTCCAAGTTCGTTAGAAACAACAAGGAAGTGGCACTTGGGCCATTCTACTTGGTGTGGAGTAATTTTTCAGTCGATGACAAAGCTTCTCATGGTGATGCTCTTAAATGGCCTTACCAATTAAAAGAAATAAACATTGATTTTTAGGATCAGTTTAAACAGCTCTTATTCTTACCTGAGGTGGTAGCCTTTTGGAGAACAAAACGCATAGAGGCCATGTTTGGATAAAGCGCAGCCTAGTCCAGAACTCTTCCTTCCGCTCCATGGTAAGTAAGAGGAGACCCTGTCACAGCAATTAAGGTAACCTGTGCCAGAATTAATCCTCTTTAGTATACTTTCTCCACGCTTTCTGTCGGAGCAGAATACTGAGCTGGTTAGGCCATATTCAGTATCATTCATAAGATCTATGGCCTCATGATCAGAGCTTACCTTTTGGATCCCAATAATAGGACCAAACGTTTCCTCTCTCATCACTAACATGTCGTGATTCACGTTTGTTAGAACTGTTGGAGCGAAGTGTTTGTCACCGACTTGGGCACCACCATATTCTAAATTTGCACCTTTAGATAGAGCGTCCTGAACATGCTCATTTAATTTGTGAATATGATCGCGCCTTGTGACGTGACCTATATAAGTTTCAGTTTCTTTAGGATCTCCAATTTTTAAATTAGAAACTTTTTTTACGAAACTTGAGAGAAAGTTCTCGTATACGTCCTCATGAACATAAATCCTCTCTACGCTGCAACAGCTTTGTCCATTGTTGTAGAAGACACCGTCGATGGCCTGGTCAACAGCATTGTCCATGTTTGAGATTTCGTTTGTTATGTAAAGGGGATCCTTTCCTCCAAGTTCTAGAATCATGGGCACAAGTTTGTGAGCGAGCGCTTTTGCTATCTCGATACCAGTATCTTTAGATCCTGTGAAAAAGTATCCATTTAAAGGAAGCTCAAGCAGAGCTTTTCCTATCTCAGGGGATGTTTTTAAGTTTTGGAAAACATTCTTGGGCACTCCGGCCTTCCAAAGCAGACTCGCAATGGAACCACCAACCTTTGGGCAGTGCTCGCTTGCCTTGTACAAAACCGCATTACCAGCGATTAATGCAGGAACAAAAATATTTACCCCAATGAGATACGGATAGTTCCATGCACTGATATGTCCTATAACTCCCAGTGAGTCGTAATCTATAATTTCTTCCGTTAGGCCGTCTTGATTTACCTTTTGTCTTTGAAGAAGTTCTTGGGAGTGATTTATGAAAAACTCGCACTTCTTGCTCGCCCCCTCAATTTCACCAATAGATTGGGTTATTGGTTTTCCTACCTCTTGAGTAAGCTCATTTGCCAAATCCCTTTTATTTTCTATGAGTAGCTTTGAAAAACGCTCAATACATTGAATTCGCTCATTCAAGTCCGTTTCCGACCACTTGACTTGTTCAGATCTCGCCAAGTTATATAAATATTCTAGCCCTTCTCTTTGAGTTGAAGTCTCTATTTTAATCATATTGTGACCTTACAGAAATTATAGAAAATATCTAAAATCTTTTGAGGATCGCTTAGTTGCTCTTTAATTGTATGATGGAACTCTGGATGCCACTGGACACCAAGAATTGGTAATTCCTCATGTCTTATCGCCTCGATAATTTTGTCAGGTGGTGATACTGCTTCAACTAAAAGCCCATCACCCAGTTCTTTAATGCCTTGATGATGAACACTATTTACGTGTATTTCTTTTTGCTGATAGGCCTTATGTAATAGACCATTACTTGAAAGCTCGACTTTATGTTTTACCCGGTCATACACTAAAGCATCTCTGTGCGAAAGCGAATTTGGTAGCTGTGTCTCAATGTCTTGATAAAGTGTCCCCCCAAAGTATGCATTTATTAACTGAGCACCTCTGCAAATACCTAGTACTGGTATTTTACTTTTAACTGCCCAGTCCATAATCTTAAACTCATAAACATCTCGAAGTCTGTCGCCTGGCCAACGACCCTGATCAAGATATGCTTCATTATAAGTTTGGGGGGAAAGGTCTGATCCGCCTTGAAGTACAATCCCATCTATGTTCTCAAGGTACTGTCTTTGAAGGCCAGTTTCCAAGTTTGGAATTAGGATCGGCATAACTCCTTCTGAACTTAGATAAGCAAACATATCATTTTCTATATAGCTTAATGTCTTTGGTCCAAAGACTTTTCGGTTAACATCTGGGTACATGAAACATGCACTTACACCTATCTTTAACATTGCAAGGCCTTTTTATAAATCTGCTCAAGGTCTTGCATTGAGCAAACTCTTGGGTTTAATTTGTGACAGTTGTCATTGTAAGCAAGCTTTGCCAAAGTAGACAAACTCTTTTGTCCAACACCAACACTTGCTAGTGTCTCGTTTATGCCAATCTTTTTATTTAAGGTTCTAACCCAGTACTTTAAATCTTGAGTGTTTACAGCTTTTGAAATGGCCATGTATCTCTCTTGTGCTGAGTCCCAATTAAATTCAATTCCATATTCCAACAATATTGCATTTGCAAGGCCATGATGAATGTCGAACTTGGTTGATAGTGCGTGCGAGAGAGAATGGACAACGCCCAGACCTTTTTGGAAAGCTGTGGCGCCCATTAATGATGCCATCATCATTAACGTCGGCACATAAAATAATATCAGGCATATCGTCACTAAGAATGGCTTCTACTATTCCAACTATATCAATAACATTCAAAGCACCA